>NZ_JBCECX010000032.1:0-56435 GCF_039207905.1 Cellvibrio sp.
GCATGGTGTTTATGATCTTGAGCGCAGTAATGTTGTGGCTGCTCAGGATATTCCACTGCATGCCAGCGGTGATTATTCACCAAGCGTCAAACGATTTTACTCTCGCCATCAAGATTCTCACTCGCCGCTCAAACACTTTGATCCACACAGCGATTTTCCTTCTACAGAATTAAGTAATTTTTTGCCGGTAATTTTCTCGTCGGCAACAAATTTCTACAAATATTACCCAGCTCTCTGCTTGCATCAACTGCAAGCCCTCAATGCCCCGCGCGCGCCACCGCTCGTTTAATTAATCCTGCTTAAAAACAACGTAATTATTTTTTTGCTTTCCTTTCTTGATTGAAAGTCGGGGGCATAGTGGAGTATTAGCGATGAAAACACTTTTTTCGCGGGCGCTTGTTTATGGCCTGATTATTTTATTTGGATTACTTTGTGCTTTACCAAATGTGCTACCGGATTCGGCGTTAGAAAAGTTACCAGCTTGGTACACGCAAAATGAAATAACCCTGGGGTTGGATTTACGCGGTGGTTCGCACTTGTTGTTGGAGGTTGATACCAGTGATCTGGTGCGCAATAAAAATCCAGCCTTGCATGAAAAAATAATACAGGATGCAGTCGAACAAAGCGTAGAAGTCGTGCGCCGTCGCCTGGATGAAACCGGCATGGTAGAGCCGCTGATTTCCCGGCAGGGAACGGACGGCATAGTTGTGCAATTGCCGGGCGTTAGTGATCCGCAGCATATCCGCACTTTATTGGGTACTACTGCACGCATGACATTTCACTGGGTCGCAAATGAAAAGTCAGCCATGTATACCAAGGTCATTTCAGTGCAAAGTGATTCTCCCGCAGAGAACTATCCGCTGGAGGAGCGGATTGCATTGGAAGGCAAACATATTAGCGATGCGCGTTTGGCATTTAATCAGGAAACGGGAGAGCCAGTTGTTAATTTCAGATTAGATGGTGAAGGCGCGCGTCGTTTTGGTGACATGACCAAAAATAATATTGGTCGTGCGCTCGCCATAGTGTTGGACGATAGAGTGATCACTGCTCCTGTTATTCGCAGCGCAATTCAAGGCGGCAGTGGAGAAATTAGTGGCAGCTTCACCAGTGAGAGTGCAAATGATTTAGCTTTGTTGTTGCGTGCAGGCGCGTTACCCGCACCCTTGAATGTTATTGAAGAGCGTACGGTCGGCCCCGATTTAGGCAGCGATGCAATCTCCATGGGTATTAGCACTGGCATTCTTGGTGCCTTGTTAGTGTTGGCGTTTATGGTGGGTATTTATGGGCGTTGGGGATTTACTGCCTGCGTTGGCCTTGCGCTAAATATTGGCCTGACGTTTGGGGTATTGGGATTGCTCGGCGCAACGCTGACGCTGCCCGGCATTGCCGGTTTTATTTTAAGTATCGGTATGGCGGTGGATGCCAATATTTTAATTAACGAACGCATCCGCGAGGAAACCCGGCGCGGAAAAGCAGCAATGGCAGCGCTGCGCGCAGGTTTTGATCGTGCTTACAGTACTATTCTCGATTCCAATGTCACCTCCCTTATTGCAATCAGTTTGTTATTTTTATTTGGCAGTGGACCAGTGCGCGGATTTGCAGTGACTATGGCGGTGGGCCTATTAATCTCGATGTTCACGGCGATTTCTTTTACGCGCTTGGTAATGGAATGGCGTGTAGAAAAATTGGGTCGGCAGCCGCTGATTATCTCGGGCATAAAATGGCTGGATACTATCAGCGAAAATACTATTCCATTTTTGCGTGCGCGCTTTTTCGGTTTATTGGTCTCGGCGATTTTATCGTTTGCATCGCTATTTTTATTATTTAACCCGGGGCTGGATTACGGTATTGATTTTAGTGGCGGTACTGTTGTGGAAGTGAGTGCGCCTCACGCCACTATCACCGACTTACGCGGCGCATTTAAAGGCGAAAATACAGCGGTAGCAATTCAGGAGTTTGGTGCAGAAGGGCATTATTTAATGCGTTTACCTATGGTGTCAACGGAAGATGTTGCGAGCGGAGACAGCGTACAAAAAGTAAAAGCTGCGGTGTTAGCCATTTCTCCCGAGGCAGAGTTTCCGCGTGTTGAAATGGTAGGCGCACGGGTGAGTGGCGATTTTGGTGATGCAACTATCCTCGCTATTATTTTAGCCGGACTAGGAATGCTGGGGTATTTGTGGGTGCGTTTTGAATCGCATTTTGCGCTAGCTGCAACACTTACGCTTGCTTTGGACTTGACGAAAACGATTGGCTTTTTTGTACTGGCGGGGGTTGAATTTAATCTCACTGCTGTGGCTGCATTGTTAGCGCTGATTGGTTATTCGGTGAATGATAAAGTGGTTGTGTTTGATCGCATCCGCGAAAATTTGCGCAACACTCCCGATAAACCGCTGGTGCAATTGCTCAATGAAAGTATTACTTCAACGCTCACTCGTACAGTGTTTACCTCGGTCACTACTTTTCTCGCGCTTTTGCCCATGGCTGTTGCAGGCGGTAGTGCGGTGGCCAGTTTTTCTTTGCCGATGTTGTTCGGCATTGTGATAGGAACCAGTTCATCAATTCTTATCGCTGCACCTATAGTGCTGTGGTTGGGCGAGCGACGAATGCGCAAAGGGCTGGGGCAGGTGCGGTCTGCACTAACGAGTGAGAATGTAGATGATTTGCCGTGACTAATTAATGTGGTGCAAGGTTGAAACAAAAACGCCGGCAATTGCCGGCGTTTTTTGTATGGCAATAAAACAGTCTGTCAGAATTTAACGTTGTCAGAATCTTCACCGAACCAGCGCTGCTTTTCATCACCGCGCGCATACTCCACAGTGAAACCGGAATTACCGAAGCCCTGGAAGTAGGAGACGTGTACCTGATGTTCGCCTTCATTTAAAAATACCATGCAAGGCTGAACACTGTAGGGGCGATCACCAAGGTGTTCACAAATCAGTTTTCCATCAATGCTCAGCGAAAAACCGTCATCACTGCCAACCATAAAGCGATAGTTGTCTGACTTTTTGACGGTAATTTTGTGATCAACATCGACGAAGAAGTCATCGCTGTAAGTCGCAATATTGCCAAGCTTTGGATGGCTGAAGCGGCTTTTATCCAGCAGGTTTAACCGGTCAATCATTACCTCGCGGGTAAATTCAATATCGCGCTGCTGATAAATATTGCCGATGCTTACGCGGTTTTTACTGATAACCAACTTAACAACCGGGTCGACAGTTACCGGCGTAATACGCACCAAAATAATAATGACCACCAATGCGATGAGCGCGGTGAAAATACTATTTTTATTAAGAAAGTTCTGAATGTTCATCTTATCTCACCACCTGCAATTTCCAGAAGCTGAACCAGTTGCGCAGCTCGAATTGGTCTTCAGTTAAACCAAAACCGTAGGTGAAAGGCGAGAAAAATGCGAACACGCCGATTACCAGCAGCGCAAACAAGCTGGCGTTGATGATGGTATGTTTGTTGTTGGCAATGACTTCATCACGGTAGATGTAATTAAATACCAGGGCGAGATTGACCGCGCCAAACATAAGTGCGATCAAATAGTGGTAGAGATACATTACCCGCTCGATTTGCAGCACCGCGATCATGTAGCAGATATACAGCCCGGTAAACGCGCAAATCCAATAAAACAGTCGCTCATCTTTAACAGGATTGTTGTAAACAAAGCGGCCAATGATTAATCCAGACGATAAAACAATTCCCGCAATCACCGACAACCATACAATCGGATTCCCGATTAAATATTTATATTGGGTGACTGTTTTACCATCGACAGTATTTTTGTCCCAGCGATAACTAATGGTTTTGCTGCTGAGCGGCCAGTTCATCACATAGCTGCCATTTTCATCGGGTTTACATTCGTCGAGGCGCGGAACTCCATCGGCGTATTCAGACATGAATTTCCAGTTGTCGCGCATGCCCAATGAAAAGGTTTTGAGTGACCAGGTTTCGCCCATGCGAATTTGGTTGAGATATTCTGGTGATGCTTTGTAGGTGCGCTCTTGATAGACCTGACTACCCAGGCCGATATGGATATAAAACACACCGAAAAACGCGATGGCAACGGGAATAACACCGGAGGGCACTGTGGTTGCCAAGCGCTTTAGCAATACCTGCCAGTTCCAGCTTTTAATATTTTGCCATTGATCCACCAGATACAGCATCGCGAGCAGCAGTACCAAAATGGCCGCAGTCACTTTTACCGTAATGCCTAAACCTACTACTAATCCAATGATGGCGTAATCTTTTAATTGGATTGGTCTTTTCTGGTTAATAAATGCAGTCACTGTTCGAGCGAAATAATAAAGTGCTCCTAGAATAAAAAAGAGCTGTATGCCGTCGAGATGCGCTGCGCGGGAATGGATGACCAGCGCGTTATCAAAAATCACCATGCTGGTGAATGCCGCTGCTAACCAGGCTCGTTGGGTGATGCAATTGATAATGCCGTAAAAAAATAACACTGAAAGCGCCATCATTACTGTTGATGGCCATCGAAATCCTTTATACGTCATTTCTGGCGGTGCGTTGTCGCCGGTCAAATAATCGGTTTCCAGCAATTTGGTTTTATTGACGTTTTCGTTGCCGCCAAACCAAACCTCCCCCACCGCCATGAGCAATTTGCCCAGTGGTGGATGGGGCTCCATATACATCACACCATCAACATATTTTTGCGCGTTAGGGACGTGGTAATTTTCATCCCAAAACATTGCCTGTGGTGATCCGTAATACGGAAAATAAATGCTGAGCGACACCACCAAAATAAGGGCGGGATAAATAAACCTTGCATAGGTCTTAAGGAAATTTTTCATAATATTTTTTAGTTTTGTATAAGATGAAAGTCAGGAATTATTTTTTGCGCAAACCTTTACCGGTTGCTGCCCAATAAAGCCCACCATAAATGTGTTCAAGAAAGAGTTTGTCACTATAGGTGGCGGGCATGTGGCCGAGAGCGGTGTAAAACGCGCGGCCGCCGTCATAATTGTGATACCAGGCGATGGGATGGAATTTGCCCATGCCCTTTGTTTCTTTCTCGCCCCACTTGGCGGAAGGATCAAAGGTTTGCTCATCGACCGTTAAAATATAATTCAGTCCCTCAATGCGCTCTGCGCCAAATTCATACCATTCATCAGTCCATAAGAAGCGATCTGGCATGCGTTCAACGCCGGGAAATTTGCGATTGGTAACAGTCAGTTCCGCTGTTTGAATTGCTGGGTGGATATGAAATGTGCGGCCGACCATTTTGGTGTACCAGTCCCAGTCGTATTCGGTATCAGATGCGCTATGAATGCCGACGAAGCCTTTGCCGGAGCGGATAAAGCGTTCCATGGCCGCCTGTTGCTCGTCATTGAGGATATCGCCTGTGGTTAACAGGAAAATGACAGCCTGGTATTTTTTTAACTTTTCATCGTTGAAAATGCTCGCATCTTCATGCCAGTCGACGGCGAAATGATGGCGCACGGCAAGCTTGCGCACCGCATCAACTCCCTCATTGACCGATTCATGGTGAAAACCACTGGTTTTGGTAAAGAGCAATACATTGAATTGTTGCGCTTGGGCACTAAGTGCTGTGCAAAAGAATGCGCAGGCCAGTACAAGGGATGAAGCGATTCGTTTTGACATACATTTACCTCGCAGATGGATTGTTATTGTTGTGCCTGTTTTCTTATTATCTTTTTTATAACCGGCGCCATCATAAGCGATACAAATATATAGGCAATAAAAAAGGGCGCTGAAGGCGCCCTTTTTGGTTTGGATTACTGCTTGTGAGAACTAGGCAGCGCGACGGCGCACTACGCCTAAACCGATCAAGCCTAATGCCAACAGTAACAGTGAGCTTGGCTCAGGCACTTTCACTACCGGTGGGCGCTCAACGCTCACGCCTTTGACTTTAAAGTAGTCATTGCCGTTGCTGAGGTTTTTATTTGAGCCAGTGAAGCCGCCCAGTTTATCGTTGTAAGCACCTACCAACCAGTATTGGGAAGTAATGCCTGTGGAATTTACGTTGCCATTGTTAGAGCCGTAATCCACGTTGTAATAGTTGCCCGCGGACTGCCAGCCATTACCAATCAGGTCTTCCCATTTTTTGCCAAGCAGGGAGCTGGAGTTGAAGGTTGTACCAGTGAAGGCAAGGAGCGATATATCGCTGTCACCGCTGATCCACCCCAAGTCGATGCTCAGAAGCTTAACGACTTCATCGAACGAGAGTAGGAGCATATCGAAATCGCCCCCTTCGTTATCAACTGCATGGTTTGGCGAGTCAGTCTTTTCAACACCAAGACCATCCCACTTGCCTACATATTCCTGTTCGATACTTGTGACAACTGATGTTGTTGTCACTGCTGCGTTCCAGGATGTGCAATTACCACGGCGATCTTTCTTCGCACAGGTTTTGGGGGTGGTTACGGTTTTAGTTCCGTAAGACCAGCCCGTAACTGCCAAACCTAAATCACTTTTTTCGTAGTTGTATTGCTTTGCGTAAGTACTGTTAAAAATACCAGTGCGAGAGTTAGGTGAAGTCAGGTCGATAGTGATTGCACCTGCGTGTGCAATGCCGCTGAAGCTGAGAGCGATTACAAGACCTGAGAGTAAGTTTTTGATGGTGCGCATAATTAGAGTCCATGAGTGGTTGTCTTCAGCCTCTGCTGAATTACATGCCTAAAGGCAATTAGTGCGCCAAATTTGTAAGTTATTGATTCTGTTGTGTGATGCTGTTCTCGCTTTTTCGTGGCGTCATAAATTTGTAAAAACAATCGACGGTTTTTATGTGTGTGGGGATATTGGCGCCAAAGTTGCGTTATTTTGATAGTGAATAACGCGACAGAAAACGCGATGTGATCGAAATAAAAAAGCCCGACATGAGTCGGGCTAAAGGGCTTTCTTAAAGGAGAAGAAAGGGGTTTTTATCAAGCCGTTTGGGGTTTGGTCTCGATTGGTTGCGGTTCTTGTTCTTCTGCGTCTACGGCCGCCAGTTCGCCGGTTTTCCGTGCATGCTTGCCGTACACGAGTTCAAACAGTGGTGATGCCATCAAGGTAGTGACAATCGCCATCAATACCATGATTGAGAACAGGGCTGGGCCAATCACGCCCGCTTGCAAGCCGATATTGATGATGATCAGTTCCATCAATCCACGTGCGTTCATCAATGCGCCTATGCCCATGGCGGTACGGTTGTCCGCGCCGCACAGACGAGCTGCGCCCCAGCAGGCAACACCTTTGGCGACGATTGAGCCAACCAGAATTACCGCTGCGATAGCGAGCAATTCAATGTTGTTCACCATGGTCAATTGTGTGTTCAAGCCAGAGTAGGTGAAGAAGATTGGAATCAATACGATGACGACAAAGGGTTCCAATTGACGCTTGATCTCTTGGGTCAGTTTGCCGCGTGGCATTACTGCACCGAGCAGGAAGCCACCGAAAACCGCGTGCAGGCCAATCGCATCTGCAGTAAAGGCAGACAGCATGAATGCCATCAGGACCAGGGCAAAGATGGTTGGGCTGAGGGTTGCTTGTTTCTCGGCGGCGCGAGCCAGTGGGGCGAGGATTTTTGGCGCAACCAGAATCATAAAGGTCGCGAAGATGATACCGCCAACAATTGTTTTAACTGCCAATTCAGCACCAGCGCCGAAGGTGGCCAACACAATCGCAAGTACACACCATGCGCCTGCATCATCGATTGCGCCTGCAGACAAGGAGAGCGTGCCCAGTTTGGTTTGGCTTAATCCGCGCTCATGGATAATGCGCGCCAACATCGGGAATGCGGTGATCGCAATACATGCACCCATAAACAAGGTTGCGCTAAAGGTAGTGGCTTTCTCGGAGAAGAGGCCGGGCACAGTGAGCAGCCAAGGGGTTATTGCAAGCGCAACGAGAAATGGCGCCGCCATTCCAGATATGGAAACCGCCGCTGCACTTTTGAAGTTGGATTTAAAGTGATCGCCACGGAAGCCCAGTCCCACCAGGAACATGTACATGCCGACGCCCAGCTGTGCGCCAACGTAGAGCACGCCTTTCATCTCGGTTGGGAATACAGTTTTTTGTAGTTCTGGCAACAAAAGGCCAAACAGTGATGGCCCGAGAATTACACCGGCGATCATCTCACCGACAACTTGGGGTTGATGCAAATACTTCTTCCCGATCCAACCGACGAGACGGCAGGCGGCGAGAATGATGAACATTTGCAGGAAAAATACGACCGATAATTGAGCAATTGGCATAACGCACCTACTGATAATTTTTATAGTGTTTTATTGGAGAAATAAGAACTGTCGAAAAGACGGTGAGCCCGTCGCACTTTTTACGTGAGCGGGTGAATCGGGGGCAATTCTGACGCCATAGATTTTATCTATAGTCTTTTAGGGAGGGCGCTTTACCTGAGGGGCTGCAAAAGGGCACACTGGCGTCATTATCTGACTTTTGGGATTTCCATGACCCTGACCGAGCTGCGCTACATCGTTATTCTGGCGGAAGAAAATCACTTCGGGCGTACGGCCGAGCGCTGTCATGTGAGCCAGCCGACCTTGAGTATTGCCGTCAGGAAGCTTGAGGAGGAGCTGGGCATCGAATTATTCGAGCGCACTAAAACCAAAGTTCAGCCAACGCTTTTGGGTGAGAAAATTGTTGCCCAGGCAAAACTGCTGTTGGCTAATACGGCTGCGATTAAATCACTCGCCGACGCTGGTAAAGATCAGCTCAATAGCCCGCTGGCACTGGGAACTATTTTCACTATGGGACCCTACCTTCTACCGCAGTTGATTCCGCATCTGAAAAAGCAGGCGCCGAACATGTCGCTCTTTGCGCAAGAGGATTTCACCGAGAGTCTGCGCAAAAAACTGCGCGATGGTGCATTGGATGCAATTTTGGTCTCGCTACCCTTTAGTGAATCTGATGTTGTCACCCAGGAGTTGTTCAGTGAGCCGTTGGTGGTGCTGATGCCGCAAAACCATCCGCTTGCGCGTAAAGATGAAATTGCAATAGCCGATATTGCTCGCGATGATTTATTGCTGATGGGTGAGGGGCATTGCCTGCGTGAGCAAGTATTGTCGCTCTGCCCTGAATGGCGCGAGCCGGGTAGTGATGGTCAGGTGGTGCGCAAATTCACCGAGGGCAATAGTTTGGAAACAGTGCGCTATATGGTGGCGGCTGGTTTGGGGGTGAGCATTTTGCCGCGCTCTGCGGCGGAGAGTAATACTTGTGCACCACTTAAGTTGGTCGCACGGCCACTCGTCGGTGCAAACCGCAAATTGGCCTTGGCTTGGCGGGCGAGCTTTCCCCGTCACAAAGCCATCGATGTGCTGCGCAAGTCCATCCAGTTTTGCAGTGGCGCCTATTGGAATTTTACAACTGAACCAGATTCCGCAGAGCAGACTATGCTTCCGATACAGCGCTGGTAAATGTTGGGATGTCGTTATGAGTGCAAGTATGAATCCACTTAAAAAAATCGTCGTGTTGGGTGGTGGTACATCCGGCTGGATTGCTGCATCCATGTTGGCTGCGCATCTCAAACGCGAGTTGTGTGAAATTGAATTGGTTGAGTCGGAAGAAATTTCATCGATTGGTGTGGGTGAATCCACTATCCCACCCGTGGTGCGATTGATCACCAGCTTGGGCATTGATGAAGAAGAGTTTATTCGCGAGACCCAGGCCTGCTACAAATTGGGCATTAAATTTGTTGATTGGAAAGCAAAAAACGAATCCTATTTTCACCCCTACGGTACGCTGGGCAAACGCATTAATTCGCAGGATTTTTACCAGTGCTGGCTCAAGGCGACTATGGAGGGTGAGCAATACAATTTACAGGATTTTTCTCCCTGCGCCGTGATGGCCGCGCAGGAGCGTTTTTTCCCACCGTCGCAGGCGATGAATACACCGATTGGCGGCGCGGGATATGCGGTGCATTTGGATGCAAAATTGGTGGCGGCTTATTTGCGTCGCTACGCGGAAGCGCGCGGCGTGGTGCGCAGTGAAGGCAATTGTGTTGATGTGCTGCGCAAAGAAAATGGTTTTATCGATGCGCTGGTGCTGTCGGACGGGCGCAAAATTCACGGCGATTTTTTTATCGATTGCTCCGGCTTTAAAGCGCTGTTGATTGAAAAATCCATGGGCGTTGCGTTTGACGATTGGTCAAAATATTTACCCTGCGATCGCGCTATAGTCGTAAAAACCCAAGTGGCAGGTTCGCGCATGCCTTACACCACCGCGACCGCGCGCAAAGCTGGTTGGGCGTGGCGTATTCCGCTGCGCAATGGCACCGGTCATGGTTACGTCTATTCCAGTAAATTTTGCAGCGATGCCGAAGCAAAAACGACCTTGTTAAAAAATCTGGATGCACCGCGCATCAATGATCCGCGAGTGATTCATTTTAATACCGGGCGTCGTACAGAATTTTGGAAGGACAATTGCCTTGCAGTTGGTTTGTCGGGCGGATTTATTGAGCCGCTTGAGTCCACTGCGATTCATTTAATTGCGCGCGGGATGGATTTCTTTTTGCGCTTTTTCCCCGATGCGGATTGTGAGCCGAGTTTGCAGCGCGAATACAATCGGCGCATGGGTGCGGATTACGAAGAGGTGCGCGATTTTATTGTATTGCACTACTGCGCAACTGAGCGCGACGACAGCGAATTCTGGCGCTGGTGTAAAACGATGGAGTTGCCCGAGTCGCTGCGTGAGCGCATCGAGCTGTTTAAAGGCCACGGTATTTTGCGTGAAGATAACGATGAATTATTTCGTAGCACCAGTTGGCAATCAGTATTTGAAGGGATGGGAATTCGCCCGCAAAAATACAGCCCGCGGGTCGACAATCTCGATTTTGAGCAGATCAATGAAACTTTAAAGCTCGCGCGCTCAGCCATTCTCAATATGGTGAAGAGTTTGCCTACGCACGACGATTATCTCGCGGAGCACTACGGCTCCGAAGCTCCCGGCAAATAAGTTATTCGCTTACCGCCAAATAGCTACCGTTGAGGTAGCTCCCACCTTCAACCACTGCGATGCTGTGCGAGGGATATACCTCGCTCAAATGCAGGCGTGTGTCGCGCTTTACCAGGCGCGTGTCGGCCACTTGATAGTCAGTGTTTGAGCCAACCACAATCACTTGGTACAAGTGCAAATTATCGCCCGCATGCAAACCGTTATTCGCGCCGCCGTGCAATAAAATTTGCGCCTGCCCTGGTGCGCTATCGATTGTTGCCATAAACGGTTGGCAGTGAATTACTTGGGCTAATTCCTGGCTGATTTTATCGGTGAGTGCAACAACCTGCTTTCCATATGGCGTGTTGAAAAAAGCCGCCGAATCAAAACCAACGGGTTTGCGTTGGTTCCAGATGCCAGTAGTTACATAGTGTTTGTTAAATAATAAATCGCCGGTAAATCCATCGCGCAACTGCACGTCCATGCTCAGAGTGCGAGTGCGCTTATCAAATTTTTCAATGCCGGAAATATCGTGAAATGCATTGGCGGTGCGGCGGTAGAGATTGGGGGCGTAAGTGGTTTCCGGTGTGTCCATCGCCATATCGTAAATGGTGCCGCTCAGCACAAATTGCGTGCGCGCTTGTCGGGCGATTTTTTGCGCGTGCTGCTTTAGTTGCGCTTCGGTGAGGTTGGTTGCTGCGAATCCTTGTTGCAATACCGATGGCCCAATCGATTGATATTGTTCGCTGAGCTGCGCGCGGATTAATTCCGGCACGCCGGATTCGGCCGCAAATAAATTCCCGGCATTGGCCGTTTGCTGTGAGTTGCGCAGGAAGCGGGTAATCACCAGGGATTTTTGCAAGTTGTCGTGGCTGCGGCTTTGGTCAGGGCATTGGCCTCGGCCCAGGTAGCTTGTCGGTTGTGCTGTTACCGCGATATCCGGTGCGATGGCGGGGGATGAGCCTGGCTGGGATGTGTTTGGAGGTGTGTTTGGCAGCTCGGCAGTGCCTACGATCACGCCTGGCGTGTTGGCAGGAGCGGTTGTGCTTTTGGGCTTGTAGGCGATGTCATCCGGCACAATTGAGTTGGCGCCCAAAGCTGAACTCGCGCCCAAAATGCAGGTCAACAGCAGTCCATAACCCAGGCTGGTGTGGCGGTTGGATGAACCCATGGTAGGCTCCGGCGTTAAACGCGTGTAGTGTATGCGGAAAGATAAATAGCTATGGCTAGTTTGTCGGCTGTCAGCATGGATTCTTTAATCGGATGTGTAATGTGTTTGCCGGTAACGGTAGCGCCACAAAATTGATAAATAATGAAAACCGGATGTGGGATTTGTGCATGAAGAAACTGCTGATTCTGATGCTAATAGCTGCGGGCGTGATGAGCCTCGCTGGCTGCGGAACCTCGGGACGCAATTACGTCGATACCGAAATGGTAGAGACGCTGGAGGTGGAGATCCTGCCCAATACCAGCAAAATGTTTACCTATCGCCTGCGCTGGCCTGAAGAGCATATTCCTAATCATGTCCAGGTCGCGCGCAGCGGTGGCAGTCCGGGGCGGGATTTTGCCCGCGGCGGTGTCGATATGGGGCGCGGTACTTATGATCGCCTGCTCGAAAACACGGCTTATGTGGTCGAGCATGCCGGATATTGCCGGGAAGGATTTTTTGAGTTGGATCGCAGCATCTCCCGCTATCACCTATGGGTGCGCGGTGAGTGCAAAGACAGTGCAAGCGACGCTGACCAACAGGCATTCGGCGGCAAACAAACCCTGACGCGCGAGCGCTGGGGTAAATCTTCCTGATCTGCCAAGCGCCGTCCGGTGGTCGGATGGCGCAATAAATTCGGTAGTCCCAGCTGATTTTTGCACCGATCTGGCTCATAATTCTACATCTGTAACCCCTTTGCTTGTCTTGCCAATACCCCTCTAAGCGGGTAATATCCTGCGCCCATTTGCCCAGCCCCTACACCTCAGGGGCTTTTTTGTCTGGGATGTGATTTGGCGCGGCTTTCGCATGAGCCTTGCCTCTACTTGCAGCACATTCCGTGATAGTGATTTTTGTTGAGAATCAGCCTATGACCACTGGCCTCTACCAGATAGACGAGTTTAAAGATAACTGCGGTTTTGGTTTGATTGCCCATTTAAAGGGCAAGACCAGCCATCGTCTGCTTACAACGGCGATCGAAGCCCTGACTTGTATGACCCACCGTGGGGGCATCAATGCAGACGGTAAAACCGGTGACGGTTGCGGCCTGTTGATCCAGAAGCCGGACAGCTTTTTGCGTGCTGTCGCGAAGGAAGCCTGTGGTGTTGAGCTGACCTCTATTTACGGCGTGGGCGCGATTATGCTCAGCCGCGAGCCTGCTGTTGCCGATAAAGCGCGCGCAATTGTGGCGGAAGAATTGACTGCCCAAGGCCTGATCGTGGCTGGCTGGCGCGAAGTGCCGGTTGATCCGACGTGCCTCGGCCCAATCGCCATGCGCTCGCTGCCTGCGTTTAATCATTTGTTCGTAAACAACCCTGACCTCACCATTGAAGAGGTTAACTCCAAGTTGTTTATGGCGCGTCGCAAGGCTGAAATTCGCCTGCAAGACGACAAGACTTTCTATGTGTGCAGCCTGAGCACCGGGATTCTCTCCTATAAAGGATTGATGATGCCGGTCGATCTGCCGCGTTTCTTTTCTGACTTGGCTGACGAGCGTCTGGAAACCGCGATCTGCGTGTTCCACCAGCGTTTCTCTACCAATACCTCGCCGCGCTGGCCATTGGCCCAGCCATTCCGCATGCTCGCGCACAACGGTGAGATCAATACCATTGTGGGTAACCGCAACTGGTCGGTAGCGCGTACCCCTAAATTTGTGACGCCACTGCTGCCGGATTTACACAGCGTGACTCCGCTGGTTAACCGTACCGGTTCTGACTCATCAAGCCTGGATAACATGCTTGAAGTGCTGGTGTTGGGTGGCATGGAGTTACACCGTGCGATCCGTATGCTGGTGCCGCCGGCATGGCAGAACGTGGAGAACATGGACCCGGATCTGCGTGCGTTCTACGAATACAACTCCATGCATATCGAGCCGTGGGATGGCCCCGCTGGCTTGGTAATTACCGATGGTCGCTACGCGGTATGTACCCTTGACCGTAACGGTCTGCGTCCGTCCCGTTGGGTTATCACCAAAGACGATATGATCACCGTGGCCTCGGAAGTGGGCGTGTACGCCTATGATCCGGCTGACGTAGTGGCAAAAGGGCGTCTTGGCCCTGGCCAGATTATGTCGATCGACACCCTGACTGGCACCTTGCATAGAACCCAGGATATCGACAACCAGCTGAAAGCAACCCAGCCCTATAAAAAGTGGCTGAAAGAGCGTGCGCTGCGGATCGAATCCACCCTGAATACCGATGCCAAAGAAAATGGTATCGACGGTATCGCGCTCAAAGCCAACATGAAAATGTTCCAGGTGAGCTTTGAAGAGCGCGACCAGTTATTACGTCCCTTGGCTGAAGGTGGTCAGGAAGCAGTTGGCTCCATGGGTGACGATACCCCTATGGCGGTCTTGTCGCGTCACCAGCGTTCACTGTATGACTATTTCCGTCAGCAATTTGCGCAGGTAACCAACCCGCCCATCGACCCGCTGCGTGAAGCGATTGTAATGTCGCTGGAAACTTGCCTTGGTCGTGAATTGCCGGTCTATGACGAGCTGCCAGAGCATGCGGATCGCGTGATCCTCAGCTCACCGATCCTGTCGCCGGAGAAATTCCGCGGCTTGATGAATTTGAATCGCCCCGGCTATGAAGTGGCGAAGTTCTCGCTCTACTACAACGCCGAGCAGACCAACCTGAAATCTGCATTGGTTAAGCTGTGCGATGACGTAGCTGCTGCCGTTAAATCCGGCAAAGTGCTGATGGTACTGAGCGATTACGGCTTTGAAAAAGGTCTGTTGCCAATCCCGGCATTGCTGGCGGTAGGTGCTGTTAACCAGCATTTGACCAACGTTGGCCTGCGTTGCGATGCCAACCTGATCGTTGAAACCGGCAGTGCGCGCGATCCGCACCAGATTTCTGCTTTGATTGCCTACGGTGCGACGGCGGTATATCCGTTCCTGAGCTACTACGTACTCAACGACCTGATCGAAACCGGCGAACTGCTGAGCGATGTGGATACCGCGTACAAAAACTATCGCAAAGGTATCGATAAAGGCCTGCTGAAAATTCTCTCCAAAATGGGGATTTCCACTATTACCTCTTACCGTAGTGCCCAGTTGTTTGAAGCGATTGGTCTGTCGGAAGAAGTGGTTTCCATGTGCTTTGAGAGCACGCCGTCCCGTGTGGCCGGTGCGCGTTTTGAAGATCTGGAAGCTGACCAAAAGATTCTGGCGCAAACAGCTTGGCTGGAGCGTAAGCCAATCGTACAGGGCGGTCTGCTCAAGTACGTACACGGTTCTGAATATCACGCTTATAACCCTGACGTGGTGCAATCGCTGCAGCGCGCGGTACAGAGCGGTAATTACGCCCTGTGGCGCAACTATGCCGATCTGGTGAACAAGCGCCCGGTGGCGATGCTGCGCGATCTCTTGGCGATTCGCGAGGATGCCTGCACACCTGTGCCGTTATCGGAAGTTGAGCCGATCGAAAGCGTCATCAAGCGTTTCGACTCAGCCGGTATGTCGCTCGGTGCTTTGTCACCTGAAGCACACGAAGCTTTGGCTGAAGCCATGAACCGTTTGGGTGGCCGCTCCAACTCCGGTGAAGGCGGTGAAGATCCGGCGCGTTACGGTACGGTTAAATCGTCCAAAATCAAGCAAGTGGCCTCAGGCCGTTTTGGTGTGACACCGGCTTATCTGGTGAACGCCGAAGTACTGCAAATTAAAGTCGCCCAGGGTGCAAAACCCGGTGAAGGTGGTCAGCTGCCTGGCGGTAAAGTGAATGCGTTGATCGCGCGTCTGCGTCACTCGGTTCCCGGCGTGACCCTGATTTCGCCACCGCCGCATCACGATATTTATTCGATCGAAGACCTGGCGCAGCTGATTTATGACTTGAAACAAGTCAATCCTGCCGCATTGGTATCGGTGAAGTTGGTATCGCGTCCAGGTGTGGGTACTATCGCTGCTGGTGTGGCGAAAGCTTACGCCGACTTGATCACTATCTCCGGTTATGACGGTGGTACAGCGGCGAGCCCGTTAACCTCGATTAAATATGCCGGTTCGCCGTGGGAATTGGGCTTGTCCGAAACCCATCAAACCCTGCGTGCTAACGACCTGCGCGATAAAGTGCGCGTACAGGCGGATGGTGGTTTGAAAACCGGTTTGGACGTTGTCAAAGCAGCAATGCTGGGTGCAGAAAGCTTCGGTTTTGGTACCGGCCCGATGGTTGCGCTCGGTTGTAAATACCTGCGTATCTGCCATTTGAATAACTGTGCGACCGGTGTTGCTACCCAACAGGACAAACTGCGTAAAGACCATTACATCGGCACCGTTGAAATGGCGATGAACTTCTTCAAGTTTGTTGCTGAAGAAACCCGTGAGTGGATGGCGCGTTTAGGCGTGCGCAGCTTGGGTGAGTTGGTTGGCCGTGTTGATCTGCTCAAGATCCTCGAAGGTGAAACCACCAAGCAACAACAATTGGATTTAAGCCCGATCATCTATACCGATGATTATTTGGCAACCAAGCCGCAGCTGTGTGCTGTTGCTAAAAACGAGCCGTTCGATAAAGGTGAAACTGCTGAGGCGATGGTGAACGTATTGTTGCCAACGATTGAAGCTAACACCGGTGGTGAGTTTGAGTTCCATATCACCAACTGCGACCGTTCAATCGGTGCGCGTATCAGTGGTGAAATCGCCAAGCGCTACGGCAACCACGGTATGGCTGACAAGCCGCTGAAACTGAAACTCACCGGTATTGCTGGCCAGAGCTTTGGTGTGTGGAATGCGGGCGGCCTGGATATGTACCTTGAAGGCGATGCTAATGACTATGTCGGTAAAGGCATGGCTGGCGGCAAGTTGGTGATTCGTCCACCGCGCACCTCCGAGTTCAAGTCCAACAAAACCAGCATCATGGGTAATACCTGTTTGTATGGTGCGACTGGCGGTAAGTTGTTCGCTGCCGGTACTGCAGGTGAGCGTTGTGGCGTGCGTAACTCCGGTGCCCATGTGGTAGTGGAAGGTGCGGGCGATCACTGCTGTGAATATATGACTGGCGGTGTAGTGACTGTATTGGGTCAAACCGGCGTTAACTTCGGTGCAGGTATGACTGGCGGTTTTGCCTACGTGCTCGACGAAGCCAATGATTTCGTAGATCGTTATAACCACGAATTGGTGGATATCCACCGTATCAACACTGAGGCATTGGAAGCCCATCGCAACCACCTGCGTACTGTTATTGAAGAGTTCACGCAGGAAACCGAGAGTGCATGGGGCCAACACCTGCTCGACAACTTCGATGACTACATCGGCAAGTTCTGGCTGGTAAAACCCAAAGCGGCGTCTTTGGGCAGTTTGTTGGTTAGTTTCCGCAAGCGCGGCGAATAAGGCCTGGGTGAGGAGAGATCTATGTCAGCACGTTTAAACAATGACTTTCAATTTCTCGATGTGGGTCGTCAAGACCCCGCCAAGAAAGATATCGAAACCCGCAGACATAAGTTTGTGGAGATTTACCAGCCTTTTGCCAAAGAAGAAGTGGAAGGCCAATCGCACCGTTGCCTTGAATGCGGCAACCCTTATTGCGAGTGGAAGTGCCCGGTGCACAACTTCATCCCTAACTGGCTGAAGCTGATTTCGGAAGGCAATATTTTTGAAGCGGCGGAGTTGAGCCATCAAACCAACTCCCTGCCGGAAGTCTGTGGCCGCGTGTGCCCGCAGGACCGTCTGTGTGAAGGCGCGTGTACGCTGAACGACGGTTTTGGTGCAGTGACTATCGGCAACGCCGAGAAGTACATTACCGACACCGCTTTCGCCATGGGCTGGAAGCCGGATATGTCCAAAGTTGTTTGGACTGACAAAAAAGTTGCCATCATCGGTGCGGGCCCAGCCGGTATTGGTTGTGCGGATGTATTGGTGCGCAACGGTGTTAAACCGGTCGTGTTTGATAAATACCCTGAGATCGGTGGCCTGCTGACTTTTGGTATCCCTGAATTCAAACTCGAAAAAAGCGTACTGAGCCGTCGTCGTGAAATCTTTACCGAAATGGGTATCGAATTCCGCCTGAATACCGAAGTGGGCAAAGACATCACCATGGAAGAATTACTGCGCGATTACGATGCAGTGTTCATGGGGATGGGCACCTACAACTACATGAAAGGCGGCTTCCCGGGTGAAGATTTACCCGGCGTTTACGATGCATTGCCATTCCTGATTTCCAACGTAAACCGCAACCTCGGCTTTGAAAAAGACGCGGCGGATTTCATCAGCGTGAAGGGCAAGAAAGTGGTTGTCCTCGGTGGTGGTGACACCGCGATGGACTGTAACCGTACTTCGATTCGCCAAGGCGCCAGCGGCGTAAGCTGTGCCTATCGTCGCGATGAAGAGAATATGCCCGGTTCCAAGCGCGAAGTAGCCAATGCCAAAGAAGAGGGCGTGCAATTCCTCTACAACCGTCAGCCAGTTGAAGTGGTTGGTAACGGTAAAGTGGAAGGCGTTAAGGTAGTGACTACCCAGTTGGGCGAGCCGGATGCTAAAGGCCGTCGCAGCCCGGTAGTGATCCCCGGTTCAGAAGAGATCCTGCCTGCCGATGTGGTGTTGATCGCCTTCGGTTTCCGCCCAAGCCCACAGCCATGGTTCGAAACCAATGGTGTTAAAACCAATGATTGGGGCGGTGTGATCGCGCCAGAGCATCAGCAATTCAAGTTCCAGACCACCAACCCGAAAGTGTTTGCTGGCGGTGATATGGTGCGCGGTTCTGACTTGGTGGTAACTGCTATCTGGGAAGGCCGCGAAGCCGCACAAGGTATTCTGGATTACCTCGAAGTTTGATCCATTCCGTGTTTTCGCATTGACCACACCGACGGTGATCGCTTAGTCTCCCGTCATCCAACAAGCCCCGCGATTGCGGGGTTTGTTTTATCTGGTAGAGCAAAATTAATTCGATTCAGTGATCGGGGCGTTAGCCTTGGAGATAGCACGATGACACAACTCAAAAACGACCGTTTCCTCCGCGCATTGCTTAAGCAACCGGTAGATGTCACTCCGGTATGGATGATGCGCCAAGCGGGCCGCTACCTACCTGAATATCGCGCATCGCGCGAAAAAGCGGGCGATTTTATGGGGCTGTGCACTAATCCCGAGGCTGCCTGCGAAGTCACTTTACAGCCGCTGGATCGCTATCCCGGTCTGGATGCTGCCATTCTCTTCTCCGATATCCTCACCATTCCCGATGCTATGGGATTGGGCCTTTATTTTGAAACCGGCGAAGGCCCCAAATTCAAGAAAGCGGTGCGTACTGAAGCGGATGTCAATGCACTCAAAGTCATCAATCCCGAGCAGGATTTGCCCTACGTCGTTAACGCCGTTAAAACCATTCGTCGCGAATTAAATGGTCGTGTACCGCTGATAGGTTTCTCTGGCAGCCCTTGGACCTTGGCGACCTATATGATCGAAGGCGGCTCCAGCCGCGATTTCCGTCGCGCCAAAGAAATGCTCTACAACCAGCCGCAGGTGATGCATCGTTTATTGGATGTGTTGGCTGACTCGGTTACCGTTTATCTGAACGCGCAAATTACTGCCGGTGCGCAAGCGGTGCAGATTTTTGATACTTGGGGCGGCGCGCTTTCCCATGCGGCCTATGAGGAGTTCTCGCTCAAATACATGCAGAAAATTGTGAGTGGGTTGATCCGCGAGCATGAGGGGCGTCAGGTTCCGGTAATCCTGTTCACCAAGGGCGGAGGCCAATGGTTGGAGGCGATGGCGGACACTGGCGCTACTGCATTGGGTTTGGATTGGACCACTGATATCGCTGCCGCGCGCGCGCGCGTCGGCAACAAAGTGGCCTTGCAGGGCAATATGGACCCGACTATTTTGTATGCATCACCGGAACGTATTCGCGCTGAAGTCGGCAGTATTCTTGCCGGTTATGGCGCAGGTTCAGGGCATGTTTTCAATCTGGGTCACGGTATTACCCCGGAAGTTGATCCAGCCCACGCTGGCGCATTTATCAACGCAGTGCATGAGCTGTCAGGGCAGTATCACCAGTAAGCCAGTTCCATACAGGTTTATTATTGAGCCTTTAATCCGCGAGCGCTGGCATGGCGCGTGTTTCTTGATTACACTCGACGCAATATCAAGGTTCTTTTTAGGAAGATTTAGAACCTGGTTAGGAAGATTTAGAGCCTGCCTCAGGTAGCTCGCGGAATTTGCAGATTCGCTTGCATGCCGGTTCATTACCGGCAAATCCCGATGACAAGGCTGATAACAAACACCCGCGGGTGATATGGGGAATAAGTGTGGGAATCAAGCAGGTTAAAGTTGACGTCAACGAGTTAACCATAGGCATGTATGTGTCGGGGCTGGATCGCCCTTGGTCACAAACTCCTTTTCCGTTGCAAGGTTTCTACCTGCGCGACTTGGGTGAAATCAATCAACTCAAAGCCCTGTGTAATTACGTTTTTATCGATATAGAAAAAGGCCGTGGCCCCATCGCGGCCAATTTGAAAACGCTTGCTCCTTCCGCTAAAAAGCCAACTACCCGCGAGCGAGTTAACTCATTCAACGAATCGGTCGCACCGCTTAAAATTCAGCGTGGTCTATATCGTCAGGTTGAACCTCTACAGCGCGAAGTTAAGAAGGCTCGCCAACTCCATCAGAAAGTCTACGGCGCTGTTGTAGAGGTGATGGATCAGCTCGAAAAGAACCAGCTGGATACCATGTCCCTCGGCGAAACCAAGCGTGTTGCCAGTGAAATGGTGGACAGCGTGTTACGTAATCCCGATGCCTTTACCTGGTTGTCGCGGGTACAGGAAAAAGACGAATACACCTACAGCCATGCGGTGCGTTCATCTGTGTGGGCGATTTTGTTTGGTCGACATATCGGTTTACCCAAGCGCGATCTCGATGTACTTGCCATGGGCGTGTTGTTAAAAGATGTCGGCAAAGTCATGCTCGATGTGGCATTGCTCTCCAAAGTGGAGCGCAGTGCGGAAGAAGAACAGCTGTATGAAACCTTTGTCGAATTAGGCTGCGAGATTTTGCGTAAAACACCGGGTGTCGAACCGCGGGTAATCAGCGTAGTAAAAACCCATTGCGAGCGCCTCAACGGCAGTGGCTTCCCGCAAGGATTGTCGGGCGATAAAATCCCTCTGCTCGGCAAAATTGCCGGTATTGTGACCTACTACGATTATGTAACCAATCCGCGCGGATCGCGCCATCCAATTGCTCCCTCCAAGGCGGTTGCCAAACTCTATGAGCTGCGCAATATCCAGTTTCAAGAGGAATTGGTGGTGGAATTTATTCGCGCTATTGGCCTATATCCCACTGGCACATTGGTTGAGTTGAGCACCGGTGAAGTTGCAGTAGTGGTGGAGCAAAACTTCGAGCGCCGGTTGAAGCCGCGTGTCATCGTCGTATTGGATGCCTACAAGCAACCGCTGGATGAATATCTGCTGCTCGATTTGTCGGAAGACGACAAACGCAAACAGGAACTGCTCGATTCCGGTAAAAAGACCCGCTATGAAATCGAAAAAATCGAAATTGCCCGCGACCTTGAACCTGGCAGTTACGATGTGGATATTTCCGGTATCCGCGATCACTATTTAATGAAAACGGAGAAGAAAGGATTAATGGCGTTGCTGAGCAAGTTGACCACGCGTAGTTGATTCGATTTTCACTATTTCTGCATCTAAAACCGCATGTGCCTGGCGCATGCGGTTTTTTTATGGCAGCTGACTTGGAAACTGACGCTTATGCCCCAAGGTTTCGCCAGAAGCCCTGTATTTACCGCGTTCGGCAGCATTAAAGTTGTTGCTTTTGGTCACTACGGACAATGTACAATCGGCGACCCTGGCTGACCCGAGCGTTAGCAGGATTCTTTTACGGCAATATCCACCGTCTTGCAGCCTTGGGGATGGATATTGTGTGCCTTTAATCAATGAGATTTGAATGATGTTTGAGTGGTTATCAAGCCCGGAAGCCTGGGTCGCCCTGGCAACACTGACGGCGCTGGAAATTGTATTGGGGATCGACAATATTATTTTTATATCGATTCTCGTAGGTCGCCTGCCAGAAAAGCAGCGTAAATTTGCGCGCAATGTTGGTCTTGGCTTGGCGATGATCACCCGCCTTGCGCTGCTGTTTTCCTTGGCTTGGATCATGGGCTTGGTTGAGCCGTTGTTTAGCGTGCTCGGGGAGGAAATTTCCGGGCGCGATATTATTTTGATCGGCGGTGGTTTATTCCTTATCGCCAAGGCGACCCACGAAATTCATGGCAGCCTTGAAGGTGCAGTGGAAGCCGAGCGCAATGTTGCCACTCATGGTTTGATGATTGTGCTGGCGCAAATCGCGATTCTCGATATCGTTTTCTCGCTCGACTCAGTCATTACCGCCGTAGGCCTGGTAAGCCAAGTGCCGATTATGGCAACGGCAATTATTATCGCTGTGGGTGTGATGCTGTTTGCGGCTAAGTCGATCGGTGATTTTGTTGATTCCCATCCGACAATCAAAATCCTGGCGCTATCATTCCTGGTGATTGTGGGCTTCACCTTGCTGGTAGAAGGCTTCGACGTTCATGTACCCAAAGGCTACATTTACTTCGCGATGGCCTTCTCGCTGGGTGTGGAAATGATCAATATTAAAATGCGCAAGCATCAGGATAAACCGGTAGAGCTGCGCAAAGATTATCCAGACGATAATGGCTAATTGTTTTGACCCTTGCAGATAATAAAAAGGCCAATCATTTGATTGGCCTTTTTATTTGCGTCAGATAATGATGCTTGTGCAGTAGTTAAATTTTTCTGCCCATCAGCTCACCCATTTTGGTCGGCGTACCCGCAACAAAATTTGTATCCCACTGCATTTTATTATTGGCAAATAAAATGACGGCAGTTGAGCCTAATTTGAAGCGGCCCATTTCATCACCTTTATTCAGCGTAATGTTCTGGTAGGGGTAGAGTGAGGTGGCGATATCGCGGCTGGCGAATGGCGCAATTTGGCCGTCCCACACAGTTTCAATTCCCGCCACAATCATTGCGCCAACTAACACCACTGCCATTGGGCCGATGTCGGTATCAAAAATTGCCACAGCGCGCTCATTGCGTGCGAATAAGCGCGGTACGTTTTTGGCGGTGACGGTATTTACCGAAAATAATTCACCGGGAATGCTCACCATGGAGCGCAGCTTTCCGCCGTAGGGCATGTGCACACGGTGATAATCGCGCGGCGACAAATACACGGTTGCAAAAGTGCCATCGGTAAACTCTGCTGCAAGGGCTTCATCGCCGCCGAGTAATTCCAGCGTGGTGTAATCCTGCCCTTTGGCCTGGAAAATCCGGCCATCTTTGATCGGTCCTAATTGGCTGATGGCGCCATCGGCGGGGCAGACAATTGAGTCAGCATCACTATTAATCGGACGGGCGCCGGGTTTTAGTGCGCGGGTGAAAAAATCATTGAAGCAGGCATAAGCGAGCGGATTTTCTTCCTGCGCGAGACTCATATCGACGTTGTAACGTTTTACAAACCAACTGATGAAATTATTTTTCAGGAATGAGTTTTCGGTGCTTGCCAACCAACCTGCGGCGCGTGAAAGGCCGTGTTGTGGTACTAGATGTTGCAAACGGATAAAGAGTTTGTCATTCATGTATCGTTATTGATCCCTGCATTGGCATAGTACTGATTGGAAAAAAGTACTGCCTGAAAATATGGATGGGCAGTGTAGCAAACTCACCGTGTTTGAGGGGAATCATCAATTGAAGGTTTTTGCTAACTGGGTCGTACCAATTGCAGCTAATTTTTGCTCGAATAGCCGGGCGAATAATCATTAAGGACAGGAGATAAAAATGAAGCGTCTGGCTCTGCTTGTCTGTGCCTCATTATTTTTATTAGTGGCTCCGATTTTATCGGCGCATGAAGGTCACGATCACACACCGGTCAGCATGAAAAAAGCAGTGGAAATCGCACTCGCCACTGTGCATGACTACAGCTTGAAACAACCACCTTTCGGTCTGCAATCGCTGGATAAAAGCTGGCGCGGTCTCCCGCAAACGGCCGCGCAAATTCATAAAAATGAGCTGGGCTATTATGTGGTCGGCGTTACCAATCCGCAGCAGGGCAAAACCTTGTATATCCGGATTTTATTAGATGCTTCTGTAACAGGTGCAAATTACACCGGTGAGTTCAGCGATGTATCGGGAAGCTCTCTTTCTGCCAGCTCTGCGCATTCGCACTAAGTTGTCGAATGGCGCCTCAGTATTCTAATTTTGGGTATTTATGACGATTTTATTTTTAAGTGGCGCCGTTTTTCTCGCTTGATTTGACAGCGCTGTCGCATGGGCGGAATATCCATCGCTCGGTCGTCCACTTGTCTACTGCGCACGTGGTTCTGTGGCGGAAACTGACAAGATAATAATAAAGATTTACCTGTGCTCTCTCCTATGATTTTGCCGTTCATAAGCACTCGCTGGACTTCTGATTGTGCATCGCCACCGGCGGTGCCCGAGGCAATGATTGCTTTTTATTCTGCCAAGTAATCGCGCTGCAATAAGGGCATGCCTGATGGCGACGGTGATTCCTGAATCCGGGAATCGTCTCTAAATCCGGTTAAGTGAGGACATCATAATGAATAAGACTTTTATCAAAAATAGCGGGCTGGGTGCAGTATTGCTGGCCTTCTCTGCCCTGAGTTTCGGTCACGGTTTTGTCGATAGTCCCGGCGCGCGCAATTACTTTTGCGGCAAGGTGACCAAGCCTGATCAAGTGCTCAACGGTACGGCGGCATACCCTGTGTGTGGCGATGCTTTTGCCAGCGACCCTAATGGTGGTTATTCCTACATGAGCGTGCTGACTCACCATCAGGGACGTAAAGTGTTGGGCCCTGTCTCTAAAAATGTCTGTGGTTTTGACAGTGAAACCTGGCAGGGCGGAAAAACGCCTTGGGACAATTCGATCAATTGGCCGGTTAACAATATCAATTCAGGATCGCAGGTATTCTCGTGGGATATCAGCAATGGCCCGCACTTTGATGACACCTCGGACTTCCGTTACTGGATTACCAAACCAGGGTTTGTCTATCAAGTTGGACGCGAGCTGACTTGGGCTGATTTTGAAGATCAGCCGTTCTGCGATCTGCCTTACAACGACGATAATCCCAGTGCTTATCCGAACGTGCGCGCCGAAAAGGCCAATGCGCATATCCACACCACCTGTACCGTACCAGCGCGTACCGGTCGCCATGTGATTTATGCGGAATGGGGTCGTGAACCGCCAACTTATGAGCGCTTCCATGGGTGTATCGATGTGCAAATTGGCGGTGGTGGAAATAGCTCGGTAGCGACAAGCTCCAGTCGTTCGAGCGTTGCCCCGATCTCATCTAGCCGTTCCAGCGTCGCGCCCAGTTCGTCGAGCCGTTCAAGCGTTGCACCGAGTTCGACTCCCGCCTCATCGACACCGGCTTCCAGTCGTTCATCCAGCAGCGTCGCCAACAACGCAGGCTTGAGCTGTACTTATGTGGTCAGCAATTCCTGGGGTACGGGATTTACGGGTGTGATTCGCGTGACCAACTCAGGCACCAGTGCGATTTCCGGCTGGACTGCGACCTGGCAATACGCGGGCAGTAACCGCATTACCAGCTCTTGGAATGCCAACCTGACTGGTACCAATCCTTACTCTGCAACTAACGTTGGTTGGAATGGTAGTTTGGGCGCAGGGCAGGTCGCTGAGTTCGGCTTCCAGGGCAATACCAATGGCGGCAGTGTGGAGACTCCAGCGGTTACTTGCCGTTAATTATCGTGATTTTTTGCTCCATGTGATTGAACGCATCAACAGGGGTCGCAAGATTCCTGTTGATGGTTCTGATAAATGTTTGAGGTGTTTTGTGAATCGACAAGATTCCAATCGTCCATTGTCGTTGTCGTTGTGGTTGATCTTGCTGGTACTGCCGATACTGGCGCTGGCGATTTATCTGCAAGTCAATAAAACATCACCGCAAATATCGTCCAAAAAAGATAGTGCAGAGACGATACTGGAAAACGTTGCCGCAAGTACGGCTCATCCCAAAGCGATTGTTTCAGCCGATACCAATCCTCGCGTTGTGAATACTCCAAAAGAATCCCCGTTATCAGCACCAACAGAGCCCGTCGGGTTAGATCCTGAGTCGGCCCGCGCCGCGGTACACAAAGTAGAAAATGGGGTTTATGAGCGAGCGACATTGATGTTTGAGCGGGAACCGGTTGATGTAGCTTGGGCCGGTACACATGAGCAGGCATTGCGCGATATGTTCTCGCAGCATCAGGGATTGCAGCGAGTGAGCGTCAATAGCATTAGCTGTCACACCAGTATGTGTAGGATTGAAGTGTTTACCTCGCGCGATGCCGATGCCGATTTTTTTACCGCCATGTTTTACGATGGCCTCGCCAATTTCCGCGATGGCGCCCTTAAAGCCGAAGCGGCAATTGCCCGGCGCATGGAGCTGGGAATGACCTCTGTCTATGTCGCGCGCAAGGATCACACTCTCGGCTTCTACTAGCTGTTCACACCGATAAAATCACCTGCGCGTAAAACTGCATCATTCAACCTGTGTTATCTTTGTCGCCCCGGATGACGCAGCACCTGCTGCAATATTTTCTGTTCTTCCCCCGTATTTTTCCGGTCGATATCCATTGTGCAGTGAAAGCAGGTTCAAGCATGGCCGATTGGTTCGGTTTGAAAAAAGATACGCCCAAACCCGATTTGGGTTTTGAATTCAGTATTGCTCGCTCGGCGCGGCGGCGCAGCATCAGTATTGAAATCCGGCAGGCGCAGGTTGTTATTCGAGCGCCCATCGGCGTCGCACAATCCGTATTAATAGATTTTTTGCAGCAAAAAGCCGCGTGGGTCAGGGAGAAAATACGCGAACAACAGCAAACTCTGTCGACATTACCTGAACCGCGCAGCTATATGCAGGGCAGCGAGATTCCTTTTATGGATGAAACCCTGACCTTGGTTATCGGGCGCGGCCCGCGCGCGGCGATCGCGCGTATCGACCAACAATTGCATGTCATTCTTTCAGCGCGTGCGCGTATGGCCGATGAAACGCAAATCCGCCAATTGCTCAGCCGCTGGTATCAGCAACAGGCGCTCAATATCCTCACACGCAAAACGACGGAACTAACCCGCTCGATGGGATTGGTGTGCACGCAGGTCAGTATCAAGGCCACCCGTTCAAAATGGGGGCATTGCACCAGCCGCGGCGCGATCCAGTACAACTGGCAGATACTGCTAGCCCCCGAGGCCATAGTCGATTATCTTGTCGCCCACGAAGTCAGTCACCTGCGCCACCAAAATCACAGTGCTGATTTTTGGTCGCTGGTTGCCAGTATTTGCCCAACCTTCAAGGCAGATCGCGCCTGGCTTAAAGCCGAAGGCGCACACCTCTGTTTATAAACTCCAAAGGCTTTTAGCATGAATGACATTACCACTATCGATCCGCTCAGCGACGACCCAGCCGAAAATCTCGACCGTTTTATCGTGGAGGCCATGGAATTGGGTTGTGTGTGGGGGCTTGAAGGGCCGGATGGTTGGGCGCTAAGCGCGTCTGAATCCCACGATGATGTCGATGTAATGCCGTTCTGGTCGCAGGAAAGTTTCGCGCAAGCGCATTGCCAGGACGATTGGAAAATCTATAAGCCGGTCGCAGTCGACCTGCTTGAATTCCTCGAAGAATGGCTGCCGGGCATGCATGAAGATGTATTGCTGGTTGGCGTCAACTGGAATGCCGATCTGGAAGGCGAGGAGTTGGAACCGCTGGATTTGCTCGAAGAGTTTGAACAAGAAATGGGCGAGTAAGGTCTATCTGTTCGCGCGGGTGCTAAAGCGCTCAATAAAAATCGCGCTCTTTAAATTGGTTGTAATCATCGTCTTCGTCACCAAACAAATGCGTGTGCAGTATGTCAATCTCGTGGCGTTTGGCGTAGTCATTAAGGGTTTTTAGGCTGTCCAATGCGGGGGTCATGCTGTACCAGTGTTGGGTGATTTCATCCTTGATGGCGAGCACAAATTCGAATTCACCTGGCACTAGTTTGCGGCTGAGATGACTAAAAATCTTGCGTTGCAACTGTAGTACCGCAAAATTGAAATCAGCGCTCAAGCGCAATAATTGCGGGTAATGGGAGTCATCGCGGCCTTGCATGCGAATAGCGCGGCAACCGAAGTATTCGTCTGGATTAATCAGTGCTTTATTGGGCGGATTAGGCATAGGTGTAGTCAGATAAACATTAATAAAAACGTGTAAGCTGACCATCAATGGTCGGGTAACGCCAACAGTGGAATCCTCCAATCTG
The DNA here is from genome assembly GCF_039207905.1 of Cellvibrio sp. Lineage (GTDB taxonomy): Bacteria > Pseudomonadota > Gammaproteobacteria > Pseudomonadales > Cellvibrionaceae > Cellvibrio. Next base: position 28,364 of record NZ_JBCECX010000032.1, read on the forward strand.
CCAGCAAGCCATGCTCCCGATGAGATATAAACAACGTACAACAAGGTTTTTACAGAATCATTATCGTTTCGACTGATTGATTTTACCTGTTCAGGTGTCAGAGTCTTAAGACGAATATTCAGTAAAAAGAGCGCGGATTAGACCACACCGTCGTAAATGGACGAGTGTTGGTATTCACATTTTTGTTTTTAAGAGGGACTACAATGAATTTTATCTCCAGTATCTGCGAATTCGCGCATTCTTTGGCTGCAGTAAGAGTATCGTTCAGTGTTAGCGGTCTCATGGCTAAACTCTTTATTTCCCTCTGTTTGGTACTGTCTGGCTGCTCCAGCTTGCAACCCAAAATAGAACAGCCCACAGTGAAGGTTGCTGGTTTGCAATTATTGCCTGCTCAAGGGTTAACCCAGCCGATTGAAGTCAACCTGTTAATTGCCAACCCTAATGATCGCGATTTAACGCTGCGCGGAATTTCTTACACAGTAGGAATTGAAAATTTTGATGTATTGAGTGGTGTGAGTGACCAACTGCCCACACTTACCGCTTATCAGGAAACGCCGGTAAAAGTTGTCGTTTCGGCGAATGTGTTGCAATTAGTGCGTTTGATTGAGCACTTTAGTCGCAATGGTGTGAAAGACACGGTAAATTATAATTTTTCAGCCAAGCTTGATTTCAGCGCCTGGCTGCCTGCGTTGCGCGTCAATGAAAAAGGCTCTATTCCATTGGCGGCTACAAAACGTTAATAGTGAATTCGATCTAAAAATACGCAGCAATATTTTTAGCGATTTATAATCGACAAACGTTAATCTGAATTTTGTATTTTCAGGATATTCAATGAGTGAAGATATAACCCTGCCCGAGGCCGATGAGCGTATAGCGCTCAAAGATTACACCGAGAAAGCCTATCTCGATTATTCCATGTACGTAATTCTCGATCGCGCATTGCCGCACATTGGTGATGGCCTTAAGCCAGTGCAGCGCCGCATTGTGTATGCGATGAGTGAATTAGGTTTAAAAGCCAGCGCGAAATATAAAAAATCTGCGCGCACCGTCGGTGATGTAATTGGTAAATTCCACCCGCACGGCGATTCAGCTTCTTACGAAGCAATGGTGTTAATGGCGCAGCCATTTTCCTATCGTTACACCTTGGTGGATGGTCAGGGAAACTGGGGTTCACCTGATGATCCCAAATCATTTGCGGCAATGCGTTACACCGAATCGCGCCTCACCAAATACAGTGAAGTTCTGCTTGAAGAATTGGGGCAGGGCACTGTCGATTGGCAGCCTAACTTTGACGGCACGCTTGAAGAACCTATCGTATTGCCAGCGCGCGTTCCCAACGTTTTATTGAACGGCACCACCGGTATTGCGGTAGGTATGGCGACCGATATTCCGCCGCACAATTTGCGCGAAGTGGTAAATGCTTGTGTGCATATGCTCGATAACCCGCAGGCGACCGTGCAGGATTTGTGTCAGTTTATCCTGGGGCCAGATATGCCCACCGAGGCGGAAATTATTTCGCCGCGCGAAGAGCTGATCAAAATGTACGAAACCGGTCGCGGCAGTGTGCGTATGCGCGCGGTCTGGCAAAAAGATGAGGAGTCGGGCGATATTATTATCACCGCGCTACCGCATCAGGTCAGTGGTGCAAAAATCCTGGAGCAAATCGCTGCGCAAATGCAGGCGAAAAAATTGCCGATGGTAGCCGACCTGCGCGACGAATCTGATCACGAAAATCCAACGCGTTTAGTCATTGTTCCGCGCTCTAATCGCGTCGATATTGAGCAGGTGATGCAGCATTTATTTGCCACCACCGAGCTTGAGCGAACCTACCGCGTCAATATGAATATGATCGGTATCGATGGTCGCCCAGCGGTGAAATCGCTCACCAAGATTTTGAGCGAATGGTTGAGTTTTAGAACCGTCACCACCCGTCGCCGTTTGCAATACCGTCTGGAGAAAGTAGAAGAGAAGTTGCTGCGTTTGGCGGCATTGATGATTGTATTCCTCAATGTTGACGAAGTGATTCGTATCATTCGCGAAGAGGATAATCCCAAACCGGTATTGATGAAGCGTTTCAATCTGATTGAGATGCAGGCGGAATACATTCTTGAAACCAAATTGCGCCAGTTGGCGCGTTTGGAAGAGATGAAAATTCTCGAAGAAAAAGCCGCGCTGGAAAAAGAGCGCGATGGCCTGCAAAAAATTCTCGACTCAGCAGTGAAGTTAAAAAATCTGGTGCGCAAAGAATTAATTCAGGTGGCTGAACAATTTGGCGATGAACGTCGCTCTCCTATCGTCGCTCGTGCTGAGGCGCAAGCCTTGACCGAGACGGAATTGTTAAGTGTTGATCCGATTACAGTAGTGATTTCTGATAAGGGTTGGATTCGCGCAGCCAAAGGCCACGATATAGATCCGGAAGGATTGAGTTATAAAGCGGGCGACAGTTTCAAATACGCTTTACGTGGCAAGAGCAATCAGCAGGTAATCCTGATCGACTCTACCGGTCGCAGCTATTCATTACCTGCCCACAACCTGCCATCAGCACGCGGCCAGGGCGAGCCATTGAGTGGGCGCATCAGCCCACCCAGCGGTGCAACCTTTGAAGGCGCATTGATGGGCACTGACCAGCAGCGCGTGCTTCTCGCCTCTGATGCTGGTTACGGTTTTATCGCCAAATTGGACGATCTCACCAGTAAAAACAAAGCCGGTAAAGCACTGTTAACTTTACCTGACGGAGCGCTGGTTTTGCCGCCACAATTGCTTGATAATCCAGAGCAAGCGTTGCTCGCTGCAGTCAGTAACGACGGCCGCCTGTTGGTCTTCCCGGTTACCGAGTTGCCGGAGCTGGCGCGCGGTAAGGGCAACAAGATTATGAACATCCCATCGGCGCGCGCGGCTGCACGTGAAGAGTTTGTGGTGTCGGTGAATGTGATTAGTCCGGGGCAAACCCTGACGCTTCACTCTGGTAAGCGCCATATCACCTTAAAGATGTCTGACCTTGAGCATTACAAAGGTGAGCGCGGACGCCGTGGTAATAAACTGCCGCGCGGCTTCCAGAAGGTGGATAAAGCCGAAGTGACAGATAAATAAAGCAAAAAATAAAGGCGGTCATCCCGCCTTTATTTTTGGTGTAGTTCGAGCTTGTTAAATATACGATAATTCAACAATAACACAGGAGTTTTCATGAGCTCTAAAGACAAGCGTCGCCATGTGCGTACTGCCTTTGCTTGCCGGATTAAAATTACCCACGAGTCTGTCGGAGAGTTATTGGTAAAAACCCGTGATATCTCGGACGGTGGAGTGTTTGTAGTGTTGGAGCCAGAACATATTCCCCCTATTGGTACGCGTCTCAGTGGTCAGGTGCAGGGATTAATGGATGATGCGCCGGTATTGCAAATGGAGGTGGTGCGTGTGGAGCCGGTTGGAGTGGGGTTGCGCTTCATCGAGGAGTAATATTTGTTGTTCGTTTTATAGTGTGTCTGATTTTTCTTTGCCATAAATTAAATAATATCGCTGTAAAGCGCTTCCCTTTTTTAGTGCTTTCAGAGTCTGCTGTTTCCGTAAAATATAAATAAGATTCACGGCAATGCTCTGAAAACTGAAGGAGTTTTTGTGTACAAGCTTATCTACAAAAGCCAATTTGTTGCAGGATTTGATGAGGATCAGATCCTGGGGAATTTGGCGCAATTGCTCCAGTTAAAACCAAAAACTATCCGTTTGGTTTTTTTATCCGGGCGCACCAGCGTTATTAAAATCCTTGAGACTGAGATCGAGGTAGAACAGTGGCGCTCAGCTTTCCTCGATGCAGGTGTGCATCTTGATGTGGTGAATATTGCAGTCCCTGACGCTGACAATATTGCCGATCAAATCGAGTTAGAGTTGGAATTACATAGCCTGGATGATGAGGTCGATGAGGACGAGCCTCCACGGCAATTGTTAGTGAAGAAAATAGTCACGCGTGAAGACTCTGGTGAATTGCAGCAGGTTGTTAATCCTGCAATTAATTCAGTTAGTTCCGCAGTGACAGCGGCTGATCGGGTTCCTGCTGTAGCAACATTGTCCGATACTGATGCTTTAATTCCAAAAGATAAACCTACAGCGCCTGTTGTACGTGAGGCTTCTGTCGATGTTCAGACCATCACTTCCGAGCCAATTTTATCAGCCAGTTTGCCGGAGCAAAAAAATAGCAACGCACCTGCCGAAGAGTCGGCAGCGGAGAGTGCATTATTTTCTCCGCAAGAGGAAAAAACTGTTGCCGATATAGCAGTATCTGAGCCCCCACCAGTTATTCCTGTTGATGTGCCCGAGAGTGGTGAGTTTCAGCGCGGAAATAGCGATGTCGATAAAGATGATTCGCAAACTGATATAGAGCCTGAAAGCGAAACTGTTTCTGTAGCAGAAAATTCGACAGCAAATAAATTATCTGATCTTGATGATGGTGACTCATCTTCAGCGAAAGAAAAGGGTGGTGAAAATGATGCGCTGCTAGATGAGGAATATGTCGATGTGAATTGGCATAAGTCATCATTTTTGTGGGGCATGCTGGTGATCCTGGTGGCGATTGCGGCCACCGCTTCCACTATTCTTTGGCTCAAACGCCCGCTGTGGACTGCTGTATCAGCCCCTGTTCATGCGGACAAAATCGCTACTGCCTTGGCCACTGAATCGCTTTATGCTCTGGCCTATGTTGATGTGCAAAGGTTGCAGCAGCTGCCGGATGTTTTGCAAAAAGACACGGGCATGAAAAATTTGCCTGCACCCGACGCCAATTTTTGGCGCAGTTTGGAACAGTCCGGCGTTGATATTTCACAGCAATTAAAACAGTTATGGATTGCTGCATATCGCTCCAATAATCAAACTCAACCGCTGTGGGTGTTGAGCGGAAATTTTAATACTGAAAAAGTGCGTGACTGGGTTAAAAAAAATTATTCAATCGATGAGGATACGCCGCAACAAATTGTTTTTTCCTCGGTTGATGCCAACACCTGCGAAAAGCATCCGGCAATGATGGCGGTGGTTGAATCTGACCGCATAGTTTTTGGCGCTCCAGAGCATGTTGCCGCATTCCGCGGACGTTTGGATGCCGCTGCAGCAGCGATAACGGATTTATCGGATTGGCAACGACTCAGTGCGGGCCAAATGCTCAGCGTAGCAATGTTTAACCCCGCGCAATTCAATGAGCCTTCTACAGTCGCGATGTTAAATAAATTAGCGATAAGCAATCCTTCGCAAGTGAAAGGTGTTTATCTCGGCCTCGCGCCGCGCCTGCTTCCCCCCGCGTTGGAGTTTTCCGCTGTTCTTGTGGGCGCTGAGCCGCAATTTATTAGTGCGACCAAAGATAATCTGGTGCAGATGATTGGTAATGTAAAAAATACTATTGGCAAAGATTGGCCGGAAACTTTACCGCTTTATGAACGGATGAAACTCAATCAGACAGAACAGCAGCTACAAGCGCGAGTTTTTTTTGATGAGCAGGTGCAGCAACATATAAAGGTTTGGACACAATCTCTTTTTGCCCAATTACTACCCATCAACAATAATTTCCCCGTTATTGAGCAGGAACGTTTTGAAGAAAAGCCGCGTGCTTTTATTGATCTTGCTTCAACAAAATTGCCGGAGTTCGCTGAATCCAAACATCTAAATAGTTCCGTTGTCTCACAAACGACTACCGGACCTTTTGGGGTGGGAATTAGCAGTATTGAAGCAACTGCTGACGGTGTTGTTATCAATCTTGATGTGAGCGCGTTTAATTTGCCCAACCTTGGCAAAGAGGCTGACGCGATCCAGTTGCGTATTACCGATATTGTGGATCATCAAGACCAGTCATTAATTGCACAGCCCTCTTGCACTCCAAATGGCGTGCGGCAAGTTGCAAATGTAAATGCTGTGTATGAAGGTTCTTTTTTTGATCAGGGGCAATCACAAAGTTATCTGGGGATTCAGGGTACAAAAAAAATAATTCTCCCGGCTAATATTAATCTCGCCAGTATTGGTGCGATTAAGGGTGAAATTGAATATCGTCTGCCAACAAAAATAGAGCGCTTGCTAGTAAGTGCTCCGTTCGCAGGAAAATCTATTAATAGCAACAATACACAGGTGCGTTTTTTTTCTGCCGGTGCTAGCAGTTTGTATTTTCAGCAAGAGGGAAACACTGAGGCACTTTTGCAGGTGAATGCCCTCAATGCAGACTCCAAAGTGTTGGCGGTAATCAACACCCAGCGCAGTGAAAATACTTTGGGTGCGGGAGAAGTCACGACTATTGACGTGCAAGGCAAGGTGGCTGCTGCAGAAGTTATTGTTGCTGGTAAGTTAGAAAAGAAAATTTACCCGTTTAGCTTTGGTCGGATCCAACCACCGGAAAAAACGTTTTCCCAGGATAAGCCGGCACCGGAGTTATTGAATAAGGAGAAATTAAAAGCGCTAAAGCAGGACTCGCCTCCAACGGATGTGAAATATCCTTACCAAACGCCGCAGCAAACAACGGTAGCGGGACCCGCGTTAATTGCTGTAAATCAATTGAATATCTTTGAACAAAAATTATTGTTAGTTGCCGATATTTATTTGCGCAACCAGCATCCATTGACTCGCCAGCTCAGTGCGGCCCGCTTGGTGATCACCGAAGTTGAAGACTCCTCAGGCAACTTGCATGCGGTTGATATTCAAGTGCCGGTGTCGCTAGAGCATCAGGGCGGCTCATGGAGTGAAGGCAGTTACCATCCTGATCCTACCCAGCCCTGGTTGCGTGGGCAATTAGAATTGCGCGATCAAGTGTTAGGTGTGAGTGATACTGTTGCCCTTTGGGGCAAGTTGGTATTTTTAGCGCCCGGTGAGCCCATTGCTATTCCAATTCCGTTCCAGTTTGGCATGGAGTGGAATGGCTCCGGTTCATCATTAAAATTATCGCGCTGGGAATCCGGGCGCTTGTTATTTGATATTCACGGCAGCTTTTCTGAGTTGATGGCGATCACGGCACTGGATGATGCTGGCGCGGTGATAAGTCAGGCAGCCGAGTTACGCAGTAGCCAAGGTGTTAATCAAGTTGAATTGCCGGTTAAACAGCGCCCTGCATCGATTGAATTCAGTATTGCACGCGACCAGCAGACTGCAGAGTTTCCATTTGAAATTCGTGCGGCGCAATAAGGCGCCGCTCATATCAATATTCGATAGGAATATATCTAGTGATACGGTGTGTTAGTGCATTTATTTTCTCGCTTGGTCTTTTTCTGATGAGCGGAGCGCAGGCTGCTGTTGTCATTTTATATCATCATGTAAGTGACTCCACACCAAAATCGACCAGTATTAGCCCTGAGCGATTTGAAGCCCAGATGGATTATCTGGAAAAAAATAATTTCAAAGTAGTACCGCTGCTGGAACTTACCGAAAAACTGCGCAAAGGCGAGCCGCTTCCGGATAAAACAGTGGCGATCAGTTTTGATGACTCTTATGTTTCGGTCTACGACTCCGCTTATCCCCGCTTAAAAAAACGTGGTTGGCCGTTCACGTTTTTTGTGAATACGGATTCCGTCGGTACCTCTAAATTATTCGTCAGTTGGGATCAGTTGCGTGAGATGTCGAAAAACGGCGTGACTATCGCCAATCACACCACCAAACACAATCATTTACCGCGCCGGGAAAACAACGAGAGTAACTCTCAATGGCGTGAGCGTATTACGGTCGAAATTACGCGTGCACAGGAAAAAATTGTGCAGGAAATTGGCACTGCTCCAAAGATATTGGCTTACCCTTTTGGCGAGTACGATGTTGATGTACAGCAGATCGCCAAAAAGCTTGGCTACATAGCATTTGGGCAGCAATCCGGTGTGTTGTATGAAAAAGGCGATTTGCAATCTGTGCCGCGCTTTCCCTTTGGCGGCAGCTTTACTGAATTAGATGATTTCATTATGAAAGTAAACACGCGGCCGATGCCAACAAAAAAAGTATCCTTTTACAGCGATAAAAAAACCGAACAAAAAAATATTATCGTTAAGGCGGGTGAAAAACCTTGGCTAGTGTTGGAGTTGGATGGCGCTGCCATAACGAAAAAAATTAATTGCTTTGCTACCGAGCAGGGCGCTATTACTGTAGAAATGATTGATAACAAACTCTGGGCACAAGCTAAACAGGCTCTGGCACCAGGGAGAACACGCTACAACTGCACCGCCTACTCTGGAGAAAAAGGTCGTTTTTATTGGTATACCCAACAATGGTTGGTGACTGATAAAAATGGTGGGTGGACCTACAAGGATTAGCCTTCTTATTTGTGTGGGCTAAATTTTTCGTTATCTTCCAGTTGTTGGTAGAGGGATTGCCTATGCGTGTTATTTTTGTCTTTTTCAGTTGTCTTCTCTTATTGTCCGCCTGTGGTGGTGGATCATCTTCCAAATCATCTAACTCCGGTCAAAGCTCGAAGAAAATTATTTCCTCTACAAAATCATCGTTATCTTCTGCCAGTTTTGTTGGCTCATCGCTCAGTCAAAAATCCTCCGCCGCGAGCTCGGTGGTGGTTGTCGTGGAGCGCCATGTTGTTACAGATGAAGATAAACCACTGATTATTGAACTCGATGCAAATATCCGTCTTGGTGGGTATGCGGGGCCGGGTGCTTTGATATCTGCGTATGCGCACTATACAACTCAGGAGGGGGGGCGTAGTTGGTCAGAGTCTCTCGGTAATACTATTTATTACACACCCAAAACAGATTTTTACGGACAAGACAGGTTTTCTTATTGGATTTATGAAAACGATACGGTCTCAAAAAAAATAGAGTTTATTGTTGAAGTGAATCCAATTGTGGATTTGCAGCCCCGTATTTATCTTCCGGAAAAGCAAGCTTATGCAGCGGGAGACGTGTTACGTATTCCATTTCCTGCTTATCCCGATGAAAACATAACGCTTACTCCTGATAGTAGTACCAAACTGTATTTTGAGGGAGCTTTGTTGGCGTTTGAACAGCATGAAAATTATCTTGAGGTAATTCTTCCTGCAATCACATTGGCAGGGACACATAATATTTTATATACCCAGCTTGATGGTGCACGCGAAATAAATTTTCCCATTGCGCTTCAAATGGTCATCCGCAAAAGCAATATTGAATATTTTATCGGTAATGAGTCCAGGCCTGGGCAAACTATTGTTCTTGTGAGAACGGACAATGTCTCTGATGGACAATATTCCGAATGGATTAATTGGCATTTGTTGGAGTTTTTGCGCGAACCTCTTGTTACTGCGTTTCAACCTTACTGGAACTTTGTTGTTATAAAACCTGCAGGGGAAGCAAAATTGAAAGCTTATGGCGATGTTTGGGCTGCTGATGCGCCTTACTTCAGTCGATTCGTAAGTGAATATGTTTCTGCGAATACTAAGCTAATCGTTCTGGATGGACGTCAATTCAGGGCGTCAGGTGGGCACCCCATTACGATGAATGTATTTAACGATAGCCGGGTTTTATTTCATGAGCTGGGGCATAGCCATGCGAAACTGGGAGATGAGTATACCGACGCAGGGAATGCTGGCTCACCATACAGCGAAGGCATCTATCCCAATGTATCAGCTTCCGGAAGCAATACGAAATCTATACCCTGGTCTCATTGGATTAATGACTGGTCAATTGTGCCAGGGCAGAATGTGAAAGCCTGGGACCATAATTCGGTTGGTGCATTTCTTGGGGCATTTTATTATTCAGATCGCTATTATCGACCGGCCTATCGTTCGCTGATGAGGGTTCCTGCAGCGCCTCCAAGTCCGGTGGATGAAGAGACATGGGCGCTGGCTAATTATGAAGCCTTGGGTTTACTGGCTTCAGCGGCTGTTAATTATAAAGTTGGACTCGCTGAAGTATCCATTTCTCGCGAGTGGGATAAGTCGTTAACCAGAGTTAACTGGTTTCTCAATGGTGTTGAATTAACTGAGTATGCCAATCAGGCAAAAATTTTTGTCGATGAAAAGCAAGTTGTGGAAAAACAATATTCGATAAAAGTGGTATTGACTGACCTCACCGGGAGAATAAAGAACCCCCATGCCTATAGAGCGTTTAATACATTTATCGATCCTATAACTCATCAATTTGTCGATGATGGCGTTAATAAAACGTTTGAACGCTCATGGACATTGCATAAATTTAGCTCGGTGGCGGCTAAACAAAATTCACAAGCTAAGGTTTCTTCGATTGCAAAAACAGAGCAATGGACAAGCCATTTGATCGTCGTTAAAAACGGAGTGCATCAATTGGATTCAACAAGACATTACAATGCGCAAGGGACTGTGCCTCCCGTTACGGGCGAGAGTCATTTTTCAGTTGAGATTCTAAGTGACGGTGATGCACTTTTGTATGAGCAGGGTGTTAGTTTGCGGAAGTTTGATGCGGGTGTTATCCCTGTTCCGTTTGTCAATGAGAGTGCTTACAACATTGTGCATCCTAAAATTACAGGTGCATATCAAATAAAAATTTATACCCTGCCAGAGCGTGAATTGGTTGCAGAATATTCTTTATAAGCACATAAAAAAACAGCGGCAATTGCCGCTGTTTTTTTATCGATAGTTTTGTTGGATCTACTATCGGTTGATGGTAATTCTAATGGTGTCTTTAAGCTCCGCTCCATCGCTGCCGGTGGCAGTACCGCCACTGGAGTTTTTGATTCGGGCGCTGATGGTAAGCGTTAAACTGGATACGAGGCTAAGATCGTCATTAACCGTTAATTTTCCAGTAGCCGTATCAATAGTGATATTGCTAGTGTCGTATTCTGATGAGGTATTATCAATTGCCCATGCGACATCGTTGGCGTTATAAATTTCAGCGGCCACAGTTGAATCGACATAAGTAACTTTGACGCGTGGTGTAATAGTGCCACCAACGGAAACTGACAAACTCTCTGTTGATGTGTCAGAGTTTGCACCCACGATCTCCATGGTTTTTATATCTGGCTTCAGCACTTTTATAACGATTGTTTGCTCAATGTCATCGCAGGTTGCTTTCACGTTCACATTGGTGCCGCTTTGGCTGCCGCTTACTGCAGTGATTAAACCGGTAGCTGCGTTGACGGTGAGCGCGCTGGTGTTGTCGCTGCTTAAGGATACGTTCGGTGTAATAGTTGCAGTCGTACCATTTTGGTATTCACCGGTGGCGGTAATTGTGGCCGTTTGGCCTTGGCGCATACTGAGGTCTCTGCTGGATGCCAGTGTAAGTTTGGTCAGTGATTTGGAAATAGAAAAAGGCAGCTCGTTTGACGGCACAACTTTATCGGTGTTGTCTTTTCCTGATGCTGTGATTTTGATTTCACCCGCTTTTTTGGTGCTCAGTTCGGGTTTGCTGGTATCGGCAAAACTGGCGAGTGATGCACTGGCGGCATCAACGGCCCAGGTCAACGGATAGTCATAATCTTTGCCATCGTTAAATATTGCTTTGGCGATGAACTGGGTATTTTTGCAAACATCAACAAGGCCGACGGGGTGGCTAATTTCGATGCCGGTCAAGTTAGCGTTCGATAAAGTAATCTGTTGTTCTTTTAGGATACCTGCATAGGACGCAGTTAATATTAAACTATTACCTTCTTTTCCTGATGCGGTGAATAAGCCATCTTTGATTGATCCGAGGGTTTTATCACTGAGTGTCCAGGTCGCCTTACTATTTAAATTGATCTCTTTACCATCTTTTTTCTTGCCAATTAAGTCGAATTGGCGAGAACCTTTAATATGAACATAGCCATCATTAGCGGCTATAGCAGTATCTATTACATCATTTTTACTCGCATCAACGGTTTGTGCGAGGCGTGCGCTGTCGCCGTCACCACCACCGCAGGCTGTCAGGCCAAGTGCGCCAACACTGATGAACAGTGCGAGTGAGTAATTAATTCCTTTAGAACGCATAAGTAACTCCCAGGCCGAGGCCATCAATACGTAAATCATCATCTTTGAAGTAGCGGATGTAGTCGAGGGTCCAGTAGAAAGGTTTGCCTTCTATAATGCGATCCTGCAACGAAATGCCGTAGCTGAAATCAGAAAAGGTATCTTTGTGTTTGGCATTAAGCCCGGTCGATACAGTTTCGATTTCGGTTGATGCATAGCCCAGCAGAACACTGACCTTCACATCATCCGGTTGGTATTCAGGATTGGTAAGGGTGATGTAGACACCGCTTTGCTGCGCGATCTCCAGTGTTATACCCGTCGCTTTATCATCGCTGATTGGCGCCGCAACCATACCCTGGATTCCGATACCATCAAGCAGGCCGTCGGTAACCTCGATGTCAGCTTTGAATTGGAACAGTGAAGGGGAAAAGCTTTCGCCGCCGGTTTTGATTTTGGTGTAAACCGGTTGTCCTGATACATGAAACGCCAAGGGAGCTTCTGCCATGGCGCCGAAGCTGGCAATGGAGCCCGCTGCGCCGATAATTAGAGCCAATCGTTTACACATAAGTATTCCTTGCTGTGTGATGTTGTCGTGATTATTAATGTTTTAACTGCGCATTATTCCAGATTATTCGTACGTATAACGGTGCGCAATTCATGAATATACATGCTGCCGCGACCGGAATATTTGCCCAATTCTGCCACCATCGCGCTACCTGTGAACTGTTGCGGGGCGTCGCGCAACTGGGCGCGCAATTGTCGCCAGGGGCGATAGGCATTGTGGGTGTTAATGTTGTTGAAGTATGCCGTAAGCGATTCCTCAACATTGTTAAATTTCTTAACTTCGTGTTTGGCTCCCTTTGGGCGCTTGCTCGGGACTATGCCGCAACCCTCTTTATAACACCAGTGGCCAAACAAATTGTGCGCCTCTTCGGCAAAGCGCGAGGTGCCCCAACCTGATTCCACTGCCGCTTGCGCCATCACCATCGCGGGCGGAATTGCATCTACACGCAGCAATAAAATATCGACGGCTTTGTCATCCTCGGGATAAGTCTCATAGGTGACATGAAACTTGGCGCGCAGTTTTTCGAGGTTGCGCTGGTTAACACCGCTGATGGTTTGTGATTCCTCCCATTCGGCTTTGATTTTTAATAAACGTTCACGGGATTTTAATAATTTTGCGTTTTTTTCGTCGATTAGCGGGCGCAACATATTCAGGAATTGTTCTTTGCGCTCCGGTGTTTGGTCGATAGCGGCGAAATCGGGTAGCAGTGTGCTGCTGGTGAGTTCGTCCTGATCCATAAAGACCTGTTTGGCCGGAATAGTGGCAAGGGCGAGCACGAGCACTAAAGTGGCGAGTGGGAAAGAGACCAATAAAAAACCAAGCAGCCACTGTGAAGCGTTTTTGTTCATGGAGCGAGTTACCAAAAAATAAAAGGGAGGGAAATTATGTGCGGCTTGTAAAATTACAAGCCGAGTTGCTTGCGCAGCTCTTCCATGCGCTTGACGTTTTCTTCTTTGCTGAGCGGTGTTTCAATTGTCTCGGGCAGAGCGGGAATATTCGGTGCGGGTAGCACTGCACCGTTCATCACTCGCTCACACAATTTTAAGTAGTGACGCTCGAAAATCGGAAAGGCGATTTTTTCAGAATTGCTGGCGAGAAAATACCAATCGCTCGCGCAACCGGCGTGATACACCGCTGGATGGCTCCAGTTATGCGCCGCTTTAGGGCTAGGCGCACGGCAGGCTTCAACATAGGCCTGATGTGCATCTACTAAACCGATTTTGCTTGGATCGCCCTGGCAAGCGCGAATCATGCGGTGCAGTGTGGGTAAATATTCTGACTCTTCAATCACTGTGCGTGCGCCGCGCAAAATGGTTTCCGGCGCAAATTGAGCGAGCGAGTTTAACCACAGGCGTCGCGCCTGATTGAGCAACTCGGTATCTTTAAACGCAGCGTAATACTGGTTGTGATAGTTGATACGGAACAGCGCAAACACCTGATTGATTGCATCAATGTGGCCATCGCCCGGTGTAGGGCGTTCTTGCTCTGCGCGCTGCTGTCCCTGTTGATGAGGATTAGCTTGCCCAGCTGCGGTCGTTGAGTTGTTCTGCGAGGCTGCTATCTCTTGTGCGACCTGATGAATGAGTGAGTTGCTGTCCTGCATGCTGATTAACCTGCTGCGAATTGACGGTTGTTAATGCGTGTTGTTTGGCCCAGTGATATTTCACATGCTGCAAAAATTTGGTATTCCAACTGGCGTAAACCTGATTGCTGTCGCGCCAGAATAAAACGAATTCCGTTACTTGCTGCTGCGCAAATTGCAAATCGATATTCGCCAGTTTCAAAACGTCGTAGACATCTTTGCTGGGGTTCCAATTTTCGGGAATACGTTTGGGTTCTGTGTCGTGTTCGAGCGCCGAGCTATAGCGCATCCACTGGCGTTTTACGTGCTGGATAAATTTGCTGTTCCAGGTGCGGCCAACTTCGCCGCGCTCTTGCCAATAGACCACAAATTCCGGAATCGAATCTTCCACAAAGGCGAGGCTGATGCCGGCGTGTTTCACCAATACTTCGAGTGCATCTTTGCTCGGACGCCACTGGCTGTGCATGGCGGTTTCCAAATCGCGCTTGAGGAATTCGGTATCCCGGTCGCGCACTTGTCGCTCATTTTCTTCGCGCTGTTGCCGCGCGATTTGCGTTTCGTAAGAGCGCCATTTATGCAGCACATCTTTTAAAAATTTTGCGCCCCATGAATGATTGGTTTCGCCGCGCTCGCGCCAGTAAGTCACAAACTCCGGCACCTGTTGGCGAACAAACTCGGCGGGAATGTTGTACTGGGCGATCTGCCGCAACAACTCCTGATCAGGCTGCCAGTAGGGCGCGATTAAAGTGGCGCCGGTATTGATTGTCGGCTGTGTCGGTGCAGACACTGGCAGCGGGGCGTTATCGGTTTTGCCCAATTCATCAAACGCCAGCGTCAGGCGGCGGCTCTCCACATAAGGCGCGGAGGCGAGCAGGATAATACCTTTATCGCGCAGGCTGCGGCTGATGCGCTGCACATCGTAATCAGTCCAAAACGGCATAGCGCGGGCGATGCGGCTTTCGTCCAGATCCAGCCATTCACGGCCATTGGCGGGCGTGAGCGGTAAATAGGCCGCCATATCGCCCAAAATCGACAACATACAGGCCTCTTCCAGCCCGATAGTGGCGGCGAGGGAGGGCGAAATTAGCAGTGGACGTTCAGGAATCAGCGATGAACTCATGGCTCTCGGGTCGCAATTGACCATCTAAAGGCAAAGGTGGGAATTGTAGGCGGATAGGGTAGTAGATGCCAGCGTTGAGGTGCGCGTCGGGAGCTGGTTGGATGTTAAAAACCGGTGCGCAGGCGGAGGTAATAGTAGGCGCCGGTGTAGTCGAACGGGCTGATGCCGCGGTACTGGAGGATATTGCCCTCGCCATTAAAGGGCGCGCTGGTGGTGCGAGTCTCGGGGCGAGTATCGAAGATGTTGTGTCCACCAACGGTGATGCTGGTATCCGGGTTGAGTTGGTAGGTGATGTCGGTGTCGTAAGTGACGCGGGCGCCGAACCATTGATCTTGCTCTGGGCCAGTGGCTGCGGCGACATAAAGCACTTTGCCAAAATAGTTGGCGCGGGCGAGTAGCGTCCAATCGCGCAGGCTGTAAGTTGCAGATAGCAGCGCTTTATTTTCCGGTAAATAATGCTGCAAACGCTCCTGCTCTGAACGATCAAACACCTGATCTGCCAATGCATTGAGTTGCTGCGGCACATCCATGGATTCAATCTCAGTTTGTTGGTAATGAAATTGTGCGTTTACATTTAATTCGTTGGCATAAACCAGCGTGCTGTATTTTATCGATGCATCAAAGCCCTGGGTGCTGGTATCAACACCGTTAAGAAAGTAACGCGCGTAGGAAATATTATTCGCCGTCATATAGGCCTGCGCGGCGGCAGGAATACGCGTGCTGTTGTCGATGTCGCCCGACAAAATAATTCGCTCGTCGATATTGATCTGGAAAAAATCCAGATTCATTTGCAATGCGTTAACCGGATGCCAGGTCACACCGATATTCGTGCGCTGTGATTCTTCCGGATTTAAATCTTGCGCGCCTAAAAGTTTTGCCACTTCGTTGTCGACCGGAAATGTGCCGTTCTCCTGCGCGACGGTACTGCCGTCTGCCTCAACCTTAAAACTGGTCGCCGTGCGGTAGTAACTCATTTGCTGCAGGGAAGGAGCGCGATAACCCGACGACAAAGATGCGCGAATATTGATGCTATTGGATGGTGTGTAATTCAGCAGCAACTTGCCATTCAAGGTATTGCCGAAATCTGAATAATATTCATCGCGCAGAGAAATTCCGAGTTCGACTTTTTCGCTAAGCGGATGATTTATTTCTGCATAGAGTGCAATCAAATCGCGATTGGATTCGTTGGCATTCGCGGGCGAAAACCCGGGATACATCTGCGCTCCGCCCACTGTATCACCACCACTGTTTGGTCCATCCAGAATCGGCACCAAACCATCAACCCAGGATGCCCATTCACCTGCACTAATACGCGCCTCTTCATGGCGATATTCGCCACCGTACGCAAGGTTAAGTGGTTGCTCGCTCGGCCAAGCCAATATTTGTGTTGCATCGACATTCAAGGTGTTTTGCCAAAAGCCGAGTTTGCCCGCATCAAATTCAGTGGGTGAATTAATTCCAAGGGAGGTGTTGATGCTGTTCTCCACGCGAATGTTCATTTGGTTGTAACCAAAGGTGTTGGAGATATCGATGCTTGAATTGTTGCTAGTGTCGCGATAGCCGAGGGTGGTAAATAAATCAGTTTGTTTGGGGGTTAAGAGAGGAAGAAATCCATCGGGATAAATTGCCCGGATCGTTCGGTCATCTTGAGGTCGGCGAAAGAAACCGGACGCTTCACTCTCTTTGTAAACCAATTTTCCTTGTGTATACAAATGCGAATTATTAAAAAAGTTTTCGCCATTAAACGTAAGGCTCAAACTTTGCGCGAGGGGATCGCCGTAATTGTGCGTAACGCGATAATTGCCGTTGCGTGCATCGCCCGCAAAATAATAATCGCGCCGGTCGAGGCCGGAGGTGTTCGAATTCGATTTGTGTTTGTACTCCAGCGAGACAAATAATTTATCGTTGCCGTAATTGTAGTTGCCGGAAAATAATTCACCGTCGCCCGCTTGTCGTTGCCCGGCAGTAACTACTGCTTCATTGATTGGGCCGCGTTTCAGTACGATATTGATAACACCCGCGATTGCATCGGAACCATATTGCGCCGATGCGTCATCGCGCAGGATTTCAATGCGCTCGATCGCTTCAATTGAAATGAGATTGATATCCACCGATGAGCTGCCAAAATTCTGCGAATCATTCACATCAATAACAGCACCCTGATGCACCCGCTTGCCGTTAATCAGTACCAGCACCTGATCGCCTTTCAAACCGTTGAGCGAAAACGGGCGTACGTGATCGGTGAGGTCATCAAGGGTGGCGAATTCGTAGGTGAAGGATGAAACCAGATGGTTGAGCGCTTTGGGCAGCTCGCCGTAACCGGTACGGCGCAAATCGTCGGCGCTGATAATATCCACCGGCAGCTTGTGATTACGCAGGCGCTTATCACCCGTTCGCGCGCCCACCTGCACATCCAGATTCATCAATTCTTCAAGCGATAGATCCAGCAAATGCTCCATAGACCGGTCATCCGCATATGCCACCGGCCCTGCCACTGCAATGCAGGCAGCCAGAAGATAATGCGGCTTGGGTAAGGGCATAAGCGATCCAAGGGGTGGCGATTCAGTGACAGACTGAAGGTATAGCGCCCAAATCCACCTAGATCAAGTTTGCATATAGGATTCTGTGGATATTTCGTTCGAGAAGATAGATTGTTAGGAGGTAGGGATATTTATTTGGAAACCCGCCCCTTTGCTTTGGTCTGCATCCAGCAGGATTTCTCCGCCGAGTTTTTGGGTGGCGAGGTTGTAGACGATTGAAAGTCCAAGGCCTGAGCCGCCGGTGCGGCGGGCGGTGGTGAAGAAGGGTTCGAAGATTTTGGGGCGGATATCCTCGGCGATGCCGCAGCCATTATCTTGATAGTGGATGGTAATTTTTTCGGGTGTTTGGGTTAGGTGCAGGCGAATTTTTTTGTCGGTGGTGTGATCGAACGCGTGGTGAATCGAATTGGTAATCAGGTTGGTAATAATCTGGGCGATGGCGCCGGGGTAGCTGTTAAGTGTGATGTTTTCACCCGGTTCGAGTTCGCAGTCGATTTGACTTTTTTTCAGCAGTGGTTGCAAACTTTTTAAGGTGAGTTCAATGCAGGCGCGCAGTTCAAATTGTTCCTCTTCATTAGCGGTGTGGATGGCGCCGGATAATTTGAAATTTTGTACCAATGTGGCGGCGCGGTTGAGGTTGTTATTAATCAGCCCCAAACCATCATCCAGGTCATTCAGGAATTGTGCGAATTCGTCTTCATCAAGAGTGCCATCTTTGTAACGTTTTTTCACCAAGCCGAGTTGGCTAACGCAATGGCTGGAAGAGGTTACGGATACTCCAAGCGGGGTATTAATTTCGTGTGCAAGCCCCGATACCAAGCGCCCGAGTGAGGCTAGTTTTTCGCTCTCGATCAGTTTTGCCTGGGTGTGATTTAAATTGCGCAATGCATCCTGCAAAACATTGGTACGGTCATTAATTTTGTGTTCGAGTTGTTCATTGATTTCTTTTAATTGGCGCTCGTAATCATTGCGCTGCGCGGCGCTAATAGCGCGACCATAGGTGTCGGCTAATGCGCTAACAAATGCGATTTCCTGGCTATCCCATTCGCGCGTACTTCCCTGATGTTCACAGCAGATAATGCCGAGCATTTGGCCGCGATGACGAATAGGAGCATCCAGCATGGCGGTAATGCCAAGAGGTGCTAGATAGCTTGCACTCAATTCGGAAGTACTGACATCGGTTTGCGCATAATTGGCGACTACGGCGCGTTCGCTGTCGAGGCTGGAAAAATAAATTGGATAATCCGCACGCAATAAAAGTATGTCGCTATCAATAGTGCAATCATCGCCATCGATTAACATTTTTCCCTGGATCGCAGTTTTATCGTCGGTGAGCAGCCAAATGCCGGCGCGATTAATATTTAATCCATGGATAGCGGCGGTGAGAATGAGTAGGCCCGCTGTTTGTAGATCACCTTCGTCGATCATGGCGGATTTGGAAACATCGAGCAAAATGTCGTACAGCGATTTAGGCATAATAGATACTTTATTCGTCAGCTGATTTTTTAATGATGTGTGTGGTCGGGCAGGTTGAGGCGAATTTCGCGGAAGTTATCAAATAATTCCAGTGCCGCATCAACCATGCGCGGATCAAATTGTTTGCCGCTGCGCTCGCGGATGTATTGGATAATATCGTTTTCTTGCCAGGGCTTTTTGTAGGAGCGCTCGGAGCCTAAGGCATCAATCACATCAATGAGCGCGACTATGCGCCCCTCTAACGGAATGGCTTCGCCCGCTAATGCGTTGGGATAACCATTGCCATCCCAATGTTCGTGATGGCTTAGCGCAATGCGTGCACCCATTTTGGCGATGGTGCGGGTGGAATCTTTTAATAAGTCGTAACCCATTTGCGCATGGGTTTTCATAGTTTCCCATTCGTCGGCATCCAGTTTTCCCGGTTTGTGCAAAATGGATTCCGGTATACCGATCTTGCCAATGTCATGCAGCGGTGATGCGTGACGCAGTATTTCAGCGTATTCGCTGCTTTGTCCCAGCTTGAGCGCCATCAGTTCGCACATGAGCGCGACGCGGCGCACGTGGGAGCCGGTTTCTTTGGAACGCTGTTCAATTGCATCGCCCAACACCAGCAACAATTCAATTTGTGTTTCCTGGATATGTTCGCGGCTGTGCAGGTTTTGGAAAATCAGCGTGATGTTTGCGGCAAATAATTTCAGGATTTCATCTTGCAGTGAGTTGTGTTCTTCGTGGAAGCGCGTGTAGAGCACGCTCTGGGTATTTTCATCGGTATGGTAATAACCGATAAAAACATCCTCAGTCACTTTGGACTGCTTGTGTTTCAGCGTATCGATAATCGCGCTTTTTACCTCCGCGGGCAGAACGTCGGTATCCCATTCTTTATTGAGCCGGACTTCATCGCCAGTGGCGGCGAGCAGGATTAATTCTGCATCGCCAAATAAATCCACATGCTGGCTGACCAAATACATCTCCGCCGTTTTGATATTCAGCAACTGCACCGTGTGCGCGAGTATGGCATTGCCAAACTGATGCAGGGTTTGGCTGCGCAATACGGAATCGGATGCGGCAATCACTTTTTGCATCCCGCGTTTGCTGGTTTCGATGGTGAGTATGTCGCGGTAGGAACGGATAGACGAGTAGACGCAGGTTTTTAATTTGGTATCGGTTAATTCGGTTTTGCTTTTGTAATCATTGATGTCATAGGTGCGAATTACAGTTTCTTCCGGTGCGGTTCCCGGTTGGCCAGTGCGCAACACAATCCGTGTTAAATGGTTCTCCAGCTGGTTGCGGATCTGGTGGATTAAATTCAAGCCTGCATCATCGGTTTCCATAATGACATCGATAAAGGCGAGCGCGATATCGGGGTGATCCTGAAATAAACGCAGCCCTTCTTCCGCGCTGTAGGCATTGAGGAAGGTAATGGGCTGGTCATCGACCAGCGTATTTTTCAATACCAGTTGCGTAACCGCGTGCACCTGTTCTTCGTCATCGATAATCGCGACTTTCCAGGGTTTGATTCGCAGCGGTTTGGCAGTTGTTGCCGGGGCGGCAGGTTTGAGAAATTTCATCGTTGTAGGCACCTGTTTTCAAGAAGTATAGGCGCTCTAATTAACCTGGCGGCGACTTCTTTAGACTGTTTTGATAACTCGTCCTGCCGTCAAGCCGGGTTTGGCAATAACAATAATGAGCAACAACAATAACCGGGTTTGGCGATAGCAAAAAACAGTTACACCGCAAATCACTTGTTACAGACTGATACAGACGCATTCGCACTGTTACAGCCATGCTGGCCCCCTGTTGTTAGGCTGTGCACTCTCTCTACCTGCCCGGAGCAGGTTTGTGCCCGGTTTAAAAAGGAAACTGCCATGCGTCTCCCCCTCGTTGTATCCCAAGGATGCCTGCTCGCGCTCATGTGTGTATCGGCTACGGCAAGTGAGCCAGCGGACGCGCAACAAAATACAAGCTCGTCCTCCAGTCATCCGCAGCCTGCTCGCGCGCAAGTGCCCGCGGTGGCGGAGGTCATGGTGCTGGGGCGCAAAAGTGACTATTCGGTCATTACCGAAAATGCACAAAAAATTATTGATGTTCCCGGTTCGTTGGGCGATCCGCTAATGGCGGTGTTCAGTTTGCCGGGCGTAATTGGTGAAGGCGATGGCGGCGGTGCCCCGGCGGTGCGCGGTTCGTCGCCGAGCGACAATCGCTATCTGGTAGATGGTGCGCCTGCTGCTTATGTATTCCATGCATTTTCCACCTCGATTTTTAATGAAAATATTATCCAGGATTTTGAATTGTATTCAGCGGGATTTGGCCCGCGTTACAGCAACGCCATCGGCGGTATTTTTGATATCAAATTGCGCGATCCCAAAGCGCAGGAATTAAAAACCAAAGTGGATGTTTCCATCCTGCGCGCGGGTGTGTTTGTCGAAGGTGAAGTGAGTGAAAACTCGGCCTTTTATTTGTCGGGTCGCAGCAGTTTGTTGCAATATTTTTTTGATGCCGACGAAGCCGAGCAAGAAGACGGTATTAAAGTACAGGATGCTCCCGAAGATACCGACTACCAATTTAAATACCAGTATCGCATCGGTGACAACCACAAGCTGACCCTGAATGCAAATGGCGCAACTGATTTGGCGGCAGCGGAATTTACCGAGTTATCAACAGAAGTGTTGGAAGAGCCTGATTTCGCCGGCGATGCCAAAATTAAAAATGCATTTAACAACCAAAGTTTGCGTTGGCAGTTTGCAGCGGGTGCCGGTAGCGAGTTGGATATGCAAATCGGGCACTATCAAAAAAAGGACGATACCTTTTGGGGCGGCGAGAAATATTTTTTCGATATGACCACCGAAGACGTTTATGCACTTGTTAATTACTCAATTCTGTTGGGTGATTCCCATTCCTTTTCGATGGGAGTGGAGGGACACGAAACGCAATACAGTTACGACGCTCGTTTTATTAATTATGTGTGTACCGAGTTTGATCCCGATTGCGAATTGCGCCGTGGCGAATTGGTGGAAGCAAATGATGAGGTCACTATTCGCGAGTATTCGACTTATTTAAATGATCACTGGGCCATTACCGATGCACTGGCGTTGGATGTAGGCGCGCAGGTTCATTACAACGACTTTACTGATGAAACATTTACCCATCCGCGTATGGCGCTGGCGTGGGAGTTTGTCGATAACTGGACGATCAATACTTCTGCGGGTTCGTACAATCGTTTACCGGATATTGATAAAACATTTCCGCAAATCGGCAATACGGAATTGAAATCACCCACATCCAATCATTACACCTTGGGGATCAAACACGAGTTGGCAAATGAATGGAGTTGGTCGGTTACCACCTATTACAAAACCATGGATGATTTACCGCTTGCCAGTAGCCTTAGCGACAATAACCAACCGCTCTACACCAACAATGTAGAAGGCGAGGCTTACGGTGTAGATTTATTTATTAACAAAGGTTTAACCGACCGTTGGTACGGTTGGTTGGCGATCAGTGCGTCGCGCAGTACGCGCACTAATCAGCTGACCAATGTTGAGCAGGATTATTATCTGGATACACCACTGGTGTTGAATTGGGTAATGAATTATCAGTTGAGCGAGAAGTGGGATGTGGGCACGCGTTTGACCTTGCAATCAGGTCGCGCGATTACACCAATTGTGGGTATTCAACCCAATCCTTATTTTGAAAATCGGATTTTGCCGGTGTACGGTGAACCCTATTCGGAAAATTTGCCAACCTATGCGCGGCTGGATTTGCGCTTTAAACGCGAAATGACACTTTGGGGTTATCCCGGCACTTACAATATTGATATTCTTAACGCGCTGAATCGACGCAATGTTACCGACCGCCGGCTCGATTACAAACGCACCCAATCGCCACAGGATGTTAAGTTGGAAGATGAAGTTGGTTTGGGTGTGATTCCGGCAGTGGGGATGTCGCTTATTTTTTAAATAACAATTTTTCCGTGACAGGTTTTTTGCTTATGCCTTATTTTTTGCGCGCATTGATGCTTGCATGCATATGCTTTCCGTTGGCAGCTATTGCTGGCGATCTTTCCAGTGAGGTGCGCAAAGGTGCGTCCGGGCCAGATTCAAGTAACGGTGGTTATCTTGAAGTCGGCGGTGGATTAAAAGTATTTACCAGCCCTTTTTATGGCGCGCCGGAAGGTAATGAACAAGGTGAAGTTCACGCCGAAGCGTTTATCGATATCAGCGCACGCTATCAATACAACGGCTGGTTTGTGGAGATGTTTTCGCAAAGCCTGGAACAATTTTCAGCGGGTTACAATTTTTATAACGGCGATAATTGGGCAGTCGATCTGGTTGGGCTGTCTGATCACGATGAAATGGATGAAGATGCCAGCAAAGATTATCGCGGTTTAAATCGCCGCCGCTTTGATGTGTTGCTCGGTCCACGCGGCACTGCGTATCTTGGTAATTACATTCTGCAAGTGCATGCGTTAAAAGATATTGTCAGCACCCACGAAGGTGAAGTTTATTCGATAAAACTGGCGCGACATTGGCAGCATCGTAATTTAAATTTCCATGCGATTGTGGGCGCAACTTATCGCACCCAGGAAGTGATGGATTATTACTATTCAATTGATGCAGATGAAGCATCGGAAAAATTTCCGGAATTTACCGCGTCTGGTGGAATGTCTTATATCGTTGAATTGGGAGCGACTTATCCTATCAGTGAGAGCTGGGTGTTCCGTGGATTTATCCGGCGTACGCAAATAGATTCTGCGCTCACCAAGAGTCCGCTCATTGTTGATGATCATGGTGAGATGATCGCCACGGCAATCAGTTACGTGTTCTAGCGGCGGAGATGCAAATGGATAGTTGTGCAGTTCGTCAGCGATCACTCCTCAGGCGATTATTATTGAGCACCTGTTTAAGCGTGTTTGTTTTTTCCGTTCACGCACAAACCTTGGCAGAGGCGCCCATCGCGCAGTTGCAATCCAAACCTAACCGCTGTGTTGCCTTGCACCAGGGGCAAGTGTGTTATCAGGATATTGTGTTGTACTGGCATGCTGATCGCAGCGGTGAATATTGTATCTACCAAAAACAAGCGCAAGAACCATTGCATTGTTGGCAAGCGCAAGCCTCGGGTGAATACCGTTATGCCTTTGCCAGTGATTCGCCCGTGCAATTGCAACTGGTCAGTATGAACAACAAAACTCCGGTAGCAGAAATGCAAATTGATGTTGCCTGGGTATACAAAGCCAACACCCGCCGTAAAACCCATTGGCGGCTTTTTTAGTAGCTTATTTATGACTCAGGATGCCCACGCTGTTCAATCTCGCCCCGCCCATATTTTATTGGTGGAAGATGATGTCTCTCTTGCTGAGTGGATTCTGCAATATTTGCGCGGCCACAATTATCAGTTAAGCCATATTGATCGCGGTGATCAGGTGCTTGCTGCGGTAAAACAACATCCGCCGGAATTAATTATTCTGGATGTTATGTTGCCTTATAAAAATGGTTTTGATTTGTGCCGCGAGTTGCGTACATTTTATTCCGGTCCCATCTTGATGCTCACTGCCTGTGGTGAAGAGACGGATGAAATCCTCGGCTTGGAGTTGGGCGCCGATGATTATCTAAATAAACCGGTGCGCCCGCGTGTGCTGTTGGCGCGTATCAAAGCGCTGTTGCGGCGCGAACCTTCAGAGCAACATGCAAACGAAGGCCAATTGCGTTTTGGGCAATTAAAAATCCTGCGCGATGCAAAAGCCGTTTTTTATCGCGATGAAGTGGTGCCCATCACCGCTAATGAATTTGATGTGCTCTGGTTGTTGGCCAGCCATGCAGGGCAGGTGATTCGCCGCGAGGAATTGGTCAATCAATTGCGCGGTATTGAATACGATGGTTTTGATCGCTCAATCGATATTCGTATTTCCCGCTTGCGCAAAAAATTGCTCGACAATACCGAGCAGCCTTATCGAATCAAAACGGTGTGGGCCAAAGGCTATTTATTTTCACCAGAGGCTTGGGAGTAATTGTGCAACGCCTTATTT
The DNA here is from genome assembly GCF_039207905.1 of Cellvibrio sp. Classification (GTDB taxonomy): domain Bacteria; phylum Pseudomonadota; class Gammaproteobacteria; order Pseudomonadales; family Cellvibrionaceae; genus Cellvibrio. The sequence continues at coordinate 53,508 of NZ_JBCECX010000032.1, forward strand.
TCTCGTTATTTCTTATTGTTATCACTGCTGCTGTTGGGCTTGGTTGGGGAATTGATCGCTGGTAAAGTGCCCCCTCACTTATTCAACTTTGTCATGGAAAGCTTAAATTGGAATCCCTCATCAATCGCGTTATAAAAACCTTTGCTATCGGCCTACTTATTTCTATTTCATTGTACTCTTTCGCTGCTGATGGTCGTCTGGATTATGATCTTGATAATGACGGTCTTATTGAGATTAATGATTGGGATGATGTCATTGCCATCAACAATAATTTAGATGGAAAAGCACTTTATGGAAGTAGCCTTGGTTGCCCCGTGAATGGTTGTCGCGGCTTTGAATTAACCACCGACCTGGATTTTGATACCAATGGCGATGGAAAGCTGGATGCCCAAGATACCTATTGGAACAGCGGTTTAGGTTGGCAAAGCATAGGAACTCCTGAGCAGCCTTTTTCAGCAATCTTTGAAGGCAACAAACATCTCATCCGCAACCTCATGATTAATCGTTGGAACAACAATAACCAAGCTTTTTTTGGTGCTTTATACGGTGCAACAATTCGCAACTTGGGGTTCAGTGGAGAACTGATGTCCATCACCGGCGCCTCAGTCACAGGAGCCTTAGCAGCTGTGGCAAACGATAGCAAGATTAGTGGGTGCTCCTCTGTTGGCAACGTTAGTGGGCGGTCTTACGTCGGCGGTCTTGTGGGTTTTATGTCGGGAGGCATCATTACCGCAAGTTTTACAGGTGGAGTTGTGAACGGATCGAAACGATATGTTGGTGGCGTGGTGGGTCAAACGAAGCCTGGCACGCTAGAGGCAATATTTTCCAGCGCGATAGTAACGGGAGACTCTGAGATTGGTGGCATCATTGGGTATGCAATAGACAGTAACCTCTCCGCTTCGCTTTCTACAGCCTATCTCACTGGGAATACCAATGTAGGGGAGCTATTGGGTGCATCCTACAGAACGACAACATTTACCCCCAATTATTGGCTGGCACAAACCCAATCTCCCCCCGTAATAGATCAACTAGGAATTGGGCTGACACTTACTCAGTTGCAATGCCCTATTACTGCGGATAATACCAGCTGTGTCTCTGGTAAAATTCTCTATCAGGATTGGGGGGGGCATCGTCACTGGCACTTTGGTAGCGCTAATCAATTACCCGGCCTGGTTATAAATGACGTAACCAACAGAGATAATGATGGTGACGGAACTTTTAACGCCGATGACCTTTGGCCCAATTCATTTGCAACAAGTAAAGATACAGACGGAGATGGCGCTGTAGATAGTTTTCACCCTCGCTGTGACAGTGCCTGCCAAACCGCTACAGGATTAAAACTCGATCATTTCCCCAACAATTCAGCAGCCAGTATTGATCAGGATGCTGATGGTAAACCAGATGCGTGGAATAGCTCTTGTGATGCAACCTGCCAAAACAGTTCGGGTCTTGTATTAGATACACAAGTCGATAATGCCGATTCTGATTCCAATGGTTTAATTGACATATCGACTTGGGCACAATTCAACGCTATCCGTAATAATCCCATGGGCACTGGTAGACAAATGAATGCTAGAGGCACCATCGATTCTTCTGGTTGCCCTATACAATTAATTGATGGAGTGTCCGAAGCAAGATGTAATGGGTACGAATTAAAAACAGATCTTGATTTTGATACCAACGCTGACGGTAAATTAGATTCCAAAGACATCTACTGGAACAGTGGAGCAGGTTGGGTTCCAATGTTTTTCTCAGCAACATTTGATGGTAATGGGCATGTCATTCGTAACTTAATGATCGACCGTCTTTATGCTGGAGAAGATGGTTACTTCCAGGGTTTATTCAGCAAACTGGAAAATGCCACTGTACGCGATCTCGGATTAACCGGGGATCTAATGGATATTAAAGGGCTTAGTATAGTTGGCGGTTTGGCAGGCTCTGCTACCAATACGTCAATTACAGGATGTTTTTCTACCGGGAGTATCACCAGTTTGAATGGCTCTACCGGCGGGCTGGTTGGAAGCTTATATGACAGCTCCATCACGAACAGTTTGGCGCTTGGTAAGGTACAAACCGAACGTGATTGGACTCCTGATGACTGGCCAACCAAAAACACCGGCGGTATAGCAGGCTATGCGTCAGCGTCAAATATTAATGCCGTATTTTCCAGTAGCACGGTGAACGGATATTCCTATGTCAGTGGAATTATTGGTGGGCCAGAAAACACAACATCAACCGGTGCCTTTGCAATCGGAGTCGTTAATAAAACAGCAGCACCCGATGCCGTAAAACTTCCTGCATTAAAGTGCGCAACCGCAACGGATAATTGCGCAAATGGCCAACCACTTTATGAGGGGTGGGACAAACTGAAAGATTCCGAGGGTAATTTGTATTGGGATTTTGGTGATGCATTACAGCTACCCGGTTTAGTGGTAAATCAAGTCATTTATCGTATCGACGACAATAATCAATTAACAACTACACCGCTTAATCCAAGCTCAAGCTCTTCGAGTTCGTCTGGCACACATTCATCAAGCTCGACTGAATCGTCATCCAGTATATCGAGTTCAATCTCTTCCAGTTCACAATCAAGCTCCCCTGTCATCAGCCAACCTGGAAGTTCTGGAACCAAAAAGGGTGGAGGTAGCGCAGATTTTGCTTTGTTGCTGATGTTGAGTGGATTGGTTGCAGGTTGTCTTAGGGGCAGGAGAGAGACAGTACACTAAGTCGATTGTACTGCAGTTAAACTCAAGGGTTCCTCTAGGTTAAACCTATGTTTCTCAGCAATTTGAAAGATATTTGGGCTATCACCTGCCGCAAAACCCATTGGCGGCTTTATTAATGATGAATATCAATTAAAAAACGCAAGCTACTATTTTATTGGTGGAAGATGATGTCTCTCTTGCTGAGTGGATTCTGCAATATTTG
>NZ_JBCECX010000033.1:0-53450 GCF_039207905.1 Cellvibrio sp.
AGCGCAAACAATTATGTGCATGAGCAACCATGGCCTGCAATCGGCGCTAGCGCCGGTGTTGGTTTCCTGGTTGGCTACTTGCTGTCACGTCGTTAAGTTTAACGATTTGATATCCTTTTTACCGGCCGCCTCTTGGTTGCCGGTAAAGTGGCGGCTGGTAAAATGGTGGCTAGTAAATGTTTAGCGAATAAACCTATCGAATGGAATCACAGTAACCGTTTCCCCTTTTGCCACTGCGCCACGTTCTGCTTCAAGGCGGATATAGCAATTCGCTTTCGCCATCGCACTCAGCACTCCCGAGCTTTGTAATCCCGCGCTGGTAACCACATTAATACCATTCTCATTTGTGAAGATGGCGCGCTGAAAATCGGTGCGTCCCGGTTGTTTTTTTATTGCATGGCCGGTTATTGCGGTGAGGGTATTGTTCGCGCTGGTGGCGGCATCAACAAATGTTTCGCCCGCAAGATAGCACAGCCCCGGTACAACCAGTTGATGGTAAGTGACTGCAGCGGAAACCGGATTACCCGGCAAACCAAAAAACCATCCTGCTCCGAGTTTGCCAAATGCAAATGGCTTTCCGGGTTTCATCGCAATTTTCCAGAAATCAATCGCCCCTAATTCTGCTAATACCTCTTTGGTGTAATCTGCATCACCCACTGAAACACCGCCGGTGGAGATGACTACATCTGCCCACTGCGTTGCTTTATTAAATGCAGCGCGCAACGCATCAGGCTGATCGGCAATTACACCTAAATCCAATACATCAACTGCGAGTCGCGTTAAAAGTGCGCCTAACAAGGGGCGGTTGCTATCGTAAATTTTTCCCGCTTCGGGTGCTGTACCGGGCGCTAATAATTCATCGCCAGTTGTGAGCAACGCTACGCGCAAGCGGCGCACAACAGTAATTTGTGCAAGCCCAAGTGAGGCGAGCAAACCAATATCCAATGCTGTTACGCGATGACCCGCCGCAAACACTTGGCTACCTGACGCAATATCTTCACCAGCGCGACGAATATTTTCGCTTAACTCCGGTGCGTGATTAACTGTGATTGAATCGCCATCGCGCTGCACATTTTCTTGCATTACCACCGCATCGGCCCCGGCGGGAATTAATGCACCGGTCATAATGCGCACGGCTTGCCCTGCATTTATCTCGCCCGTAAATGGATGACCGGCAAGTGATTGACCGATAACTTTAATTTCACCCGTACAATCCAGTACGCGCACCGCATAACCATCCATTGCCGAATTATCACCGCCGGGTACATTAATCGGCGCTGCAATCGCTGCAGCGAGTACGCGATCGAGTGCTGCATGCAGCGGCACAGTTTCGCTTTCCTGAACAGGATTTAATTGATTGCAAATACGGACGAGAGCTTCCTCGATTGGCAGCAGGCCGGGTTGAGCGCAGTGATCCACAGTCTTTCTCTATTGGTAGGGTGATTTTTAAAGGTGTCAGCATTGTAATGCCCGCGAGACATTAAGAGTAAAAGTACTCGCCGTCATTATAAAGTTTTACTGAATAAGCTACTCTTACGCACATTAGTGAGCTGGTTTTTAGTAGCGCCAGCTTTCGTATTTCCTCCAGGGCTGGCATATGAATCAACACCTGCATACCCCCGCATTTTTGGCCGATGGCGGCGAGATGGGGCAGCGTATTCGTGAGTTCGATTGGGATAACTCCCCCTTGGGAAATCCATCTACCTGGCCGCAGAGTTTGAAAACGGCAGTGCGGCTAATGTTGTCTTCCGGCCACCCGATGTTTATTTGGTGGGGCGAAGGTCTGATCCAGTTTTATAACGATCGTTATCGAGCTTACATTGGTGACGAGCGACACCCGAGTGCACTAGGTCAGGAAGGTGAGATTTGTTGGAATGAAATCTGGCCGACGATCGGCCCGCAAATCCAGCAGGTTATGAGTGGTGAGGGCAGTGTCTGGCGCGAGGATTGTTTGGTGCCAGTGACTAAAGATGGTGAAGTGAAGTACGGTTATTGGACCTACTCTTACGATCCTATTTATGACGAGCAGGCACCACATCAGGTTGGTGGTGTGCTGGTGATAGTCACCGAAACAACCCATCATGTGTTGGAGCAGAAACGCCAAAAAGAAGTGGAGGCGCGCTGGCAAGATCTGTTTATCAATGCCCCTTCCTTCATGTGTATCTATACCGGCCCCGACCACATTTATGAATACGCCAATACCCGCTATTACGAATTGGTGGGGCGTACCGATGTGGTTGGAAAAAGTCTGGAACAAGTGGTGCCGGAAGTGTTTGAGCAGGGTTTTGGTGATTTGTTGGATTACATTTATGCCAGTGGTGAATCCCATATCGGCACGGCAACGCCAGTTACCTTTCGCGATGAAAACGGCGTCGAGCGCGATGTTTTTCTCGACTTTGTGTTGCAGCCCATTCGCAACCGCGACAACCAGATCACCGGTATTTTCGCCAACGGTTATGACGTAACTGCACGCATACTCTCGCAACAATCACTTGAAGAGCAGGATCGGCGCAAAGATGAATTCCTTGCAATGCTTGCCCATGAGTTGCGCAATCCTTTAGCACCCATTAGCAATGCCAGCGAGCTGCTAACCCAGACCAGTGTTTACGGCACCACCGCGCATTCGCTGGGTGAATTAATCCAACGGCAAGTCATTCAATTGACCCGTTTGATCGACGACCTGCTCGAAGTCTCGCGTATATCGCAAGGGCGTATGGAATTACAAATCAGCCCGGTAGTGCTCGATAAAGTGATCCGTTTTGCCGTTGAATCGACCAGCATGGTGATGTTGGAAAAGCGGCTGCGCCTTACCTACGATTGCGCCGATGCGCAGCTGCAGGTCAATGGCGATTACGCGCGTCTGGTGCAAAGCGTGGTGAACATCCTGATCAATGCTACCAAATACACTGAGGATGGCGGCAACATTAGTATTCGTTTGCATCGCGATGAAAACACAGCGGTTATCGACGTGGCTGATTCCGGTATCGGGATCGAAGCCAATATGCTGGAGAAAATTTTTGATTTGTTTATCCAGGTAGATAAATCCATTGATCGCAGCCGTGGTGGTTTGGGGATCGGCCTGTCGGTGGTTAACACCATCGTTAAAATGCACGGCGGAACCGTCGGTGCGCAGAGTAAGGGGCTAGGTTTGGGAGCCACTTTTTCGATCCGTTTACCTCTCGCCGGAACCAGGCAAGCCACAACCACCGAGCAGGCCAACGCAGCGCTACCGGCAATGAAATTTTTGTTGGTTGATGACAACGAAGATGCTGCCAATTCACTTTCCATGCTTTTGCAAACGGTCGGCCACGAGGCGAGGGTGGTATATCGTGGCGCAGATGCATTGCTGCAGGTAGATGCGGAAAAATTTGATGCAGTGCTATTGGATATCGGCTTGCCCGATATCGATGGTTACAAGGTCGCGCAGCAAATACGTGCGACTTATCCTGAGCTGGTGATTGTCGCTGTGTCCGGTTATGGGCAAGCAGAAGATATTCGTCAGGCGCTCGCATCCGGTTTTAGCGGTCATCTTACCAAGCCGGTTTCGCTCGACGCACTTGAGTCCACCGTTAAACATCTACTCAATAAAAACTAGTGCTTTTTACCTCGCGCCCACCCGTGGGTCACCTCCTTGTTTTGTGCACCCAGGCTGTGCATTTACTTTCTGCTTGATAACTAAAACTGTTTAACAAGGCAGTAAATTTGTGCTTTCAGGTTATTGATTTATAAACGATAAATAAAACTTAACAATAATAACTGACCATATGGTCATGTAATTGGACTGGGTTTTGCTATTCATCTGGCAGCGTAGTTGTCGCTCCAGTTTGCGTAGGGCGATGCTAATAATCGAATCGTTTCGCCTAACCCGTGTAGCTAAAACAATATGATGTCCATCCGAATTCACGCATTACGCACTACTGCGCTTTGCCTCTTTACGGCCTTGAGTGGTCAATCCCTGGCGGATGCGCCGCCCAGTATCAGCGATGCCGAGGCCTTTCTCGAAAAACATTGCTCCCGCTGCCACAACGACGAACGTATGGCAGGTAATTGGACGCTGTCTGATGTCAGCATGGATGATGTTGCCAAGGGTTTGAATTTAACGGATTGGGAAAGTGTATTGCGTGTGACTCAGCGCGGTGAAATGCCGCCAGCAAGCAGGCCACAACCCAAGCATGAAGAGCTAACCGGTTTTATTGATTGGCTGCAGGGTTCGCTCGATCAATACGCCATTGCAAATCCCAATCCCGGTCGCGCGACCTTGCGCCGCTTGAATCGCAATGAGTACAGCAATGCGGTGCGCGATTTGTTAGATATGAATGTCGATCTGAGCGAGGCATTACCTGCTGACGATTCGGGTTACGGTTTCGATAATATCGCCGATGTGCTTTCTGTTTCGCCGGTATTGATGGATCGCTACCTCGCGGTCGCCGGAAAAGTCAGTCGTCTCGCTGTGGGTTTGGGTTCTGATCAACCTTACACCACCACTTATCCGCTGCCCAAAGATGGCTCCATTCTCAATCAGGGCGTTCCTTCTTACGATGAACGCATGAGCAATAATTTGCCGCTGGATTCACGCGGCGGCGGCGCATTTAATTACTACGCTCCGCACGATGGCGAATACGAGATCAGCGGTTATCTCAACTCCAACACCAACAACGAAGTAGATCGACTTGAAGAAAATCGTGTGAGCCTGCGTGTGCCACTTACTGCTGGCTCTCACGCGATTGGTTTAACGTTCCGCAAAGATCTCGCGCTGGATGAGCGCGTACAAATCCTGCGCAACACTACTGAAGAAGTTCCGCTGCCCACAGCACCACCAACCTCATTGACGTTAGATTTTGTGGTGGATGGCGCGCGCGTGGGTAATACCCAAGTGCCGTCTTATTTCATGTCGCAACGTTATGCACAGCAAAATTTCCCGCGCGATGTATTGGAAATTAATGTCGCTGGCCCTTATGCGGTTACAGGCCCAGGCGATACCGCAAGCCGCAAAAAAATCTTCAGTTGTACGCCCAGCTTTTGGCCATTCAATGAAAAATACTGCGCCGAAAAAATTATCGGCGAACTCGCTCGTCAAGCTTATCGTCGCCCGATCAACGACAGCGACATTTCCCGCTTGATGAAAGTGTACGGCCATGCGCAGGAATCAGGTGGTTTTGAGCAAGGTATCTCTGCAGCAGTGCAAGCCATTTTAGTATCGCCAAGTTTTTTATTTTTGTACGAAGGCGACCCACAAGATGCAGCACCCGGCACTGTGCATCGCATTAGCGATTTGGAGTACGCCTCACGTCTCGCCTTATTTTTGTGGAGCAGCTTACCGGATGAAGAATTGTTGCAATTGGCAGAAGCCGGAAAATTGCGCAAGCCGGATATTTTGAAGCAGCAAGTAGCGCGCATGCTGGCAGATGACCGTGCGCTAGCGCTCGAACAAAATTTTGCCGGGCAATGGCTGTACTTGCGCAACTTGGAATTTCATCGTCCGGACGTAAAAGAATTCCCTGAGTTTGATGTGCCGCTGCGCGATGCAATGAAACGCGAAAGTGAAATGTTTTTTTCATCGATTGTGCGCAACAACGCGAGCATCCTCGATTTTATTAAGAGTGATTACACCTTCCTGAACGAACGTCTTGCTGAGCATTACGGTATCACCGGCGTCACAGGTCCAGAGTTGCGCCGTGTTGCGCTTGCGCCTGACTCGATGCGCGGCGGCCTGCTAGGCCAAGCCAGTATTCTCACCGTTACTTCTTACGCAAACCACACGTCCGTTGTGCGTCGTGGTCAATGGGTGCTCGCCAATTTACTCGCTGCGCCTCCACCACCAGCACCGCCGGATGTGCCTGCATTAAAAGCGGAATCATCAAGTGGTAAGGCGCTGAACGCGCGCGAACAATTAGCGCAACACAGTAAAGATCCCGCTTGTCATTCATGCCATGTGCGAATGGACCCGATTGGTTTATCGCTGGAAAAATACGATGCAATTGGCCGTATACGCGCACTTGATGCTGGCCGCCCCATCGATGTGACTACCGCAATGCCGAACGGACGCAAATTTGAAGGCCTGTATGGCTTGCAAGATGTGCTGATGGAAAGCCGCGACCAATTTGCCGGAGCATTTACCGAGCGCTTGATGATTTACGCATTAGGGCGCGGATTGGAAGCAAATGATCAACCGAAAGTGCGTCAGATTATTCGCGCTGCGAAAGCAAACAATTACCCCATGCACGAGATTATTTTGGGGATTTTAACCAGCGAACCTTTCAACTACAGAATGGTGCCACAACATGAAAAAACCACCGCTGCCCTTAAGTAAGATGCAAGTCTCCCGCCGCACTTTATTGCGCGGACTCGGTGCTGCAATCAGTTTGCCGCTGATGGAATCCTTAATTCCATCAGCACTCGCAAACACTGCAATGGAGTCGCGCCCGAAAAAATTGAGCGTGTTTTATATGCCCAACGGATTGCGCATGCCGAAATTTACACCTGCAATTGCAGGCAGCAATTATGAGCTGACGCCAATTTTGGAACCCATTGCGCGCCATCGCGATAAATTCGCGGTCATCTCCGGCCTCGCGCACTACAACGCAAATGCATTGGGTGATGGCCCCGGCAGTCACGGTCGTAGTTGTGGTGCTTATCTCACCGGTGCGCATCCAAAACGCACTGAGGGCGCAGATATTTTGTGCGGCATTTCGATGGATCAAGTCATCGCCAATCACGTTGGGCAGCACACACAATTAGCGTCGCTTGAGCTGGGTATTGAACCACCCAGTTTGCTCGGCAGTTGCGATGTTGGTTACAGCTGCACTTATACCAATACACTTTCCTGGCGTAGCCCTACCGCACCTTTGCCGGTGGCAGTAAAACCGGGTGATGTATTTGAACGTTTGTTTGGCGATACGCGCGGGCTTGATGAAAAAAGTCGCAAAGCGCAGCTCGCCACCAAAGCCAGTATTCTCGATTTTGTAATGGAAGATGCATCGCGTTTATCTCCGCGTTTAGGCATGAATGATCGCCGTAAATTAGAGGAATATCTAGATTCCATTCGCACTGTTGAATTGCGCATTCAAAAAGCCAATCAACAAACAAACGAAGTGGATACCAGCCAGTTAGTTTTGCCTGCGGGAATCCCGCAATCATTTGAAGAGCACGTGCGCATCATGATCGACTTGCAAGTGCTCGCACTACAAAGTGATATGACTCGCGTAAGTACTTTTATGCTTGGGCGTGAACTGAGTAATCGCGCCTATACCGAAATTGGTGTGCCCGATGCGCATCATTCGCTTAGCCATCACGGTGGCGATGAAGTGAAAATCGAAAAGCTGGTAAAAATTAATCAACACCACATGGCGCAATTCGGTTATTTACTTGATCGATTAAGTGCAACTGCCGATGGCGAGCGCAGTTTGCTCGATTCTACTTTGGTAATGGGCGGCGCAAGTTTGGGTGAACCCAATGACCACGACAATATGAATTTACCTGCGTTAGTTGCCGGCGGTGGCTTACGCGGTAACCGCCACATCATCGAACCCAAACACACGCCTATGGCAAATTTAATGTTGTCGTTGATGCATGAAATGGGTGTAGCAGCAGAAAGTTTTGGTGATAGCACCGGGCCATTAAAAGCCCTCTACGCCTGATCGATAAAATGAGTTGGATGTTATGGTGAAATTAATTTCTGTCCTGACCACTGCGCTTGCGCTGGTATCGATTCAGGTGCAAGCAGATTCGGCTGACGACGCACTGATGCGTGCGATTCATGCAGGCGATAGCGCAAAAGTAACTCAGGCGTTAAAAGCGGGAGCGACATTAAATTCGCAGCGCCCGGATGGTTCGCTACCTTTGGCTTGGGCGGCAGAGAGTCAAAATCCTGCGCTGGTAAAATTGCTGTTGGATAAAGGCGCAAAGCCGGATGTGAATGGCAAACTGCCACAACATTTCACTCCACTAACGGTTGCTTGCCAGCGCGGCGAACCGACAATTGTCGCTGCACTGCTGGATGCCAAAGCAGACGTTAATCGCACCACCAACACCGGTATTTCTCCGCTTGCATTGTGTGCCGGCTATTCCAGCGCAGCCATCGTAAAACGTTTGCTTGAACTCGGGGCAAAAGTGGATGCTGCGGATGAAACCGGCCAGACGCCGTTGATGTGGGCAGCGGCTAAAGGCCAGTTGGATAGCATGCAATTGTTGTTTGATAAAGGCGCTGATATTAATCGCGTTACACCCAAAGGTTTTACTCCATTATTTTTTGCGCTGACCAGTGGCAATCCACAAGCACCTTTAGCGCTGCTCAACGCGGGCGCTGATGAACATTATGTCGCGCCCGATGGAACCAGTCTTGTGCAAATGGCGATCTATCAGCAGCAATTTGCCTTTGCGCGGGAACTTATAAAGCGCGGCGTTGATCTCACCAGCTACGATCGCAACGGCAACCAGTTGCTGCATGCTGCTGTGCGCAGTAAACAATTGCCCTTGGTGGAAACGCTGCTGGCACAGGGCGCAAATCCGAATGCGTTAACGGGAAAATCCGCGGTAGTTTGGCGTTATGAAGTAAATTTCACCAGCCGACCTTATGTTAGTTATGCCAAAACGCCTTTATTATTGGCGGCGGAGCTTGGCGCTACCGATATTATGCGTGCACTGGTTGCAGCCGGTGCAGATGTGAAGTTCAAGGCAGAGGATGGCACCAGTGTGGTGTTGGCGGCAGTGAGTAGTAATGCCGAAACATTATCGCTGGCACTGTCGCTCGCGCCTGATATCAACATCGCCAATAAAAATGGTAGGACAGCACTGCATGTGCTGCTGGGTTACAGTTTTTATATGCCGCTCACGATTGAACAAATTGCAGCAATGTTCGACGTGTTATCCAAGCAAGGAGCCAATATCAACCTTGCTGACAGCAGCGGAACAACGCCGCTGGATATCGCCAAGCGTGAAGACTTTAAAGCCAAGGCAGAATTTGCCAAGGCCTTTCATTTATCACCAAAGGTAAAATTATGAGAATTACACCGTGTAAAGCCGCAGCAAAATCATCGCTCTTAAAAATCGCCGCACTAAGTGCCCTGGTATTTTTACAAATGCCTGCCTACGCCCAGCAAGATATTGTGGACGCGCGCCAGCAAGGTTTTAAAGATATGGGTTCTGCAATGAAAACCCTGCGCGACCAACTGAAAAGTGACAAGACCGATACCGCTGCTGTCACCGCTGCCGCTGAGCAATTAGCGCAGCTGGCCGATAAAGTCCCTGCATGGTTTCCTGCGGGTAGCGGCCCAGCATCCGGTGTAAAAACCGACGCGCGCGATTACATTTGGGAGAACAAAGAAAAATTCGATGCAATCAGCAAAGAATTAATTGTCGCTAGCAGAGAATTAGTTCTTCTCGCAAAAAGCGCCGATAAATCTGCGTTGCAAAAAAAGCTTGGCGTTATTCGCGATAACTGCTCTTCCTGCCACGACAGCTTCCGTGTGGATTAATCGCTCATGAATGCGCCTGCTACTGAAGTTGTTACCAAAAAGTTGTTATGGGATTGGCCAGTGCGCATTTGTCACTGGTCAATTGTGTTGTTGGTCATCGCCTGTTGGTGGACGGCAGAAAATCATGAAATTGTCTATCACAGCTACTGCGCTTACGCATTGCTGGCGATAGTGATATTCCGTATCTACTGGGGCTTTTTTGGTAGCAGTAGCGCGCGCTTCAGCCACTTTTTACAATCCCCTCCTGCTGCCTGGCGCTATGTAAAAAATCTGGCTCAGCGCAATGTGCCTTTATCGGCAGGTCACAATCCCATCGGCGGCTACAGCGCCTTGGCACTTTTATTTTTATTATTACTGCAAATCGTATTTGGTCTGTTTGCAATTGATGTCGATGGTTTTGATGGTGGACCTTTTGCGGATTACCTCAGTTTTAAAACCAGCCGCATGGTAACGGGCTGGCATGAGATCACGTTTAATGTGCTGTTAGGTTTTATTGCATTGCATATTGTTGCAGTAATTTATTATCTCCTGTGGCGTCGCCAAAATTTAACCGCTGCTATGTTGCACGGCAAAGCGGCAATTGCTGCACCGATTAAATCTGGCAGCCTTGTTCACCTGATCATCGGCATAGCAATTTCAGTTGCGATAGTCTGGTCGATTATGTAATTCACAGCGTTACATTTTTAAAAAACACCCAACGAATAAGGATCGCATCATGTGTGATGAACTGACTGCAGAAGATAACGAGCGCTACGCACAGGCAAGCGGACAACTCAATCGCCGACAATTTGTGGCGGGCATGGTTGGCGTTAGCTTAGCGATGTATTTACCCGTCAATGCAAATGCATTTGGCGTGAGCGAATCTTACGTATCAGTAAAAACACCTGATGGCGATGCAGATTGTTATTTTGTTCATCCTACCAACGGTAAACATCCTGCGGTGATTTTATGGCCCGATATTCTCGGCTTGCGCCCCGCATTTGAATTAATGGGTAAACGCTTGGCGCAGTGCGGTTATGCAGTGTTGGTGGTGAATCCGTTTTATCGAAACCAAAAAGCCCCTGTCGTAGGCGAAGGTGCATCTTATGAGGATGAAGTAACACGCACAGCAGTGACTACCCTGGCAAAAACATTAAGCCCGACAACCCACGTCACCGATGCCAACGCATTCGTTGCGTTTCTCGATAAACAATCTGCCGTAAATACACGCAAAAAAGTCGGCGTCATGGGTTACTGCATGAGTGGCGCAATTGCATTTCGCACCGCTGCTGCAATCCCGAAACGCATCGGCGCTGTAGCCAGCTTCCACGGTGGTGGCTTGGTGAATACCACTCCCGACAGCCCGCATTTATTAATCCCGAAAACAAAAGCACAATTCCTGATTGCTATCGCCCTGAACGATGACGAGCGCGATCTGGAAGCAAAAAATGTGTTACGGAAAAGTTTTGCAGACGCAAAGATAAAAGCAGAAGTAGAAGTGTACGAAGGCGCACTGCACGGCTGGTGCCCGCTGGACTCGCGCGTTTACAACTCGGCGTTGGCAGAGCGCGCATGGAATCGTTTGTTAACCTTGTTTGAAACCGCGTTGGCATAATCAGGTTTTAAAAATTACGCGATAACATTTCGCGCACTTCACTGGGCGGATGGCCGATGATGCGTTTGAACGCGCGGCTGAATGAGGCTTCCGAATCATAGCCAAGGCGATTGGCTGCTACTGCGATGCGCATACCATCGCGTGCTATCCAGTGGCGAGCCTGAAACATTTTTACGCGCGCGACATATTTGGCGGGCGACTCTCCAAGTGTGCGGGTAAATTTGTCGGTAAAGCTGGAACGCGATGCGCCCATCAAATTAGCCAAGGTTGCGACTGACCAATCCAGCTCCGGTTGCATATGGATCGCCGCCAATACTTTGCCGATTTGCGGGCAGCGTACCGCAGCAATCCAACCGCTTGAATCACCGCAGGCACACTCGACCCAGGCGCGAATAATACTGGCTGCTAACACATCGGCGAGGCGTGCCAAAATGCCGCAGGCGCCGATACGATCCAGCGCAATCTCGCGCTCCATCGCTTCCAATAAAACCGGCACGGACGGATCGCGCGTAGCGAGGTCGCTGGTGCGCATCATGTCGGGCATCATGGCGATAAGTGGATGCAGCGGGTCGAGGTTAAAACGCATGGCACCGCTGAAGAGCACATCGGGTTCGGGGTCAGTTGCGCGCAATTCACCATTCACCAGATAGATATTATCCGACACAGGTTTACGCGTAAGCGTATCTATATCTACCACTGGCACGTCCGGTGAACTCGCGAGAATATGGAACTCACCGCGCGGAAAAAGCACTGCATCGCCGGGATTCAGTTTTACCCAATCGGTTGTGCGGGTACGCAGCCAGCAGCCACCCTGTGCGACAAAGTGAAAGCGCGCTTCACGTTGCACCGGAAAGGCTACTGCCCAAGGTGCCTGCAACAAACAGCGGCCATACTCCACACCATCAAGGCGCAGTCCGAGCAGAATTTCAGTCAGGGTATCGCGCATAATGCCAAGCCTGTTTGGATAAACGATCATGTAATTCGGATTTTATATCATAGAAAAGCCAAAATCATAACCCTACACTGCGGCTACGATTCACTGACTTCAGGCTCTCCATGAACGACACTACTTGCCCCAGCTGCCCGTCCATTCCTCTTGCTATAGATACCCCTGACACCAATCGCGCTAATTGGGCTGGTATTACCAGCCTGGCGCTGGGCGTTTTCGGTTTGGTCACCGCCGAGTTTTTGCCGGCCAGTCTGCTCACCGCTATGGCGAGCGATCTCAATATTTCCGTCGGCGCCGCCGGTCAGGCGGTCACTGCGACAGCTTTGGTCGGCGCCATAGCCGCACCTACGATTCCCGTGCTCACACGCAATCTGGATCGCAGGGTTGTGCTGCTTTCCCTTTCGCTGTTACTGCTGTTCTCCAACGTGTTGGCCGCGACCGCGAACAATTTTGTTGTACTGCTGATCGCCCGCGTGTTATTGGGCGTTGCCCTTGGTGGATTCTGGTCGATGTCGGCGGCGCTGGCGATGCGCTTGGTGCCCGATCATTTATTTGCGCGCGCTATGTCGGTCATCCTCACCGGTGTATCCATTGCCACTGTTTGCGCCGCGCCTTTGGGGGCTTACATGGGTGAATTGTGGGGTTGGCGGAGCGCGTTTATCGCTGCCGGTTGCTTGAGTCTGGTGACAATCGCCACGCAATTTTTTGCTATTCCTGCGCTGCCACCAAAAGATAATCCGAGCTTGCGCATCCTGTTCCAATTATTGGGTCGCACAAATGTGCGCGTCGCATTAGTGGCAGTGATATTGGTGATCTCCGGGCATTTCGCTGGCTTCACTTACATTCGTCCGCTGCTTGAAGATGTAACCCAAGTGTCGGTGAGTGCGCTCTCTGCAATTTTGCTGGCGTATGGCATTGGTGGATTCTTTGGTAATTTCGCCGGTGGTTTTATCGCTGAGCGCAGTGAACGACATGCAATTATTTTTGGTGGCCTGCTGGTTATTGCGATGGCGATTACCTTGGTAATTGCAGGCAATATTGCCGGTGTTGCTGCCGTTGCAATTGCGTTGTGGGGATTCGCATTCGGCGCCTTTCCGATTGGTTTTCAAACCTGGATTATTCGCGCTGCGCCAGACCAGGCAGAAGGAGCGGGCGGGTTACTGGTTGCCGCTTTTCAAATTGCGATCGCCAGCGGCGCTATAGGTGGCGGATTGTTAGTGGATTATATCGGCGCATTAGGTGGCCCGGTATTCGCAATGTTTGCGATTAGCCTGGGAACTTTGCTGGTCATTTTCTTCGGGCCGCGCGCAAAAAGTTAATTTATTTTGCGGCTCATATGGATCAGTGAGCCGGTATTAAACCTTCTGGCTATTGGACGTGATAAATGTGATGATCCCAGCCAACTTACCAAACTGGAAGGGATGAAGGTGGTTAGTAATGAGAAAATGTATTTTGATGTGTTTTACGATATTGCTTTCACCATTCAGCTTTGCTGGTGATTGGTATCTTGTTGGCTCTGAAAAACCTGAAGCCGAAATTGATACTGCAGCACTTGAGGTCAAACTGTGGGAATTTTTGAATGCCAAAACAAAGGAGGAATTTAAACCGCAAGAAAGTTATAAATTTCAGTATAAGCAGATAAATAAACATGAAATTTACATTAATGCATTGTGCGTATCGAGTAAGGCTGGAATAGATGATATCGGCAGGCTACCTGATTTTACCCTCGACCAGTTAACTAACGATTTTATTACTATCTATGATGGCGGCAGTTGCTTTTTTGGTGTGAAATTTAATATCAAGAGAAACAAGTTTTCTGAATTAAGGGTTAATGGTCGAGCCTAGGGTCAGACAAACATAGAGTTACGGCATGGCCTATCTAATCCACCGTAGGAGGCGTTTGAACTACTTGATCATCATATATGCATTTGCGTAAAATACGCGCAGGGCTTCCAGGACGCCCGCCTCGCGAAAACCTATGTACCTGAAGTAATCGCAAGCAATTTGCTTGCATACCCTCCTTGGCCAGAGCGAGCAGGCCAAAACATTATTGGAGCTGGTATGCACTCTCAATTACAAACACCGCAAAAAACTGAATCTGCAGCAGAGATTGTTCTGCGCATTGCCCGCAATCTTCACCGTGCCGTTAATGCCGATGCTCTGGCGATATCCTTGCCCGTGCTGCGTCGTCTTCTCGCTACAAAAACCTTGACTGAAATTTCGTTGCCTGAATTACAACGGCGACGCGATATCGTCCAGCGTAAACATGTATTGCGCATGCTGGCGATTGAGGCAGGGTTCGACTGCTGGGAAGATTATCGTCACGCGCTGGATGATATGAATGCGGAACAAGTGTCGCACTTCGACCAACTTTCCCGCGCCGCCGGATATCCCAACCTCTGGTTCTCAACTTTCGAAGAGGCGCAGGATTATGCGTGGGAACATAATGGTCGCGCGTTAAAGATTGGATCACAGGCGGTGGTGCTTATCGGGTAAGCAGTTCAACGTTACGCGATTTAAGAAAAAATAAAGGCGACCAACAATCGCCTTTATTTTAATCTCCGTAAATATGGCCTATGCTTCTGAGATTTAATGGGTTGCTTAATTTCATCAGAGCAACGTCTGGGGTGTGGTTTGATATTGAGTCGGCAAAAAAAGGAGCGTGCCATGAACATACAATTAAAAAGTCTGGTTGTTGGTTCTATCTTGGGAGCCATAATTTTTAATATCGCAGTTTATTCAATTGGATTCACCTCGGCGATCACTCTTCCTTCCGCGATTGCTAATTGGGCCACTGAGAACTCAGTAGTTTTTTCTGTGCTTTTCGTTTGGGACTTATTTGTGGTTCAGTTGCTAGGAATTGGCATATTGGCCGCGCTTGCAACTTATCTTCTTTTAAGATTTTCTTCGTTAATCTGGCTGTATACGGCGATAGGTTTTGTCGCAACTGAAACACTGATTTCATATTCCTGGTTATTTAATCCTTTGTATCATCAGCACTTTTCTAAAAATAGTTCCATTCTACTTTTCTCACATTTTATTGTGGTATGCATTTGTGTTTTTATCGCTGCTCGTTTGGCGCGTAATGCGCAAGTGACTACCCAGCCTATTCATAATTGATGTGAATCTATTAAATAAAAACGAATTCTCTATCATCGATGGGTAGGGTCTAATAGTGGTGATATTTATCACCAACCCGAGAATGAAATCTCATCGCTGACTAGTTCATCATCCAGTTTTACACTTTCAATCCCCTTCGGTATTGCTGCCTCCCATCTTGAGGCTTCTGTTTCTATATAAAAACAACTTTCAAGTGAGAATAGTTCTTGTTAAAGTGGCGCGGTTAGTCTCAAGCACACTTAATCTCACGGCAAATCCTATGAAAACACACCAAAAACTCCCCATTTTGTTGGCGGCGTTCCTGCTGCCCTATTGTTCAACAGTTCTTGCTCAGGAAGAGCCTGCGGATTCAGGGAAGAAGGCTGAAAGTACCCAGCCCAAAAAGACGAATGTTTTAAAAACGGTAAAAGTAGATGCGGATGCTGAAGTCGCAGGCGGTCCGGTGGTTGGTTATCATGCTAAAAAAAGCGCGACCGGAACCAAAACCGATACTCCACTGAAGGACACGCCCGTCTCGGTACAGGTGATCAGTCGTGAAGTAATGGATGACCAGCAAGTGCTTACGTTGGCTGATGCCACCGCGAACGTCAGTGGTGTTTACACTCGTCAGGGACCGGACGGTGGTACATCGGATATGTTTAATATTCGCGGTTTTACGGTCAGCACTGCCTCCAGTTATTGGGATGGCGTGAAAGATTTTTCCCGTGCGCCGAAAGAGACTGCCGGCCTTGAGCGAATTGAAGTGCTTAAAGGACCTGCGGCGATTATGTACGGCCGAATCGAACCTGGCGGAATGATCAATCGCGTTAGCAAAAGACCGCAAGCAGAAGAATTCACAAAAGTGCAGCAGCAAGTCGGCAGCGATAATTATTTCCGCACAACTATCGACACTAACGGTAGTGCGACCAGCGATAACACATTGCTGTATCGCGTGAATGTGGCTGTTGAGGATGCAGATGGATTTAAGGATGACACGCACAATAAGCGCACTTTTATCGCGCCGCAAATTGAATGGCAGGCGAGCGAGAAAACCAGCGTGCGCACAGGCTTGGAATACCAAACCAATGACCGTTCATGGGCGTTGACGTACGGCACTATCGGCAATTCAAATGGCCCAATAAAAGATTTACCAATCAGCACTAATCTCCACGATAAAGATGACTACTATGAAGACGACAGTCTCAGTGTATTTCTCACCTGGACGCACGCATTCGATGAAAATTGGCAATTACAACAGCGCATCACTTATGTAGATCGCAGCAGTAAAGCAGAAGGGACGTGGTTGTATCGCGCAGATGCAAGCGGAAATTATTCGCGCGATTATTGGGGCTGGGATGATGAGCAAGCTGAAATAGCCTCAACCAATATTGATCTCACTGGGAAATTTGCGACGGGATTTATCAAGCACACTTTACTTGCTGGTGTTGATTATTTTGATGAAGATAATGATTCCGGTGGTTGGGCTGGCGATGGAACTGCGCTGCCGGGCAATATCTACAATCCTAATCACGACGATGCGCCTTACGATAAAGATTATGTCAGCGTGCCTTACTGGTACACCAACAAAAACGCCGGGTTTTATTTGCAAGATCAAATGACAATGCTCGATGAGCGTTTACATGTGCTCGTTGGTGTGCGTCATGATTCAGCAAAATATGATTATCTTTATGATGCAACCCAAATGGGTTCCGATGATAAAGCGACTACCTGGCGCGGCGGTGTACTTTATAAACTCACACCGGATGCATCTATTTACGCGAGTTACGTTGAAGGTTTTGGTGCATCAAATATTTCTGCCAATGGCGAAAAATTTGATCCGCAAACATCAAACCAATATGAAATCGGCACCAAAATTGAAATCACTCCAAGCCTCGGTATTACCTTGGCGGCGTTCGAATTGATTAAAGATAATCTCACCATGGCTGATCCGAATGATCCCAAAAGAACTATTCTTGCTGGAGAGGCTACGTCAAAAGGCGGTGAATTGGATGTCACCGGGCAGATTACTGATAACTGGAGTGTGATCGCTTCTTACGCGTATACCGATGTGCGTTACACCAAATCAGATCGCTTCCAGGGGCAACCAATACACAGTATTCCTCGTCATGGCGGCAGCTTGTGGAATAGTTATCGCTTCGGTGAAAGTGGCTGGAGTTTAGGTGGCGGTGTTGTGTATCGCGGCGAGCGTCTTGCTATGCAGCGTCAAACCAATCCTGCGCTTTATCCTTATATGCTGGATGCGTATACCTTGGTAAATGCGATGGTGGGATATGATTTCCAGATATCGAAATATCCGGTTAAAGCCCAGCTCAATGTCAGCAATGCCACCGATAAACGCTACTATCCATCTACCTACGGTAGCTTTGATCGCATTGCATTAGGCACGCCGCGTATGATTATGGGATCGATCAACGTGAATTTCTAATTAACTCTTCAGCAAGGATGCTGAAATCAGTTAAACAATGGTGCGTTGTGAGGCAGGGCGTGGCTCGTTGATAAAAAGATACTGGTTTATTTTTTATATTTGAAAATTAGGTGTTGATGTGGCAGTAAAGGGAGTCGATTTTTAAAAAGAGTCTTTTGATTTTTATCTAAAGCTGATAAAAATCACGATCGGATAAAAAACTATCATGGAGAAGAAATGAAAAAGATATCAATACTGCTGTTCCTACCCCTGCTATTTTCATGTGCAAATCAAAGCCCTGTACAAAATTCAATGTCATTTAGTCAAGCTAAAGGGCTATACGACCAGCAATGGGTTCAGCATAAGGATGATGAAAAGTACATAAGCTTTGTTGGCGAATGGTTGAGGTTCAAAAATACTAACAGTAATCCCTTTGAGGCGAGATGCTATTTTGCTACTGATGCCAAGGAGCGCTTCATTCTTATTCAAAATGAGAAAGGGATAATTCAGGAGCTAATTGCGGAAAATGACAATAGAAAAACGCGCTGCTTTAGAAAAGAGCTGGTAGGCAATAAATATCCCCGGCCACCATTTGCCCCGTTTTTTACTGTGTTGACGATGGGTGCTCCGTAAATATGTTTTTTTGGATGGTAATTCTGAAAAACATAATTTATAACGTTTTCGATTCGTTATTAAAATAGAAAAGAGGTGGCTCAAAAGGCCACGTCTTATTTTTTATCACAGCTAGGTTCTTAATTGAGTAAAGCTAGAGCCTTTGGTGACATCTACAGTTCCAAATATTGGCTAATTCTGTTCTGAATATTTTCCCGAATATTCCCGTAGAACAGCGGAAAGTCTATTCCGTGATAAGATTTGTCTGGAAGTTTTCCGAGTTTTTCATAATCTGTGCCTGATTGATCCTCAACATATAAAAAACCATCACGACATTGTGCCCAAGTATATTGAGTTGCTAATTGGGGTTGGCGATGAAATATAACGTTTTCTGATTTATCTTCGCCGTCCATTTTTAATGTGTAGGTTCCCGATATTGATGCCGCTCCCAAGTGTTGGGTGGCGGGAGATCGCTGCTCGTCTTCCTGCCAGCTCAGGGGATTGATGCAGATTGATTTTTCAGGGCTTGCAAATATTTTGGCGCTGCCATTTTCCCCATATGTGTCCCAATGTACGAGGCAGTTAATCGTGCTGGGTGATGTGCAAATTGTAAAATGTGTGAGTGAGTTGATGTAGTCTTTATCCAAAGATACGGGGCCGCTGCCAATTAAATAAGCTGTAACAACGCGGCTTGCCAAGACTGGATCTTTATCAATATCCCGCAGCAAACGCATAGCAAGATGGGTTCCCTGGCTATGGCTGGCAATCACAATTGGGCGATTTTGATTGTGATGTTTAACAAAGTAATCAAAGGCATCGGCAATATCTTCATATATCGCATCCAGAATAATATCCTGCTTTTTCTTCGATAACCCAATGTAGGCAAATATGGATGCTTCGCGATAATGAGGTGCATAAATATTGCAGCACCCATTAAAAATGCTGGCTTCGTTTGCAAGGGAAAATTTTGCGTTGTCTCCAGTTGCTGTACCCGGAGAGATTGAATAAGTCCAGGATGTTTGCTTTGTATAACCCGTTCCATGAATATAAAAAACATCCGCAGGAGCGCTACCATCATTAATGGATGATGCTATTCCTAAGGGCGTTAAATCAGCTTCATCTACTCGCGCAGGCAGGGTTAACCAATTACTGTCAGCTGAGTAATCCGTTTTTTTCGCCATTGTGTTTGGGTCAAAGTCTTCACTTGGCTGAAAATAGTAACCGACGGCGGTAATTAAAAATTTTTGGTCTTTACCTATCGCTTTTAAAACCCCACAAATAGCGGCGATTGATATGATAAAAGCCATCACGATAAAAATTATTTTTTTAAACAGCTTCATACTAATCCCTAAATAAATATATGTTTGCTCATATATAGGCACTCATATACATTTCAAGTCCTTCTCTGTGAGTGTTGTTATAGTATGCTTTTGACTGACTATTAGGGGTTAAAAGAAAGGGTTTTTTTATGGCTCTGGCTCAATGCTAAATAACGATGGGCGTCCCAAACTTATAAAACCTGAATAAAATAAACAGATCGCAGCTAACGCAAGGAGTGTTGACGTGATTTTCGAAGTTGAAATTAATCTTGAACCGGTTGATGCAGCCAATAAATCGATCATCGATAACCTGTGGCAATTCTACGAATTTGAATCTTCATTTTGGTCAAAAGAGGATGTGGATACTTATGGTCGGTATGGCTCACTCGCTGATTTTTTAGCGCGTGTGGGTACTGCAGATACGTTTGATTGGGGATATATAATTAAGTATCAAAACCAACTTGTCGGTTTTCTTATTGTTGCGGATGAGTACATTGGTGGTAAGTCAATTCGGGAATTTGCTGATATTTATATCCTTCCTAAATATCGCGGTCTTGGAATTGCTACCCAGCTAATTCGCACCACAATTTTAAATTCGGATCATCCCTGGTTGATCTGCGTTTTTAGGGAAGACACTAACGCGCTAAACTTCTGGCGCAATACCTTTGCCCGTTTACCCTTTAATTCTGTGCGTGAAAATCTTCCTCCAGAAATTGCCACGCTTCATGAATTCATTATTAATGATTGAGTCATAAGGCGAGTTAATTTTTTATTTTTGGGCATGATTTCCATGCACACTTCTATATTTTCACGATTAATTACTTTAAAGATATTGCCTTTTTGCACGGATTATCTTTTCCGGGAGTGGCATCGGGGTAATAGGTTCTGATGCCATTGCTGCGGCGTACAAAAACCATGTCGTATGCGGTTTTGCTGTCATACAATTTTAGAATGCAAGCTTCGCTTTTATTGCTGCTGGTTTGGTTTTCAGTGAATGCTTTGGTTGCGCTCAGTAAAATATCGCTCGCGTTAAGTGTTAAGCCGTATCCTTTTATCGAGTGTCTTATGGTTTCGTTATTGGCGAGCTTCATTTCTACGCCCATTGAATAAACGCTACCGTCTATCACTTCGTTACTGCTGCTGTTATTCATTCTGCATAATTGGTTGGTGCTCTCCAGCTGCTGGTAGCGACCATGAAAATGCAGGCCACCTATGCTGCGACCGTCTTTTTCTCCGCAAAAAATATGATCGAACCCGTGAAGTGAATACCAAACTTTGGTGAGGTCATTTAAGTAGTCGTCGGTGTTGGTGTTCTTGTCTTGAAATATTTTCCCACTGGTAAAATCGAATAGACTTTTCAGCACGTCGGGATTCGACTTCATAAGGGATTTAAAGCCCTCAGCAGTCGTAACTTTTCCGGGGGAGCCGCAAAACTGTAATACATCTTTGTCAAACTTAGTAAGCTTTGGTGCCGGAGGAGTAATATCTTTAAAGCCCGTTCTTGTTTTAATCGGATTGGATTCATTGTCAAAAAATTTTAAGCAGGTCGCGTTATTCCTGTCGCTCGTCTTATTACCGCTATTGGTTTGATTCGAGTTGCCAAAACCCGGTTTGCCATTTACATAAGAGCCACATTCCAGCTTTACCCACTTCTTCTTGCCATCAATTTTAATAAAGGCGTGGGTTGCACCGTCCGCTTTATTTTCACCGATGGATATATAGGATTTTCCAATCTGCAAAGGAGTAGGGTTGTTTTCCTTTTTGATGGAATCGTAGGCGCTGCAGGATTTGTTTATCGTAAAGTCTGCCGGATCTACAAATATGGATTGTGCATTGATGGTTGCTGATATCGGTAAGCTCAATATCAGTACTCTTCTGAATAAACGCATGATCATGTAATTGCATCTCATAGCTGGTTTTTAGCGGCGAGGGGAATGATAGCTCATGAGCATTTAGGGTGGAAATAATAAAAACGCTACTTTATTTTTACATGTTTAAGTATGGGCAGGATGTAATGCAGAATGGAGCAGAGGTGATAATCCGTAAGTAAAAAGGCGGCAATTAGCCGCCTTTTACTCTGTTTTAGAGAACAAACCTATTCAGTAGAATCGCACAACTGAAGTGATGTTTTTTCTTTGCTCGGGCGAATGGCAATGAGTACCAAAATTAATCCAATAGCAGATGTAGCAGCGCCAGCTAAAGCAACAGTTGGATATCCAAGCCCCAATGCAATTACTCCTCCGCCAAGTGCTGCTCCAAAAGCATTGCCAAGATTAAATGCACCTATGTTGACTGCCGATGCGAGATTTGGTGCATCGGCCGCAACACTCATAACACGAACCTGCAATGGCGGAACTAACGCGAAGCTTGCAATGCCCCATAAGAAAATCAAAATGGCGATGGCGACAGAAGAGGGCATCATGAATGCAAAAGCGATCAGTATCAGGGTTAATGATCCCAGTGAAACGATAAGCGTTAGATCAACTGAACGATCTGCAAATTTTCCACCCAACCAGTTACCAATACTTAATCCAACGCCGTAGGTGACAAGCATCGCCGTTACAAAGCCTAGTGATGCGTGAGTGGCCTCGCGCAAAATTGGCGAGATGTAAGTGAAGACGGTAAACATCGCGCTTGATCCAATTACAGTCAGTAGCAGTGCGTACAACACAGAACTGCGAGAAAGAACGCGCAATTCCATTTTTGCATTTACACTTTTTGTTGCGGGCAAAGCAGGAAGAGTAAAGCGTAGTGTGATCATCACCAACACCCCTAGCAGAGTGATCCCCCAGAATGCTGAGCGCCAATCGAATTGTTCGCCGACCCAAGTGGCAATTGGAACGCCGATAATATTGGCGATGGTCAAACCCATGAACATTGCTGCTACTGCGCCAGCGCGGCGCTCGGGTGATACCAGGCCTGCAGCTACCACTGATCCTACGCCAAAGAATGCGCCGTGATTCAGCGAGGTTATGATCCTTGCGGCGAGCAATGTTTCATAGTTGCTGGCAACTGCTGACAGAAAATTTCCCAACGTAAATATGCCCGCCAATAGAATCAATAAGGTTCGTCTCGACAATTTCCCGGTGGTTAAAATCATGAGTGGTGCGCCGATTAAAACGCCCAACGCGTAAGTGCTGACCAATAATCCGGCGGTGGGAATGGAGACACCGAGATCTGCGGCGATGACCGGTAATAATCCCATTGGCGCAAACTCGGTTACGCCGATTCCAAAGGCGCCGATAGAGAGGGCAAACAGCCCTGGATTCAATTTCATAATTAACCCCTTTCCGGGTGAAACAGGATGCCAGCGCCAGTATCGGTTGGCTGCATCTTTGCGTTGATGATAGGGGGGCATAGTGGCAGAATACGTAATGCTTGATAATCCATCTGAAAAACTGAGCAGCTTTGCGCGTGACGCAAAGGCCATTGCCGGTGTAGATCGTGCTCGCGAATTGGCAATATTCGCGGTCGTGGTTGAGTGCGGGAGTTTTTCCGCCGCTGGCCGAATTTTGGAATTGAGTGCGTCTGCCGTGAGTCGCACTATTGACCGAATTGAAGGCAGGCTCGGCGTCAGGCTTTTGCTTCGCTCGACTCGTGCCCTGTCGATGACTGCAGAAGGGCGGACCTATTTTCAGGCTGCTCGCAGCATTTTGTTGGAGCTGGATGACGCAGAGCTTCAGGTTGCCAATCAAGGTGCGCCACGTGGCCGACTAAGAATAAGCGCTTCACTTTCACATGGCCGGTTGTTCGTGGTTCCGTTGCTTAAGGAATTCGCAGCACTGTATCCCGAGATTTTAATCGACATATCGTTGACCGATGCGTTGGTCGATATTGCCGCTGGTCAAGCCGATGTTGCGATCAGGTTTGGTCCTCTCGCTGATAGTGCATTAACTGCCCGCAAGTTGAGCGAAAACCGCCGCGTTATTGTGGCCTCTCCCGATTATCTTGCCCGCTACGGAACACCGCAAACACCTGCCGATTTACTTGCACACAACTGTCTCAACTTTAATTTTCGTCGCTCGGAAACCCGATGGCCTTTTCGTGTTAATGGCCAATATACCTGGTTGGAAATTAAAGGCGGGATAGAAGCAAACAGTGGAGAAACACTCGGTCAACTTGCATTGCTTGGTGTGGGTATCGCCCGTCTCGGAGTATTTGGTGTGGAAGGAGATATTAAGGCCGGACGTCTGATTCCCATTTTGGAAGAATTTAATCCCGGTGATGTAGATCAAATCCACGCGGTATTTATTGGCGGCAGTAATATGCCAACTCGCACGCGGGTATTTATTGATTTTATTGCTGAGCGTTTGAGTTCTTGAAAATAATCTTGCCTATGGTTCTCGTGTTGTTATTCGCTGAAGCAGGATCTTCCGTAGCACTATTTAACTGCTATTGGTAGTTACAGCTGATAGCAATTGATTAATTTCAATGATGGTAGCAGGTTTGGTCAAATGTACGTCGAATCCTGCTTCCTTGGTTTTGTCGCGATGATTCTCACTTCCCCAGCCGGTTAATGCAGCTAGCATGGTTTTTTTCAGACGAGGGATTTTTCTGATTTCCGCAGCGACTTCGTATCCGTTTAAGCCTGGCATTCCGAGATCTAAAATAATCAAATCAAAATAATTCAGTGTTGCAATGTTGAGTGCTTTATTGCCGTCGTAGGCAATTGCTACAGAATGTCCCAAAAGCGATAAAAGGCTCGACAATGTATTTGCAGCATCTTGATTATCATCTGCCAGCAAAATCTGTAGGGCGTTTTGTGAAAAACCTTCGCCAGGTATTTGCGAAGGTATGGCTGTAGTAGCGGGTGTCAAACTTTTCGCTAAAGGTAATTTTAAGGTGAATGTGCTTCCTTTGCCTTCACCATCACTTTGAGCTATTACCGTTCCCCCATGCATTTGTACCAGACTACGTACTAGTGACAGGCCAATTCCGAGTCCGCCTTGTGAATGATTCTTGGTTTGTGAAACCTGGCTGAACATATCGAAAACCTGATTCAAAGCATCCTGTGGAATTCCAACACCATTATCGATTACCGAGATAGTAGCAAAATCACCTTCAAGCTGGGCTTTTAAAATTATGTGGCCACGTGCTGGTGTGTATTTAATGGCATTGGTTAACAGGTTACTTAATATCTGTGCGATACGATCAGGATCAACGTCTAGCCAGATAGTGTCATCACAAATCTGGATTTCCAATTTATGTCCTGCTGACTCTATTTGCCCGAGTACGGCTTCAACTGCTGTGGTCGCAATCGATGTGAAATCAACCCTTTGGTTTTTGAGTTCTATCTTTCCACTATTGATGCGTGCAATTTCAAGCAGGTCATCAATTAATCGCACTAACTGATTAAGTTGCCTGCCCATCATCTCCAATGCTTTGCTGTGCGAGGCAGCATTAGGTTGCGATATGCGCATGAGTTCCAGCCCTGTTCTAATTGGAGCTAAGGGATTGCGTAACTCGTGGGCCAGAGTAGCTAAAAACTCGGTTTTGCGTCGATTGGTTTCAGCAAGATCATCGGCGAGTTGCTGGAGCCTTTCTTCATGTTCTTTGCGTTCGGTAACATCACGTGTGGTACCGGCGATAACTTCTACTTCGCCATCAGGGCCAAGCACAGGCACAAAAATATAATCATAAATACGACGACCAAATGTTCCATTGAAAGGTACATCCCCCCTCACTGCTTGCTTGGTCGCAATAACCTGCTCGATCTCACGATCATGCATCTCTGCATGCCAAGGTTCATAACCTAATTCAAGGCAATTTTTTCCAATTGCTTCCTCCCAGGTTTTTCCCCACATTTTAAGGAGTACGGCGTTGGCATAAATGAACTTATGATTGCGATCAAATACATAAGCCAAATCAGGTGTGTGTGACAGGAAGGTTTCATAAAAACGCTTTCGCTGTTCTGACTCGAAACTGACCTCTGCCAAATTCTGTTCGGTATTTACTTGATGAGTGATATCGCGAAAGAGAACAGCGATTCCATCCCCATACGGATAAACGTAAATATCGAGCCATACTTTTTTATCGGCGAGTTCATAACACCCCTTAAGGGTGGAAGCTTGGCGTTCACGCATGACATATCGATAAGTATCGCCAACATCCAACTTTTCAGAACCTTGCCATACATCCCAGTGGAGGCGGCCAACAACATCCGCTTCCGACATGGCACTCATCATCAGGCCAGCTGCGTTAATTTGAAGGACCCGAAAATGGGAATCCATGAGCATAAAGCCATCTTTAAGCGTTCTTAATATGTTGTGGCTGCGCTCTTGCTCGCGATTTAATTCCACTTGATGCTGTAGCGCCAAGCGGGCCTCGGCTTGTTTGCGATGCTCTATTTCTTCCTCAAGTTGTCGATTAAGTTGCTGAAGTTTTTCGCGGGCTTGATGTTGCTCTGTAACGTTATTGCAAACAACTAACACGCCATGCACACCCGCATCGTCCTCTATAGGACTGAATCCGTATGTCCACCATTCATCATGTAATTCGGTGTGGCGGGTAACTTGAAGTAATTGCTCTTCATGCCAGGTGGCACCCTGGCCGGACATTACATAATTGATCTGCGGGCCGATGATTGTCCAAATTTCTTCCCAACACTCGCGGCCTGGTTGACCCAGGGCGCGTGGGTGCCGTCCACCGGCATCCATTGTTTGAAGGTAGGCATCATTATAAAACTGGATAAGTTCAGATCCCCACCAGATAATCATCGGATGGTTGCTTGTGAGTAATAAGCGCAAACTGGTTTTAAGTGTTGATGGCCAATTCTGCGGCGAGCCGAGGCAAGTTCGCTCCCAGTCATAACTCCGCATCAGCTCACCCATGACGCCGCCACCCGAAAGAAAGCCAGGAGTTTGGTATGGGGCAGAGGATGCGTTAATAACTATCGCCATGATCAAAATCCGTTAAATGTGTTAGCACTCTTATGTTGCGTTTATAAAATATGTTATGAAGATTGCAGCAAGTAGGCTTGCGGGCTGATTTCAACTTTGCATCTATCATGATCCCGATATTTTAAAAGTGCGAATTAAAATGGATGGATATTAAGTCGGTAAGTATAGTGAACTCGGTGCGGCTGCCAACATTAGCGACTTTTTTAGAGTTATCGGGTTAGAGTTATCGGAGCGATTTCTATGTAAAGGCAGGCACCGATCTGGTGCGTCGGTTGCCATATAAAACGGTTTACGGCGAACACATTTCATTAATGCTCGGAGATAGGAATATAAGGCTGGTTAAAATTTTTTAATCAAGTTTGCGCTTTTCTTTCGGTGGCGTAATGGACACGCTATTTTCAATAGTATCCCGTTCGGTGCGATTTACCCGATCTTTTTTCGAGGCCTGGTTATGGATCAAGGCGATTGCCGTCAAAATAACAATTAGCAGGATAAAGCCAATTAGCAAAAGGGGTTGGTTAATATAATCGTTCATAATGTTTTCCTCAGCATACGAACATTGAGTTGCCAGCAAGAGGCTTCTGCCCCTCGCTGGGAGGGTGTCGTTACACTACCGGAGGGTCGTTCTCACGCAGATAGACTCTGTGCGCAGCAACAGAGGCTTTGAACGCATTTAATGCAATCTCTAGCGAGTACTCATTTGTTGTTACTACGGCGAGGTCAGTTGAACCATCTGGTAACAACTCAGGAATATCCGCCGCTGACAGTAAATTATTGCCGTCACCTACAGCTAAAATTGCTTTACAGTGACGATATTGTTCGCGAATGAATTCCAGTGAATGCGCATCTGCAATGAGCGCATCGACAGCGGTTGAGCCGCTCGGGATTACAACAGCGTCATACAATACCGAGGGTGATGCTTCCAGAGTAATTTCCACATCCAATGATTCACCGCCGACTGTTTTAATCGATCCCAGGCGTGAACCTACCAAGCGTGGAATTGCCCCGCTGTCCAGTAAAGATGAATAGATAAATTGGACTGCTTCTGCATCTACACCGTCTGCAACCAGAATCGCAATGCGGCGTGTGCGCACGTTGGTACATCCAGGGCGTGATAGCAAAGATAGCGAAGGTGAAATTGGGTAGTTATGTATTGGCAGGTGTGATGCAAGTGGTGCGGCATCCGGCACTGCGAAGCCTAAATCATTTGCTACACGGGCAGCCAGTGATTCATCGACGTTACGCAATAGTGATACAACACGTTTGCGGATCGCAAGGATTTGAACTCGCGTTAGTTCAAAGCGAAATGCCGCAGCAATATGATTTTGCTCGATGATTGTTTGGCTGTGCCAGAACAAGCGGGCTTGCGAATAATGATCGGAAAATAATTCTGGTTTTCCACGCACCTTATCCCCTTCGGTGTGTTGCGGGTAACTTATATAGCCTGATGCACCTGCCTGAAAAGGGCATCCTCCCGCTAAAGAATTCGGTTCGTAACTTACGCGACCACGCGCAATGGCTTGTCGATGCATGCCGTCCCGTTGATTGTTGTGAACTTTTGCTATCGGGGCATTGATTGGAATTTCGTGAAAATTTGGCCCTCCCAACCGACTGAGTTGCGTATCAACGTAGGAATGTATTCTTCCTTGTAATAAAGGGTCATTCGTAAAATCAATGCCGGGGATAATATGCGCAGTACAAAATGCTACTTGTTCCGTCTCTGCAAAGAAATTATCCGGGTTTCGATTGAGCACCATTTTTCCAACGGGTGTTACAGGAATTAACTCTTCGGGAACAATTTTCGTTGGATCAAGTACATCAAAAGGAAATGCGTCGGCTTGCTCCTCGGTAAAAATCTGAATACCCAGCTCCCACTCTGGAAATTCTCCTGCCTCAATTGCTTCCCATAAGTCGCGGCGGTGATAATCCGCATCAGCTCCATTAATCTTTGCGGCCTCATCCCACACCAGTGAATGTGTTCCTGCGAGGGGCGTCCAATGGAATTTGCAAAAAACAGATTCGCCCGCAAAGTTAACTAGTCGAAAGGTGTGTACACCGAAGCCTTGCATTGTGCGATAGCTACGCGGAATAGCGCGGTCAGACATTTGCCACAGCAACATATGGGTGGATTCTGGAGTAAGCGATACAAAATCCCAAAAGGTATCGTGAGCACTGGAAGCTTGTGGCATCCCATGGTGTGGCTCGGGTTTCACTGCGTGTACCAGGTCAGGAAATTTCATTGCATCCTGGATAAAGAACACGGGAATGTTATTGCCCACTAAATCCCAGTTACCATCTTCCGTATAAAATTTTACCGCAAATCCGCGCACATCCCTGACGGTGTCAGCTGAGCCTCGCTCGCCTGCCACCGTTGAGAAACGGACGAAAACAGGTGTGCGTTTATTTGCCTCTGAAAATGGAATTGCACGGGTAATATCAGTTAAAGCTCCATAGCTTTCAAAGTATCCATGAGCTGCTGAACCTCGCGCATGAACTACGCGCTCGGGAATTCGCTCGTGATCAAAATGCGTAATTTTTTCGCGAAGAATAAAATCTTCCAATGCAGTGGGGCCACGTAAACCAACTTTTAGCGAATGCTGATTGTCAGCAACCGGAACGCCTTGATTAGTCGTTAACGCCTGCCCTGTGCTGTCAACGCGAACTCTATCCAAAGAGTCGATGGTGTTGTTGTCGCCAATGACAGGTTTATCATCGCCTACTTTTTCAGAATTATTTATTTCAGAGGTGGTACTTGATGTTACTGCTGGTGATGTTGGTTCAGCAGTTACTCCAGCACTAGGATTTAATGTTCCTTCACCGTATTCGGATGGTTTATTTTGGTTGTGTGGCATTGCCGCTGCAAGCTCCTGGGTACCTGTTACTTTTTCCAAAAGTCGCTGAGCTTCCAGATTGTCGCTGCCTACATCTTTTGGTGGCGATGCAGATGGTCCGCCAACGGTGCTTAACACAGATCCCGCGCCAATATTGTGTTCAATTTTCTTGGACATTTTTCTCTCCACTATACGGTTGTAAAATCAGTATGGGATGACGAGTGGTCGCTTAAAATGGTTTATGAAGTCATCATCAATTTAGAAATGCTTTGATTATCCTTGTTTGGCGAGGGCAGTCCGTTCGTTTGCACGCGTAATAAAAATTATTTTTTCTATGCGACATTTTTTATGTAATAAAAATATTTTCAGATTTTTTTGAGTTTCACATTTTAATTTATTAAATATTAAGCGTTCGCTGGCGAACGGATGAATATTGTGGTTGCAGTACATTACCGCTTCCACGGTCTGTTTTGTTCAAAAGCAATGAAACAGTCAGTCATATAGGAGAAATCATTATGAATTACGAAACTCGTGACACTTACGGCATTTATAAAACGAACCCTCTGCACAGCGACGGTAAAGGTCCTGGTCCTCGCTTGATGGGCGCTGACACTTTGAGTGGTAATGACGTTTATAATCGCTCCGAAGAAAATCTTGGCGACATTAAAGAAATTATGCTTGACGTTGCTAACGGAAAGATTAGTTATGCAGTATTGTCTTTCGGCTCATTTTTAGGTGTTGGTGGAAAATTATTTGCAGTGCCATGGAGTGCGCTCACATTGGATACGGAAAACAAACGATTCATTCTTGACGTCAGCAAGGAACGCCTTCAAAACGCTCCTGGGTTTGATAAGGATGATTGGCCTGATATGGCAGATGAAACATGGGCCAAGAATGTCCATAGTTACTATGGCAGCCAATATCAGGATCTGACCATAAAAAATTGATGTTGATGTGATTGAAAATCCCTCTTGTGAGGGATTTTTAATTTTGCTCTAATGGAATTGGATGTGCTTTTACTATTTTTTCTTCATGCGCGCGCGTAGAGCTGTGCTCCAAGCTCGCACGCGGGTATTTATTGATTTTATTGCCGAGCGTTTGAGTTATTGAAAATAATCTTGTCTCAAAAATCGAAAGCAGATGCACTTAATATTTCATGCATCTGCTTTTTTCACATTAATTAAGAATCATAAATATTAATTTTTATCTTAATTACACTATCTACATTTTATTAATATCCATAAGCGAATGCACTGCACGCCGCATTGACGTTACACGCACGCACACGGTATTGCTGTGGTGTATAACCGCCATACCACGCGCTATTGCTTGCGCCTGATGCGATACGTATCCAATTACCATTTTGATAAACATCAGTTTCGTAGTAGCTCGCGTTTGCTACCGCAGGCCAAGTGATTACAGTTACATTTGGTACTCTGCTAGGCGAAGGCATGGCAGGTACTGGTGTGGTTGTGGTGGTTACACTTATGGTGCTGATAGTTGAAGGCGTGCAACCGCTTAAATTGCATGCGCTAACTTTATAGCTGTAACTACCTGCTGACTGATTGGATGCGGTGTAGCTATAACTCAAATTTTGTTGCACAAGTGCCCAAGTCCCGTTGTTAAAAGAGCGCTCCAATTTGTATTGATCTGCGCGCGCGCCTTTGCTCCAGGACACAACATAATTACCATCAGTATCAGTGCTCGGAACGTTGATTGCCGATGCATCCGGTGCGGCTATGCCGGTAACGTTGACCACATGCGTACTACTAAATCCGCTATAGGCACCTTGCTGTGCGCTAGGGTTGTGCCATCTGGTTTGAAATTCGTAAATCCCAACTGCACTGAGATCTACATTAACTGAATAATCACGATAACCCACCACAAATGGTTGCCAACCGCCGTTATCTTTTCTTATCCAAATATCATTCAAAAAATAAGGCGTGTCCGGTAAAGATGGTGTCAGCAGAAAGCTGCCATCAGAATCAGAACTAGGGCCGGTAATACTTGGGTAGCCTGCGTTTGCAAAATTTGCATACCCAAAAAGTAACGCGCTACCTAATAGGCTGATTGTCCGGGAATTAATGAATTTCATATTATTATCCTCATAGAGCTGTTGTGTTAAAAAATGTGGAATACAAATAAAATTTGTATGACATTTTTTGCCGATGTTGATTTTCCTTGAGGCTGGTTAGGCCCCAAAATGACCCTAGCACCATATTTATTTATTGCTAGTTCACGAAAAATAATTCCCAAGAAATGAGAACGGCGCATTTGTTTATGTGTGTTTAAGCGAAATTATTTTATTTTTAGTGTGTAAAAGAAAAAACATTTATCTGATTGTTTTCTTGTGAAGAATAACGGGGAGAGATGTACCGAATGAGCCGCGCAAGTTGTGCGCGGCTCTAAATTACAATCTACTTCGACAACTGCTTTCTAAGGTGCCCATCAATCCTGTCAATCACATGCGAGAGGCAATTGATTGCTCGCTGCGGTAATTTAACCCGCTCATTAATCTCATCAAACAACACCTCCAGCAAACACGCTTGCGCCCACAACTGGTAAATCGCATCCTCATCTGTTCGGGAGGGCAATGGTTTGCAAATAACAGTCAGCACTTTGCCCTCAGGCGAATGAATTTCAAGGCGGGACTTTTTGAAAAACGTGTATTGGAGCTGATCGAGTTTAATAACAACAGACGTGGGGAACGGAGGAGGGGAAATCGTATTATCCATAATAAAAATCTCGTAGTTTGGTTGTGTGGCATTCGCACTCCATGAGGTCAGAAATCATGGAGGCGACTGAACAGGGTTCTGACCACCGGACCAAACCACACCGGCCCACCCGAAGGTGGCCCCGCCCAGCCGCCATAACAACAGGCAAAGCTGTACGAGGACATTAGATTTGCACCTAATGCCGGTTTGGACGCGGGGGTCAGAATCCCGACTGCGGGATTTACCGCAGCGGGGGCAGGTTAGGGGATGAGGGTGGGGTTGTCAACGAGAGTGGTAAATTGAAATGTGGCGTTATTTTAATCTTATGAGAGATGGCATATGCTTCAATTCGTAGCACTATCGTCTCATTCACACCAAGAGAGCGATATCACGTCTATATGGAATAAAAATATTAGGTAACACTGGCAACAGCCCGAGGAAACTTATGGATATTTTCACAAAATATAATAGAAAAGATATACATGACCGCCAAATAGATACATTGATTGGTTTAAGTAAGGGGCTGACTGCAGATGGGATAGTCAATAAAGACGAAGCTAATTTTCTTTATTCATGGCTAATTCAAAACCAGGCTGCTTCGGCAAATCCGTTAATTCAAAATTTACTTTTGAAAGTTGACTCAATGCTTGCGGATGGTCAGCTTGATGCGGATGGTCAGCTTGATGCGGATGAATCAGCTGAGCTCTTTTCTATTCTTCGATCCATATCCGGTGATGCATCAGAAATAGGCGAGTTAGCAAAAACTACTTCGCTTCCTATCAATGCTCCCGCGCCAAAAATACTATTTAAAAATAATGGTTTTCTATTTACTGGAACATGCGCTTTTGGCTCAAGGAAGCAATGCCAAGAAATCATAGAATCTTTAGGTGGAGTTAATGCTGGTAGCGTCACTAAATCCTTAAATTACTTAGTGCTAGGAACGTATGTCACTGATAGTTGGGCTCATGAAACATTCGGAAGAAAAATAGAAAAAGCCATTGAATATAGAAATGTTGGTGTACCTCTTTGTATTGTATCGGAAGCGCACTGGCTAATTGAGGCAGGCGTGTAAAGGCGCGATATTTATTACGTGCCGACCGAGATTAAGGTTGTAGTTTGGGTAGGATATTGGGATGAGGAAAGTACCTCATGTTACTATTTTGCTTTGTCAATCTGTGAATTAGCAGGAAATAAAAAATGGCTTCCAAATCAAATTTAGTAAATTTAGATGCAATGATAAAAAGGGCCGATTTTGCCTCAGAAGATAATGACGCAACAACCTTTGAAACTTTTAATAGCATTCCTGCCCGAGAGTTGGCTTCTGGGAATCCTATAGTTTCTCTTTTGAGAAAGCCTGATTTTCAGCGCGAGACAAACCACTGGGCTCCGGAGCAAGTAGTCTCCCTTTTAGAATGTTACATAAATGGTGATTTAATTCCATCCGTAATTCTGTGGAAGTCTCCAACTTATCTTTTTGTGATTGATGGGGGGCATAGGTTGAGTGTGATAAGAGCTTGGATTGAAGACGACTATGGAGATGGCCCGATATCTCATAAATTGTTTGGCCATGATATATCTACGGAGCAAAGAAAGGCTGCAGAAAAGACAAGAAAGCTGATTAATGAAAAAGTCGGTTCATGGAGCTATTATAAAACTCTTCTGGATGATGACGAAAATATTACCCCTGAACAGAAGCGGAGGTTATCTACCATTACTACCAGAGGTCTTTCAGTACAATGGGTAAAAGGAGATGCTGATAAAGCAGAAACATCATTTTTTAATATTAATATGAAGGGAACTCCCCTTGATGATATTGAAGAGCTGCTGTTAAAGAATCGGAAGCGTCCCATTCCAATAGCAGCGCGGGCTATAATTAGAGCAGGCAAGGGACATAGATACTGGTCAAGATTTCAGTTGGAGAAAACGGACCTTATTGAAAATGAAGCTTCAAAAATCCACAAACTTCTTTTCAGTCCGGAAATTGAAAAGCCAATTAGAACTTTAGATCTTCCGTTGGGTGGATCTAAGGGTGTGAGAAATGCCGTTCAAGTTTTAATTGATCTAATGTTAATTGCGAATAGGCAACAACAGAAGCCATTGCCAGTAATTGAAAGCTTTGCTGAAGATGTAGACGGGGTACTTACTGTATCGGTATTGAAAAATGCTAAAAGATTAATTTCTCGAATAACAGGGAATGGTGATGGAAGTTTGGGGCTTCATCCTGCTATCTATTTTTATGGACCATCCGGAAGGCACTCTAGTCCTATGTTTTTGGGGACAGTCTCATTAATAGGTCAAAAAATTGCCAATAACGACTCAGATTTTTTTAAGAAATTTACTTTGGTTAGGCATAGTCTTGAAGTAATTCTTATCGAGAATAAAGAACTTGTGGCAACAATAATTCAAAAGCATTTGAGCAGAAACCGTGTGGCCAAATACCATGATTTTTTACAAGTACTTGTGGATTCTTTATCTAAAGGAATGAATGTTGAGTCGAATGATTTGGTAAAGTTTTCTCAGTTAGAGGGAAAAGTTATTGCTGGCGATTTTAGGTCAAATACATCAAGAATATCGGATGAAACAAAGAGCAAAATTTTTATAAATGTAGCGTTGAATAGTGCTTTGAAATGTCCAATCTGCCAAGGTTATTTGGATGTTGAGAAGTCGGTATCATACGATCATATTGAGCGAGTAAGAGACGGTGGGCTTGGTGGTGTTGACAATTGTCAACTGACGCATCCCTACTGCAACCAATCAGTTAAAAACTAAAGATTTGAATAGGCCATACAACTAACCTAAGCGAAATTGTATATTTTTATTTTCGCGGTTTATGTCTGAACTCCAAGTCTGTCTAAAGTATGGAATTAATGCCAAAAAAAAGCCCCGTTATTTGCATAACGGGGCTTTTCTATATGTGGTGCCCAGGAAAGGACTTGAACCTTCACGGCCGTAAGGCCACCAACACCTGAAGCTGGCGTGTCTACCAATTTCACCACCTGGGCATGCTCAGCAAGCTGAGGCCGCGCACTATAAATAGCGGCCATAGGGCTGTCAACAGGGTTTTCGGTTTTATTTGTAGGTTTGTCATGATTGCTGCCCTATAATCCTTTTATGACCGCCAGGAACGTTCGAAAACCGCCAATATTGATCACAGGATGCCCAATTGACTAAACGTAA
Source organism: Cellvibrio sp. (assembly GCF_039207905.1). Classification (GTDB taxonomy): domain Bacteria; phylum Pseudomonadota; class Gammaproteobacteria; order Pseudomonadales; family Cellvibrionaceae; genus Cellvibrio. Next base: position 35,093 of record NZ_JBCECX010000033.1, read on the forward strand.
AGCCCCGCCCCGCGATGCTTTCGCCGCGCGCGAAGCCGAAAAATACGAAAATCCCATTCCCAGCCGCGAGTATATCCTCGACCTTCTCGATAGCGCCGATCAGCCAGTTACACACGAGCAAATGTGCGTGATGTTGAAGCTTACGGGCGACGACCAGATTGAAGCCCTGCGCCGCCGTTTGATCGCCATGGCGCGCGATGGACAGCTGATCAGCAACCGCCGCGATGCCTATGTGCGCCTCGATAAGATCGATGTGGTGCGTGGCCGGGTGCAAGGGCATCGCGATGGTTACGGGTTTGTGATTCGCGCTGACGGGGGCGAGGACATATATCTGCACAACCGCCAGATGCGCAAAGTGTTTGATGGCGACGAAGTGATTGTGCGGCTCTCGGGCGAGCAGTATCGCGGTAAGGAGGAAGGCGCGATTGTCGATGTGCTGATCCGCAATACCACGCAATTGGCAGGGCGTTTTTTCAATGAAGAAGGCGTGCAGTTTGTACGCCCGGAAAACCCGCGCATCACCCACGACATTATGATTCCGTTTGGCTCCTATGGCGGTGCGAAACACGGGCAAATCGTGGTGGCGGAAATCACCCAGCAGCCGGATAAAAATCGTTTGCCGACCGGCCGCGTTATCCAGGTGTTGGGCGACCATATGGCGCCGGGCATGGAGATCGAATTGGCGATCCAGGCGCACGGCATTCCGAGCGAGTGGCCGAGCGCAGCGCTGGCAGAAGCGGCGCAGTTATCCCATGAAGTGCTGGAGAAAGATAAATTACATCGTGTTGATGTGCGTCATTTACCTTTCGTCACAATTGATGGTGAAGACGCGCGCGATTTTGATGACGCGGTCTTGTGTGAACGTCGCAAAGGCGGCTGGCGTTTGTATGTAGCGATTGCCGATGTATCGCATTATGTTCCGGTGGAAAGTGCGCTGGATGTAGAAGCGCGCGCGCGCGGCAACTCGGTGTATTTCCCCGATTATGTTGTGCCCATGTTGCCCGAGGCAATTTCAAACGGCTTGTGTTCGTTGAATCCCCATGTTGATCGTTTGTGCATGGTGTGCGAGATGAACATTAGTGATTCCGGGCGCATTACCGGTTATCAATTTTATGAAGGCGTGATGCATTCCCATGCGCGTCTGACCTACACCAAAGTGGGCGAAATCCTCACCGGTGAAGGCGATGCCCGCACTGCGCTGCGCGAAGAATATAAAGCTGTTGTTCCGCAGCTGGAATTGCTGCACAAGTTGTATGAATGTTTACGTGTTGCGCGCGATGAGCGCGGCGCAATCGATTTTGAAACAACGGAAACACGCATCCAGTTTAATGAAGATCGTAAAATCGAACGCATTGTTCCAATCAAACGTAACGATGCACATAAATTAATTGAAGAGTGCATGCTGTGCGCGAACGTCTGTGCCGCTAAATTTATCGAGAAGCATAATCTGCTCGGTTTATTCCGTGTGCATGAAGGTCCGACCGAAACCAAGCTCGCGAATTTGCGCGCATATTTGTCGGAGTTGGGGTTAGGTTTGGCGGGTGGCGATAAACCAACGCCGGGCGATTACCAACAATTGTTGCAAATGATCCAGGGCCGCAGCGATGGGCATTTGATCCAGACGGTTATGCTGCGCAGTTTGCGTCAGGCGATGTATCAAGTAGAAAACCACGGCCACTTTGGTTTGGGTTATGAAGCTTACACGCACTTTACCTCACCGATTCGCCGCTATCCCGATTTGCTGGTGCATCGCGCAATCCGTTCGATCGTGCGCAGCACTGAACCGAGCACTCATGTGCGCCGTGTTGATACTGCGAAAGCAATTCCGAAAAAATTTATTTACCCTTATACCGCCAGCGACATGGTGGTATTTGGTGAACAATGCTCGCGCACTGAGCGCCGCGCGGATGAAGCAACACGCGATGTCGTGAGCTGGTTGAAGTGTGAATATCTGCGTGATCAAGTGGGCGCGGTTTACGATGGTCACGTGAGTGCTGTTACCAGCTTTGGTTTGTTTGTTGAACTCAATGAATTGTATGTCGAAGGTCTAATTCACATTACCTCATTGCCGCACGATTACTATCGCTTTGAGCCAGCGCAACAGCGTTTGGTTGGCGAGCGTACGCGCAAAGTGTTTGGTCTGGGCGATGAATTGGTCGTGCGGGTTGTGCGTGTGGATCTGGATAATCGCAAAATCGATTTTGAACTCGAATCTGCCAATGCTATTCGTCGCCCCAAATCATCCGTTAAACCGAAAGTGGCCAAGCGCGGTGCAAAACCGACGGGCAAAAAATCCTTCACCGATAAGCTGGCTGGCGATAAAGCAGTTGCCGCATCCGTTGCAAAAACAACTGCAGATGTTGCTGGCAGTGGCAAAAAAGCTGCAGCATCAACGCTAGTGGTGAAGCGAGTGGAGAATGAAAAGCCGGCGGTAAAAAAATCGTCTGGCAAAAAATCTACTGCACAACCCGCAGCTAAAAAGCCTTCATCGAAGAAGCCATCTGCGAAAAAAGTAGTTGCTCCTAAAGCGAGTGCTAAAACCAAAGCGGGCGGTAAAAAATCGACCACAGGCACCGCGATTGTAAAAACAGAAATCGCAAAAAAAGTAGTGGTGAAAAAAATAGCTGATGCTGCTCCTGCAGCCAAAACGCCAGCTGCAAAGTCACCCGCGAAGAAGGCGCCAGTAGTAAAAGCATCTGCAAACAAAGTGGCTGCTAGTAAAGTGCCGGTAACAAACGAATCAGCAGCTAAAGCAGCTGTTAGTAAAAAGCCTGTGAAAAAAGTGGCAGAGACGAGCGCAGCAGCACCCAAAAAAGTAACGGGAGCCAAGGCTGCAACTGTTAAACCCAAAAGTGAGGTTGATCATGGCCGTAAAAATGCGAAAGCTGCAATCAAGGCAACGTCAGCAACAGTTCAATCGCCTGCGTCAAAGGCTGCAAAGGGAAAGGCTGTCGCTAAGCCTGCGACGCCAGTTACTAAAAGACCGGTGGCTAAGGGTAAGGCAAAGGAGTGATCGTTGGTTGCAAAGTGAGAACTTTGTTTTCGACGAAACGTTAAACCGTGAAATTTATGTAGTGAAAGACCGGATTTTGCGCGAGCGTGAAACGCGCATATCCGAGCGTTAAACAAATGGGCGCAATCGCCTAATCGTTAAGGTAAGTGTTTTGAAACGTGAACATATTTTTGGCTTGCACGCTGTGCAGGCATTATTAAAAAGCGCGCCGCAACGTGTAATCGAAATTTACATGGTGCAGGGACGCAATGACCAGCGCTTGCAAAAAATTGTCAATGCAGCGCAGAGCAATGGCATTCATTGCCAAGTGGTAAACCGCAACAAATTGGATGATCTGGTTGGTGATGAAAATCACCAGGGCGTTATTGCAGTCTGTACGCCCGGTGAAACATACGATGAAGCCTGGCTGTTTAATTTGATTGAAAATCTGAACGAGCCGGCGTTTTTGTTGATCCTTGATGGCGTGACTGATCCGCATAACCTTGGCGCATGTATGCGCTCGGCGGAAGCGGCAGGTGTACATGCGGTTATTGCACCTAAAGATAAATCGGCAGGCTTAACGCCCATCGCACGTAAAGTGGCTTGTGGTGCGGCTGAAGTGTTGCCGTTTATTCCGGTGACAAATCTGGCGCGTACTTTGAAGAACCTGCAAGAAAAAGGCATCTGGTTGTTTGGTGCGGCGGGTGAAGCGGAGCATTCGGTTTACGATTCCAACCTCACCGGTCCGGTTGGTATTTTGATGGGTGCTGAAGGCGATGGTTTGCGTCGCCTCACGCAAGATACCTGCGACCACCTAATGAATATTCCTATGGCGGGCACGGTAAGCAGTTTGAATGTATCGGTTGCGACAGGTATTTGTTTGTTTGAAGCAGTGCGTCAGCGCCGCAAGAGTTAAGCCGCCTTCTCGAACACTGGCGCGCAAGTATTTAAAATAAATTGCGCGCCACGTCTATATTTCCCAATCATATATCCCTCATTCTTTTTGCTGAGTTACGCGAAGTTTTCTTCTAATGAAAAGAAAATTTCGCGTAACTGTTATCTTTTGGTCACATTCCTCATTGCCATACCTGAAAACGGGTGATATATAAGGCAACGTTGTCATTAGCTGTTTTGCCCTAAAAATAATAATCCAGCAGTAAATCGGGTTTGGATAAACCTGATGATAGTGACCAGAAGGAACTCATGCCCGAGTTGCCAGGATAGGTGTGTTTCCCCAAGTACAGTGATTTATTTAAAAGTACGGCGAATTTATTTGATAGTACGACTAGTTTATTTGACGCTGAAAATAAATCAGTACTGCTCCACGGGACACCCAAAAAATCTCAAAAGACACCGCTAAATCCAAAGAAATTTTCTTATTTCTTTGCGGGATTCTTTTGCCTAAAAAAATACAAAGAGAGTGAGGGGAATATGAAAAATAAAATGAATAAAAAGTATTTGTTAGCACTTGCCGCGCTTTGTGTGAGCGGCATATCAACCAGTGCGCTCGCAGTCGATTGTTCAAGTTTGCCCGCGTGGAATGCCACAGCTGCCTACGGTAGCGGTTCACAAGTAAAAGAAGCGGGAAATGCTTACAAAGCCAATTGGTGGTCGCAAGGTCACAATCCGGTTAATTTTTCTGGCCAATGGCAAGAGTGGTCATTAGTGGGCGCTTGCGATGGCGCTGTGTCGTCATCATCGAGGAGTTCGACTCAACCTTCTTCCAGTATTGCGCCTAGCTCGCGCTCATCCAGCTCAGTTGCAATTACCAGTTCATCTATCTCCGGCGGCAATTGCACATCGCCACAATATGCGGCTGGCACTAATTATTCTGCCGGGCAACTAGCGCAAAACTCAGGCAGTGAATATCGCTGCACCGTCGCCGGTTGGTGTGGTTCTACCGCTGCATGGGCTTATGCTCCAGGTACTGGTGCCCACTGGCAAATGGCCTGGGAGTTGGTTCGCTCTTGTGGTGCGGTATCAAGCAGTACGCCCAGCAGTGTTGCTCCAAGTTCCAGCTCTTCAAGTCGTTCCGCGATTCCATCGAGCAGATCTTCAAGCTCTACTGGTAATACCGGTGGCCGCGTTCCGGGTGATGCAGCCGCGCTACCGAAACATGCATTGGTCGGTTATTGGCACAACTTCGATAACGGCAGCGGTTTGATCCGTTTGGCGGATGTCGATGCATCCTGGGATGTGATTGTTATCGCCTTCGTGGATGACGCCGGTAACGGTAACGTGGAGTTCCGTCTTGATCCCGCGCTGAATAAAGCACAGTTCATTGCCGATGTTGCTGCAAAACGCGCGCAAGGCAAAAATATCGTGCTGTCGTACGGCGGTGAGAAAGGCACTGTGACCCTGAATAACTCCACTAACCTGGCTAACTTCGTTAACAGCACTGCGGCAATCGTCAACGAATACGGTTTTGATGGGGTGGATATCGATCTGGAAAGCGGCGCTGGTGTTATGCACGGTGCACCAGTGATCGGCAATATGGTGTCGGCGATCAAACAACTGCATGCCATGTTCCCGGATCTCTATGTGTCTATGGCGCCTGAGCATCCCTATGTGCAGGGTGGTTATGTGGCTTACTCCGGCATCTGGGGCGCTTACTTGCCGATGATCGACCAACTGCGTAACGAGTTGGATCTGTTACACGTGCAGCTGTACAACAACGGCGGTCTGGCGACTCCATACTCTGCGCAAGCCTACCAAGCAGGTACTGTGGACATGATGGTGGCCTCGGCACGTATGCTGATTGAAGGCTTCCCACTGGCCTATGGTTCTGCGGGTGCATTTAAAGGCCTACGTCCTGATCAGGTTGCCCTTGGTCTGCCATCTGGTCCACGCGCTGCCGGTTCAGGACAGGCGAGCACGGCGGATATCAACCGTGCGGTTGAATGTCTGGCAAAACGCACTAATTGCGCGAATACCGTGCCCTTGGTTGCCTATGCTGATTTCCGTGGCGTGATGACCTGGTCGATCAATTGGGACGTGAAAGATGGCCGTATCTTCTCCATCCCGGTCGGTAACTACCTGAAAACCTTGCCATAAGCACTAAGTCCCACTGAAAGGCATAGGCTCAAAAGGCCTGTGCCTTTCAGTGCGGCGAGACCTACCGCAAGTCTGAAAACGCCCGCGTTCATCCCGTGGGCGTTTTTTATTGGTGATAGCCTCTGCTATCCTTGCTCTGGGAATTCTTAGTCTGTGAACTAAAGTCCCGTGAATTCACCTGACGAATTCTCTCTGCCCGCACGGCAAGCGGCGCCTGCATAATATTAATAATCGGATTTTTTATGCCTACTATTTTAAGAATGGTTAAGTTACTGCTGGTTGTAACACTGGTTCACGTAGTATCCGCTTGCGCACCCAAGGTGGGCAGCCCGGAGTGGTGTAAAGCCATCGAAGAAAAACCCAAGGGCGATCTCACCTTGAATGAGGCCAAGGATTACGCCAAACATTGTGTGTTTAAATAAGCCACTGGCTCGCATTTATAATTAGAATCCACAGCCGGTTAGACTACCCCTGCCACGAGGGTTGGCCGCGCTTAAATGAGAAAGGCCCAATGAAAACCAACTTTCTAAATATCCACGACCTGGTGTTAGTCCTCACCGCGGTCGAGTGCTGTGTATTGGCGGTATTATTAAATTTGATACCGGCCAAACATTTACAGCCGCGCCGAATTTTATCGTCATTTTTTTTGTTGATTGCACTGGTACTGACAACCACCTTGATTGTCTGGAATGGCGATCTAAAAGATATTCCGATTAATCACTCGCCGTTTGTGATTACGATTTTATCGGCCTGCTTATTGTTGCAAGGGCCGGTACTTTATTTTTATATGCGCTCGCTTTCGCAATCGGTTGAAGTGTTGCGCTGGCGAAATTTGATTCATTTGTTGCCCGCGTGCATCGCCGCTGTTTTATTGGTGATCTTTGATATCGATAGCCTTGAGTGGCAACCAGTCACCGAATTAACCGGCGCAGAAAACGCAGTCGTTGCATTCGTGTGGGCCTTGGTAAAACTCTCGCCGCTCGGTTACATCATCGCGTGTGTGATTGCGGAATATAAATTGCGCGATAATTTAAAACACCTGTACGCCGATATTTCTACCTCGGAATTAAAACTCGCCGATGTAGTGCTCGCTGGTTTTTGTTTGCATTGGCTCTGGTCGCTGCTTGCTTATATTCTCGAAGGCATGGTGAGTGCATCGGTGAGCGATACGCTGGGTATTATCGATAACTATCTCACCGTGATTTTGGTTAACGGGTTATTCGTGTTTGGTTTGATCAACACCCGCCAATTGCTCAGCGTACATGTGGTGCCGGTTGCCAAACCCGTGCAGCCAACCAAGATGGATCACAAAGTGACCATCATTGAAAAAGCGATTCATGAAGATAAATTGTTCCTGGAGAGCAATATCAATCTCGAGCGTTTTGCCGAGCAGATTGGTTTAAAGCCGCGCGATATTTCGGCAATACTGAAAATGCACTATCAATCGAATTTTTTCGAGTTCATCAATCGCTATCGCGTAGAAGAAGCCAAGCGTTTGTTGGCATCACCTGAATTAAAAGATGAAACCATTCTGGAGATCATCTATAAATCCGGCTTCAATAGCCCTTCCGCCTTCCACCGCTTTTTCAAACGCATGGTAGGCGTAACCCCCACCGAATTCCGCCAGCGCGGTGATGCGAGTCAATCAAGCTGATCATTTGCAAGGCTAAATAAAAAAGCCCGCTCGATAAATCAGCGGGCTTTTTTATTGGTCGCAATTATGTAGGAATTAAGGTAGGGCAACGGATTTGAAGCGGGCGATAACTTGGCCGGAATTATCTTGCAGGTCGAGTTGGTCGCCTTTCAGACTGTAGGTTGCCACTTTGGTCAGCGCTTCATTGAATGCGGCGGATTGTTCCATTCCATCCATACACGCCATCTTGGTGCCGGCTAATTGGCCCAGAGTTAGTTTGTTTCCGTCGAGTGTGTAGCTCCCCATCATGCGGTTGCAGCCATCGGAGCCTGATACGCGATTTTCTGCATCCAACACAATATGGGGTTCGCGCTGGTTATCGCTGACGGTGGTTTTGGAATTGTTTAATTCAATAAGTTTCCAATAAGAATTTACAAGATCAACCGTGTTGTCAGTCTCTGCTTCTTTTGCTTGTTTCACTTCTTCTGCCAGTGCAGCAGCTGCAGATGCGGGCGTTACCGTAACGTGTTGTGGTGGGTTGGTTGCGTCTTCTTGCTTGGGGCCGCAGGCTGTTGTTACTAACACTAGCGTTGATAATAAGCTAATCATTTTAATGTTCATCGTTAAGACTCCTTAAATGGATGGCCAATAAAATAACGGATTTGGCTAAAGCACTTTTTGCCAATAACCTACGTCAATCCAACGCTCAAATTTCCGGCCTACTTCTGTGAAGTGGGCGATTTGTTTAAAGCCAAAGCGTTCATGCAATTTTGCGCTGGGCTCATTGGGAATTGCGAGGCATCCGAGCAATGTGTGACAACCTTTTGCTTTAAGTTGTTCAATTAATTCCGCATAAAGTGCGCTGCCATAACCTTTTTGTGTCGCGTCATGCTTCAAATAAACGGTGACTTCAGCGGTGTGTTTATAGGCGCTGCGCTCTTTCCATTTGCTGGCGTAGGCGTAACCCATAATTTCACCGGCGTCTTCGCATACTAGCCAGGGATAGAGTTTCGTATAGGTATCAATCCGCTCGTGCATTTGCGCGCTGGTGAGCGGTACTTCTTCAAAGGTGATTACTGTGTGTTCAATGTAGTGATTGTAGATCGCGCAGACAGCGGCAACATCGCTGGCGCTACAGGGGCGAATAATCATGCTTACTCCTTTAATTAAAATCGATTGGCAATTTTCCACAACCACAGCAATTTTTGCAGCGAGGTTTGCTGGATGCCATTGGCCATAAACCGGCGTGTGCGCTTTTTGGTTTGGCGACAGGCCGACGAATAACTGAGGTTTTGCCATTGCGCTTTGCACTCGCGTAATTGCGGTGCAATTTCATCGTGTGCTTCCGCAAATGACCTGCCATCCAGAGCGGCGAGGGTATTTACCACCGCGAGCGGATAACGGCTCATGCCGGCGAGATCAGCTGGATCAACATAATACAATTCAGCGAGCGGTGCCGGTTTATTTTCCAGCAATTGATCCAGTGAATACCAGATAACAATATCGGCGCGATAATTGTCTGGTGCGCGCTGGAATGCATCGGCGGCTACGCTGATGGCTTCGTCCCAGCGTCCGGTTTCACGCAAGGCCAAGCTGTAAAAATACAGCATCCAGCCTTTGGCATCTGTGCGGGGTTTATTATTTGGATAGAGGTAGCCGAGCGCAAACCAGCGCACCGCCTCGTCCCAGCGGCCGAGCAATACTTTGTGGTAACCAATCAAACCCCAATTTTCCACATCGGCGACAAATTCTGTTTTAAATTTTTCGCAAATATTCCAGGGCAAATCGCGTTTGGTATTTACCAAACCCTGTAAATAACCTTCGAGGTAGCGCTGATCAAAGTTATCATTGATTGCACGCTGCAATAATTGCTGTTCAAACTTTGCCGGTTTTGTTTGTTCAAATTCATAAAGTGCGAGGCAGCGGCCAGCTTCATTGGCAATAGGTGCTTGTGATGCGCGCAACTGACGAATTAATTCAGCTGTCTGTGCAGCCTGTTTTGCATTCTCCAAAATTTTCCAACCGTTGAGCACAAACCATTCATTGGTCGCACTGTCTTGTAGGATAGCTTGGTAAATTTGCAGGCTATCATCCATTCGCTCAGCGGCAACAGCAATTTGTAATTCACGATAGCGCGTGTATACATCCTGATTATGTTTGTGCAACAGGATTAACGCCTGTTCCGCTTGCGCGTAATCACCTTGTTCAATGGCGTAGTCGATAAAGGTCAGGCCGTTGTATTGGCTGAGGGGATTTAATTCAAATGCGCGGCGCAACAAATCGCCGATACGCTGTTTATTGCCCTCAATCGCCTGCAATTTTTCGGCGACGTAACACAGTACCGACGCATCATTGGGGTAGAGTCGCTGGCAATGGTCTATCGCGCGCAACGCATTGGTTTTGTCTTTAATCTCGACGTACCAGCGCGCCAATAATCGCCACGCGTCATAATGGTTTTCGTTAATCGCCGCGAGCTGCTCCATGCGTTTAATGGCTTCGGGTAAATTGCCTTGTTGTGCAAGCACCCAGGCTTCTGCACCGAGAATCGCGTTGGGGCGATTGCCATTCCAATAGTTTTCGCTGGTGTATTCCAGTGCGTGATCAAAGTGATGCCGATCTGCCTGACGATGGACATAAGCAACACAAACTTCGATGTTGTGAGGTTGGCGCAATAAAAAATTGGCCAGTAAATCCAAAGCGCGCAAGTCATCATTCAAAATTTCGGCGTGCACCAGCGCAAGTGAGGCAGCGTCGGGAAATTGTTTTCTAACAGCGCTAATTTTTTCCAACACTTGGTCGTGCTTGTCCATTCCGGTCAGCAACCCATTAAGCGTTGTCCAGGCCCAATGATAGTGAGGGTCCCGTGCAAGGCCTTTTTCCAGTGCGTCAATCGCTTCAAGTTTGCGCCCGCTACGCAATAATAAATCGGCGAGAAAACCGTAGGGCGTTGGCGCCAGCGGATTGCGCGCGATCATATTGTTTTGCAAATCAATCGCTTCATCAAAACGATGTTGACGCTCAAGTAATTCGCATAAACTATTGGCCGCCATGGTCCAGCCCGGCGAAAGTTCCAGCACATGTTTGTAGCTGGATTCTGCATCGCTTAAACGATTTAACACGCGCTGGGTTTCGGCGATTTCGAATGCAACGCGCGGCAACAAAGGAAAACGTTGCGCCGCCGTGGTGAGCAGTTCCAATGCCTGTTCATTTTGCCCTTGGTTGCGATAGGCGAGGGCAAGTGCGACCCACGCTTGCCACAAGTCCGGGCGCGCATCGACAGCATGTTGCAGAAAGCGTGAAATATCGGCGGCAGATAATAATTGCCAGGCAATTTTTTGATACTCCAAAATGCCATCGCCGTAACTGACTTGCGCCATCAGTTGTTCGTAAATAAATTGCAGATCTTTCTGCTGGGCTTCATGGTTCAAGCCGCATTGCATCAATCGCTCATAGGCGTAGGTGTAGTCGCAACCAATTTCAAGTGCTTTGCGAAAGCAAACGCGCGCGAGGTTGCGCTTTTGGGTAGAGAGATAAATATCGCCGAGTTGTGCGTGGTTGCCGCTGTTATTCGCTTCGATGGCAACAGCTTCCAATGCGGCTGCGAGCGCTTCATCGTTGCGCTCCAATTTAAGCATTGCATTGGATAATCCGCGATAACCCCAAGAATCGGCCGGGTGATAGTGGATAAAATTCTGGAACGCAGTGGCAAGCGCCTGGTATTCAGTATCTTCCAACCAATTAATGTGCAAACGCAACAACATGGCATTGTCAGGGAATTGCGTTAATCGCTGCGCAATAAACTGCTCGGCTTTTTCGCGTTGCCCGGCTTCAACATACAAGCGCATCATGGCGTGATTGGCGTTGTAGCTCAGCGGCTCCAATTGCAATACTTGTTCAAGGCAATTAATCGCCTGTTTGCTATCAAGGTTATACTCGAAAAATTCTGCCGCTAATTCGTGATAGCGCACCGGATTTACAAAAGGCCGTGCCGCTTCCAACAATTGCGCTGCTTTAGTTGATTGCTGCAAATACAGGAATTTGCGCGCGGCAAATAGCATCAACCCGCCATCATCAGGGCGTAGCGCCATGGCTTGGTCGAGAATAGGTAAACCCTCGTGGGCGCGCTCCAATCCATCCAATGCATTAAAGAGCGAAATAGCTGGGCCGGAGGATTTTTTACCGAAGCGCGCAAAGCGATCACGTAAGAAACTTAATCCCAGTTCGGTTTGTTTGTGATAGCGCGCTGCTTTAAAAAAGCTTTCGGCGTAACGTTCATTTTTATCGTCAAGGCAAGTGACAAAGCGGTATAGCTGATATCCCTCGACAAAATTTCCTTTGTCCCAAAGCACGCCCGCATAAGCGTATAACGAATCCGTGTGCAGCGGATTGTAGCTGAGCAGTTGGCGAAATAATTTTTCTACCCGCGGCTGCTCACGCTGATCCCAGCGTAAATTGTCGGCGAGACGGCTCTTGATTAAAAAATGGATGTTGTCGCCGGTTGCAATGGTTTCCAGATAATCCCGAGTTTGTTTTGCCGAGCCAAATGAAGACAGCGAACTGGCTTTGCTCAATTGAAAATTAACATCCTGCGGAAATTGCTCCAGCAATTTTTCAGTCGCCGCCAAAATGCGTGGTTCATCGCTGTCATAAAAGGCAAGATATCGCTCGAAAATTTTGGTGATGCGATGATCGGGATCAAGCACACGTGCTTGCGCAAGTGCAGCGAGCGCGTTATCGCGTTGGTTATTATCCAGAGCGAGATTCAATTGATACAGCTGATCGTACAATTCGCGGCAGGGCAAATTCATCGCGTTGATATTGTCTGCCAGCGCCAAGGGCGCGACCACCATGCAGCGCGGGCCGCTTGAGGCGTAATGTTTATGGCAGCCGTCGATCAACATTTCTTGCAGGCGGCGATAATAGGGATCGCGCAATAAATAAGTGCCCATGGCTTCGTCGTAACCGACAATAATTTGCAAGTGTGCGCTACCGGGTTCAACGGTGGCGAGTAGCACAGGAATATCGGCATCGATTAATTGTTTTAATGCGGCAAAGGATAATTCGAATTCCTGCACAAACCAGTTATTGTTTTGCGCCCATTTGCGTTCATCTACCGATTGGGTGCCGCCATAGCAAATCGCTTCAACTACATGCTCTTGCGTTACGGGCACGCCCCAATAAGTTGATACTGCGGTTAAACTCGCAGGCCCACAAGTCATGTGATGTTGTCGCACAAAAGGCACATTCAATACTTTTCGTTTTGATGTGTCGGATGCGCGTTTGATCGATTCAATGACTGATTTGTTGTAAAAGTTTTTTTGCTCAAGATATTCCAGCGCTTCTTCATAACGCTGCTCGGCACAGAGCACATCGGCACGCATCGCACGCAAGCTCTGCTGCATTTCTTTGCAGTCGATTACCGGCAATTTTTCCAGCCGCGCAATGCAATCATGCGCGAGCGCGTATTGTTGGTCTTCGATATACAAATTACATAATTGTTTGCCGACCCAAAACGATTGCGATTCTTGCCAAAACTCGGCGAGCAAATGAATCGCACCGCTCAAATCATTTTGCAATTGCAGGAGGTTCGCTTTGAATTGCAGCGCCGAGCGATATTGGTGATCGCGCTCCAATACTTTATTGGTGAGTTCCATCGCCGTGGTGTAATCATCCTGCGCGTATTTCAATTCGGCTTGTGCCAGCAAGTGCCAGTTCTCGCCTTGTGCATCTATCGCTTGCAGGCATTCTTCGGCGGCGGAAAAGTCGCGAAAGCGGGTGAGGATTTCGGCTTGCTCGCCGCGCAAATAAGCGAGGTCTTTTGCATTGGGATGGGCTTTCGCCTCGGCTGAAGGCAGCATGCGCAATGCGACCAGCGGCCCCTGGCGGCGATGGGTAATAGCGACGGCGTAGTGGGAGAGGTCAGGCAGCTGCGGGTGGCGGCGCCAGAGGCGATAAATTGCGGCATCTGCTTTGCGCAGGTTGCCCAATTGGCCGAGCATGCGGGCGGCCAGCAACTGCAGGCGCGGTGTTGGCCATTGGCCGCCGCCAAACCAGCTGCAGCCTTGCTCCCATGCATCGCGAAAGCGATCTTTTAGATAGAGATCAAACAACTGATCGTATTGAGTAGAGTAGACTTCGTCGTCGCTGGAGCGGATATCCATATGGTGCTTACTCGCTGTTCGTGGTCGAGGGGCGCCTGTCCCGGCTATGTCGCCTGGATCGTTATAGGCAGGAGGCTAAGATAAACGACAAATTGCACAAACAACAAGCAGCGTTTTCAGGCTCGGTAAAGATTCGTCTGCAATAATTAACCAATCTAAGCATTAATAACGATGAATGGATTGACCGCTTTTAGGTAAAGTAGCGCTTTTTATTATATTAACGACCGCAAAAGGTTACGGGGACTCTACTATGAAGAAGTATGCTCTTGTTTTATCTGGATTATTAATGGCTAGCGCGCAGTTCGCACAGGCCGATGAATGCACCTTTGACCTGAATAGCAACGACGCTATGCAGTTCGACCAAAAGGCGATTACCGTCAGCAAAACCTGTAAAGAATTCACCCTCAACCTGCACCACACTGGCAAGCTGCCAAAAACCGTAATGGGGCACAACTGGGTGCTGAGCACGACTGCCGATTCAAAAGCAGTAGCGAGCGATGGTATGGCGGCAGGTGCAGCTAACGAATACCTCAAGCCAAATGATGCCCGTGTAATTGCTTTCACCAAGATTATCGGTGGCGGTGAAACTGCATCGGTAACCTTCCCGGTGAGCAAACTGAAAGACGGCGAAGCCTACACTTTCTTCTGCTCATTCCCAGGCCACGTTGCCATCATGGCTGGTACTCTGAATCTGAAATAAGATCGAGTAGCCTGAAGTAAGATCGAGGTTCAAGCTTGTTCCAACCATCGCCCGGATAAATAATCCGGCGATGGTTGAATCCAATCTGCGTTAATCCCCATCTAAGATAAAAACGGCTTACACACAAGAGGAGTTGGTATGCTGACGTTTATCTGCTGGTTATTGTTATGGGTCATTTGCTGGCCGCTGGCATTACTGGTGTTAGTTCTCTGGCCAATCGTTTGGCTGATCTCTCTCCCATTCCGCTTGATCGGCATCACCTTTGATGCGTTCTTCGCCTTCCTGCGCGCTGTGCTGTTTTTACCTGCGCGGATTCTTGGGCATAAAGCCTGATTTCACCGAAACGTAGCCCGTATGGAGCCTAGCGAAATACGGGGTATTTAAATTGCCGATTACTGTGGTAAATCCCGTATTCCGTTGCACTCCATACGGGCTACGATTTATTGGCTTTTATGCGCAATCGTATGCGCATGTTGTTCCCAATTCTGGCCATCAAAATTCACGACTTTTATTGATTTGGGTTGCGGTGTTATGCAGCGCAAATTGATGTCCATTCCGTCGGGATTGGAGCGGGGAACGTAGAAAGGTTTTATGCCGCAGGTTTTGCAGAATTTGTGTTTGGCTACGCCGGTATTGAATGTGTAAGTGGTGAGATTATCTTCACCACTGATGAGGCGGAAATCGCGCAGCGGCACAATCAAATGCAAAAATCCGGTCATACTGCAGATCGAACAATTGCAGTTTTCTACTTCAACGTCGTCCGCCGCTTCCACTTCAAATTTTATTGCGCCGCAATGGCAGCTGCCTTGGTAAATCATTTTTTTATCCCATGTTTACGCAAAACTTTCCGCACTTGATCCAGCGGAATTGCCTCCACTGTCTGCCCATTGCCTGTCATCGTGGTAGCCATAAACAAGGCGTTGTAGACCGATTCTTCTACCGCGTCGACGCTGGCTTGGAACACGGCGCTCATCTGCTCGTTCGCCAATTCGGTAGTTTGCAAACGCGCGGCATCAAACTCGCGTCGCACTGACTCGGCGGTCGAAAATGCGAGTATGTAGTCGCCGCTGCCATTGGATGCGGAACTGCCGGTGCGCCCCAGTCCCATCATGCCGCGTGAGGCAACACGTTGCAGATTACGATCCGATAAAGGCGCATCGGTGGCAATAATAATGATCACCGAGCCATCGCCGCGATCATCGGCCAATCCACGTGTGTTCTCCCGCGCAGCGACGGCGTTTTGGAATGCATAGCGATCCAACTCACGCCCCACGGGCGCGCCTTCCACCTGTAGCACACCACCGAAGTTGGCTTGTACCAACACACCCACTGTCCAGCCGCCCAAGCTTTCAGGTAGTTTGCGCGATGATGTTCCTATACCTGCTTTCCAGCCGAATGCGGTAGTGCCGGTGCCCGCACCGACGCTACCTTCTTGCACTGGCCCACTCTTCGCATTTTCCAATGCAGTGCGCACTGCCGCAGCGGTAATCGGGCGAGCACGTATGTCATTGAGTCTGCCGTCATTGGTTTCGCCCACGACCACATTTAATGAGCGCACCTGCTGCATATCCGGTTGCGCCAGCATCCACTCGGCCATGGCATCGGCAGCTTTCCACACGCACAACGTGCAGGTCAGCAGGATCGGGCTTTCCAGTTCGCCCAGCTCGTTGATCTGGGTGGTGCCGATGAATTTGCCGAAGCCATTACCCACGTGCATTGCTGCAGGCACCCGTGAACGGTAGGTATTACCGGGATGTTGCAGGATTGCGGTGATACCGGTGCGAACATTATCGCCTTCCCGCAAAGTTACCTGTCCGACGCGCACACCGGCGACGTCAGTGATCGCATTGTTAGTCCCTGTGCTGAAGATACCTGGTGCAACGCCTAAATCACGCGCTCGTACACGCTGTTCGTCCTCCGCCGCAACGGTCAGCGTGCAAAGCCCCGCTAAGGCCACAATCGATTGGAGTAAAAGACGATGTGATGTGCGGTGAAGGGATTTTTTTATTGATTCAGATTGTGATGTTAAAAAGCGCAAATTTGTCTCCAGTCCATAGGTATTTGAATGTGGGATAAAAAGGTTTTATCCCACAGGTTTTGCAGAATTTGTGTTTGGTTACGCCGGTATTGAATGTGTAAATGTTGAGATTATTGTTTTATTGCACCGCAATGGCAGCTGCCTTGGTAGATCATTTTACTTCTCTATTTTTTACTTTGATATTCAGAAAATCTTTTGTCATTAATCACAACGGTTCTCGCCGCCCAATCACCAATGCGTTGATTCTTTTTGTTTATGAGTAGCAAAAGATCAATAATTCCCAAAACTATGAAAAAGCAATTTCTTACCAGCGATTGCCAAGGGCTACACGTAAGTTTTGTTTTCTCACGTAAAACGGTGATTTTCATTATGAATTTACCGATACTTTTTCCGTAAAAAATACTGTCCTGAAATAACGTATACAAAACTATTAAAGTAACAGGTATTGCGGTGGGAATAATTTTTGATTCTGCTGTAAGAACCATCAGATAGATGATTGCTATGTCTATTAGTCTGGCAGCAGCTCGTTCAGGTAATGAGGCATAGACGCTAAGTGCTTGTGATGTCGTTGCGGAAGTGTCTTGCACATTTTTAGCTGCTGATGGAATGTCACGGCTCGTCAATTCCTGTTGCAAAATTGCACGAGCGGCATCACTAAGTTCGGTGGACGAAAGACGTAACAGCTCATGTGTTTCAAGTAACCTGAATCTGGCTGCTAATTGTTCAGTATTTATATCCATTTTTATTCAAGTCCTTACTGCGATGTGTTCGTTAGAGTCAGTGAGGCGATGACTCTACCCCAAAAACAAAAACGCCGCTACCAATTGCTTGGAGCGGCAAAGCAGGGACGCTATTACTACTTGGGTAATTAGGCTTTTTTGTTTTTGCGGCCTAATAAAATTCCGGCTACGCCGAGCAGTAACAACGCGAGCGAGGATGACTCGGGTACTGCAGCGGCTGGGGTTTCGTTGAAGGTGAAGTTGTCCATGACGAAAAATTCACCACCGTTATTGGGATCAATTGATACTCCGCCCCAAGCGCGCAGGCTGAGTGAGTTGATGCCAGCGAAATTGAAATCAAACCATTGCGCTGCACTGGTGTTGACTACAACTGTTTTGGTGAAGAGCGCGAGGTTATCTAAAAAGCCGGTGACTTCGATGTTTAAACCGTCGTTCCAGCCTGCAGTTAAATAAGCGCCGTTGAAATCAAATTTTTCACCGCTGATGACGCTGGTAGTGGCGAGGAAATTAAACGCGGCGTAATTGCCCGACACTACACCGGTTTCAAAACCAGTACCGGGGATTGCATCTTTGTGTGCGTAAGCAACATTGGTCAGGAAGGAATCTCCCCAGTTAAACCCGCCGTAACCTTCGCTGATTGAGCCAATATCGGTTTCGGGTAAATCGTCAAACGTGATAACAGCCGCTTGGGTGCTGAGTGCACTGCTGAGGCCGAGAGAGAGCAATAACGTTAATAAGAGTGATTTGGTCTTGTACATGATATGTCGTCCGTTAGTTGATTTTTTGTTAGTACTTTTTTGTCTTGCAAAACTACTTCGATACGAGTTTGGCGTTGGCGTTTTTGTTTAGAAACAGGAACACTAATGGCAAACGTGTTACGAAGTATTTGGTAAAAAACCGCCCGCAAAAAAATCGCGGGCGGTTCTCTTTGTAAAAAATAATTACCGAAAAGAAGTGAAATTATTTTTTACTAGAGTCCAGTCAATCTCACCTCCCAGATTGAATAACCCCATTGGTTGCCAGCGCTGCGTGCGGTTGCA
>NZ_JBCECX010000034.1:0-50641 GCF_039207905.1 Cellvibrio sp.
GTGCCGGATTTTTGATCTTGTTGTTCGTCAGGAAAAGTTTTTCCAAGCGCCCCAGTTTTCCAATTTCAGTAATATCCGCTAATTGATTGTCCGCCAGATTCAGTTCAGTTAATGCAAAAAATTTATCCAAACCGGCAAGGGATTTAATCCCGGCATTACTGCAGTTCAAGCGCGTGAGATCTTCCGCTTTAGTGATACGCAAATCGTAAATCGTTTGCTCTACACAGTCGTGTAATAACGAGTCAGCTAATTGGTAATCTTTAAATATCGACGGCGGCATATAAACAACATTTTCGTTGACGCTCACGGAATAATTTTTACATCCGGCGGTCAATAGACTGGTGGCCAACCCGCAAAAAAGTAACAAAGATTTAATGTGCATATGGATTTACCTGGATTGAGGTGAAAATTAGCTTCTCACTGGTGTCAGCACGGAAGGTTGTGTGGTGAGGCGAACCGATTTCACGGGGTGACTGTGTTTATAGTCACTTTAATCAGAATAGCGTTTATCAGCAATCACAGAATTCAGTATTTGTTCAGTTCCATTCATCAACAATCACTACACATTATCAAGCAATTTAGTTGTCCGTGTTTTTAATGTTTTTTTTCGTTCTACTGTTATCGTTCCTGTTTGATCGTTGCAGTTTTTTATTGTTCTTGTTTTTATTGTTCCTGTTTTTATCGTTTCAACGGAGAGACCTAATATGAAATACATCCTCGCAATCATTATGTCATTTGCCATCATCGGCTGTACTACTACAGATCCGTACTCTGGCGAGCAAAAAACCAGCAATACCGCTAAAGGTGCAGGTATAGGTGCGGTAGCGGGTGCAGTATTGGGCGCAGCAACGGGGGATAACGCAAAAGATCGCCGTGAGCGCGCATTGAAAGGTGCAGCAATTGGTGGTGTTGCTGGTGCTGGTGTAGGTAACTATATGGATCGTCAGGAGGCCAAGCTGCGTCAGGAATTGCAAGGCACTGGCGTGCAGGTAAGACGTGAAGGCGATAATCTGTATCTGGTAATGCCAGGTAATATTACCTTTGCCACTAGCAGCGCTGATATCCGCTCTGACTTTTTCCCTGTGTTGAATTCAGTAGCCAAAGTATTGGCAGAGTTCAGCAAGACTTCTATCAAAGTAACTGGTCATACTGACTCAACCGGTAGTGACAAAATTAACCAACCTCTGAGTGAAGGGCGTGCTGATAGTGTAGCCATGTATTTACGCAGCCAGAAAGTGAGCAGTGCGCGTATTCAGGCTTACGGTTACGGTTCACGTTATCCCGTTGCCAGCAATGACACTGCAAGCGGTCGCGAAGCAAACCGCCGTGTAGAGTTAGAGTTGGTTCCTCATCAACAGTAATTGATCTGTTTGAATACAAAGCCGCTGCCTCACCGCAGCGGCTTTGTCGTTTTAGGGGATAGGGTTTTGTTTGAACTAAATCATTGTCAGTGTTTTATGCAGGCTGGATAATGCACAGCTAAATATTGCTGTCGTGAACACCATGCCAAATTCCATTGCTGTACTTTGCAATTATCCGCCGCTGTTAAGTCAGGCCGAAGCGCTTGCTAACTTACTGCAATTATCCTTGTTGACTGATCAATCTCCAGACGCCATTGATGCTGCTGAGTTCGTGGTGTTATTTACGCAAGAATCGATTCAATTACAGCAAACCGGGCGCAAAGCGCCGGGGCCAGTTATCGCAGAATTTACCGAAGGCGCTGTTGATCATCGGCGCAAATTTGGTGGTGGTAAAGGCCAGATGATTGCCAAAGCCGTGGGAATAAAAGCTGGTGTATATCCGCAGGTGTTGGATGCAACCGCAGGCTTGGGTAAGGATAGTTTTGTGCTGGCAAGTTTGGGCTGCACTGTCACCATGCTTGAACGCTCGCCGATAGTACAAACCTTATTGGCCGATGGCTTGGCGCGTGCGCAAATTTTTGCGCGCGATCAGGATGCAGAGTTACTGCAAACCATTAATCGCATGCAGTTGCTAACACAAGATAGTCGCCGCTATCTGGAATCATTATCGCCTGATCAATTTCCCGATGTGATTTATCTCGATCCGATGTTTCCCGAGCGTCACAAAACGGCCGATGTAAAAAAAGAAATGGCGGCGTTTCACCAGATTGTTGGTAAAGATGAAGATGCCGATGCGCTTCTGCCTTTGGCGTTGGCCCATGTAAATTATCGCGTTGTGGTAAAGCGCCCGCGTAAGGCTCCGCTGTTAAATAATCAAACACCTTCTTATCAGCTGGAGGGAAAATCCAGTCGTTACGATATTTACACCATCAAAAAACTTCCCGACGCTTTGCCAGCAGCCCGGTAAATCCCACATGAACTCTCCCGATCCCGAGTCCTTGTTCGACCAAATTGCAGATGCACTGGCCGGCCCCGGTTTTATTGTGCTCGACCAGCCATTACCGGAATCCTTAATCAGCGGTTTGATTCGCAACTTGCAGGCGCAACAGCCAGTGTTAAAACCCGCCGGTGTAGGGCGGCAAGGGGATTATCAACTCAACCAGAATATCCGCGGTGATGCGATTCAATGGCTTGAGCCAGGTGACTCCGCTGTAACAGAATTTTTATCCTGGATGGATACACTGAGGTTAGCGATCAACCAACGTTTATTTTTAGGCTTGTTTGATTACGAAGCCCACTATGCGGTTTACGCTCCCGGCGCCTTCTATCAAAAACACCGCGATGCGTTTAAAGGAAATCCTGGCCGCAAGTTATCGACCGTGCTCTACCTGAATCCCGGATGGGATTTAGTGGCTGGTGGCGAATTGGTGCTCTATGATGAAGCAGACACAACCCAATTGGCTCGGGTTGCACCGGAATGTGGCAAGCTGGTGATCTTTCTCAGCGAAGATTTTCCACATGAGGTGTTGCCAGCAACACAGTTGCGACTAAGCATTGCAGGTTGGTTTCGTATCAAGGCGTTATGAAACCCTCGGCGGGATTCGTAATTTCTTGATTATCAGAGCAAAAAGCCCTCAAGAGTTCTTAAGATATAACCTATAGCTCTTGTGAAAAGGAATAAGTGTGTTGTTCGTATGCGAGCGCGTTTGCCAGCAAATGAATTGCGGCTGTTGGCAACGAATTTGCAAGTACTTGCTGGTAGCTTGCTGAAAATCTTCCTGGACAGGAGAAATGGAAATCAGGGAGGTGATTCAGCGGGCACTATAACAATGCTAAGAACGCATACATAAGTGAGGCCGCGATGCTGAAGGAAGTCACCATGAGTGAGATGAACATAGATTGGCAGAATTACCATTCTGGCCATTTCTACGATGAATTGATCAGCGCGCCCGGCCAACCCCGACCTGAAACCAAACACCTCGCCCAATATCTCGCCTCGTTATCCGGTCAAGAATTACAAGACCGAAAACTCTCCGCCGAACTCGCAATTAAAACCATGGGCATTTCGTTCACGGTTTACAGCGATGCAGGCAACATCGATCGCGAATGGCCGTTCGATATTATCCCACGCATTATTCCGCAGCGCGAATGGCAAAAAACCGAGCGCGGTTTGATCCAGCGTTTAACCGCGCTGAATTTATTTATTAACGATATTTACAACGACCAAAAAATTATCAAAGACAAGGTCGTGCCCTCATACTTATTTGAAGATTCGGTCAATTTCCGCAAAGAATGTATCGGCATGAAGCCTGCCTATGGTGTCTGGTCGCATATTTGCGGCAGCGATTTAATTCGCGATGACAAAGGCGAATTTTTTGTACTGGAAGATAATTTGCGCGTGCCCTCCGGTGTTTCTTACATGCTGGAAAACCGTAAAGTCACCAAGCGTGTATTCCCGGAATTATTTGAAAATCACAACATTGTTCCGGTGACAGATTATCCCAACCAGTTGTTCGACACGCTTGCATCTTTATCGCCGCGTAAAGCGGATCGCCCCGAAATCGTAGTGCTTACTCCCGGCATTTATAATTCCGCTTATTTTGAGCATTCCTATCTCGCCCAACAAATGGGTGTGGAGTTGGTTGAGGGAAGCGATCTGGTTGTCGATAGCGATGACTGCGTTTATATGCGCAGCATTGATGGTTTAAAACGTGTTGATGTTATCTATCGTCGCATTGATGATTTATTTTTAGATCCGGAAATGTTTAATCCGGATTCTGTACTCGGTGTACGCGGCTTAATGCGCGCTTGGCTAAAAGGTAATGTTGCCTTGGCAAATGCTCCGGGCGCCGGTGTTGCAGACGATAAAGTGATCTACACCTTTGTACCTGACATGATTAAATATTATTTGGGTGAGGAACCCATCCTGCCTAACGTGCCCAGCTTTTTGTGTGTCGATAAAAAGCAGTGCGATTACGTACTCGCCAATCTCGACAAATTAGTGGTTAAGCCCGCTAATGAATCCGGTGGTTACGGTATGATCATCGGCCCGCAAGCGAGCAAAAAAGAATTGGAAGAATTTGCGTTGCGTATTAAAGCAGATCCACGCAATTACATGGCACAACCGCTAATTTCGTTATCGACCGCACCTATTCTCACTAATGGTAATGCAGAGCCGCGCCATATCGATTTGCGCCCATTTGTATTGCAAGGGCGTGAAAGTTGCGTTACTCCCGGTGGGTTAACCCGCGTTGCCATGCGCAAAGGTTCCTACGTGGTGAATTCATCGCAAGGTGGCGGCAGTAAAGATACCTGGATTGTAGTGGAGGACTAAACATGTTGTCACGTGTAGCAGAGCGAATTTATTGGTTAGGTCGCTATATGGAGCGCAGCGAAAATATTGCGCGCTTGGTAAATGTTAACTCCAATTTGTTACTGGATTTACCTGCAGGTGTTCGTGTCGGCTGGGGTTCATTGATTGATATCAGCGGTACTGGTAATTATTTTGAACGCGATACGCAATTAGCCGACGAAAAAACCGTAGTGAATTTTATTTTGGCGGATAAAAAAAATCCGGCTTCACTGATTAATTCACTTAGTTTCGCGCGCGAGAATTCTCGCATCACCCGCGAAACCATGCCGATGGAAGCGTGGGAATTAATCAACGATTTGTACCACTATATTCGCGACCGCGCCGATAAAGTAACCTCGCGCCGTGACCGCAGTATTATCTTATTGCATGTGATTAGTAGCGTGCAGCAATTCACTGGTTTGCTTGCTGGCTGCATGAGTCATAACAACGCTTACGATTTAATTCGCATTGGCCGCAATCTCGAACGCGCCGATATGAGTACGCGTATTGTTGATGCTGGCTTGGTTAATCTCTTGCCACACCTTTCGGCGGGCGGAACCGAAGTATTGGAACCCTATGACAACATTTTGTGGATGAGTGTACTGCGTTCGCTCAGCGCTTACCAAATGTATCGCCAGCATGTGCGTGACCGCGTAAACGCCAATGCCGTAGTGACCTTTTTATTGCAAAACGAAGATTTCCCGCGCGCAGTTGCCCACTGCCTCAAGCAATTGGAGCAATGTTTATGGGCTCTGCCCAATAGCGAAAAAGTATTGTCAGCGATTGTGAATATCCAACATAAGTTGGACGAAGCGGATTTGGATGAATTATTAAAATCCGGCTTACATGAATATATTGATGAGTTGCAATTTGAAATCGGCAATTTGCATTTCAAAATTGCCGAAACCTGGTTCCTGCCAGTGGTCATGGCACAAACCCAGGAGCAAAAGTCAGCCTGATTTACAGCGGCCCAGCCGCGTTACCCTTTGCGTGTTGTCTCTCTGAGGCCTGGCCCGTATTCGGGCCTTTTTTATTTTAAGCAATAAAAAAAGCAGCTATCTCAGTAGCTGCTTTTTGGGTGTAGAATAACGCTTAAGATTTTGCTGATTTTCCTCTCAGCTTTCGCCAGAAGAACCGCAGCATAAAGAATAGAATCACGAAGACTACTGACCAAGGTATCAGATAAGCAATAGCGGTAATCGCGCTAGCGATACCCTCGGAAAGATTCTCTTTAAACTCATCTAGCGCAGTTGTAATTGGTGTCCAGAAAGAAGCTTCATAACGACTGTGTAGGCGAACTTTAATGATGTCCATTTCCACTCGTTGCATTAGCTTTTTGTTGTTTCCAATCAAGTCTTCCAGCTGGGACTGCGTGTTTGCTATTTCTTGAGATACTTTAATCAGTGACTCTATATCACCTTTTGCCTGCTTTTGTAGTTCCAGCAAATTATCCTGATATGACTGCAAAAGTTTGATTCGTTTTTCGGTATCGAAAATGAGTGTTGAGAGATCTTCTACCGTAGTTGATTCATTGGTGATTTCGCCCTTGTTGCCTGCAAGTGCTAAAAAGGTATTTACTCCGGCTGGTTTAATTCTGATCTTGATTTCACCGCGACTGTAATTATTTGAAGAAAGCTCTGATTCTAGAATCGTGCAATTGTTTTCTCTGTCGGCGTTGCAATGATCAATTAATGCCTTGTATTTTTCAGAAATTGCATCTTTTTTCAGTTCTACACTAAGGTTATGTTCGTAAGAGAGGTAGGGATTTGTTTTTCTCTGTGCAAGCTCGGTGCTTATATTGGAGCTCGGTTCTGTTGCTTTATTGTCACTGCTCTCGCAGCCGCTTAGAGAAAGTATTAGTAATAAATAGGTTAAACCTGCAGTAAATTTTTTGTTCATGATCGATGCTGAGTCCTTTTTTAGCTGTGAAGGTGGCGAAGCTTTATGCCCTGTCATTGTTAACAGGGCCAGCTTTACCGTTGCTGAATGGTGTTATTCTCCTGAATAATCACTCTCAATTCGAAACGATTCCCCCGTTATATAAAACTCTCCGCCCGCCATATAGTGGATGCTGCGTTTCTGCGGATCATCAGAAAAATGCCAGCGGCCGTCGATAAATTGTTCCGGGTCTGCATAAGCGGCAACGACTTCGCCGACGATTAAATCCATTTCTTCTGCGCCTTGTTTGATGACTTTGCATTCCAGCCAGCCGATGCAATCCTCGATAAAGGGGGCGGCGATTGTTGATCCGGAAAATGTCTTTATATCGAAGTGGGAAAATTTGTCGGTATCACGGCCAGATACATCGCCGACTTCCAGTGTGAGTCTGGCGATTTTGCGCATGGGAAATTGCAAACCGAATTCGCCACTGGCATTAACCAGTTCGCGGGTGTAGGTATTTTTATCTATCACCACGGCTACTCTTGCGGGCGAAAAATCCAATGGCATGATCCAGGCGGCAGCCATGATGTTGCGTTTATCGCCGTGAGCGCTGGTGATGATACTGACGGGGCCGTGGTTGAATAATTTGTAGCTGTCTTTTAGTGGGATAGATATGTGTTGCGTCATTTGCCTTTACCGCTGCGGATTAAATGTGTACCTACCGAACTATTCAATAGAGAAAATTAATGAGTTGCGCATAGATTAATACATGCCTTATGGGAAAACTACGGCGCTCAATACCAAGGCGCCTCGAAATTTGTATAGGGCGTCTTTATAAATACAGCTCATTAATAATAATGGAATAGGTCATGAATACAGCGGTCAAGCAAATTGTAATTGTTGGTGGCGGTTCTGCCGGTTGGTTGGTGGCAGGTACGCTGGCAGCGGAGCATGCCAATGGCGAACAAGGTGTTCAGATTACCCTGATCGAATCGCCGGATATTAAATTGGTAGGCGTAGGGGAAGGCACTTGGCCAACCATGCGTAGCACACTCAGAAAGATGGGCATTTCAGAAACTGAATTTGTGCGCGAATGCGATGTAGCTTTTAAGCAGGCCTCCAAGTTTTGCAAGTGGTATACCGGTGAAGATGACGATGAATATTATCACCCGTTCACTTTGCCCGTCGGTTATACCGAACTGAATCTGGCTGAGCATTGGCAAGCACACCGCGATGAAATCTCGTTTTCCGATGCGGTTTGTATCCAGAGTAAATTGTGTGCAAACGATATGGGGCCAAAATTTATCACCAGTACCGAATACGGTGGTGTGGCTAATTATTCCTACCATTTAGATGCAGCCAAGTTCGCGCAATTTTTGCGCAAACACTGCATGGAAAAATTAAGCATCAAACATATTTCTGATAATGTTCTTGGTGTTAATTCTGCAGAAAATGGTGATATCCGTTCATTGAGCACGCAAAACAACGGCGAGCTTCAAGGGGATTTATTTGTTGATTGTACTGGGCTTGCTTCCCTGTTGATTGGCAAACATTACCAAGTGCCGATGGTCAGCAAAAAAGAATTTTTGTTTAACGATGCAGCCTTGGCGGCGCAAGTTCCCTATCTCGATCCTGAATGTCCTATTTCGTCCAATACTATTTCAACCGCGCAATCGGCTGGCTGGATTTGGGATATTGGATTGCAAACACGCCGCGGTGTTGGTTACGTTTATTCACGCACCCACATTTCCGATGAAGAAGCTGATGCAGAATTTCGTGATTATCTGACCTTGACTATCGGCCGTGAAAAAGCAATCGCCACTGAATTCCAGAAAATTAAATTTAATCCTGGTCATCGCGAAGTATTCTGGAAAAATAACTGTGTTGCGGTTGGTTTGGCCGCCGGCTTTATTGAGCCATTGGAAGCTTCGGCGATTATCCTGATCGAGCTTTCCGCGCGCATGATTAGCGAACAGTTACCGGCTGATAGAAATGCGATGACGATTGTTGCAAAACGTTTTAACGAAGTATTTACCTATCGTTGGAACCACATTATCAACTTCCTGAAATTGCATTATGTGTTGAGCAAGCGTTGCGGTTCGCAATATTGGATTGATCATTGCGACCCGAAAAGTGTTCCCGAAAGTTTGCAGGAGCTACTGGAAATATGGCGCTATCAAGTGCCCTGGTTTTACGATGAGGTGCATTCAGAAGAGCTATTCCCCTGTGCCAGTTTCCAATACATTCTTTATGGTATGGGTTATGAAACTGCCAAGCGTCCTGCACCGAAAAAGCCTAATCCTGCTGCAGTGACACGGGCGCATGAACTCTTTGGTGAGAATATGAAAAAGACCAACGAGGTGTTGAAAGTAATTCCAACCCATCGCGATCTGATTAATAAAATTAAAGAGTTTGGTTTGCAGAAAATATAGAGATTAGTGTGCAAATTAAAGTAATGGAGTACATCCTACCTTTTAGTAATGCAGCAATCATGCCGCGCTTATAGGTTGTTTGTGTTGCGCCTAAATCATCAATTTTTGGGATTATGGCGCGATATTGCGGTGGTGGTTGCAGTTACTGGAGGAGTCAGTAGCTTTTGAGAGAATACTGGGCATATACTCTTCAGCTGCTCGTGGAGAGCAATGTTAATGGTAAAACTACTCAGTATGATGATCAATGCTAATTAAGGAGAAGACAATGTCGGATCTAACGGTAGATAACTTAACGGTTCTACAAAATATACTGCTTACGCCAGCCTCAGGAAGCCAGCCAACAATTGTATGTGCTGGTAATGATCTTGAAATTTCTGCCGAACAACAACTTAAGCTCACCCCGCAAAATGGTGTGCGAGTATTTAAATATAACTCTTCACCTTCGCTGACTGTTGATGGGGATATTTTGGTGGGAGGAAATATTCGATTTGAAGATGGATTAAATGTTAAAACCACATTCAAAACTGCAATAAGTGCGTCCAGCGATGGCTACGGCGGAACACCAAGTAATCCAGGTGCGCGTAGTCCATCAGCTATTTTAAATGGTCTCGATAATAACTCATTGGTTGTTGAGATTGATGGTTCGCAGGGTGCTAGCCAAAGTAATGTTGTGCTTTGGTGGAAAGTGAACGGACAGAAATTCAAAACAGTTTTAGTTGGCACTCCAGTTTAAAACTTAATAATAAGTAGTGGTGTCAAATGTTACGAAAAAGCCTCAAGGTGTCTAATACCCTTAGGCTTTTTTGCCTATAATCCTTGGATAACATCCTCATCAATTCGCCGCACATCAACAGACACCAATAACTTTGGTGAATGGCCTCCGCCAAAAATAACCCCTTTCAATGGTGCAACATCTGAATAATCGCGACCCCATGCGGTAGTGATATGTTGTTCGCCTGTCACTTTGTTATTGGTTGGATCAAATTCATACCAGCCTTCGCCGGGAGAATAAACCGCAAACCATGCGTGGGTTGCATCAGCGCCGATTAATTTTTCCTGACCTGGTGCGGGGAATGTTTCCAAATACCCGCTCACGTAACGCGCCGGATAACCCAGCGAGCGCAAGCACCCAATTGCGAAATGAGCAAAATCCTGGCACACGCCACGTTTATGTTTTAATACATCGGCAAGTGGTGTGGCGACATCGGAAAAATCCGGATCGTAAATAAAGTCATTAAATATACGCTGGGTTAAATCCATTACTGCCGATAAGAAAGGGCGGTCATCCGGGAAGGATGAAGCTGCATATTCCGCAAGATCCGGATGTTGCTGCACCATCGGTGAGTCCAGCATAAACTCGCGCGCGCACAGTGTTTCCCAATCTTTGCTGTGTTTGAGTAAATACTTTACGTATGTGCAAGGGTTGCCGAAATCGAGATTAATACTGATCGCAGATTCTTTAATGATTATGTCGCTGGTGATGCTGACATCCAATTCGGTGTGATCTTTTTCAATCGAAAATTGCAAAAACTGGTTGCCAAAATAATCGGTGCGCGTATTGCGGGTAGTTGCCGCTGGCGACACTTTGATATCGATATTTTCAATACGCTGTTTTTCTGTAACACGCGGCAACACATAAGCAAGGTTGTAGCAGTTGCTAACTGAAAGCGCGTATTGGTAGCGGGTGCTATGGCAAATGCGATATTTCATAGTGATGCCCCTGTCATAGCTGCTCCTGCCATTCGTTGTTTTTTACCAACAACTGCGGGCCTTCGGTGTGATCGAAATAACGTTGGCCGATGGCTTTGGCGGCGGTGCCGATTAAATATTGCAAGCGCGATAACAACTGATCCAATTCACCGCGAATACCATTGGCGGTTTTGGCCAGGGTTTTGATATCGCTTAAGCGCAATGCGGTGGTCGCTTCCAATAATAATTTGTGTTCGGTGCTGAACTCGTCGCGGTTATCCGGCAGATCGGCAAAGTGATGCTCCAACTGCGTTAATTGATAAATCAATGAACGCGGATTTTTGTTGTTGAGCAAAATCATTTCCAAGCCTTGATCAATGCGGATTCCATTTTGGTAGCGACGACGATAGGGAATCAAAGCTTCGCCACACAGCAGGCTGGATTCAATTAATGTTTCCTGCTCAATTTCATCAAAGCCCGTCACCAGTAATGAGCGTAGCGTGTTAACGATTTGCAGTGCGCGTTCAAGTCGGCGCCCCATTTCCATAAAGTGCCAGCCATTGCCGCGCGTCATACTTTCGTGGATTAATCCGGCAAAGGCGAGCAAGGTTGTAATTAACGGCGCTAAAGCTTCTTCGGGGGCAGAGAGTGCATCTGGCTCCAGCGCGATTTTTAATTGCTCCAGTTCATCGCCGATATCGTTAATCACGCGTTGGGTATCGCTGGATAATTGTTCTTTAACTTGTTCGGCAGAATTAATCATGGCAATTAAATTATTTGCCACACCACCGAGCCGCTGCTGATCCAGAATAATGGAAATCATTTCCGGTTCCGGGTTTTTTAACAGTGCTGTTTGCAAACTGGTAAAGCCCGGATAAGTCGCAGTGACATGAGTGACTGCACTAAGGAGCGTGCGACACACAGCGTCAGGAAGTTTTTCAGTTTTGTTTAATTGAATAAATACAGTGCGTAGCAAGCGCATGGCTGACTCTGCGCGTTCAGCGTAGCGTCCCATCCAGAATAAATTTTCCACCACGCGGCTGGGTAGTGAACTGCTGCTTTCAACGGCGGGCTGTGCATCGGATGAACGCAAACTGATTTGTTTTTCCGGTTCAGATGCAAGCACCCAGGTGTCTTTGGATACCGAGCCGCGCTGGTTGGAAATGATTTTTTTTCCAACATCAAGATTCACGCGCGTGAGCCCACCGGGCATGACCGAATAAGAACTTTCACTTGCCACAGCAAATGTACGCAGCACTGATGAGCGCGGTTGTATTTGCCCTTGGTGCCATGTCGGTGTTTGCGCACCGGCTACATATTCCTGCGCAACAAATTGCAGTGGATTCTTGCGGATACGGTTTTGCCAAGCCTGCAATTTTTTCTCATCCAGATCCGCACCGTAAACCTCATAAAGTCCGGGACGGCGATAGGTGGGTTTGATCAACAGTGTTTTCAGGTTTGCGCAAACATATTCAAGATCATCATTGTTGCCGCACCACCAGGTTTTTACTGATGGCATTTGTAAATCGCGCCCAAGCAGCGCTTGTGATATTGCAGGCAAATAACGCATCAGCGCAGGATTTTCCAATACGCTGGAGCCGAGAGGATTGGCGATGGCGACATGGCCCATGCGCGCCACTTCCAACAATCCTGGTACCCCCAAACGCGAATCACCTTTTAATTCAACTGGATCGCAATAAATATCATCCACGCGGCGCAAAATAACATCGACACGCTTTAAACCGTCGAGCGCTTTCATCCACACGTAGCCATTGCGCACACTCAAGTCGCTGCCTTGTACCAATTGGAAGCCCAAATAGTTAGCGAGGTAGGCGTGTTCAAAATAGGCTTCGTTATAAATACCGGGTGTGAGTACAACAATGCGTGCAATGCCGCCGTTGGGATTTAATTCATGCAGGCGTTGGCGCAAGCGCGAAAAAAATAATGACAAACGATGCACATGGCTATCGCGAAACAAACTGGGAAATACCCGGTTCATTACTGTGCGGTTTTCCAGTGCGTATCCAGCACCCGATGGTGCTTGTGTGCGGTCGGCCATTACGCGCATGCTGCCATCGGGTGAGCGTACTAAATCCACACCGTGCAAAATAAGTTGGTGGCTACCTTGCAGTTTTATATTTTGGCAGGGACGTAAAAATCCGTGATGGGAAAATAATAATTCTGGCGGAATGATACCTTGGCGAATCAGTTTTCGTTCGCCGTAAATATCTTGCAGTAATAAATTAAATAACTCAGCGCGTTCAACCAGCGAGGTTTCGATCTGGTTCCATTCATCGCTGTTAATCAGCAGCGGAATAGGGTTGAGTTGCCAGCTTTGGTTTGCATCCGGCTCGTCGTAAATTTTGTAGGTGGCACCATCGTCGCGCAAAATGCGGCGAGTTTTTTTCTGGCGCTCTTCAATCGCATCATGCCCCAGGCTTTGCAAGCTGTGGAGCAAATATCGCCAATGGGGGCGAATCCTGCCCTCGTGGTCATAGGCTTCATCTACACCGGTTTGCGGTGATGGATAGATAAAGTCCTTAATGTTGGCGGAATCGACCGAATTTTCCATAAGTGTGGAATAAGGATTCATAAGGATGATATGTCGTTGTTATAAATATGGTGTCCATTGTAACCTGATTTTGTTCTCCTGACGGATTTCCTAACCCAAGCTTACTCTTCTTCAGTGTGAGTAAGCTTGGTCTGAACTTATTTGCGCAAATCAAGCGTGTGTGGATATTCATCGGCCGGTTCCTCGGGCGGTGGCGCCATAGGTCTGGGTGGATGTTTGTTTTCAAAAAACTCGCGCAATATTTTTCCTGCCGGTGTAATCGGGAGCGCACCGGGTGTGTGGTTGATATCAAAGAAACGATTGCCGCGGCGCGATTCAGCTTCGTTCGCATTAACGGGGAAACGGTCGTAGCTGCGGCCCCCGGGATGGCTGACGTGATAGGTGCAACCGCCAATACTTTTGCCGTTCCAGGTATCAATTAAATCAAACACCAGCGGTGAGTGAATACCAATTGTCGGATGCAATGCTGAAGGTGGTTGCCACGCGCGATAACGCACACCGCCCACGAATTCACCGTGTTTACCCGTAGGGCTCAAACACACGCGGCGACCATTACACGCGAGCACATAACGCCCCGGTGTTAAGCCGCTGACTTTAACTTGCAAACGCTCAACCGATGAATCTACATAACGCGATGTACCAAAGCTGCTGACTTCTTCGCCCAGCACATGCCAAGGTTCAATCGCCCAGCGCAATTCGATTTCAATATCATCCAACTGCACGCGGCCGTAGTGTGGAAAACGGAATTCTTCAAACGCAGCGAGCCACTCAAGTTGGAATGGATAACCATGTTCATTTAAATCGCGTACTACATCGCGCAGGTCTTCCCACACATAATGCGGCAGCATAAATTTATCGTGCAGCTGCGTACCCCAGCGCACCAAAGGTTTTTTGTAAGGCTCTTTCCAGAAACGGCTGATTAAACTGCGCAATAATAAAATTTGCACCAGCGACATACGCGCGTGCGGCGGCATTTCAAAACCGCGGAATTCCAGAATGCCTTGACGGCCGCTGGCGGTGCCGGGTGAATATAATTTATCGATACAAAATTCCGAGCGATGAGTATTGCCGGTGATGTCGATTAATAAATTGCGCATCAAGCGATCAACTAACCAAGGCTGCTCAACAATACCTTCCGGCATTTCTTTGAATGCGATTTCCAACTCGTAGAGCATTTCATCGCGGCCTTCATCCACGCGCGGTGATTGGCTGGTCGGGCCAATAAATAAACCGGAAAATAAATACGAGAGGCCAGGATGGTGTTGCCAATAAGTAACGAGGCTGCGCAATAAATCCGGGCGACGCAAGAAAGGGCTATTGGCCGGCGTTGAGCCACCGAAGGTTACGTGGTTGCCTCCGCCAGTTCCTGAGTGGCGGCCATCAAGCATAAATTTTTCGGTGCCCAAGCGGCACTGCCGCGCATCTTCATAAAGTGCTTCAGTGTTATTCACCAGATCAGCCCAGGTTTCTACCGGATGAATATTCACTTCAATCACACCCGGATCGGGAGTGATCAGGAATTTTTTCAGGCGATAATCTTTTGGAGGTTCATAACCTTCCAGCACCACCGGCATATTGAGCGCAGCGGCTGTTTCTTCAATGGCTTCGATCAATACCACATAGTGTTCAAGGTAAGTGAGCGGCGGCAAAAATAAATGCAAACGACCGTCACGTGCTTCAAAGCACAATGCTGTGCGGATGACATAACCTGCTTCAATATACTGCGGTTTTGGTTCGCGCCCTAACGCGGCTTTTTGCTCAGCAATTTTTTGCGCAATAGATTGTTTCAGCGCACTTGTAGTGCCTGTCGTTAATGCATCCTGTTGTTGCCCACTCGGTGCGAGCGGTTCGCGTGTGGCGAGGGGATCATTTTCAGGTTGGTAGCGTTCGTAATCGTGTTTGGGAAATTCAAGCGAGCCAAGCGGTAAACGCAGACCCAGCGGCGAATCTCCGGGAATTAACATCAATTGGTCGTTACGTAATTTCCAGCGGCCGGTCAACCAACTTTGATTGGTGTAATTCCATTCGATAGGTAAAACATAACCTGTTTCGGTATTTAATCCGCGCGTTAATAATTTTGCGATGCGGCGACGTTCAAGGTCATCTTTTAAATCCGCTTTAAGCGGATCTATACCCACTGGCAATTTCTGCTCCGCCCAAAGGTAGTAGAGCACGTCTTCATAAGCGGGAATTAAATGCTCGCTGTTAACGCGGATTTTATCGCACAAAGTGTTGGCGAATTTTTTTGCATCAAGATGAGTGAGGTTGTAGTTTTTGTCGGCGCGAGCGAGCAAATTTGGATTGCGCCATAGTGCTTGGCCATCAGTGCGCCAGAAGCAACCGAGTGCCCAGCGCGGCACTTCTTCACCGGGATACCATTTGCCTTGGCCGTAATGCAATAAACCGTTGGGCGCAAAAGTTGCGCGCATGCGCAGTAATAAATCTTTGGCGAGACGCAATTTATCGGCGCCGAGTGCGCCGGTGTTCCACTGCTCGGATTCCATATCGTCGATGGAAACAAACGTTGGTTCGCCGCCAGTAGTCAAACGCACATCTTGTTCAAGTAATTCTTTATCAACCGCTGCACCGAGTGCGTTGATCGTCGCCCATTGTTCTTCGGTATAGGGTTTGGTTACGCGCGGGTCTTCCAATATGCGGAAGACTTCATTGCTGTAAGAGAATTCCACTTCGCATTTGCTGGTGGCGCCGGTGATAGGTGCAGCAGAAATGGGGTCTGGCGTACAAGCGAGTGGGATATGGCCTTCGGTAGCGAGCAAACCGGAGGTGGGGTCAAGGCCAATCCAACCGGCACCGGGAATATAAATTTCAGTCCATGCATGCAAATCGGTGAAATCTTTTTCGGGGCCGCTTGGGCCATCGAGCGCTTTGATATCGGATGTGAGTTGCACTAAATAACCCGATGCAAAACGTGCGGCGTAACCCAAGTGGCGGAAAATTTGTACCAGTAACCAGGCGCTATCGCGGCAGGAACCTTTGGCGAGGGTGAGTGTTTCTTCGCAGGTTTGGATTCCTGGTTCCAGCCGCACACCGTAACCAATCGCTTCTTGCACCAATTGGTTGATGCTCACCATAAAATCATTTACTGCCCAGGGTTTTTCACTTACCTGGCGATGGCGAATCTCCGTTTTGAGTTTGTTCACTATCGCCATTAATTGCGGGCCGCTCTCACTCACTTCGAGATAGGGAATTAATTCGCGCTGCAATTGCTCATCGTATGCAAAGGGAATGTGCTGTGCGTATTCCTCAACAAAAAAGTCGAAGGGATTGATCGAAGTCATATCAGCGACAACTTCTACTTCAATCGTTAATGATTTGGTTTGCTCGGGGAAAACAAGGCGTGCTTGAAAGTTGCCGAAGGGATCTTGTTGCCAATTAATAAAATGGTCAGCGGGCTCGATCTTTAATGAATAGCTGTGAATTTTAGTGCGGCTGTGCGGAGCCGGGCGTAAACGCAATACGTGCGGAAAGAGCGAGGTCAGGCGATCAAATTCATAATGAGTTTTGTGATGAATGGCAACGCGGATAGCCATAAGTTAATTCCTTCCTGCATCGTGCGGTTTATGGATCATGCTGGTGCATTTAAGTGTGCACCAGGCTTTAAAAAGGGCAAGCTATTATCATCCGCGATAGTTATGACGCTATTACACTCGCTATCTTCCGTCGCATAGCTCGCCCGTTCGACGGCTGCTATTGCTAAGGCAATATCTGCACCATAAGTGCCCTTTATAATGTTTTTATTAGCGGCAGCTATGCCAGGTGATGGAGGTTTTGAGGTGGGCGTTAGTCATCTTGAGCGAATTGAAGGAGTGCTTCGTAATCTTGTCCGCCGTAAAAAATACCGAGGATGGCGATTCTCTCGTGTTCGACACTAAACGCAATAACCGTTTGTTTTTTGAAATGAGTGGTGCGCAATCCGGGTCTAACATCATCTCGCTGATTACCGCGCAGCGGAAATGTATCCAGTTGTTCGCAGAAATCAATAATGCCGGAAGTGTAGTTGTGGGCGATATCAGGCGATGCAACATCGGCCAGATAGTGATAGAGCGTTAGCAGCTGTTCCTCAGCTTCGGGGGAAAATACGACCTTGTATTTCATTATTGTTTCGCGTGTTCTCCAGCAAGACGGGCGCGCAATGAATCTGCACTTACTGCGCGGGATGGATCGGCTTTCAGTGCATCATAGGATGAGCCAACCTGATCTTGTAGCCAGTTTTCAACTGCTTTGTCACG
Organism: Cellvibrio sp.; assembly: GCF_039207905.1. GTDB lineage: Bacteria > Pseudomonadota > Gammaproteobacteria > Pseudomonadales > Cellvibrionaceae > Cellvibrio. Next base: position 17,538 of record NZ_JBCECX010000034.1, read on the forward strand.
CGCGATAAGCGCACGCAAACCATCGCGAATCACTTCGCTTTCACTGGCATACTCACCTGTTTTGACTTTGGCCTTAACGGCTTCTGCCATCTCATTGGGGAGCGTAATACTGAATTGTTGGGTAGTTCGCATGGAGATCGGCTCGAACTTGAATAGGATTTAATCATATTCCAGCGGTTCGGAGCCGTCCAGCCAAATTGAGGAAGAATCAGTTTTGCGGCGGTGCAGGCAACTGCAGGAAGGCTTCAACGATCAGGCGATCCCAGGATTTGGTCAGTTCGCGCAGGTATTCGTTGTCGGCAGAAAATGAGGTGTGTTCCATCTGGCCGCTATTGGTAGCGTAGGTCATGAGTTCGATTGGTGGGCCAACGGTGAGGTTGGATTTCATGGTCGAATCCATGGAAACCAGTGCGCAGAGCGAGGCGGTATCTAGCCCTGTTTCGGGTTTGAGGATACGGTCTAGGATCGGCTTGCCGTATTTGCTCTCGCCAATCTGCAAATAAGGGGTTTGGTCCGAGGTGGTGATGTGGTTGCCCTGTGGGTAAATCAACATTACTGCCGGGGTTTCCAAGCCGATTTGACCACCGAGCAGGAAGCTGGCCTCAAAGCTGACATTGGAGTTGTTGTTGGCGTGTTTTTCCTGGATGGCAACACTCACTTCGCCTACGTAATCGGCAGCTTCGTGGATGCTGTCGAGGGTGGCGAGGCTTATATCGGCGCCGTCTTTGATGTCCTTGCGAATTTTCGCGATCACAGATTGGGTGGTAGCCAGGTTTCCAGCAGATGTAATAACCAATTGGCGATCACCCTGAATGCCAAAATGGTACATCTTGCTGTAGGTGCTGACTTGGTCAACACCAGCATTGGTGCGGGAATCGGAGCAAAACACAACGCCCGCATCGACTTTGATCGCAACGCAGTAGGTCATAACAACCGGGACTCAGGGTAAAAAAAAGGGCGCTTAGGTTAAGAGTAGGGCGGTGATGCGTCAAGGCTAAGTTGGCGCATTAAACAAAGAGTTCTAACTCGCACCAAATCCGGGCGGCATTATCAATAACCATGTGCCGCCCGTATTGAGAATTATTCCGGAGCTTTGGCGGTATGCGTATGAATGGGTGGGAAAGGGATGGTGATATTGTTCGCATCAAACGCGAGTTTGATTTTTTCGGTCAGGGCGAATTTTACTTCCCAGTAGTCCTCTGTTTTCACCCAGGGGCGCACAAAAAAGTTCACGCTGTTGGCTGCCAATTCACCCACTGCTATCAGTGGTTTTGGCTCGGGTAGTACGCGCGATTCTTCTTTAATAATGCGGTCGATCACATCGCGTGCTACACGGAGATCGTCCTCATAGCCGATGCTGAAAATCATATCGATGCGGCGGGTCGGGCGCTTGGAATAATTAATAATGTTGCCACTGTAAATCGAACCGTTCGGGATGATCACTTCTTTATTGTCGCCGGTGTGCATGGTGGTCGAGAAAATCCCGATTTTTTCGATGCTGCCAGAGGTACCCGCTGCTTCCACAAAATCGCCAGCTTTGAACGGGCGGAAAATCAGCAACATAAAACCGGCGGCGAAGTTTTGCAGTGAGCCTTGCAATGCCAAACCAATTGCCAAGCCCGCTGCACCCAATACGGCGATAACGGAGTTGGTGTTAACGCCCAACTGATCCAGTGCGGCGACAATCACAAACACCATCAACAATGCATTGACTAGCGACTGGATAAAACCCACCAAAATATTATCCAGTTTGGTGTGGCTGAGTACTTTGCCCAGCACGCGTGCAATGACTTTTGCGATCAGCTGGCCGATTAAAAAAATCAGCAGCGCCACCATGATCTTCACGCTCCAGGGCGCAATAAACTTACTGTAAAACGCAAGTGCTTCGGCTTTATCTATATTAAACATGCTGATTTTCTATTCCTGTATTGATGTTTTTCGTTGTATTGACGCTAAGTTTTCCCGCGTCGATTACGCAACACTACCAGTAGTGCGTACGCGTTTGCTACCTTTTACGATATCGGCTTTTTGCGCTTCGGCGCGCTGCTTCCTGCGCGCATCGATCACATTCTTACCAGCAATTAAAAATCCCACCACAATAAATGCACCCGGTGGCAAAAGCGCAAAAATAACATTCGGGAAATGATCGCCAAAAATATTGAGTTGCCAGCTGCGCGCAGATTCACCAAACAGCAATTGCATATCGGCAAATAAATGGCCGGTGCCGAGTAGTTCGCGCACGGCGCCCACGCTGACTAATACCAGCAAGAAGCCCATACCCATCATAAAACCATCTACCGCCGAGGGCAGGAGTTTGTTTTTGCTGGCGAAGGCATCGGCGCGGCCGAGCACGGCGCAATTGGTAACGATCAGTGGAATAAATAAACCGAGGATTTGGTACAGCTCGTAAGTGAATGCTTTCATCAGCAATTCAATGCAGGTTACAGCCGAGGCGATAATCATCACAAACGCGGGCAAGCGCACTGCATCGCTCACATAGTGGCGGATCAGTGATACCGCGGAGTTAGTTGTGGTGAGCACAAGTAAGGTGGCAAGCCCCAAACCCAATGCGTTAACCACGGTTGAACTCACCGCAAGCAGTGGGCAAAGGCCGAGCACTTGCACCAACGCGGCGTTATTACTCCACAGGCCTTTTTCAGTAATCTCTTTGTAATTGATGCCATCACTCATGGTGTTCACCTGTGGTTGGCTGTTGTGTATTCATTGTTTGCTGATCGTTAAATAACACTTGCTGGTTGGCAGCGACAAATTCCAACGTGCGTTTTACTTGGCCGACAACCGCGCGCGGTGTAATAGTCGCACCGGCGAATTGATCAAACGCACCGCCGTCTTTTTTCACTTTCCATTCTTCTATTACTGGCATCTGCAAACTTTTGCCGTTAAAACTCAAAATCCATTGGTGTTTTTTCAGCTCGATTTTATCGCCGAGGCCGGGCGTTTCTTTGTGCAGCAAAATGCGCACACCGGCAACTGTGCCATCGCGGTTTACGCCGACAATCATACTGATATCACCGGAGTAGCCATCGTGTGCCATTGCCGGAACTATGAGCGCAGAGATTTCGCCATTCTGGCGGGCACGATGGATTTTTTCGCCGCCGCTTAAACCTAGTTGTGCCAAACCGGAGGCGGGTACATCGATAGTATCGTTAAGCAAATCGTTATCGTGATTGCCGAGCGGAATAATTTCAAACAGTGCTCGCTGTTGCGCTGCGCGTTCGGCATTGGCGATACGATCTTGTGTTCCAAGATTGGTGAGTGCCAGCGCGCCTGCTGTTACCAGCGCAAATGCAGTGAGCACCAAACTGTTCTTGCTGATCGATTGGCTAATGGATTGGCCGAGCATTAATGACCTCCATCACGTTTGGTTGAGTCAGTTGCGCGGCGCGGTTTTTTGTGGCCGTAAGTGCGCGGCGTGGTGTAATAATCGATAAAGGGCGCGGCAAAATTTAACAATAAAACCGCAAAGCCAACACCGTCAGGATAGCTCGTGCCCCAAGCGCGAATCACGTAGATTAATACTCCGATCAGCGCGCCGTAAATAATGCGCCCGCGATTGCTTACTGCCGAGGTCACCGGGTCAGTCACAATAAAAAATGCACCGAGCATGGTGGCGCCCGAGAGCAAATGGAATATCGGTGAGCCGCCGGAATTGGAGCTGCCGCTATCGTAAAAAAAGGCAGCCATTAGGGTGAGCGCCAACAACATCGAAACCGGCGCGTGCCAGGTAAATACTTTTTTGTAGAGTAAATAAATTCCGCCGATCAGAAAACCGATGTTTACCCATTCCCAGGCTGCGCCCGCCCAGCGGCCTTCGCTAAATACCGGTTCATTTTTGTAGAGATCATCCAGCACCAACCCCGGATTTTGTTTCATGATATCCAGCACAGTGGCGGAGCTGTAGCCGTCAATCATCCCAGGGAATGCAGTGCCGAAAATTATTTTATCCAATGCGGCGACGAGGCTGGGCAAGCTTTGTCCGTCAGCCAATAGCGGCAGCGGCGTTGCCCACTGTGTCATTTCTATCGGGAATGAAATCAGTAGTAAAACGTAAGCGACCATCGCCGGATTAAACGGATTAAAGCCCATCCCGCCGTATAATTGTTTGGCGAGCACAATCGCGACAAATGCCGCGCTGATCACTAACCACCAAGGGCAATAAGGCGGCAGCGAAACGCCAATTAACACACCGGTCACCAGCGCGCTGCAATCGCTTAGGTAAAACGCAATAGGGCGCTGGCGCAGTTTCATTACCAGCGCTTCAAATGCGATGCACGCAAGGCTGGCGAAGATGACATTGATTATGACACCTACACCAAAAAAATAGGTGAGCGCGGCTATGCCGGGAAAAGTCGCGTACACCACCAACCGCATCAAGCGGCCGGTGCGATTGGCACCGTGGGTGTGGGGCGAGGTGATATTTAATAACGCCATCGGCTTAGCTCATCTCGTTGAGTCGTTCTTCCAGCTTGGTTACACCCAAGCGGAAAGCGTCAATATTCGGATCATCTTCTGCTTCGGCTTTTTCCAATCGCTCACGTGCTTTTTGTAAGCGCGATTGCATTGCCTGAATTTGCTGCGCGTGTTTTTCTTCATCACTCATGGTGGTCATTCGCGCTGCTTTGGCTTTGGCCTTTGCGATGGCAATTTGTGCTGCAGTTTGTTCGGCAGCTGCCGATGCAACAGGTTTATCGCTAGCATCCAATGCATTTAATTCGGCGAGTGTCTCGGCAATTTTCTGCTGCAGTTTTTCTGTTCCCATTTGCAGCGCTTCAAGGCTGGCGCTGCCATCGGCTTTTGCTTGTGCGACTTTTTCTTCTGCCTTCTCTAGACGCAAGCGCAGTGAATCCAGATTTGAACGCAATTTATCTGCAGGTGAAAATGCTAATTTCGCTTGCGCTCGTGCAATGGATGCAGCGACTGGATCATTAATCTCAGCCGCGGTTACAGTAGGTGCAGAATCTGCAACGGCGGGTATTTCTTCGCCTATCTCTGCGATAAAGTCAGCGAGCTTTTTTTCTGCCTCGGCGACTTTCATTTCCGCTTGTTTGATGCGCACTTGCTGTTTGACTAATTGTTCGTCGCTGATCACCGGGTTGGTTTTATTCGGGATCAACGGCTTCTGGTTAAATTCCAGATTATTTTTTGCTGCAGCGAGAATACGCTGCAATTTTGCTTTTTGTTCCGCTGCTGATGCCTGGGGCACAACCGCCGCTTTGGCAACCGCTGCGCTAATGACATCTGCGGCAGGCGAACCTGCGGCAGGCGATCCTGTGGCAGGCATCCCTGCGGCAGGCATCCCTGCGGCAGGCGCTCCTGTGGCAGGTGCAATAGTCGTCTCAGCTGCAACTGCATCGTTTTTCGCTGCAGCAATGCTCGCGGTTTTTTCGGCAAGTTTTTGTTTCGCTTCTTCCGCTGCTTTTTGGCGCAGTACACGCTTGGCTTCTTTCTCGGCTTCTTCTTTTGCGATACGGCTTTGGCGGAATTCAAAACGTTGGCGCGAGCGATCCGATTTTTCTTTTTCCAAATCGTGCAAGCGGATGCTGCCTTTTGCCGCGCGATAATATTGCACCAGTGGAATCGTGCTCGGGCAAACGTACGAGCAGGCGCCGCACTCGATGCAGTCGAATAAATTGTGCGCTTCAAGGCGATCAAAATCTTTTGCCTGCGCGTACCAGAATAATTGCTGCGGCAACAAATGAACCGGGCATACCTCGGAGCACAATCCGCAGCGGATGCACGCCTGCGCTGGTTGTGGTGCGGGCAATTCCTGTTTGCCGGGCGCGAGAATACAGTTGATTGTTTTGCCGACCGGCGCATCCAGATCGAGCAGGGTGAAACCCATCATCGGTCCGCCCATAACCACGCGCGACGCGCGGCTGATATCAAAGCCGTGCTGCGTGAGGACGTAACTAATCGGTGTGCCGAACAGTACATCAATATTGCGCTGCGTCGTTAAGGCTTCGCCGACAACAGTCGTCACGCGGGAAACTAATGGTTCACCAAAGCGCACCGCGCGCCAGGCAGCGACTGCGGTTCCCACGTTGACGCAGATTACGCCCGCATCGGCCGAGTGATGCCCGCTCGGGACTTCGCGACCAGTGAGGATCTGGATTAATTGTTTCGCACCGCCGGAAGGATATTTGGTCGGGAATGCGACTACCCTGATTTTGGCCGCCTCTGGATTGCTAACCGATGCACCGGCAATCGCTGCTTTGAGTGCGGCTATGGCTTTGGGTTTATTGTCTTCAACACCAATCAATATTTGTTCGGGGTGTTGCAGTATATGGCTGAGCAAGAGCGTACCTGAGACGACTTCGGCAGCGCGCACTTGCATCAACATATCGTCGGCAGTGATGTAAGGCTCGCACTCGGCGCCGTTGAGGATCAGCGTATCGATCACTTGCGTGGATTTGGGGGCGAGTTTCACTGCTGTGGGAAAACCGGCGCCACCTAAACCCGCCACGCCAGCGGCGCGGATTGTATCGAGCAAATCCAGGCGATCGAGGCTTTGGTAATCCTCGCAGGGTGTGAGGCCAATCCACTCGTGCTTGCCGTCCGCTTCGATTACCACTGATTCGCTGTGGATACCCGATGGATGTGCAATTGCCCGCTCTTCAATCGCGATGACAGTTCCGGAAGTTGACGCGTGGGTATTCGCACTAAAAGTCCCATCTGCCGCGCCGATCAATTGCCCCGCTAATACCCGATCGCCTACTTGCACCACCGCTTGCGCCGGTGTGCCCATGTGTTGGTTGAGCGGAATTACCAATACTGGCGGCAGGGGTAATTCGCCCAAGGGCAATTGCAGGGATTGGGCTTTGCGCTCGGGCGGATGAATCCCGCCGGGCAGTTCCCAGACTTTGATCGGGCTGTTCATGTACACGGATTCTCGTTGCGGTTTTAGGCCGCTTTGTTGTCATCCTGATTTGGGGTAAGGCGATTGCCTGCAGGCTGCAAGTCAGACGCAATCAGGTTGCCCACTACGTGGAAAACAGGGGTTTGGTTGGTGGCGGGCAAGTTCCACTGCCAGGTTTGCAAGTCAGTTTCCACGGGAATCATATCGATGCAATCCACCGGACAGGGTTCGACGCAGAGGTCGCAGCCGGTACATTCATCGGCGATGACGGTGTGCATCTGCTTGGCGGCGCCGAGTATCGCGTCCATGGGGCAGGCCTGGATGCATTTAGTGCAGCCGATGCATTCGTCCTCGCGGATAAACGCCACCAGCTTTATCGGTAGATGTTCGCCATGTTCAGCATCCAGGCTGGGCGCTGGCACATCGAGCAAATCCGCCAAGGCATTAATGGTTGCTTGGCCGCCGGGCGGGCACTTGTTGATGGCTTCGCCATCGGCGATGGCTTGCGCGTAAGGGCGGCAGCCGGGATGCCCGCATTGGCCGCATTGGGTTTGAGGCAAAAGGGCATCGATCCGCTCAACAATCGGATCGCCTTCGACTTTGTATTTCACCGCCGCAAAACCCAATACCGCGCCGAACGCAGCCGAGAGTCCACCGAGGGCAAGTAGCGCAGTAACTATGGGGTTGTGGAGGATTAAATCGATCATAGGAATCGGCCGGTTATTGCAGGCTGACCAGCCCGCCAAAACCCATAAAGGCGAGGGCCATTAAACCGGCGGTAATCATGCCGATGGCGGCGCCTTTAAACGGAACGGGCACATCGGCTACCGCCAAGCGTTCGCGCATCGCTGAGAAAAGCACCAGCACCAAGGAAAACCCCAGCGCTCCGCCAAAACCGTAAAGAGTAGATTCAAAAAAGTTATGCGCCTTTTGGGTATTGAGCAGGGCGACACCCAGCACCGCGCAGTTCACGGTAATCAGCGGCAAGAAGACACCCAACACGCGATAGAGCAGTGGGCTGGTCTTCTCCATAAACATCTTCACAAATTGCACGACCGCGGCGATTACCAGAATAAAAGAGATGGTGCGCAGGAATTGCAGGTCGAGCGGGGCGAGAATCCAGGTGTCTACCAAATAGGTACAAATGGACGCGAGCGTCATTACAAACGTCGTTGCACCGGCCATGCCGATAGCACTTTCGAGTTTGTTGGATACACCCATAAACGGGCAAAGGCCAAGGAACTGTGCCAGCACAAAGTTATTCACCAGCACGGTACTGAGCAGAATGATGGTCAATTCGCTGAACGTCATAAAATGTTCTGCCGGGAAAAAACGGAAATGTACGTAATTTTGCTCCTCCCCTTTGAAACGGGGTGCGTAACCAAGGGGAGAAGCGCGGGCGGCTAGGCGAGGGGATTAACTTACATCACCCGCTGCCCAGGCTTGGCGCCGTTGTTCGGCTCTAACAAATAAATTTCTTTATCGCCCGGGCCTGCCGCTAACACCATGCCTTCGCTCATGCCGAATTTCATTTTACGCGGCTTGAGGTTGGCGACCATTACGGTCAGCTTGCCCACCAAATCTTCCGGCTTGTAGGCGCTCTTGATACCAGAGAAAACATTGCGCGTTTCACCGCCCAAATCCAAGGTCAGGCGCAGCAATTTATCCGAGCCTTCAACGTGTTCGGCATTGGCGATAAGCGCAACACGCAGATCCACTTTGGCGAAATCATTAAAATCGATTTCTGCTGCAATAGGTTCAACGTCAGATGCTTTTGCTTCCGCTTTAGGTGCTGCGGTTGCCAGCGCTTCTTTACCCGCTTCGATCATCGCATCTACTTTGTCTTTTTCAACGCGAGTCAGCAGCGGTTTGAATTCGTTGATCTTCTCGCCGGAGCGGAAACTCACCGGCGCATTCCAGTTCAGGGTTTCGCCCAGGAATGCTTCCGCGTCGGTAGTCAGCGCTGGCAATACCGGTTTCAAATAGGTCAGCAAGGCGCGGAACATATTGATGCCGAGTGTGCACACCGCTTGGGTTTGCGCTTCAGCACCGGCTTGTTTCGCCAACTTCCACGGCTCTTGCGTGGCGATGTATTCGTTGGCGGCATCGGCCAGCGCCATAATTTCGCGCATGGCTTTGCTGTAATCGCGGCTTTCGTAGTAGTTGGCGATGGTTTCGCCCGCATCGATAAATTGTTGCCAGAGCGCTTTATCAGCAATTTCATTTGCTAAAACGCCGCCGGCATTATTAATAAATTTCGCAGTACGACTGGCGATGTTGACTACCTTGCCAACCAAATCCGAATTCACGCGCTGGATAAAATCTTCCAGATTCAAATCGATATCGTCCACGGCGCTGGTGAGTTTTGCCGCGAAGTAATAACGCAGATATTCCGGATTCAAGTGATCGAGGTACGTGCGTGCATTAATAAAGGTGCCGCGCGATTTACTCATCTTGGTGCCGTTAACGGTCAGGAAACCGTGCACACAAATTTTGGTGGGGGTGCGCAAATTGGCTGAATGCAACATCGCTGGCCAGAAGAGTGCGTGGAAATTCACGATGTCTTTGCCGATAAAGTGATAAACCTCGGCAGTTGAATCCGGTTTCCAGTATTCCTGCCAATCTTCCCCTTTCTTATCGAGCAGATTTTTCAAACTGGCGATATAGCCGATAGGTGCATCCAGCCACACATAAAAATACTTGCCTGGCTCACCGGGAATTTCAAAACCGAAGTAGGGCGCATCGCGGGAGATGTCCCACTCCTGCAAACCGGCATCCAGCCACTCGGCCATTTTGTTGGCTACTTCATCTTGCAAGTGACCGGCGCGGGTCCAGTTTTTCAAAAAGTCGCTGAAGGCGGGCAAGGTGAAGAAAAAATGTTCGGAGTCTTTGGCGATGGGGGTTGCACCGGAAATCGCCGATTTCGGGTTGATCAAATCCATCGGCGAATAAGTTGCACCGCATTTCTCGCAGTTATCGCCGTATTGGTCGTCAGTTTTACATTTCGGGCAGGTGCCTTTGATGTAACGGTCAGCGAGGAACAATTGCTTTTCCGGATCATAAGCCTGGGTAATCGCACGGGTCGCGATATGGCCGTTGGCTTTCAGGCGGCCATAAATCATGTTCGACAATTCGCGGTTTTCGTCGCTGTGGGTCGAATGATAATTATCAAAGGCGATATTAAACGCGGCAAAGTCTGCCTCGTGTTCGGCTTTTACATTGGCGATTTGTTGTTCAGCGGAATGACCCAACTGCTCGGCCTTCAGCATAATCGCTGTGCCGTGCGCATCGTCCGCACACACGTAAGTGCAATCCATACCGCGCATTTTCTGGAAGCGCACCCAGATATCAGTCTGGATGTATTCCACTAAGTGGCCGAGGTGAATCGAGCCATTGGCGTAGGGTAGGGCACTGGTGACGAGAATCTTGCGTGGTGTTTGGGTCATGGATCAAACCTGTTGGATTCGGAAACATAGAGGCCGGGATAGTTTTGCCCGGCCACAAAAAAGGCGCCGCACTATAGCATTTTTCCCGTCCTGATTCAGGCGCTTTTTCCGCACAAGGTCGCGATTAAATAAGCACTTGGATAAGCGGCAGCGAATCGGAGTGTGATTTTTGTCAAATTTGCAAAATTGTTAAATTTGCAATTTTGACGACACCTACAGTGATGAGTGATTGTACAAAAGTGGTTGTTGTTATGGTGATATACGGCGACAATCCCCCCCATTCAGCCGGTTTTAGCCATGCAAACATTATAAAAACACCTTGGCGCGACTCGTGCTACTGAATCGTGCTACTGAAAAGGCACCCATAGTTCAAAACACCGTTTTGGATACTCCTGATAACTAGAATACCAACGGAACAATAATGGCTCCTTCATCTATTGATCAAAGCACATTTCGTCAGATTCTCGCGCGCAATATCATCTTTCCGTTGGTGTTTGGCCTTATCAATGCGGCGGCATTTATCATCCTGATCCTGTTTTTGCTCTCGGCGTTGCGCTGGGTGGAGCACACAGAGTCGGTACTGGGTAAATCCAATGAAGTAACCCGTTTGCTTGTCGATATGCAGACAGGGCTGCGCGGATTCCTTGTTACCGGCGAAGATAGTTTCCTCTCCAACTACAATATCGCGCGTCCAAAGATCAAAGCGGAATTGGAGTTATTACGCCAGCAGGTTGGTGATAACCCGGTTCAGGCGGATCGCCTTAGCCGTTTGGAAGTCATGCATACAGAGTGGATGAAGTACGCAGAAAACATCATCCAGGTACGCCGCGACAATGGTGACTACGCACAAATGGTGCGCAGCCGTGGCCAACAGGAATTTAACGAAATTCGCCGTGAGTTGACTGAGTTTCAAACCACCGAAACCAAGTTGCTGATTGAGCGGCGTGACGAAGCCCGGTTTGTAACCACCGTATCGATTGTCAGTTATCTGGTGATTATGGGGCTTGTTACCGGCTTGCTGAGTTTCTTCGGGCGTCGCTCACTGGTCAGCTTATCGCAAACATTCAATGAATCGCTTGATGAGCGCCAACAGCACTCGTTAATTCTTGAGCAGCAAAACTGGCAGCGCTCGGGGCAAGCGCGTTTGGCAGAGCAGACTATTGGCCAGACCTCCAAACCTGCGCTTGGGCAGGCAAGCCTGGATTTTATTGTTAATTATCTTGGCGCATCTGCAGCGACTTTTTATTCGCGCCACGTTGGCACCAAAGGTATAAAGCGCGTGGCGAGTTATGGCTTGCGCAAAGAGTATGAAGAAGCTGACCAGATTCTGGAGTCGGGCGATAGTTTGGTTGAGCAAGCAGTGCTGTCTCGCCGCATTATCGAACTAAAAGATGTGCCTGCCGATTATGTAAAAATTACCTCGGGTCTTGGTGAAGCGCAGCCGCGCTATCTGGTGATTGTCCCGCTCGAACACGATGGTCAAGCCAATGGTGCGATTGAGTTGGGCTTCTTGCATCCGCCTGCTGCGCGCGATATCGAATTCCTGAAATTGGTTGCGCCGAATATTGGCAGCTCGCTGGAGATGGCGATCAATCGCCGTCGCTTGCAAGATTCTTATGAAGAAAGCCAACAATTGAACGAAGAGCTGCAAGTGCAACAAGAAGAGTTGCGCACCGCGAATGAAGAGTTGGAAGAACAATCGCGCATTCTGGAAGAATCGCAAGCGCTGTTGGAAAACCAAAAAGCTGAGCTTGAGCAAACCAACGAAAAATTAATCGATCAAGCTGTCGCGCTGGATCAAAAAAATATCGCGCTCAACACCATTCAAGCCGAATTGGAAGAGCGTGCGATCGATCTGCAACGCGCGAGCAAGTACAAATCAGAATTCCTTGCCAATATGTCGCACGAGCTGCGCACGCCGCTGAATAGCTCGATGATCCTGGCAAAACTCTTGGCAGAAAACGCAAAAGGCAATCTCAACCCCGAACAAATCCAGTTTGCGAATAGCATTTATTCCGCCGGTAATGATTTGCTCAACCTCATCAACGATATCCTCGATATCTCCAAAGTAGAAGCAGGCAAATTGGAACTTGCGCCTGAGCATATTCCGCTGCAGCGGTTGGTTGAGTCTTTGCGTTTGGTGTTTGAGCCGTTGGTGACGCAAAAGAAATTGCAGTTCAATATCCAGATTGATGCCGATACCGAAAAATCGATTTTTACTGATCACCAACGCCTTGAACAAATTATTAAAAACCTGTTATCCAACGCGATCAAATTTACCGAGCAAGGCCAGATCAGCGTGCGTATTTTCCCTGCATCGGGCGGCGTTGGATTTGCAGTTACCGACAGTGGCATCGGCATTGCGAAAGAGCAGCAATCTTTGATCTTTGAAGCTTTCCAACAAGCGGATGGCAGCATCAGTCGTCGCTACGGCGGCACAGGTTTGGGGCTTTCAATTTCGCGCGATCTTGCCGCATTACTCGGCGGTAGCATTACTGTAGAAAGTACGCCAGGTAAAGGCAGCACCTTCACTTTAGTCCTGCCGCTTGAATTGCCCGTGACCGAAGAAAATGCTGCACCGGATGCAAACGTTTCTGTGGTTGCCCCGGTAATTGCTGCGCAGGTTATTGCCGATCAGAAAGGTCCATCGTTTGAATCAGTTTCTGTGCCGCGTTTCTTTGAGGATGATCGCGATAAAACCTTGCTTGCTGAGCGCGCAGTACTGGTAATTGAAGATGATGCGGAGTTTGCGCAGATCCTCTATAGCTTGGCGCACGAACTGCAGTATCGCTGTCTGGTGGCCGAGACAGCGGCAGAAGGTTTGCAAATTGCCGCTGATTTAATTCCCGATGCCATTTTGCTGGATATAGGTTTACCGGATTCATCCGGTATGAATGTGCTGCAAAAATTAAAAGCGAATCCGCTGACGCGCCATATCCCGGTACACATTGTATCGGCCACCGATCGCAGTGAAGCAGCGATGCAAATGGGCGCGATTGGTTACGCGGTTAAACCAACATCGCGTGACCGTTTGAAAGAAGTATTTACCAAACTTGAAGACAAGCTGACGCAAAAAGTAAAACGTGTCTTGTTAGTGGAAGACGATGCGCTGCAGCGCCAAAGTGTGGTGCATTTGATTGGCGATGAAGATATCGATATCACCGCAGTTGAATCCGGTGAAGAGGCAATTGATTTGCTGCGCACCACGATTTTTGACTGCATGATTATCGATTTGAAATTGCCCGATATGCAGGGGCATGAGTTGTTGCAACTGATGTCTACCGAAGATATTTGCTGTTTCCCACCAGTCATTGTTTACACTGGGCGTAACCTTACCCGTGCGGAAGAAAGCGAGCTGCTGAAATATTCGCGCTCCATCATCATTAAAGGCGCGCGTTCGCCAGAGCGTTTGCTGGATGAAGTAACACTCTTCCTGCACAAAGTGGAATCGGCATTATCCAGCGAACGACAAAATATGTTGAAGACTGTGCGCAGCCGCGACCGCGCGTTGGATGGTCGCCGCATTTTGTTAGTCGACGATGACATGCGCAATATTTTTGCGTTGACCGGCGCGCTTGAACAAAAAGGTGCCTTGGTGGAGATCGCCCGCAACGGCGTTGAAGCATTGGAAAAGCTTAACGAGGTTGCCGATATTGATATGGTATTGATGGATGTGATGATGCCGGTGATGGATGGGCTCGAAGCAACACGCCGTATCCGCACCGATGTCCGCTTCCAAAAATTGCCCATTATTGCGATTACTGCCAAAGCAATGAAAGATGATCAGGAGCAATGCATCAGAGCCGGTGCGTCGGATTATCTTGCCAAACCAATTGATATTGATCGTCTCTATTCCTTGCTGCGCGTATGGATGCCGACGCTTGAGCGTATTTGATAAGCTGCATTGAATGGAACCTGTTTGATGAATAATCCTACGAGTAGCGAGATCGAACTGAAGTTATTGATTGAGGCGATTTACCTCAAATACAGTTATGATTTTCGCGATTACGCCGGCGCATCACAAAAGCGCCGGGTTTTGCATGCATTGCGTCAGTTACGCTGCGAATCTATTTCGGAATTGCAGGCGAAGGTGTTGCATGACCCTGATACCTTTATGGAGTTGTTGCAGTACTTAACGATTCCGACAACAGAAATGTTTCGCGATCCGGATTACTTTCTTGCGTTACGTGAGCAGGTGGTGCCGTTTCTAAAAACCTATCCCTCGCTGAAAATCTGGATTGCAGGTTGCAGTACGGGCGAAGAGCTTTATTCAATGGCGATTTTACTCAAGGAAGAGGGATTGCTGGATCGTAGTATTATTTATGCTACGGATATTAATCCACATTCATTAGATAAAGCGAAGAAAGGTATTTTTTCGTTGGAGCGCGTGCGTAGTTACACTGCTAATTATCAAGCGGCGGGTGGAAAGCAATCATTTTCGGATTACTATACCGCCGCCTATGATGCTGCTTTGTTTGATCGCAGCCTGTGCGAGAATGTCAGTTTTGCCGATCACAGTTTGGCAACAGACAGTGTGTTTTCGGAAACGCATTTGGTGTGCTGTCGCAATGTGATGATTTATTTTAATCATGAATTGCAGGAGCGCGCACTGGGATTATTTCATGAGTCCTTGTGCCACCGCGGATTTTTAGGGCTTGGCAGTAAAGAGAGCATCGATTTTTCCGGTCATGCCAACGCATTTGAACCTTTGGTAAAAGCACAGCGTATTTATCGCAAACGTTAAGGTGGAAGCCTATGGCGAATGTGGAAAGTGCACAACGAATTACTGCTGAATCCTCCGGTGAGAATCTGGAGGAGAAAATAAAAAAACGCAACATCGAAGCCATAGTGATTGGAACTTCGGCCGGCGGCATAAAAGCATTGCTGGGATTGTTGGGGAATTTACCGCAAAATATCCCCGTGCCGATTATTATCGTGCTGCATATGCCTGAATCGCGCGAAACTCGTTTGGCTGAGGTTTTTCAGCATCATATAGCGACAAAGGTAGTCATCGCCGAAGATAAAGACCGCATCAAGCCCGGGCGCGTGTATTTTGCAGGGCCGGGTTATCATCTATCGATTGAACGTGACCGGAGTTTTTCGGTTAGCTGTGAAGATCCGGTGCATTATTCGCGCCCGTCGATTGATGTATTGATGGCATCCGCTGCGGATGCCTATGGTGCAGCACTTGCTGGTATCCTGTTAACCGGCGCAAATCAGGATGGCGCAGAAGGTATGGCGCGAATTCATGAGATGGGTGGGCTTACTGTAGTGCAAGATCCTGCAGAGGCAGAAATTGCGGTGATGCCGAAATCGGCACTTGATTTATTTAATCCGGATTTTGTTTTTCCATTACAGGAAATCCAGAAGTTCATTTTCAGAGTGGAGCAATGTTAATGCAAAGTACCAAGCTGCTGATCGTCGACGATCTGCCGGAAAATTTGCAAGCGCTTGCCAAGATTATTGAGCAAGACGATCGGGAGATATATCAAGCATCCTCTGGCGATGCTGCGCTCGCATTGTTGCTTGAACATGATTTTGCTCTGGCGATCCTCGATGTGATGATGCCGGATATGAATGGATTTGAATTGGCAGAGTTGATGCGCGGCACCGAAAAAACGCGCCATATTCCTATCGTATTTGTCAGCGCTGGTGGGCGCGAGCTTAACTATGCATTTAAAGGTTACGAAACCGGCGCGGTAGATTTTCTGCATAAGCCATTGGACATCGGCGCTGTTAAAAGCAAAGTGAATGTGTTTGTTTCATTGCACCAGCAGCGCACGCAAGTTAAACAACAAGTTGAAGCGCTTGAAAAAAGCCAGCGCCAATTGCACGCTACCCAAGCAGAGTTGGAGCGCGCGTTGAAAATGCGCGATGACTTTATTTCGTTGGTTGCGCACGAGTTGCGCACGCCGTTAAATACTTTGCACATTGAATCGCAAGTGCGCCAGTTGCAATTGCAGCGTGGTGACCTATCCGTCTTTAATAAAGAGCGTCTTCACTCCATGGTGGAGCGCGATACGCGCCAGATCAACAGCATGGTGCGTTTGATTAACGATATGGTGGAAGTCTCCCGCGTTAATACTGGCAACCTTTCGATCCGCCCCGAAAAAATTAATCTATCGCAACTGGTGCTGCGCGTAGTGGGTGATTTCACCTTGCAAGCAGTCGCCGCTGGTAGCAGCTTTACTATTGATGTTGTAGAGAATGTGTACGGCAGCTGGGATGATTTTCGGGTTGAGCAAATCATCATTAACCTGATTACCAATGCGCTGCGTTATGGTGGCGGAAAACCTGTCGCTATTACGCTCGCTGTTGTTGGCGATAGAGTAGAAGTTCATGTGCAAGATCAGGGCAGCGGTATTGCACCGAACGAGCAACAGCGTATTTTCGAAAAGTTCGAGCGGTTGGGAAATAATAAAGTGCGCGAAGGCTTGGGAATGGGGCTGTATATTGCCCGCCAACTAGCGGAAGCGCACGGCGGTAGTTTGGTTGTGCGCAGTAATCCGGGTGAAGGTGCATGCTTCACCCTGTGTTTGCCTGCTGCTTACGTTGAAGGTGATGCTACTCAGCGACAAGTTGAAAATGGCAGTGTTTAACTATTTATTCATCGTAAGGTTTATATTCGATTTTGACGATATAAAAAAACTCTTCACCTTCCGGCTTTTTCAATACGATCTCGTCGTCTAGCCTTTTTCCCATCATTGCGCGCGCCAGCGGTGCATCCATACTCAGTTTATGTTTGGCCACATCAAATTCATCGGGGCCGACAATTTGATACGAACTTTCGTTCCCATCATCATCTTCCAATGTAACCCAGGCACCAAAAAATATTTTGCTTTGGTCTTCGGGCAGGCGATCCACCACCGTAACCGCTTCCATACGCTTGGATAAAAATCGCACGCGCGAATCAATTTCCCGTAATCGGCGCTTGCCATAAATGTAATCACCGTTCTCGCTGCGGTCGCCGTTTTTTGCCGCCTCATGCACAACCTGGGTCACTTGCGGACGCTCGATTTTCCATAGCTGCGTGACTTCATCTTTCATGCGTTTAAATCCGGCGGCAGTAATGTATGCCGAACCTTTTTCGCTGGGGGGGCGCCAACGTCCCATCAGTTCTCTCCAACAATTATTGGTTACTAAAAACCGTTAAATAAAATGCTAATTCTTCCTCCAGCGCGCGCTGGATATTGTGCGCTTGGCGAAAGCCGTGCGCCTCTTCTTCAAAAGTGACGTAACGAGTCATTATCCCCTTTTGTTGCAATGCGGCGACCATGGCTTCTGCTTGCGCTGGCGGAACTACTTTGTCCTGCAAACCCTGTAAAAAAATCACCGGGCAATTGAGTTGCTCGATATGGTTGATGGGTGAGCGCTGTTGATAAATAGTTTGCTCTTGCGGATATTGACCTACCAGTGAATCCAGATAATGCGCTTCAAATTTGTGAGTATCGCGCGCGAGTGCTTCAAGATCGCCAATACCATACAAACTTGCGCCTGCTTTAAAACTATCACCAAAAGTGAGTGCAGCTAATACGGTGTAACCGCCAGCGCTGGAACCACGAATCGCTACTTTATTTTTATCGACAACACCTTGTGCAATTAAATAATCAACGCCGCTGCACACATCAATGACATCAGTTACACCCCAATTATTTTTTAAGCGGTCGCGATATTCTCGCCCGTAGCCGGTGCTACCGCGATAATTTACATCCAGTACTGCAAAGCCACGGCTGGTCCAGAATTGGATTTTAAAATTGAGCGAGCTTTCGGTTGCTCCAGTGGGGCCACCATGGCACATCACCAGTAGCGGTGGTAATTGCCCGACAGGTGGAGTTACATCTGGATTGGTTGGCATATAAAAAAAACCGCGGGCGCTTTCACCATCGCGAGTGGGAAATTCGATTGTTTGTGCAGCTGCAATAAATTGGCTATTAATCGCTTGTGGGCTGGTGGTTAGTGGGGCAATTTTTTTATCGGCGTAATGCCAGAGCTGCGCGCCCAGGTTATTACTGGCTGCAATAAAATAGCCTGCACCGTTGTGGCAGTGGATGCTGGAGATATCGCGAAAGTCAGAAGCGATAGTGGCCAGAGTTTTATCTACAATATTGATTACCCCGAGCTGCCAGAAACCCTGTTGGCTAAAACAGCATAAAATTTCCGTGTTGGATAAAAATCCATAACAGCTCATGCCGAACACCCATTGCGGTGTGGCAAACTCTGCGGGAGCGCTATAAACCGGAGTTGCGGTGGTTCCATCCCAGCGATAAATATTCCACCAGTTGCTGCGGTCTGATACAAAAAATAATTCGCCAGCCGGTGACCATTGGGGTTGAAAAATAGATTCCTGATCTCCATCGGCAACTACGTTAGTGTTAGTGATTGCACCTTGTTGATCCAATTCGGCAAGCACGCACTCGGTTGCATCCCACGGCATATTGGGGTGATTCCAGCGCAAATAACTGAGTTGATCGCCGCTGGGCGATAATCGTGGATTGGAATAAAAATCGGCGCCCTGTGCAAGAACTTGCGTGGTACCGCCGATTACATCCACTGCAATAATATTGCTTTCGGGATGGTGCGCATCTTTTGTGCAATCTTCGCGAACTACTAATAATTTTTGTCGTTTGGCATCGTAGCAAAAATCAGCGTAGCGATAATTTCCTTCTGCGGTTAACGCGCGGGTTTCTTCTTGTGCATAATCGTAACGATAAATACGTTGATCGCTATCCAGCACATAAAAAATGGCTTGCTCTGTGGCGAGGTAGGGCGCTCCGCCATACTCATGCGCACGTGTACGAATGCTGTGCGGTGCTGGCAGTAAATCACTGCGTACACCGTTTGTTTCGCAGACCAATGCATTGCGGCCCTTTTCTTGCGGGCGTGATTCCAGCCAATAAAGGCGTTCGCCAACTGCTTGTGGCTCGCTGATGCGTACACCTTGGGTGGTAAGCAATTCAGTGGTAATAGGGGAGGGCCAGTGGCCGTAAGAAGTGCTGGTCATAATGTTAGATAATCAAATAGAAATACAAAGAATGAGGTATTTTGCCTCTCATTATGAAGCAAGGGCAAGGCAGGGTTTTTATTTGTTCAGGTTTCGGCTTTAATGCATCCATCAACCGGATTTACTTATGGTAGCTGTTGTTATGGCTTTTTCCTCAGAACAACTACGCATTTATCTGCCACCGATTCCAGCATCAGGCGCAATCTGGTGGGTGGGTTTTAGCGGTGGTTTGGATTCAACCGTGCTGCTGCACGCGCTGGCGCAATTGCATTTACCCGTGCATTTGCGCGCGTTGCATATCAATCACCAAATTTCACCTAACGCGGATGCATGGCAAGCGCAGTGCGCCGATTTTTGCGCGCGTTATGCAATTCCATTCCATGCGGAAAAAGTGCGTGTGGAAAATACGGGCAAGGGAATTGAAGATGCGGCTCGCGCTGCACGCTACAAGGTGTTTGAAAAAAATATCGCACCGCATGATGTATTGTTTACTGCGCATCATGCTAATGATCAAGCGGAGACATTATTGCTGCGTTTAATGCGCGGTACCGGGCCGCGCGGTTTGGGGGCCATGGCGGCAATGCGCGCGTTAGGTGCCGGGTCTTTAGTGCGGCCATTGTTACATTTTACCCGCGAGCAGTTGGAAGCCTACGCTCATGCCCATCGGCTGGTGTGGGTCGATGATGAAAGTAATCTTGATGATGACTACGACCGCAATTTTTTGCGCAATCAGGTGATGCCACTATTACAAAACCGCTGGCCGAAATTTCGGCATAAGTGGCAACAAACTGCCGAACTTTGTGCGCAGCAGGAGTCATTGGTGGAGGAGATCGCCCACGAGGATTTATTGCGCGTAGCACCGATAATCGAGCGGGTTGGGCAAAGTATTGATCTGGATATTTTTTCCAGCTTGTCCGCAGTGCGCCAACAAAATCTGCTGCGTTACTGGTTGCGGTTGTTGAATCACTCCACTCCTGAACAATTGCACTGGCAGCAGATCGAACAACAATTATTGCACGGGCGTGAGGATGCGCAGGCGCAAGTGAACTGGGGCGATGTATCGTTACGGGTTTATCAGAAACGTTTGTATGCGCTACCGCTGCGGTTACCGGAGATGACGCTGCAATTTAAATTGCTGGATGTGGATAGTAAACCGCGTTTAAAAATCAATTTACCTGATGTGCAAATTCGTTATCGCGAAGGAGGCGAACGCTGCAGGCCTGCAGGTCGTGCGCACTCGCAAACGTTAAAAAAGCTGTTGCAAGAGTACGCACTCGAGCCTTGGTTGCGCGATAAGGTGCCGCTGGTTTTCAGTGGAGCAAATTTGGTAGCGGTGGGTGATTTATTGGTGTGTGCTGATTATGTGGCTGCTGAGGATGAAGACGGCTATCGATTAATCTGGCAATAAAATATCCAATACAAGCGCTGTTTGAAAAATAATAGGTCAAAAAAAACGGGATGCAATTGCATCCCGTTTTTTTAGCCAGCTACCACTTAGAAGAGGTAGACGGCACCCGCTGCGGTAGCCGAGTTATCGTTTTGATCCAAGACACCGCTGCTGCTTACCGAGCTAGTGCTGGCACCACTGGATGCAGCTGCATAGCCACGGCCCGATTCGCGGTGCGCTCCAACTGCCATGGTTTTGCCATCACCGGAAATCGCAACGTTCAAGCCGAAGCGATCGTCAGAATCAGTATTGCTGGCCTTAACGTAACTTTGTTGGCTCCACCCGGCGTTATCGCGTTTGAATACAAACACGGCACCTGCACGCTCAAGGCTGGTATCGCCTTGATCACCGTTAATACCTTTGGCATTGCTTGCTTCACGGAAGGAGCCGACCGCCAGAGTATTGCCATCCAACGACAGGGCCACATCACCGCCAAACTCACCACCGGAAGTAATGGTGGATGGTCTCAGGTAGGCTTGTTGAGCCCAGGTTGAGCCGGTGCGGCTGAATACATAAGTTGATCCATTACCTACTGATTTGGCAATTTCTTGCACCTGGTCTCTGTCGATCTTTTTGGGGTCATCAGTGTTAAGTGTGCCACCAGCATCGCCCTTGGCGCCAATTGCCAAGGTATTGCCATCACCGGATAGATCAACACTTGAACCGAATAGTGTAGAGAAGAAGGTGGATGCTGGCTTCAGATAAGCTTCTTGAACCCAATCAATCTCGCCGCGAGTAAATACATAAGCGGCGCCATTGTTGATACCGTAGGTTCCGTAAGTAGCGTCTTCACAGCCGAGATCCATAATGTAGAGCAAGTCTCTGTTCTGATAGAAACAAGAGTTGTCTGCCTGATTGCCATTAACCCCTTTGGCTTGGCTGTCTTCACCAATAGCACCAACAGCAAGGGTCTTACCGTCAGTTGACAGGGCAACACTGGCTCCAAATGCGTCGCCTGATTGTGCATTCGATGCTTTTACGTGTGTATCTTCTTTCCATCCATCCGCTTCCAATCGATAAATATAAACGGCGCCTGAACCTGAGCCGCCGTTGTAACTACTGGTGGACGATGCAGAACTTTTTGACGATGAGGAGCTGCTGGTCGACGTTGAAGAGCTGCTAGCTGATGACGGGCTTGATGGGTAAAACTCCAAACACTCTCTCGCAGACGAATTACTGCTGGCTGAATTATGAACCAGATTGAATACACCGCTTCTGGCGATGAAATCACTGGTTGTACCTACCGCAAGGGTTTTGCCATCGCCAGAGAGGGCAAGTGTTTCGCCGAAGCGTAATTCCACGGTGCCAGTACTGTTAAAGGCGTGGTTCACTGCGTAGTAGGGTTTTACATAAGCATCTTGCGTCCAATCGCTACCCTCGCGGCTAAATATATAAACTGCTCCTACATTAAAATCTTGTGCAGCAATAAAGTCACCGGATGGATCTGAAGATGCAGATGAGTTGGAGCTAACGCTAATACGGCTCGTTGTTTCGTAGTTGTTCTGATTACAGTTGATACCGAATGACGGGCTGTCTTCCAGTAGCGCTGATACCGCCAAAGTATTACCGTCATCTGACAGCGAAACTCTATAACCAAAACGGTCGTTAACAAGCATACGGTATGGGTTTAAGTTCAGCTGTTCGGTGTTGGATGCTTTCAAATAAGCTTGCTGAACCCATACGCCATTATTTTTTACGAAGATATACACCGCACCGGAGTTAGTGCTTTCATTGTTGGTTTGATCGCCGTTAGCGCCAACAGCATTGCTGTCTTCTGCCGGTGCACCTACTGCGAGAGTTTTGCCATCGCTAGACAGTGCAATGCTCCAGCCGAAGAAATCATTCGCTTCGGTATTGGATGCTTTTACGTAACCAATCGCTTTGATCATCTCAGTAGCAGTGAATGTCAGGCTTGAGCGCTGGCATCCGCCATTATTACAAGCGTCTACATAATAGTAATTGTTCACCCAGTCGTGAACGTGAACGCCTATTTCATCCGTTGCTGTGGTGGTGGTCAGGTCGTCGCCCACTTGAACCACTCCGCCGGTCGCAGCGTCGTGTTTGAATAATTTGTAGTGGGTTGCGCCGTCAACTGCGCTCCATTGGAAGGTGAGCACCTTGGGATTTTGTGCTTCCACTTTTACGCTCGGCCAGACACCTGAGCCATTAGCAGGCACAGACGCGGCGGCGAAGCTGCTGCGTAAAGATGAACTAACCGAGGACGAACTTGCCGAGGATTTTTTGTCGCTACCACCGCCACAGGCGGTTAATAAAGTTATCCCCCCCAAGAGCGACAGGAGCAGGGTGGTGCGCTTCAACAGCGGTGAGAAACGATCAATATTCATTCAGCAGGTTCCTGAGGTTTAAAACTGGTCGGTGATTCTGTGTGTCGCGGCGCTTGGTGTCAATCAATCGCCTGCAATATTAGGGTTCAAGTGCGTTTTCCTCACGCACAGCGAGGTGGCCTAAAGACCGCCAAAACGTTGGATTGGTTCAGTGGCGCCAGATGAAAGGGACAATTTAGTGTAAATATAAGCAGTAAGTTGTGAGCAATTGTGAAACCTGGCGCTTGGTACTGTATCGCCCCCATCCGGTTTGGTTGTGGATGAGGGCGATTGGCAGTCGCGGATTACAGTGTTTTTAAGTATTCCACTAGCGCTAGGCGTTGCTCGGCAGTGATTGGGGTGAGTGTGCGCATCTGCGGTTTTCCTTCTGCATCTTTTACCGGGCGACCACGGGCATCCAATACAAAGACGGGAGTCACGCCAGCGGCATATTCATGGCCTTTATTGGAATTGCTGGGCAGGCGCGCGTCGAACACAAATAGCCCTGGATACTCAGTTGGGTCCCGCTGCACAAAACCGACTTTGACCGGGTCCAGTTCGCGTCCACCAACGATAAAGCGGTTCGGGCGGCAGACCTTTCCGCTCGCGATTTCCTCGTCACTGCAGCTCGGCATAAAGAGTTCATAGAGGCTCGGCACCGAGCCGTTATGCAAGTAAGGAGCGGTAGCCCAAATACCATTGAGCGGACGTGCTTTATAAGCAACCAGCGTGGCTGGGTTGTTCTTGTTGACGACTTCAAAGTCCAGATTGCGCTCCGTCCTCTGGATCGGATTGTCGGAAATCGATGTGGATACGTCGTAAGTATTTTCAGTCCAGCGGCGGATTGCACTTTTGTCGTGATCCGGCTGCACTATCACACCTGCGACCGCGAGGCTCAATGCCGGTAATACCGGGCCGGTCTCTTGAAAGAGCGGCGAGTTGAGTTTTAGTGGATCAATTCTTTGCCCTGCAAAATAACCATTTTTGCCTGTGTACTTGAGCGCATTCATCGCCATAAACGGATCTGTGCCAATGGTTTGCAGGCTGGAGAATTGCGCGGTGATGCGGCGTTTGGAATCGGTGCGATCAATCGCTTCATGACAGGTATGGCACTGGTACTCAACAAACACTTGCTGTCCTTTTGCAGCCAGTACGGGATCAACCGGCGGCAATATTTTTTGTTTGGCCAATTCCTCCCAACTGGGTGACCAGAGGCTTTCCAGATGGCGTTCGATCCGGGTCAGGTTGCGTACTATGACTGACGAGCGATAGCCGAGATCGCCCCGTTGTTTGTCCAAATTAAATTGCGCAAATACGCCCAGCGCTTCGCCGGTGTTGCGCCCGAGCGGCCCCGCCAATTCGTTGTCACCCACACCATTCCACTGCACAAAATCGTGTTGCGGTGTATCCCATAAATAGGGATAACTCACCGGCGCATTGGCGGGATTGAAGTTGTCCTCTTTGGGGGTGAGGTGCGCGAGTATGCGATTGTAGATGCGGCCAAATGCATCGAGCCGCGCATAACCGTAAGCAACGGATTGGTCGCCGTGGCGCGGTTCGTTAATCTGATTGTAAGTGGCGATTTGTTTTGCTGTGTCTGCGAGCTCTGCCCGGAATATCTCTTTATCAGCAGGATATTTTTTCTCTAATACCTTTTTAGCCAAGCGATCAAACTTTTCAGGGTTTATCAGGCTCGCATTTAACGATGCCGATAAGCTGTTTAGCATTTGTTCCATATCGGCCAGCGCCGCGCCGCCATCGATACGAATTCCAACACCTTGATAATTAATCTGGCTGGTGTGACAGGCCGCGCAGGTAAAACCAACGAACTCTTTGCCAGCGTGTTTATCCCTTACCCAGCCAACGGGTAAACCATCGGGATTGGAAACAGACGCGCGTTGGGGCAGGTAACGCAGGTGATTCATATTGCTATCACTGCGAAACAACAACTCGCTGTCCGGCATCTCCAAATGCAGGAACAGCTGGTAGGGAATCAGATTTGAACCCTGGCTAACGTTGTAAAACCACAAGCTATCGGCGCCGCTCCAGTTTTGATCTGGATACACCACGCGCTCAGCGCTATCGCCGAAACTATCTGCAGCGGCAACTTGTGCGTGGCGGTCGCTATCAACGAGCACACCTTGGGAGATATAAGTACAGCCGGAAGCGGTGGTGAGGCCGATACAAGTTAGCAACGCAATACGCAGGTGATTGAAATTCATAGCTATTCCTTTACGAGCTTTTATATATAGTTTTGGTGAGCTAACAGGTTTTGGTAGGCTAAAAAGTGTTCAAAAAATAAATCGGTTGAGACGACAAATATTAAGGAACTATTCAGGAAGCGCGCAGCCTTAGCTTTAACTTTACCAGATTGCCTTGGTGCTGACACAAACCAAAGAGGGTAGGTTTGTCACTCCTGTTTCCAGTACTTGGCAATAAAGTAACAAAGTAATTCCTGATGTTGGCGAGAAGGTGTCATTGGCAGATTTTTACTTGAACTGTCATAAATTGTGCGTAGACTGCCGCCTCGCCGCAGCAGAGGGACTTTTTACGGAACCGGGTGGCGAATAATCAACCTGTGAATCAATGCAGCAACATGCATAGATTCACTATAAAAAGCGCAGCGGAACCTTTATGTTGATGAATCCTTTATTCGTGGATACTTCTTTAAGCAATCGTCTCGGACAGGGTGTCCGTCTCGGTGTTTGCCATCTGCAGTACCAGGGGCGCGATTACGTGTTTGTCGCCGCACCTACCCAGCAAGCCTCCAGTTTTGTCGGCAAAAATGCAGAGCCATTTGCATTCCAGCTGCGCGAAAAATTTGATCTGGATGCCCGTCGTTTTGAATTGATTGAGGTGCGTGAAGCTGGCGATGCTACCCAGTTGTTTCGCTGGCGTTTTGAGTGGGTGGGAAATTCCCCTTTGTCGGCGCGCAGTGAAGAAATTACGTCCACCGGTCTGCGCACTATTCTTTTGAATTTGATTGATCCTGCGCAGGCAGTTGCAGCAACTGCCTGATTGATGCCCTAGCGATTGTCAGGGCTGCATCGCGTTTTCCTTCCTGATTTTCTTACTCTTCTGTAGATGATTTGGTTTTCTTGCCTGCACTGCGCCAAAACCATTGGCGCGGTGGTTGTGTCAATTCTTCAATTTGCGCTTGTTTGTGCTCTTCATCGGTAAACCAATAGTAGTCGTGTTTGCTTTTTGGTTTAAACCAACCGCGCACTTCAGCAATGTGTTCCACCGCTAATTTGGGCATACCCAATTTGCGGTCGGAATTAAAGCTGTGATTCCAGTGCACGAGCAAATCCCGTTTAGCTGTGGCGATGGCGAGTTCTTCCGTGTCGGTATTGATTAGTTTGCAACTAATAAAACCAATGACGGGGTCTGGAGCATCACTGGAGTTTTCAAAAAAAATATTCTCGCCTGAGAGAACAACTTTGTAATACGTCATAATTTACTATCTAACTCAGTCTATTTCGGCATCGGGGTTTGACGGCAAGTAGGCCGGTGTGGGCAGTTTGTTGAATAACTTGCTGAAGTGCTCTTGCACCCGCGCGATATTCATCAGCGATATCCCACTTGAAAAACCAAACCACACATACAATCCATTCAAATTTTTAAACATGGGCGGTAAATATTTAGGTGCAGCAATAACACCTTCCAAATAGCGCTCATAAAGCAATGGCAAATCATCGAGTGTCACCTTGCCCACAAATAGCATGGGAATAATTTCCGGCACACCTGATTGAATTGCGCTGCGAATAAAATTCACATTTTCAACAAATCCTTTTACATAAGAAATATCTTTGGTAAACACGGAGCCACCGGTAAGGGTGCCGCCGCGAAATACACGCTGGGTAACACGATAGCTATCGTGCTCACTCACTCCGCGCTCTAAAAAGTGGCGATAGACTTGGCAAAAATCTGCGCCTTGTTCGGCTAAATCCACGGCGACTACGCGGTCACTAATTCGGCGCGCGCGCTGTGGAAATGAACTGAAGGTCAAGGTTTCCATCAACACCGCCATTCCTTCCTGAATTGCGGTGATGCGCGGTGATCCCACGCTCAACCAGGTTGCCCAAGGTTGCTCGCGGCCATTCAATGTTGTGCCTATGTGCACCCAACCCTCGTGCACCTCCAATACTTGCAAATCCAATTCAGAAAAAGACGCGCGACGATTCACTTTGATGCAATCGCCACCGGCTGAAGCATCGGAAACAATATCGTCGCTGATCTGCACCCGCACTTCGCCCGCGCCGAAATAATTCGTCATGCGCTCGCGCAATACTTTTACTGCTTCTTCGGAACTGATGTCGTTAGGGTAGGGGCGATTCAAATGCTCTACGGCCGGTAACGAAAAAATGTGGCAAAGCTGCTCGCCCATCTGCCGCAAGGTTTTACGATCACCGCGTAAGTTGTCGCTGGCGGAACCGTAAAGTTGGCGACTGAAATGACCGAACTGCTGAGTGCCGCGTGCGCGCAACAATTCAATAACGATTTGGTATTGATCAATGGTTGCTTGCAGGATTTTGCCTAACGCATCATCGCGCCCGAGCTGACGGCGCACATCGCTTTTTAATTCTTTTAATAATTGGTTAACGGTTTCCGGATCAAACGCCAATTTTTGGCGCTGATAAAAATCGGCATCCAGTGCAGGTAATTCTTTACCTTGTTGTTCGCGAAAGCGCTGCTCAATACCAGCAGGCCATTTAACGGCGTCGAGAATCCGAATCGGTTTTTGTAAGGATACCAGGCGCGTCGATAACTGCTTTAAACGCTCCAGATAGACTGGGTCGGTCATAACAAGGCTGCCACAAAAAAGTGCAAGAACAGGCCGAATACCAAGGTGCAAAAACACCCAACATTGTTGCTATTGGAATGCCGCCATTCTATCTGGTTGCTCGGCATTTGTGGCCAGAATTTGTCGTATACCGCTTTGGCGCTAGCGTCTTGCTGGATAAATCGCCAGAATGGGGCGATTTTGGCTTGATCGTCGTTTAGCTGAGCTGTTTTTGTGGCTCTATTGCGGTGGGTAGTGATATGCCTTTTGTTGCGCTGGAAAAGTTACACCTGTTATTCGATGGTTATCGCAAGCCGATTAAACTGGCGGGGCAGGATTTGCTCCTGCTGCAAGAAAATGGCAAAACCCTGTTGATAAAAAATCAATGCCCGCATGCCAGCGCGCCTCTGACTCACGCCAGTCTGAGTAATAACGCATTGCGTTGCCCGCTGCATGGCATTGAATTTGATTTAACCACGGGGCGCTCACGCAGCCCGGTTTGTGCGCAAGCACTGCAATTTTTACCGCTAATCTATGAGGGAAACACTATCGGAGTTGAGCTTCGCTGAGTGTTTGGAAATCGATAATAAATAAGGACTGCTATGGGACGTTTACTATTTAAATCGCTGGTTGTGGTGTTGTTGGTTTTCGGGATTGGCAATTATTTGATCTACCTTAAAACCGGCAATATGCCGTTGCGGGATATGCGCGATCAATTTGGTGGCGATTGGTTCGCAGGGCTGCGCGATAGTGTGTCGCCAGATCAATTGGCAACCGATGCCAAGCAGGCTGTTAAAGGGATTGCAGATAAATACTCCGGTTCCGAACCAGCTGCACCTACCAAGGTATATAAATGGACTGATGCCAATGGTCAGGTTCACTTTGGTGATAAGCCAACGGCAGCGGGTGCCGAACAAGTCGAAGTAAAAATACAAAACGCTATCTCCGAGCCTGATGATAAGGTCAAAAAATCAACTGCGACCGCAGTTGCCAACGAACAATCAGGTTCTGAGTCCGCATTGGACAAGGCTCGAGCAGCAGCTGAGGCGATGAAGCAGCGCGTGCAACAACAGGAGCAGATGCAGTAGCGGACGATGAGAAAGTTCTGGCGCATTTCATGGCGACTCTCTTGGCGAATAGCAAAGTGGCTATTGCTGCTGTTACTGGCATATCAGCTGTGGTTGTTTGGCCATGTGTTGCTGTGGAAGTGGGTGAATCCCGGCGAAACCAGCTTTATGTCGATCCGGCTGGATGAGCTGCGCGAGAAAAACCCAAAAGCAGAGTTAAAGCACCAGTGGGTCGATTATCCCCAAATTTCATCGCATTTGAAGCGCGCCGTGGTTGCGGCGGAAGATGATCGCTTTATGGAGCATCATGGTTTTGATTTGCGCGGCATCCAAAAGGCGCTGGAGAAAAATCAGCGTCGGGGTAAATCGGTTGCCGGGGGTTCATCAATCACCCAGCAGCTCGCTAAAAACCTGTTTTTATCGCCCTCGCGCTCTTATGTACGCAAAGTCGAGGAAGCCATAGTTGCCATGATGATCGAGCTAGTGTGGGATAAACGCCGGATTCTGGAGGTGTATTTGAATGTGGTGGAGTGGGGCAATGGCGTATTCGGGGCGGAAGCCGCCGCGCGCCATTACTATAAAGTCCCGGCTGCACAGATAGGCCCATCAGCGGCGGCGCGTATGGCCGTTATGCTGCCCAATCCGCGCAAGTATGAAAAAGCCATGCCGGCCTGGGTGGTCAAACACGCCTCCCGCGTCCAGGCACGTATGCGCCACTCCCGTATTCCTTAATCCCAAAGGTTTAAACCCCGATCCTGTGGCGCGAATATCGCTTTGTTCTTGTACGGCGCGGTTCTCGCCGCTGGGGATTTACGTTACAATCGCGACCCTTTTAGGGTCTTGGTATCCTGTTTAGTCCAATTGTTGTAACTATCTTGTTGTAATCGGGGTAATGGCGATGCCTATTTATGAATACCAATGTGAAGCTTGCAGCCACAGTTTGGAGGCGTTGCAAAAACTGAGCGATGCCCCGCTGGTTGATTGCCCTGCATGCGGCAAGGCAAGCCTCAAAAAACAAATTTCAGCGGCCGGGTTCCGTTTGTCGGGCGGTGGCTGGTATGAGACCGATTTTAAATCGGGCAAGAAAAAGAACATCGCCGGTGATTCGTCGGGCAGTTCATCTGCCAGCTAAGTTATCACCGCGTTAAGCAAATTCATTGTTGATCAATACTTTCTAAAAATACTAGGAACTACCTATGCGCAGCCAATACTGTGGCGCTTTAAATGCCTCGTTTATCGATCAAGAAGTTACCCTCTGCGGATGGGTGGATCGTCGTCGTGATCACGGTGGTGTGATCTTTATCGACCTGCGCGACCGCGAAGGTATTGTGCAAGTGGTGTTCGATCCGGATGCAAAAGAGAATTTTGCCTTGGCGGACAAAGTGCGCGGCGAATACGTATTGCAGTTAACCGGTAAAGTGCGTGCGCGTGCACCATCAACCGTTAACCCGAATATGTCGACCGGTGAGATCGAAGTGTACGGCACTGCGCTGACTATCCTGAACGAAGCGGAAACCATGCCGTTCCCATTGGATTCTTACTCGAACGTGGGCGAAGAGACCCGTTTGAAGTATCGCTTCCTCGATTTGCGCCGCACCGAAATGCAGAAAAACCTGCGTTTCCGCAGCAAAGTGACCAGCGTTATCCGCAACTATCTGGATCGCAACGGCTTCCTCGATGTTGAAACTCCAATCCTGACTCGTGCGACTCCAGAAGGCGCGCGCGATTATCTGGTTCCATCGCGTACCCATGACGGTAAATTCTTTGCATTGCCACAGTCTCCGCAATTGTTTAAGCAATTGTTGATGGTGGCCGGTTACGACCGTTACTACCAAATCGCCAAGTGCTTCCGCGACGAAGACTTGCGTGCTGACCGTCAGCCGGAATTTACCCAGATCGACATCGAAACCTCATTCATGTCGCAAGAACAAATCATGGAAATTACCGAAGGTATGTTCCGCGAATTGTTCAAAGATTTGCTCGGCGTAGAGTTTGCGGCGATCAATCACATGCCGTTCTCGGAAGCGATTGCCAAATACGGTTCAGACAAGCCGGACATGCGTATCCCGCTGGAATTGGTTGATATCAAAGACCTGGTTACCGAAGTGGATTTCAAAGTATTCGCTGGTCCAGCGAACGATCCAAAATCCCGTGTTACCGCATTGAAAGTACCTGGCGGTAACGAGAAGTTGACCCGTAAACAAATCGACGACTACACCAAGTTTGTTGGTATCTACGGCGCTAAAGGTTTGGCGTATATCAAAGTTAACGACAAGTCTGATCTGGAAGAAGGTTTGCAATCCCCGATTGTTAAAAACCTGCCAGTGCCAGTGCGCGCGGCAATCCTTGAGCGTGTTGGTGCAGAAAACGGCGACCTGATTTTCTTCGGCGCTGATAAGCACAAAGTGGTAACCGAAGCTTTAGGTGCACTGCGCTGCAAACTGGGTGCAGACCTTGAGTTGTACACCACCCAATGGGCACCACTGTGGGTTGTTGATTTCCCGATGTTTGAAGAAGATGACAAAGGTGGCTGGACTTCAATCCATCACCCATTCACTTCACCAAGTTGCACACCGGACGAGCTGGTTGCCAGCCCGGGTGCTGCATTGTCACGCGCCTACGATTTGGTATTGAACGGTACTGAATTGGGCGGTGGTTCGGTTCGTATCCACTCATCAACCATGCAACAAGCGGTATTTAAAATCCTCGGTATTTCTCCAGAAGAACAGCGCGAGAAGTTTGGCTTCCTACTCGACGCACTTGCGTATGGCGCACCACCACACGGCGGTTTGGCGTTCGGTTTGGATCGTTTGATTATGTTGATGGTGGGCGCAAGCTCAATCCGCGACGTAATCGCCTTCCCGAAAACCCAAAGCGCTGCTTGTGTAATGACCGACGCTCCGGGCACTGTGGACGAATTGCAATTGCGCGATTTGCACATCCGTCTGCGCAAGAAAGAAAAAGCCGTTGCCGCAGAAGATACACCTGAATACGGCATGTAAGACCCCACCCCGACCCTCCCCTTCAAAAGATGAGGGGGTTAAAAAGGTGGGCTTTTGCCCACCTTTTTTGTTTCAGAAATTCAGAAGTTGGAAAATCAGTTGGAGTAGTTAAATGGCCGGACATTCCAAATGGGCAAATATGAGACATCGCAAGGCGCGTCAGGATGCCAAGCGAACTAAAGTCTTCACTAAAATTATTCGTGAACTTACCGTTGCTGCGAAAGGCGGCCCCAATCCTGCAGATAACCCGCGTCTGCGTGCGGCAGTTGAAAAAGCCTATCTCAACAATCTTAAAAAAGACGTAGTAGAAAGAGCGATTGCCCGCGGTGCAGGTACGTCGGAATCCGATGCGTACGAAGAACTGACCTATGAAGGTTACGGCGTAAACGGCGTAGCGTTTATTGTTGAATGTATGACCGATAACCGCAACCGCACCGCTGGCGATGTGCGCCATGCGTTTGATAAAAAAGGCGGCAATCTCGGTACTAGCGGCTCGGTTTCTTATTTGTTTGCGCGCAAAGGACAAATCAGTTTTGCATCTGGCATCAATGAAGATGCTTTGATGGAAGCTGCGCTCGAGGCAGGTGCTGATGATGTTGTCAGCAATGAAGACGGTTCGTTTGATGTGATGACCGCGTTCGAAGATTTCTTTCGCGTAAAAGATGCACTAGCCAGTGCTGGATTAACCGAATCCGAATCCGAGATCACCCAAATCCCGTCGCTGACTGTTAGTCTTGATAAAGAATCTGCCGAAAAAATTCTCGCGTTAATTGATGCCCTCGAAGATTTGGACGATGTGCAGAACGTCTATACCAATGCCGATATATCGGAAGAGATTATGGAGCAGTTGGGTTAATTGTTTTATCAAGCATCTGATGGGTGATCATCAGGTGCTTGCCTGCCGCCTTCCATCATGCAACACTGCGCCATAACTACTGTATATAGATACAACTTATGGCACTTATCCTCGGTATTGACCCCGGCTCCCGCAAAACCGGCTTTGGCATTATTAATGTAGTCGGCAGCAAATACGAATACGTCACCAGCGGTGTGATCCGCATGAAAGATGCGGATGAGCTGCCCGCGCGTCTCAAGGTTATTTTTGATTCACTCACCCAAATCATCGAGCAATATTGCCCGCAGGACATGGCCATTGA
>NZ_JBCECX010000035.1:0-48991 GCF_039207905.1 Cellvibrio sp.
AGGAATGTTCAGAAGTTTTTTGATGAGGTAAGACATGGCGATCACGTCAACAGTATCCCCTGATGGCAATCAAGTCACTATTTATATACAGGGCCGCTTCGATTTCAGTTCCCATCAGGAGTTTCGCGGGGCTTATGAAAAACTGGCCCAGACCCCGACACATTATCGGGTGGATTTACAGGGTACTTCGTATCTGGATAGTTCGGCGTTGGGCATGCTCTTATTGCTGCGCGACTACGCAGGTGGTGAGCAGTCCAGTATCCAGATTGTGAATTGTGCCCCTGATGTTAAAAAGATTTTACTCATTTCCAATTTTGAGCAGTTATTTGATATCCAATAGGTGAAAGGCCAGTTCGGTGCGTGTTGAGGGATGTATGGAAGCGAATTTATGAATGATGTACGTCGTTTAAAAATTTTGGTCGCTGATGATACGGACTCCGATAGGCTTATACTCGAAAGCATCGTACGCAAAGAAGGCCATCACGTAGTTTCTGCTTGCAACGGACTTGAAGCGATTCAAGTCTACTCCTCTGAACGTCCCGACATCGTTTTACTTGATGCCCTTATGCCGGAACTTGATGGTTTCGGCGCGGCGCGCCAGATTAAAGAACTGGCGGGCGATGAGTTGGTTCCTATTATTTTTCTGACGTCGCTCTCTGATACCGAATCTTTGGTTCAGTGTCTGGATGCGGGCGGCGATGATTTTCTTTCAAAGCCTTACAATCGCATTATCCTCCAGGCAAAAATTAAATCGTTTAACCGTATGCGTGAATTGCACAGTACTATGGTTACGCAGCGTAACCAAATCGTGCAGTACAACAATCGCTTGCTGCAAGAGCAGACTGTCGCAAAACATGTATTTGATAATGTGGCGCACAGCGGTTGCCTGAATGCGAGTAATGTCCGGTATTTTTTATCGTCGCTAGCTGTATTTAATGGTGATGTGCTGGTTGCTGCAATGCGGCCGAACGGTAGCATGATGGTATTGCTAGGTGATTTCACCGGGCATGGTTTGCCTGCTGCAATTGGCGCTATGCCACTTGCGTCGACCTTTTATGGCATGGTGCCAAAAGGTTTTTCGATGACTGATATCCTGCGTGAAATTAATGGCAAGCTGAAAAATATTTTGCCCGTGGGAATTTTTTGTTGCGCCACCATGATGGATATTAATTTCCGTAAGAAGAAATTAAAAATCTGGAATGGCGGTTTGCCGGATTGTTTTGTCTACCATAACAGAAGCGGCAAAGTTACTGCGGTTAAATCCACACATTTGCCTCTTGGTGTCTTATCCAATCGCGCGTTTAAAGACAACTGCGAATATTTTGATCTTGAAGAAAATGATCGGATTTTTGTGTGGTCGGACGGTATTCACGAAGCGCGCAATTCCGAAGGTGAAATGTTTGGTGAAGAGCGGTTGCAGCAAGTCTTTAGTCGCAACCGCAATCCTGAACGTTTATTTAATGACATCATTGAGGGAGTACAACAATTCGTTGGCAATGGAGAGAAGGATGATGACTTGTCCTTGTTGGAAATCCGCATGGATGAACCAGCCAAAGTAAATAGCTTTTCCAAAGAGGCCAGCGATCGTTTTGGCAACTCTGAAATCGAATGGACAATGAGTTTTGAAGTAAAACCCACCAGCTTCAAAGTATTTGATCCTCTTCCTATGTTGTTGAATGTACTGATGGAAGTGCCCAGCCTGCGCGCGTTCAGCAGTACGCTTTACACTATTCTTGCCGAACTTTATACCAATGCATTGGAGCACGGCGTTTTAAAGTTGGACTCGGAACTCAAGCGAACACCGGATGGTTTTTCGGAGTATTACGTGCTGCGCGAACAGCGTATCAATGAAGTGAGCGAAGGGTTTGTGCGTATTTATATCGCCCATAAGACCAATGAGAATGGCGGTTTATTGAAGGTTCGAATCGAAGATAGCGGTAATGGTTTTGATCATCAATCCCGGTCGACCGATAATCTTTCTTCTTTCGGTTATAGTGGGCGCGGCATCGCACTGGTAGAAAAGCTTTGTGGTACCGTAACCTATCTCGGTTGCGGTAATATCGTGGAAGTCGCCTTTTCCTGGGTGAGTGATGACTGAGTAGACGGTAATTATCTTTAAACAGTGATGAGATCCCAATCAATGGAACATCTGGATTACGAGACCTTAACAACGCTTAAAGATGTAATGGAGGATGATTTCGCGTTATTGATCGACACCTTTGTTCAGGATTCTACCGAGCGGGTCAGAACTTTACATACGGTTATCGAAAGTTTAGATGCAGATGCAATACGTCGTGCAGCTCACAGCTTTAAGGGAAGTAGTAGTAATATTGGCGCACTGCAGCTGTCTGCTTTATGTTCCGCTTTGGAGAAAAAAGCACTGGCGAACAACTTTGATGGCTTGGTGGCTGATCTTTCCGCGATAGAGCGGGAATTTGCTCAGGTTCAAAACTTGCTGCGCTCCCTGTAGTTTCTAATTTTTTATCAGTTCTGCTTTTTGTTTTTGGATTGATATCCCTCCGTAATAGCCAATTTGGCACTTGCTTTGCAATTATCCTGTTGAACCTAACCATTGGCTGATCGAGCGGCAATCCTTTGCCGTGGGTCATAGCAGGAACAGCAGATGAATAATGGCAATCTCCTAAACGCTTTAATGGGCGCAACCGGCGCAAATACTGCTGCAGCGAAAACAACCGCAGCAAAAACCCGTGCTGAAACGGGAGAAAAGTTCCAGCAAGCGCTCGAACAGGCAAGGCCAGAAGTTGCCGCCCGCAAGCCGGTTGCCCGGAAAGAGGCGCCCCCTGCTGAACGTCCAGATACTGCGCGCCCAGCAGCAAAAGCAGCTAGCCAAAAAGTATCACGGCAAGAGTCTCCTACAGACGAGTTGAAAAAATCGTCTACTGAGGATAGTAAGGCTGTTGATGCGGGTGTCAAAAGCGCTTCTCCATTGCGGAATGCAAAAGCAGACAAGCAACCCGTTGATGATGCTGACAGAGAATCCTCGGAAGATGCTACGGTAATTCAGTGCGCCGTACCTCAAGCTCTAACTGACACACCAATTGAGAGTTTGGACTTAACTATTCCTCTTTCTGAAGAGGACGATGAGGTGCTTTCTGATTTCAGCGGTGAAATAACTAATTCCCCATTAAATTTAGACAATTTGGTGGAACTATCTGATAACACTTTGCAGGTCTCGGATGAAGAAAATCAAGAGTCTGTTGACCTGACAAATGTTGATCCATTGTTGCAGGATGCGAGCTTGCTAGCGGGAAATTCGCCGCAGGCGCAGTCCGACCTGCCTGAAGATGAGAGTGTCGAGCTATCACCACTGGTGGCGCCAGCTCAAGCGCAGATTGGACTTGGGCAAATAGCTGCTGGATTGTCTGCCAAGACGCAACCGACCACGCAAACACCGGCAGTGCAGCTGATTAGCGAAGGCTTGATCGGTAACGGCCTTGATGACTTGTCAGTGGATACCGCAGCTGCTTCAGTTACTCCTGAAGAGGGCGAGGCGACTGTTGATATAGACGTAGGAGAAAACCCGGATTTTCTGCTGCTAAATTCAAAGGCCGCGCTTAATAAATTAACCGAAACCAACTTAACGACTAGCAATTTAGATAAGGCTACACCTGCTCCGGAACTGGCAAAAGCATCTCCCGTCGGTGCCCTGGTTGAATCGCTTGGCCGTCTAACTGAAGCCCAATCTCCAGCGGCGCGAGCGTTTGTCGTGCAAACGGGTGTTCCCGTCACTGTGGGTACTCCGCAATGGAGCCAGGCTGTTGGCGATAAGGTGCTGTGGCTTGCGGCGCAAAATGTTAGCTCTGCTGAAATACGGTTAGACCCGCCCGAGCTTGGTCCTATGCAGGTAAAAGTCAGTGTTAATCAGGATCAGGCGAATATTACCTTTACCAGTCCACATCCAGTGGTGCGCGATGCTCTTGATCAGCAGTTAAACCGTCTGCGCGAAATGTTTTCGGAGCAAGGTTTGAATCTGGTCAATGTGGATGTCTCTGATAAATCTTTCGCGCAACAGGAGCGAGAGCAGGGAGAGGCAAACAAAGGTCAGGCTAATCTCGATGTAGACGATGAAGAGTTGGCGCCAGTGGCAATGACTCAAGCAATCTCCATGCGACTGGTCGATCATTACGCTTAAGCGAGCTTAGGCGCCCAATTTCCTTTCAGTGCTGGCGAGAAGCTGACCAAGTTGATCAGCTTCTCTACGCCATTGTTTTGTATCGCATTTCTTTTCTATTTATCTTCCTTCTTCCTCGCAAACCCCTCATCCGCTGCTAAGCTTTCAAGGGCGATACTGGCATAGGTATTGCTGAAACCCTTTTAGCCTCTGAAAGTGACGGAGTTTTGACATGGCGGCAGCCCCAAAAGCAAAAAATGATGCAGGCAGTGCTGAAGCTGCTCCCAAAAAGAAAAAGCTATTTCTAATGATTGGTATCGCGGTAGCGCTTATCGCTATTTCAGTTGGCGGTACTGTCGTTGCGCTGAAGGTGTTATCACCAGCACCAGAGGCGGGTAAAGCGGGAGAAACGAAAGAGCATGCTAAAGAAGATCTTGCGCCCGCTATTTATTATGAAATGAAGCCCAACTTTACGATTAATTTCAACGTAAATGGTCGCCAACGTTATCTGCAAGCGGCGATCACCTTGATGTATCGCGACCCATTACTTGAGAATTTATTGAAGTTGCACATGCCCGCCATTCGCAATGGTTTGGTTATGTTGCTGAGCGGGAAAAATTTTGAGGAGCTGCAAACTCCGGAAGGTAAGGACAAGTTGCGTGAAGAAGCGCTGCAAATAATCCGTGACTATGTCAAAAAAGAACAAGAGGCTCTGGGGGCTGCGGGTAAAAGCGAAGAGACTTCCTCTGCAAATGTCGAACAAGTGTTGTTTACCAATTTTGTAATGCAATAAGGAAACATCTGTGCAAGATCTTCTCTCGCAAGACGAAATCGACGCGCTCCTCCACGGCGTCGATGACGGTGACATAGATACCGAAGCGGACATAGAGCCCGGTACGGTTAAAACATATGATCTCACCAGTCAGGATCGGATTGTGCGTGGGCGTATGCCCACGCTGGAGATGATCAATGAGCGTTTTGCGCGTTATACCCGCATCAGTATGTTTAACTTATTGCGCAGAACAGCTGACGTTTCTGTCGGCGGCGTACAGATTCAAAAATTCGGTGAATATGTTCATACGCTTTATGTACCCACCAGTTTGAATATGGTGAAATTTCGTCCGTTGCGTGGAACAGCACTG
The DNA here is from genome assembly GCF_039207905.1 of Cellvibrio sp. Classification (GTDB taxonomy): domain Bacteria; phylum Pseudomonadota; class Gammaproteobacteria; order Pseudomonadales; family Cellvibrionaceae; genus Cellvibrio. The sequence goes on from NZ_JBCECX010000035.1 coordinate 5,275, forward strand.
ATTATTCTTGATGCACGTTTGGTGTTTAAGTTAGTAGATAATTTTTTTGGCGGTGATGGTCGCCACGCAAAAATCGAAGGCCGCGAATTTACCCCGACCGAGTTGCGCGTTGTGCAAATGGTATTAAACCAGGCGTTTATCGATTTAACCGAAGCCTGGAAAGCGGTATTCCCCATTAATTTTGAGTACGTCCATTCCGAAGTAAACCCCTCACTTGCAAATATCGTTAGCCCCAGTGAAGTGGTAGTGGTTAGCACTTTTCATATCGAACTTGATGGCGGTGGTGGCGAAATGCACATCACTGTTCCTTATTCGATGATTGAACCCATCCGTGAGGTGTTGGATGCCGGTTTACAAAGTGATAGCGATGAACATGATGAGCGTTGGGAGAAAGCACTGCGTGAAGATGTGTTATCTGCGAGCGTAGATTTGGAATGCGATATTGTTCGCCGCGACATTACCCTGCGTGACATCGTTGATTTAAAGGAAGGCGATATTATCCCCATCGAATTCCCTGATTATCATGTATTAACAGCAAACGGTGTCCCAATGTTTAGAACACAGTTGGGGCAAACCAACGGATTTTTGAGTTTAAAAATCCGTGAATTTATTGATCGCAGTAGTGCCTACAATATCACTGGCACAAAAGGCGATGGAAAATCTGGCGGTGCAAACGGCACCAAAGACAGTACAAATACAGGTGGAAAAAATGGCAAGTGATGACGTTGATCAAGATTCGATGGCAGATGATTGGGCTGCTGCTATGGCAGAACAGGCCGATGTTGATGAGGCCATGGCTGCCAGCGCGGTATCCTTTGATGAATTAAAAAATGAAGTGTTAAAGCAGCCCGCAGGCAGCCCTGATCTGGATGTCATTCTGGATATTCCCGTTTCAATTTCAATGGAAGTAGGGCGTACGTCTATTACCATTCGCAATTTGCTGCAGCTTAATCAGGGTTCGGTAATTGAATTGGATCGCCTTGCCGGTGAACCGCTGGATGTACTGGTTAACGGCACCTTGATCGCACACGGCGAAGTAGTTGTGGTGAATGAGAAATTCGGCATACGCATGACCGATGTTATCAGCCCGGCAGAACGTATTAAAAAACTGCGCTAGGAACGTTTAAGAATGTTGTTACGATCAAAAGTTTCTTGCGCTTTCGTGGCCTGCCGGTGGTTGATGTTGGTCGCGATTTTATTTTCAACTTCTTCTGCCTATGCCGAAACATCTTCTGCAACTACAGACGTTTCATCAGCTCAGGCAGCGCAACAAGATAAAGCAGTTTCTTCAGTAGCATCCAGCTTGCAATCATCAGCCGCCGAGACAGTTACTCCGTTTTATCAAAAGACCGATGCGCAACAAAACGCTGCAAAGGCACCGCCAAAAGTTGGCAGTGGTGGACATCTGGTCAATGTTGCTTTGGGATTGATCGCCATTATTGCGCTGATTTATGCCTTATCCCAATTTGTTAAACGGTTTGGTGGTGGGGCTTTTTCGGGCAATTCCCAACTTAAAATTCTATCGTCAATGCCGCTTGGAACACGTGAGCGTATTGTGCTGATTGACGCCGGTGGTCAACAGCTGTTGCTAGGGATTACACCAACCAATATTAATACTCTCCATGTATTTGCAGAGCCAATTGTTATTGATAATAAACCTGAAGCTCAATCCGATTTCAGCCGCAAATTAATGACAATTTTGCAGCAGAAGCAGTCAGGGCCTTCATCGAATGACAAAAACGGTTCCGCGTCGCAGGGATAATTATGATCAACTTTTTGATGATTAAACAACGCATCGTTTTACAGTCGTTGATGGTAATGGTGCTGCTGTTTTGTGCGAGTTTTGTTTCTGCACAGACAACACCGGCGCCTTTGGCTGATCCCAATTCAGGTAGTTTACCGCTAACACAAACTGCACCGTCCAATCTCGGCGCTTTGCCTGCAATTCCAGGCCTGCCTGCCTTGACTGTAAAAACCAATGCTGACGGCACTCAGGAATATACGGTAACGCTGCAAATTCTTGCGATTATGACGGCGCTGACATTTTTGCCAGCGTTGCTAATGATGATGACGTCATTCACGCGCATCATTATCGTGTTTTCTATTTTGCGACAGGCGCTAGGTTTACAGCAGTCGCCGTCAAACCAGATCTTGATTGGTCTCGCATTATTTTTAACGCTGTTTATCATGCAGCCCGTGATTAATAAGGTGAATGAAGATGCGTTGCAGCCTTACATCAACCAACAAATTGGTGCGCAGGAAGCATTGGCAAAAACAGCCGCACCTTTTCATGCTTTTATGTTGGCGCAGACTCGCGAATCCGATATCGCATTGTTTGTAGGTATCGCCAAGCATCCACCAATCGCACAGCCGGAACAAACACCGTTCAGCATTTTGGTTCCCGCATTTATTATCAGCGAATTAAAAACCGCGTTTCAGATTGGTTTTATTATTTTTATCCCTTTTCTCGTTATTGATATCGTTGTATCCAGTGTGCTTATGGCAATGGGTATGATGATGTTGTCGCCACTGATTATTTCACTGCCGTTCAAGATTATGCTGTTTGTTCTGGTCGATGGTTGGGCAATGATTGTGGGTACGCTCGCCGCCAGTTACGGTATATGACGGAGGTTTTTCTATGATGACACCCGAAGTCGTAATGGATTTGTTCGCAGAAGCTTTTTTTCTGGTGATTTTAATGCTGCTGGTTATTATCGGCCCGGGTTTGATCGTGGGGTTGATCGTGAGTATGTTTCAAGCGGCTACCCAGATTAACGAACAAACCCTCAGCTTTTTGCCGCGTCTGATTGTAACCTTGATCACCTTAATGATGGCTGGCCCTTGGTTGCTAACCAAATTTATGGATTTATTTGATCGCCTTTACTCGGCTGTACCTACCTTGATCGGGTAGATTGCGATGCAAGAACTTATCATCAGCGAAGAGCAGCTCATGCAATTTATTGGTCAGTACCTTTGGCCATTACTGCGTATTGGAGCCTTTTATTTCGCTGTGCCTATTATCGGCGCCCGTACTGTTCCTGCTCGTGTCCGTATTATTCTCACGCTATTTACTGCAATCATGCTTGCTCCGGTGTTGCCAGCTGCACCCACGGTTTCATTTTTATCTGCACAAGCATTTGTGATGATCATTCAAGAAGTATTGATTGGGCTTGCGCTGGGTTTTGCCATGCAAGTGGTAATGCATGTTTTCATTCTTGCCGGTCAATTTATGGCGATGAAAATGGGGCTTGGATTTGCGGCGATGAACGATCCATCCAGTGGTGTGAGCGTAACGATTTTATCGCAATTTTATTTGTTGCTTTCTACCCTGTTATTTTTAAGCAGCAATGCTCACTTGGTGGTACTGCAATTGATGATCGACAGTTTTACCACCTTTCCCATCGGTGGCCCAGGGATGAACACGGCGCATTTTATGACGATTGTTGATCTCGGTTCCTGGTTATTTAGCGCTGCATTATTAATTACGCTGCCGCTTTTCACGTCGTTAATGATCGTCAATATGTCCTTCGGTGTCATGAGCCGGTCCGCGCCGCAAATGAACGTATTTACTGTGGGTTTCCCTATTACCCTGATCTTCGGTTTTATTCTCATGTGGTTTACCTTCGCCAACTTCCTGCCAATTTATTTTGAAATTATGGAAGAGGGCATAGGTGTGCTGCGTACCTTGGCTTTGACTCCCTAGAGTGTAGTTATGTCTGAAGAAGGCGACAGCAGTCAGGAAAAGACGGAAGAGGCCAGTGCGCGAAAGATCGAGAAGGCGCGCGAAGAAGGCCAGATTCCCCGATCGCGCGATTTAACAACGACAGCAGTGTTAATGCTGGCGGCGTTAGGTTTGTATTTTTTTGCGGAATTTATGGGCAGCAAAATTATTGGCCTCACGCGCGAAAACTTTGTCCTTAACCGCACTACGATTTACGATCCCAATGCAATGATCGCGCATCTAGCCAGCGCAATTTACGATGGTCTTTTTAGCATTGCACCCTTAATGGCAATTCTCTTGATTGCATCCATTGTCGGTCCAATTGCCTTGGGCGGTTGGAATGTCAGCGCCAAGGCGATGGAGCCGAAATTGAGCCGTATGGACCCATTGGCGGGTCTTAAGCGAATGTTCTCGGTGAAGTCGTTGATCGAATTGTTGAAATCGCTCGGCAAGGTTTTAATTATTCTTGGCGCTACTATTTGGCTACTAAAAATTTATGCGCAGGATATGTTTCGGCTAACCGATGAGAGTATCGGCAACGCGATTATCCATTCGTTAGAAATCTCCATTTTTGCCACTATTGCGCTTTCTGCGACGACAATCATCATTGCGGCGATAGATGTGCCGCTGCAAATTTACGAATACAACAAAAAGTTAAAAATGTCGCGACAGGATCAAAAAGACGAAGCCAAAGATACCGATGGAAAGCCGGAAGTGAAAGGGCGTATCCGCCAATTGCAACGGGAAATGGCGCAGCGTCGCATGATGTCCAATGTGCCGCAGGCCGATGTGATTATCACTAACCCGGAACACTTTTCTGTCGCTTTGCAATATGACCCGGAGACAATGGATACGCCGATTATGCTCGCAAAAGGCGGCGACCATACGGCGTTAAAAATTCGTGAAATCGCCAACGCGCACAAGATTGAAATTATCCAATCACCGGTATTGGCGCGGGCAATTTATTACACCACAGAAGTGGATCAACAAATCCCTTCAGGCTTATACATGGCTGTGGCGCAGGTGTTGGCGTACGTATTCCAACTGCGCAACTATCGTAAAGGGAAGGGCGATAAGCCAAATTATCCACGCAACATCAATGTGCCGCGTGATATGCGCTACAACGCATCGGGTAAAGTGGATTAATGCTGCTAACTAAAATCCGATGACCAGCAAGTTAATCGCCGCCAGGATTTCATAGCGGAAGTCACTCAAATCGTGAACCTCTTCGACTAATAGCCGCCTGCTAATCCCTGCCATTTGCGGTGTTAGCAGGAATAGGGATTCTCCGTTGACTTCCACTTTGGGTGTCAAGGTTGTGATGCCGCTACCTTTAAAACTGGATTCCCGGATAAGCGGAATCACCATTCGTGTTTCAAGGCTTGCCAATAATTCGTTCTGCACATCAAGCAGGTAAGGAATATGGTCGCTGCTTGCACTAGCGTTTCTGTAGACGCGGAATTGGCTCATTAGAAACTCCGCAAGCTGTCGCTGAGCTGACCATTTTGTTCTGCGTAGCTGTTGTAATCATCAATGGCACTTTTGTTCGCTGAAAGCCAAAGCTCGCGCTGACGCTGCTTCACTTTCTCAATCAGTGCCTGTTCCAAGGTGGCCGACAAATTGATATCAAACTCTTTAGCTTTACGTAGTAACTCACTGTTAATACTCAAGTTTGTGGCTTTTTTAGGCGCGCTTGGATCGTAAATACCATTCATATTTCATGCTCAGTAATGCGTTAAAACAACATGCGCATAGGTTATGCGCATTTTTATTGCTGGTCAAACAATAATCTATTTTGAGCCTTCAATTGAACCGATTAATAAATCGGTACGCTTCTTGCGATACCCCGGAAAACTGGCATCCACCGTCAAGAATCCGTACTTATGGCACTACCTACATTCAACCAGTTCAACAGCGTTAACAACCGCGCGGCATTAAGCTCGCTTAAAGGGTTGTGGCGCGGGAATCTGGGTATTCCACTGCTATTAATGATCTTGTTGGCAATGATTATTTTGCCAATGCCGCCGCTGTTATTGGACATCTTCTTTACGTTCAACATCGCCCTTTCGCTGGTGGTGTTATTGGTGGCGGTCTACGCCTTGCGCCCGCTCGACTTCGCCGCCTTCCCGACGATTTTGTTGATTGCGACTTTGTTGCGCCTTGGTTTGAACGTGGCGTCTACCCGTGTCGTGTTACTGGAAGGCCATAACGGTGGTGATGCGGCAGGTAAGGTGATCGAGGCCTTTGGTCACGTTGTGATCGGCGGGAATCTGGCGGTCGGTATAGTGGTGTTCATCATCTTGATGATCATCAACTTTGTGGTGGTTACCAAAGGTGCTGGTCGTATCGCTGAAGTAAGTGCGCGTTTCACCCTGGATGCGATGCCCGGTAAACAAATGGCGATTGATGCCGACTTGAACGCCGGTCTTATCGACCAGGATCAGGCACGTACTCGTCGTCAGGAAGTAGCCTCTGAGGCTGACTTCTACGGTGCGATGGACGGTGCGAGTAAGTTTGTGCGCGGCGATGCGGTCGCGGGCATCATGATTATGTTTATCAATATCTTTGGTGGCCTTGCCATCGGAATGATGCAGCACGATCTGGAATTCAGTGATGCGTTCGAAAAATACACCATCCTCACCATTGGTGACGGTCTGGTTGCACAGATTCCCGGTTTGTTATTGTCCGTTGCTGCAGCGATTTTGGTGACCCGTGTTAACAGCTCCGAGGACATGGGTAAGCTGGTTGTTGGGCAGATGTTTACCTCGCCTAAAGCATTAGCAGTCGCCGCTATCATGTTGATTATTATGGGTACTGTTCCAGGAATGCCGCACATTGCGTTCCTCGGTCTCGGTATATTGTGTGCGGGTGTTGCCTACTACATTTACTGGCGCAAGCAGCAGCCTGCCGTCGTAGAAGACAACTCATTCATCCCAGCAGGCACACGTGTGGCAAGTGATGTTCCACCGGGCGGTGGTGGCGGTTCTGCGGCTAATCTTGCGCCACAGCGTTCAGCTCCAGCACTTCCACCGGGAGCACCTGAATCACCGGAATTAGGTTGGGATGATGTGCAACCGGTCGATGTGATTGGTTTAGAAGTGGGTTATCGCCTGATCCCAATGGTGGATAAGAATCAGGGTGGGGAGCTGCTTGGTCGCATCAAAGGTGTCCGCAAGAAGTTATCGCAAGAGATGGGCTTCCTGATTCCTTCCGTTCACATCCGCGACAATCTGGATTTGAACCCAACCGGTTATCGCTTGAGTTTGATGGGTGTGTCTATGGCCGAAGCGGATGTCTATCCGGATCGCGAGTTGGCCATTAACCCGGGGCAAGTATTCGGCACTTTGGATGGTATTAAAACCAAAGACCCGGCGTTTGGTTTGGACGCGATCTGGATTAACCCGAACCAACGTGAGCAGGCCCAGACTTTGGGTTACACAGTGGTAGATCCAAGCACGGTGGTAGCAACTCATCTCAACCAAATCTTGCAGCAACACACGTTTGAATTGCTCGGTCACGAGGATGTCCAAAAGTTGTTAGACATGCTCGCCAAGACATCACCCAAATTAGTGGAAGAGTTGGTGCCGAATACCATCAGCATCAACGTGCTGTTAAAGGTTCTGCAGAACCTGTTGCGCGAGCGAGTACCCATCCGCGATATCCGCTCCATCGCCGAAGCCTTGGCGGGGGCAGGGATAAAGAGTCAAGATCCCGCCGCTTTAACGTCCTTGGCGAGGATTGCGCTCTGCCGTCAAATCGTCCAAAACATCGTTGGAAACGAGCGAAACCTGCCTGTAATCACGCTTGAACCGAGTTTGGAACAGTTGTTGCTAAATACCGTTCAACAGGCACAAAAAGCTGGCGCTGATGACAGTGCGTTTATTGAGCCCGGGCTTGCCGACCGCTTGCAGCAATCACTGATTAGCGCAGCGCAAAAGCAAGAGTTGTCTGGTAAGCCGTTGGTGTTGTTGGTTGCTGCGTCACTCAGACCCATGATGTCGCGCTTTGTACGTCACAGCGTTCCTGATATGCGCGTGTTGGCTTACAACGAGATCCCGGACAACAAGCAAATCAGTATCGATGCGAGTGTCGGCGCTGATAAAAAGTAACTGAATTAATTAATTTGATACGGTCGCCCACCCAGGGCAGGAGTTGGATATGCAAGTCAAACGTTTCGTAGCTGCTGATATGCGTCGTGCGTTGGAATTGGTTCGCCAGGAATTGGGGCCAGATGCAATTATTCTCTCTAGCAATCGCATCCCTGAAGGTGTGGAATTGCTGACGACCATGGGATCTGATTACGAGCTTAAACAGCTGCAAAACCGTCCGTTTGCTGAATCCACCTTTGCGGCGAGCGAGCCATTGTTAAGTGATGGTGATATTTCCCCGCGTGCATTGAATAGCAATCAACCGCGCAAAGTTGCGCCGGTGATTAGCGAGATAGCGGCAGCTCACCCTAACGCTGGAAAAACCGGTGCGCAATTGGCCGATGATATTGAAAAAGCTCGCCTGCGCATGATTGCAGCGCGTAAGGCGGAAGAGTCAGCCAAAGAATTTTTAGTAGGTAAAAATACCGTTGTTAATGCCGGCATTCCTCGTCATGCCACTGCCGCTGTACAAAAGCCAATGAAAGGTATGAGTGCCGCAGAGAAGTATCCGTTGGTTGATGCCGCGCCTGTAGCAACCAAAACAGCTTCATTCAAAGAGGCTTCATTTAAAGAAACATTGCAACAAGAGGCGCAAGCCCGACAATCATTTGCTGCAGTGCCGGAAACCTCGGATCACGCTTCACAATTGAATGACCTGCAAGCAGAGATCGCCGATATGCGTTTCCTGCTTGAGCAACAACTGGATCGCTTGACTGGTCAGCAATCAACTCCAATTGATTCTCCTATTTTGGCGAGTGTTGCGCGTCGTCTTGAGCGATTGAACTTACCGAAAGATGTGATTGCCAAAGTGATTAACTCTTGCAGCAAAACCAAAACCCTGAGCGATGCCTGGCCGGACGCATTGGCGAATCTTGCGCATCAATTGCCGATCAGTGGTCGCGATATCGTGGATCAAGGTGGCGTGTTTGCATTTGTTGGCCCAACCGGAGTGGGCAAAACTACTACCATCGGAAAATTGGCCGCGCGTTATGTGTTGCAGCACGGTGCCGATAAAGTGGCGCTGATCACTACCGATACTTATCGCATCGCCGCGCACGATCAATTGCGTTCACTCGCGCGCATCTTGCGTGTACCTGTGCGCGTAGTGGATGAGGCAAATCCGCTTGATACCGTATTGCGCAGCTTGCGTCATTGTTCGTTGGTCTTGATTGACACCGCCGGTTTCCGCCATGGCGATCCACATTTGAAAGCCCAGCTCAAAGCCTTGGCGGATCAACAACAGGTAAAAACCTATTTGGTGATGTCATGCAATAGCCAAGCGCAAATGCTGAAAGCATCGATCCACGCTTACGGTGCTGCGCGTTTGCAAGGTTGTGTGCTGACCAAGCTCGATGAAACTGCCAGCATTGGTGAAGCACTGGGTGTAGTCATGCAGAACTGTCTGCCGATTGCTTACACCACTGATGGACAGGATATCCCCAAGAATCTGGAAGTGGCGCGCGCTCACCAATTGGTATCAAAAGCTGTCGCCTTGCTCAAAGCTAATCCAGCATCGGCGGTTTCTTAATCAGTAAACAGTTATAACCACGGAAATTTGCTGGTGAAACTGAAATTAGTCGGATGATTTACCAATCTCTATCTATACTCAGTTCACCATTGGTGTGCCCTGGCTAAGTTGAGCGCAGAAATTGCGACTCTCCAGCGCACAACTCAACGAACAGGTTTGGAGTTATGTGTAGATGAGCCAAATGCGACCAGTACAAGTGATCGCGGTATCCGGCGGCAAAGGCGGGGTAGGTAAGAGCAATATTTCCGTTAACCTCAGTATTGCGCTGGCAGAGTTGCGCCGTCGCGTAGTCTTGTTAGACGCCGACCTCGGCTTGGCCAATGTCGATGTGCTCCTCGGCATTCGCGCCACTCACACCTTGGCTGATGTGTTGGCGGGAACGCACAGTCTGACCGATGTTTTGGTAACCGGCCCTGCCGGTATGAAAATCGTTCCCGCATCTTCCGGCGTACAGCGTATGGCGGAGTTGAGCTCGGCTGAACACGCCGGTTTGATCAATGCATTTAATGATTTGTCCGATCAGGTCGACATTCTTGTTATTGATACTGCTGCCGGTATTTCCGACACCGTAGTCAGTTTTGTTCGCGCCGCCAATGAAGTGATTATTGTGGTGTGCGATGAACCATCATCTATTACCGATTCCTACGCGTTGATCAAATTACTCAATAAAGAGTATGGGATGCAGCGCTTCCGCGTGGTTGCGAATATGACGCGCACTCCGCAGGAAGGGATCAATATGTTTAACAAATTAAATACCGTCTGCGAGCGTTTTTTGGATGTGACTTTGCAATTCGTCGGTCAAATTCCGTTTGATGAAAATGTACGTAAGTCAGTACAGAAACAAAAAGCACTGTTGGAGTTTGCTCCAACCTCAAAAGCAGCGGTGGCGATTCGCGCGCTTGCCCAAGTAGTGGATAAATGGCCTTTACCAAATTCACCAACGGGTCGCCTTGAGTTTTTTGTAGAGCGTTTGTTGCAGGCCGCGAATGCGCGTTAGCTCATTGCTTCACAGTGAAAAAAGTATGGATGTAAAAGGATGTGTTGCCGAATTAACGGTAACGCATCCTGATGTTGCTGAACAGAAGGTGCTCGATGGCCGCAGTCAATGGTTTAGCCATGTACGATAAAAAAACCTTACTCGATGCGCAGATCAAAATCGAAGACTACGCACCGTTGGTGAAGCGTATTGCCTATCATATGATGATGCGTATGCCTGCGAGCGTGCAGGTAGACGATCTTATCCAGGCCGGCATGATCGGTCTTATCGAAGCCTCCCAAAAATACGATGCCTCTCGTGGTGCCAGTTTTGAAACCTATGCGGGTATCCGTATTCGCGGTGCAATTGTGGATGAAATGCGTCGTGGTGATTGGGTTCCGCGTTCCGTGCATCGCAACGCTCGCAGAGTGTCCCAGGCAGTAGCTGCTGTCGAAGCGCGCACTGGTCGCGATGCGAGCGATGCTGAGGTTGCCGCAGAGCTTGGGGTAGAGCTCGACGAATACTATGTCATGTTGCAAGACTCCAACGGCAGCCGCTTATTCAGCTATGAAGAAACCTTTGGCGAAGAAGACAGCAACATCGATGCATCCGAGCACAGCAGCGCATTTGCCAGCCCGCTTGAAGGTATTCAACGCGATGGTCTCAAAAAAGCACTGGTCGATGCGATAGCCGTTTTGCCCGAGCGTGAGCGCATGGTATTAGCGCTTTACTACGATCAGGAATTAAACCTGAAAGAGATTGGCATGGTGCTCGGTGTAAGTGAATCCCGTGTTAGTCAGATCCATAGTCAAGCGGCAGCGCGCTTGCGCAACAAGCTGTCTGATTGGCAATCCGCGTAATCACTGTTTAAATAGTAAGCGAATCAGGCGAAAAGTCTTTTTCGGTGGTTGATATTTGGGCAAATAACCAGCGTTATCAGCAATTTGGGCTATGATTCGAATTAAAAGTTGAAGATTTGTGCGCCGGAACTGGCCGAAGCTTCAACTCCTACTAGACTATGAGTAAATGAAAATCCCATCAGGGTGAGTGGAGGTTGCGTTGGATAAGAATATGAAGATCCTGATTGTTGACGACTTTTCAACAATGCGACGGATTATTAAAAATTTGCTGCGTGATTTGGGCTTTTCCAATACCCATGAAGCAGACGATGGTGTTACTGCATTACCTATGCTGAAAAGCGGCGATTTCCAATTTTTGGTAACAGATTGGAACATGCCAGGTATGACCGGTATTGATCTATTAAAGGCAGTGCGTGCCGATGAAAAACTGCGCACCTTGCCGGTATTAATGGTGACGGCGGAAGCCAAGCGCGACCAGATTATTGAGGCGGCGCAAGCGGGTGTTAATGGCTATGTAGTCAAGCCATTTACCGCGCAAGCACTCAAGGAAAAAATCGAGAAAATTTTTGATCGCGTAGGGTAGTTGCTGGCTCGATCAAATAATAAATAAGGCGTTGTCATGGCATCTGAACTCCAAACATCCTCCAATAACGAATTCGTTATCGAGTTGAAAGAAAGCGCCAAGCTTCTTACGGAAAAATTGCAAAGCAATCAATTCGAAGAAGCATCGGTGCTAATTCAAACCATCACGCAAGCGCGTGATCGGCATATCTTTCAATCAGTAGGGCGGCTAACGCGTGGTTTGCATAACGCCATTGTGAATTTCAATGTCGATGCTGATCTCACCAAAGAGCCACCAAAGATTGCGAATTCAGATATACATGATGCTTCCAATCGCCTGAATTACGTTATTGAACTCACGCAAAAAGCGGCGGAAAAAACGATGGATGTCGTTGATGAAGCTGCACCGATTGCGATGAACCTCGGGCAAGAAGCTAGCAGTTTGCGCGCTGAATGGGCACGTCTCAAGCGGCGGGAAATGGGTGTGGATGAATTCCGCCAGCTCTACGAACGCATGGACGGATTTCTCGGGCAAATGGTAACCGGCACAGAACAACTCAGTAAAAACTTGCAAGATATTGTTTTAGAGCAAGGCTTTCAGGATCTAACTGGTCAAGTATTAAAACGCGTGATTGGTTTGATTAATGATGTCGAAAAAGATTTGGTAAGTCTTGTTCGAATTGCGGGGCAGGTTGAAGAGATCGCTGGTCTTTCAGATGATCCTGAAACACTCGAACACGATATGGAAATAATGCATAAACGCAAGACCGAAGCCGAAGGACCACAAATCAATAAAGAGCGGGCAGATGTAGTTTCCGGGCAAGACGATGTCGATGATTTGCTATCGAGTCTCGGATTTTAAATTATTAAGTTTCCAGGTTTGCGGGTTACGCGAGGATCGTTGAATGAGTTTTGGTGATGACGAGGATATTCTCCAGGATTTTCTGGTGGAGGCGGGGGAAATCCTGGAGCGCCTCAGCCAGCAATTGGTTGACCTGGAGCAGCGCCCGGAAGATAAAGATTTGCTTAATGCAATCTTTCGTGGTTTTCATACCGTAAAAGGCGGCGCAGGATTTCTGGCATTGACGCCAATGGTTGAGTGCTGTCACGTCACCGAAAATTTGTTTGATATTTTGCGTAATGGCAAGCGCACTGTTACTCCTGAATTAATGGATGTGGTGCTGCAAGCGCTGGACATGGTTAACCAACAATTCGAATTGGTTTCCCAGCGTGAAGAATTACCACCAGTTGAACATTCATTGATTGCCGCGCTGGAGCGTTTGGTTTCTTGCGAAGATCTCAATGAGTCTGCCGCTGAAGAAGTGCCGCAAGTGAGTTATGAAGTTCCTGCTGCACAATCGTTGCCTGCCGATGTTCCAAGTGGCGATATTACCGACGAAGAATTCGAGCAATTATTAGATGCAATTGCAGGGCAACCTGCAGCAAGCAAGTCAACATCTTCAGCAGCGCCTGCTGCTTCATCAACTGCTGCTCCTGCCAGTGGTAGCGATGAAATTACTGAGGATGAATTCGATGCGTTGTTAGATCAATTACACGGTAAAGGTGGAGCACCAGGCTTGGCGGCTTCAACTGCACCAGCACCTGTTGCTGCATCGACATCTGCTAACGATGAAATTAGTGAAGACGAATTTGAAGCATTGCTTGATCAGCTGCATGGTAAGGGAAAAGCTCCAGGACCAAGTGCTGCTCCAACAGCGCCTGCATCGGTAGCTGCACCAGCTCCAGTCGTGGCAGGTGCGGGTGGCGATCTAATTAGTGACGATGAATTTGATGCGTTGCTCGACCAATTGCACGGTAAAGGTAAAGGACCTGGTGTTGTAGTTGCACCTGCAGCCGCAGCAGTCGCTCCGCCAGTTGCCAAACCTGCGCCAGAAGTTAAACCTGCTGCTGCAGCAAAACCGACGCCGGTTGCCGCTAAAAAAGTTGAGCCACCTAAACCGGCACCAACTCCTGCACCAGCAGCTTCGCCGGCGCCAGCAAGCGATAAAGAAGCGCCGCAAGTTGAAACAACCGTTCGTGTAGATACCCAGCGCCTTGACGATATTATGAATATGGTCGGCGAGTTGGTATTGGTGCGCAATCGTTTAGTGCGTTTAGGAAATAATTCTGCCAACGAAGCCTTGGTAAAAGCGGTTGCGAATTTGGATGTGGTCACTGCCGATTTGCAAACCTCGGTAATGAAAACCCGCATGCAGCCGATCAAAAAAGTATTCGGCCGTTTCCCGCGTGTAGTGCGCGATTTGGCGCGCAGCCTGCGCAAAGAAATTAATCTGGAATTGGTTGGTGAAGAAACCGATCTGGATAAAAATCTGGTAGAAGCGTTAGCCGATCCGCTGGTGCACTTGGTGCGTAACTCTGTCGATCACGGCATCGAATTTCCCGATACACGTGAAGCCGCAGGTAAACCGCGTATTGGTCAGGTAGTGTTATCGGCTGAGCAGGAGGGCGATCATATTCTCCTGTCGATCAGCGATGATGGTGCAGGTATGGACCCGGTTCGCTTGCGCAACATTGCCGTCGAGAAAGGTCTTTTTGACGAAGATACTGCCAATCGTTTATCTGACACTGAAGCTTATAATTTAATTTTTGCTCCAGGTTTTTCCACCAAAAAAGAAATTTCCGACGTGTCTGGTCGTGGCGTTGGAATGGATGTGGTGAAAACCAAAATTACCCAACTTAACGGCACAGTGGAAATTAAATCCGAGTTGGGTAAAGGCACTCGTTTTATTATCAAAGTGCCATTGACGTTGGCGATTATGCCGACCTTGATGTTTATGCTCGGCCAGCAAACGTTTGCGTTTCCGCTTGTTAGCGTAAATGAGATATTCCATATGGATCTGCGCAAGAGCCATATTGTTGACGGTCAGGATTGTGTGGCAATTCGCGATCAGGCAATCCCACTCTTCTACATGAAAGACTGGTTGGTAAAAAATGCGTTTGGTGAGCGTCCTGATAATGCTCACGTAGTCATAGTAACGGTTGGTACTCGCCGCGTTGGTTTTGTTGTTGACCAGCTCATCGGTCAGGAAGAAGTTGTTATCAAGCCGCTGGGTAAAATGTTGCAAGGTACACCGGGTATGGCCGGTGCAACTATTACGGGTGACGGCACCATCGCATTGATATTGGATATTCCGAGTTTATTACGTCGCTACGCAAAAGGATCGACGAGTTGGGGGCATAGTTAGTCGTCAGCCAGCTGGCGCTAATGCTCTCAATATTAATCAATATTTTTTCCAGAGCAGTTGCGACTGCGGAGTAAGTTAGATGCCTGTCCGGGTATTAGTAGTTGATGATTCGAATTTCTTTCAGCACCGCCTGAAAGACATAATTAATGAGCATCCGGACTTAAAAGTAATTGGCATCGCTAGCAATGGTCGCGAAGCAGTAGAAAAAGCCGAAGAGTTGAAGCCCGATATCATCACCATGGATTTTGAAATGCCGGTGATGGACGGTGTGACTGCAATCAAATTAATTATGGCGAATCGCAAGGTTCCCATCTTGATGTTTTCCTCGCTTACCTATGAAGGTGCCAAGGTTACTTTGGATGCGCTTGCTGCTGGCGCACTCGATTTTATCCCGAAAGATTTTGCCGAAGTGTCGCGCAGTTCTGAGGCGCTCAAGAAGAAATTGCACGAGCGTTTAATTACGCTGGCAGGCGTATCTGCACGTATAGCGGCAGCACCTTTAGTTGAATCAAAACCTTCCTCTATATCCGCCCCGACTAGCATGCGCGCGCCAGTTTCCCAAGCTGCGCCTTCGTCTTTTCGTGCATCAACACCAACTGCTTCAGTGCAGCATGATTCTGCGAAAGCAGCCGGCCCCGATAATTACCGCTTAAAAAAGCAGCCTAAAATTCTGGTCATTGGTGCATCCACCGGCGGTCCAGTGGCACTTGCTGAAGTGTTAATTACTCTTCCTGCCAATTTTCCGTTGCCTATTGTGTTGGTCCAACATATGCCGGAGAACTTTACTAAAGCGTTCGCCGAGCGTTTGAATAAGCAGTGCAATATTCGCGTACGTGAAGCAGTAGATGGTGATCAGTTACAGCCGGGGTTAGCATTGCTTGCACCTGGCGGAAAACAATTGATGCTGGATAAGCGCAACGGCGGTTCAGTGCGGATTTTGCCTGACGATGAACGTGTGAATTACAAACCATCATTGGATATCACTTTTGGATCGGCTGCTAATACCTATGCCGATAAAGTGCTGGGCGTGGTGTTAACGGGAATGGGATCAGATGGTTGCAATGGTGCGCGATTACTAAAAGATGCGGGTTCGTCTCTGTGGTCACAAGATGAAGCCAGCTGCGTCATTTATGGTATGCCCATGGCAGTAGCGCGCGCCGGTTTAACTGACAAAGTGCTCAGCCTGAAAGAAATTGGGCCGCGTTTGGTGCGAGAGGTAATGTAATGGATGTTCTTAGCATCATTGGCGTCATCGTTGCTTTTGCTGCAATTATTGGTGGTAATTTTTTAGAAGGTGGTGGTATTGGTTCGCTGCTGAATGGCTCGGCAGCGGTCATTGTGGTGGGCGGTACTTTAGGTGCTGCCGTATTGCAAACCTCAAAAAATAGTTTGCGCCGTGCGCTAAAAATTATCAGCTGGGTTTTTAAGCCTCCCTATGTTCCGTTCAAACAGGGTGTTTCCAATATTGTCCGTTGGGCCGCCGCCGCGCGCAAAGATGGACTTTTAGGGCTTGAGGCTGTATCCGAGCGTGAAAAAGATAGGTTTGCAAAAAAAGGGTTGCAGCTTTTGGTGGATGGTAACGAGCCGGAAGTTATTCGCCGTATTATGGAAACCGATTTGATTGTTGATGAGCAACGCGATTTTGACGCAATAAAATTTTACGAATCCATGGGCGGTTATGCTCCCACAATCGGCATCATCGGTGCGGTGATGGGGTTGATTCATGTAATGAATAATCTTGCCGACCCTGCAACGCTCGGCCCTGGAATTGCGATTGCGTTTGTGGCGACTATTTATGGTGTTGCGCTAGCGAACTTGGTGTTCATCCCGATTTCAAATAAATTGCGTATGTGTGTGAACGAGAATTCACAATATCGCGAATTAATTATCGAAGGAATTATCGCTATCGCAGATGGCGAAAATCCGCGCTCAATCGAAATGAAATTAAACGGTTATCTACATCCGCATTGATGCGGTGTAAATGTTTTTATTGCTGATAGTCAATACAGTAGTGTTTTTATGGTGCGTCGCAGGCGAGAAGAGATTCACGTCAATCACGAGCGTTGGCTAATTTCTTATGCCGACTTCATTACACTATTGTTCGCATTTTTTGTGGTTATGTATTCCATCTCCCAAGTGAGCGATAGTAAGTATCGCGTGCTGTCTGATACGTTTGTGGAAGCTTTTAATCAACCTGCCAATACCCAAACCAGTGTTGAACCGCAAGATAATCCGTCACCCTCCAGTGAAGTAATTTCGCCTATCGAGACAGTCACTACAACGGCGACGCAGAGTGACCACACTACTGATGTGAGTGACAACTCGACTAACACCGTTTTTCCTGTTCCTGAACAAACTGATCCGGTTAAAACCAGTGATGAACTGACACAGATTTCGGATTTGGTCACCGAAAAATTCACTCAGCTAATCAATGACCAAATGATTCAGGTATCCAGTAATGAACTTTGGCTGCAGATCGAATTAAAAGACAGTATTTTGTTTTCGTCTGGTAGTGCAGATACCAGCGATCAGGCGCAAAAAATATTTGATGAGATTGCCGGGATTTTAAAAAATTATTCGAACCCGGTGCAGGTCGAAGGCTTTACCGACAATATTCCGATCAAGAGTGTGAAATACCCTACCAACTGGGAGTTATCGACCGCGCGCGCCAGCGCAATCGTGAAATACCTTGCCAGCAAAGGTGTGGCGCCTGAGCGTTTGTCGGCGGTTGGGTATGGTGAATATCAGCCGGTTGCTGCCAACGATACAGATCAGGGCAGGGCGCAGAATCGTCGTGTGGCTATTATGATCGCCAAACGAAAAATGGATCGCCCCCGTGTCAATGTGAATCCTGCTCCAATCACTCAACCTGCGTCCTCAGCAACTCCCTAGTTTGCTACTGCTGTGCCTCTCGTTCGTGTTCCAGATTGTCTATATTTTTCCCAAAAAATGCCGATAGCTTGAAGTTCCTTTGGGCTGGGCAATACTTAACTCCCGGTCGGTCGAAAAATAACCGCCTTAATTGGTCTGATTACGCGGGACATGGATCTGGTAGATTTTCGGTGTTGATAAAGACGCCAGTAACCAGCAAAGTACCGAACTCTTAGTCATCAAATCTCAAGCGAGTGGGCACAGAGCTTGCTTTGATTGATTTAATGTCAAAATTGTCTGGTGTTTGACGCCAGAGAGGATTCAATGTGCGTGTTATCGCAGTAGCAAATCAAAAGGGTGGTGTCGGTAAAACCACCACTAGCGTGTCTCTTGGAGGGCTCATAGCCGATTCCGGAAAGCGTGTGCTATTACTGGATATCGACCCCCATGGTTCTCTATCAACCTATTTCCGTCAGGATCCTGACACCCAAACCCTCAGCAGTTATACCTTGTTCCAGGAGCGTAAAGAGCTTTCGCGCGATTCTATTCGGCGGCTCATTATTCAAACTGATTACCCGAACCTGCATGTGCTTCCTTCAACTACTGCATTGGCCACACTTGAGCGCCAAGCGATTGGACAGGATGGGATGGGATTGGTGTTGAGCAGGGCGCTTGCTCATCTTGCTGATGATTACGATTACGTCCTGATTGATACACCACCTTTGCTGGGTGTGTTGATGGTTAACGCATTGGCAGCTTGCCAGTATTTAGTGATTCCAGTGCAAACTGAATTCCTTGCGCTCAAAGGGTTGGAGCGGATGGTCAACACGCTCAGAATGATGTCGCGCTCGCGCAAAAAGGCCTTGGCTTATACCATCGTGCCGGTGATGTTTGATCGCCGCACCCAAGCATCGGTGACGAGTTTGCGCACCATCCGTAATACATATCCTGAGCAGGCTTGGCCCGGTCATATCCCGATTGACACACGCTTTCGCGATGCAAGCAAAGCAGGCGTGCCGCCGCATTTATTCGATCCGGCCAGTCGTGGCGCAGAAGCTTATTTATCGCTTTGGCATTGGCTGGAAAAGGCAATTCGTAATGATGAATTAAAGACCGATGTCGCTCCTATGGCTGTTGCCAGTAAATCCGGAGCTGTGTCGTGACTAAGCGAAAAGACAGCGGCGACGGAATTCGTCCGCCGGATGATAGCCTGAGTAATTATTTTGATGATTTGCTCGGCGGCGAAGACCTGCTTGATCATGCGCTAGCCGCAATGGATGAGCGCCCAATGCCGCTGGCCGCCGGTTCTGGCGGTGGCGCGCGTGTTGTTTCCCTGCCAACCAAAAAGAATCTCGAAGAACAACCAAAAAAACCAGCGTTGCGCGCTGAGCCGAAACCTAAATCTGTGCCCAAGCCGGTGGCAGCTTTTGTTGAGCCGGAGCCAGTACAAACGCTAGAGCAAAAACTCAAACTTGAAAAACTCCTGCAATCCGCACGAACTCAATTATTGGTCGAAACGCCGGTAGTCACGGAAGTTGCAGTAGAAGTGAAAGCGGCATTTGTTAGCGATCCCCAAGAAATCCAGGATTGGGTAATTGAAGCTCCGGTGGTAGAGGTTGTATCGCCTGAAATAATTGAAGAGCCTCAGGTTGAGGCTACAACCCAGCCCGCGCCTTATCAAATCGATGGTTTGGAGTGGTTGGAGAACGGTCTTCCACAATGGGCGCAATCGCGTTTTGATGTGCTTCTGTTCAAGGTATCAGGCCTCACTCTCGCAGTGCCCTTGATCTCCTTGGGGCAAATCCAGCCACTGACCGATGAATTGACCCCGCTCTTTGGGCAGGCGGATTGGTTTATGGGGCTGCAACCAACACCGGCTGGCAAAATCCGCACGGTGAATACCGCCAAGTTTGTCATGCCGGAGCGGTACGATGAGACCTTTCTGGAAACGGCGAAATATGTAGTTTCTATCAATGGTGTGCCCTGGGGCTTGGCGGTCGATTCGGTTAATCAGCCCATCACCTTGCAACCGGATGATGTTAAATGGCGCGGTGATCGCAGCAAGCGTCCTTGGCTTGCAGGCACGGTCAAAGAGCATATGTGTGCACTGCTGGATATCCCGCGAATTGGCCAAATGCTGATCGATGCAGACAAAAACTTCATGCGCGGGTAGGGCTGCTTAAATCGCGCTATTCTGCTCGATCCTTTCCAGATAAACCTGACAATCAAACAAAAGTGGCATAGGAAAAGTCCTCGGCTATAGTTATAACGACATTTAAGTGATTTGCCGCTTATCGGGGCGGCTTCAGAGGAATTAAACGATGGCAACAGATGTAGCAAAAAATAAGAGTACTGATGATCCGGTATTACAGTGGGTGACTTTCCGCCTCGACGGCGAGACTTACGGCATCAATGTAATGCAGGTGCAGGAAGTGCTGCGCTATTCCGAGATAGCGCCGGTGCCAGGTGCGCCATCCTATGTGTTGGGGATTATCAACCTGCGCGGTAATGTGGTGACGGTAATTGATACTCGCCACCGTTTTAACCTGTCCAGCGGTGAGATCACTGATAACACCCGCATCGTGATTATCGAGACCGACCGCCATGTCATCGGTATTTTGGTGGATAGCGTTGCGGAAGTGGTTTACTTGCGCCAATCAGAAATCGAAATGGCACCGAACGTTGGCAATGAAGAAAGTGCCAAATTCATTCAAGGCGTTTGCCACAAAAACAATGAGCTGTTGATCCTGATCGATTTGAATAAGTTGTTAACCAGCGAAGAGTGGTCTGAGTTGGAAGATGTTTGATTCGTCAGGCAACCCAAGGTAGTCTGTTGCACATGATGGAATCAGGCGCAGAGAAATATTCATGACATTATTGGAGATAGGTTTAGTCGTTTGTGCGGCAGTGAGTGTGCTGGCATTGGTGGTTGCATCCATCAGTTTGCAGCGTGTGCGTAAGCAGGCAGGTGAAAACGAAAAGCTGATTCAAAAATTAATGCGTGATGTTGCAGCGTCCAGTAGCGGCTCTGTTGGTATGGGGCAGCGGTTGTTGGCGATGGAAAAACGGTTGCAGGCCAGCGCTACCAAACAACCAGAAAAAATTGATTACTACAATGATGATGAGTTTCAACCTTACTCACAGGCCGCCCAAATGTTTAAGATGGGGATGGATTGTGATGAAGTGGCGCGGCGTTGTGGTCTATCGCGTGCAGAGGCTTCATTGTTAGAGATGATGCAAAAAAGCAGTCGTTAGTATTTTTCAGCAAATAAAAAACCGCTCTTTTCAGAGCGGTTTTTTTGTATCAGTACTTCGTACTATTCCACTAATTGCAAGGTTCCGAACACGCTTGCATCCAGATAACCCTGATTGTTTTTGTGTCCTTGAGTATCGACTGATCCCATCATGCTTTCGCGCTGTGGGCTGCCATCGTTATCAATATAGGCGGCAGAAAATCCCATCAATTTTCCGGCGTACAATGTCAGTGGTATATTGGTTTTCCAATCTGCATAGTCTTCACCAAAAATTTTCACGCGCATTTCCCAGCGATGTAAATTGCCGGGTGACAAACTGCGTGCTACCTGGATGTGATCGTTCAGCAATTTCGGGCCTGACGTGGTGTAATCCACTACATCGCCTAAAGTACTTACGTGATAAGCCCAGGCTGAAGTGTTGTATGCGTGCTCGCCACCGTTGTGGTTCTCGTCGATAAACAATTCGACTGTGTCATCTTCCCAGTAACGATCCAATGGATTGCTAACACCATCGAACAATTGATCGTCAGTTATTTCAAAGAGCAAGTATAAATATTCCGGCGTCCACACGGCTTTGTAGCGGCCGCCGTAATCAAGGAAATTTGGATTGGGCTGTGTACCTAACCAGAAAACATTGATGGGACTCCAGGTTGCATTACTCCATACCGCCTCCTCGATACCATCAATAATCGGCGCTACTGCTGCTCGTGGCGCGTTGTAGTGATTGGGTGTTGAGGATTGCGCGCTTGAAGATGATGCGGGCACAGAAGATACCGCAGAGCTTGAACTGGATGACTGGCTCGATGGCGTCGATGAACGCAAACTTGATGATGACGCAACGTTACCAATGGTGATTGGCAATATAACGGAGTTATTAAAATACTCACCTAGTCCTGTCAGCTTCAGCTGATATTCGCCCGCTGTTGCATAGGTGTGCGAGGCGATTAAGTTGTTCGAAATGCTGCCGTCACCAAAGTCCCAAACAATGCCAGTAACAGACGACGATTCGCGCGCGTCAGCATAAATAGTCAAGCCATCGGCGCGCACCTTGATTTTGGGAGTTGGGTAAAGCTCTTCGTTGTAGCGGCAATTAGCACTTCTTGTTACCGTTTTAGTGTCAGCGAGTGTTCCGTCGGAAACGGTAAGTATTACTTTGGATAATGAACTCACACTACTGGTTGATGCGTAAGACGATGATGATCCACCCATGCATTCGTAATGAAGCTCTTTACTATTGCCAATGAATTCACCTTGGCCAAAATCCCATATGTACTGCAATGAATCTCCATCTTCATCAAACGATGCTGAGCCCCATGCACTGAAGCTTAAGCCAGTACGAGCAGCGGCCAACATATTAATGGGCGCGCGATTGGAGTCGGTAGGAGCGTAAGTTTGAACCCATTTTTTTGCTGTAACTTGTGTGCCAGAGCCAGCTGCATATAGGCTTAAAGTGATTTCGTATTCGCCCGGTTCCTGATAGGTGTGCCAGCCATGTGTATGAGCCAAAGCTGATGAGTCACCGAAATTAATATAATGCTGTCTAAGCGGTCTATTCAACGGATCGCTTGAGATGCGTGAATCTACAAAAACGGTTAAGCCGTTAACAGTCACATTGAAATCAGCTATTGGCAGTACTGCTGCACTTGATGAAGATTTTGATGAGCTTGTATAACTGCTGCTGGATATATATGAACTGCTGGCTGATGAGCGTGAGCTGATAAATGGCGCACTGGTGCTCGGGTATCCACTACTTGCACTGCTGGAAATGCGTGAGCTGCTGGTGAACGGAAAACTCGTGCTCTGATAGCTACTGCTACTGTTGCTGCGTGATGAAGAGTACGCGCTCGTATAAATACTGCTGGCCTGAGAGCTGCTGGAGTGAGAGCTGTAATTTGGCAATACCGAATTCGAAACGCTGGATATTGCAGATACCGCCACGCTACTAACACTTGCACTGCAAACATTACCGCTAATGATAGGTTTGGGCGCAGGATTGCTCCCCGAACCTTTTATGCCTTGCACGCCAAACTCAATCGACTGACCTGGATTAATCGTGTTATTCCAATTTAAGCTTGTCGCGGTGTAGGGGTTGTTGCCCGTGACATTTGCGTTCCAGCCGCTAGTACGCGATGTACCGTCAGTATAAGCCCAATTCACTGACCAACCATTAATCGCGGTGCTGGTGTTATTGGTTATGCGAACGCTGGCGACAAAGCCATTATTCCAGTCGCTCTGTACTACATATTCACATTTCGCTGCGTAGCTTTGCGCTGATTGCAGTGCAAGTATGCCAAGCCCCATAAGGGTTGCAGTTTGGCGTAACGGATATCTGAAAAAATTCATAATTCCCTCGAAGTAAATAAAAGGTCCTTCGTTTACTGTTACTGACGATAAACATCAACTGCGTACAAGGATAATTGAAGAGACCGCGGATGAATAAACAATTATGCACGGGGTGATTTCTGTGTCATCGCATTTGCTTATAAAAATCAGCAGTAGAAGCAATCAAAAATCAGACTAAAAATGCACAGTTCGGTATTGCATGTTTATTGTGATTTTTAATGCGATAAGTTTTGGAAATTACTGTGCACGAGCATTATCCAGTCATTGCGGATTTTAGAAACTAACTTGGTCACTAATTTTGAAAAGGTGCAATTTTTTGGCGCAGATATGTTCACGGAATGATTGGATTTTGCGGAATCCTATCATTTTTATGCGCGATAACATTCGCTGTCAGCGGTATAACAATTTAACAGTGAATGGATCATTAATTGCTAATGAAAAATGGCAGATAAAGTTGCAAGGAAGGGAGAGGAAAACGAAGATCAATATTGATCTTCGTTTGAGACGTATTTGACTTAATCGGAATAATGAAATGCCTGTCCGCTAACACCTACGGAATCATCACTCAACAAATACACATACACGGGCATTAATGCGTCGGGTGCTTTTACGGTTTCAGGGTCTTCGGCTGGGTAAGCAGACGCACGCATGGCAGTTCGGGTTGCGCCCGGGTTGATGCTGTTGGCGCGGATACGTGTTGCACCTTCGAGTTCATCATGCAGTGTTTGCATGAAATTTTCAGTCGCTGCTTTTGATGCTGCATAAGCACCCCAGAAGGCGCGCCCTTTAAATGCCACACTTGAACTGGTAAACAGAATGCTCGCATTTTCAGAGCGCTCCAGCAGTGGCAGCAATGCCTGCGTCATCATAAATGGTGCGTTCACATTAACTTGCATGCAGCGTAGCCAAGCACCAACGGAATAATTGCTCAGTGGTGTGCGCTCACCCAGATCAGCAGCATTAAATAAAATGCCATCAACACGACCAAAGGTATCTTCCAGCGCGTTGCACATATCGTCGTAATCTTTCTCTACCGCGCTTTCAAAGTTGATGGGATAGATCGCCGGTTGTGGGTGACAGGCAGCTTCGATCTCATCGTAAACCTCTTCTAATTTGCTCATGGTGCGGCCACAGAGAATGACTGTAGCACCAGATGCGGCAAACGTTTTTGCTGCCGTCTTTCCAATGCCAGCGCCAGCGCCGGTAACGATGATAATTTTGCCGTTTAACGCATCAGCCTTAATGCTGTAGTCGTTTGGAATTTGCATAGCTATGTCTTCAATTAATGGTCGTAATTCAGAAGAATTCCGACAGGTTACAAATACTTTTCAACAATCGGCCAAATCTCATCGGCATGATTTACGCAGTAATCTGCATTCCAGTTCGCTGGATTTTCATCTGCATCAAGATATCCATAGGCAGCAGCAATAGTAATGCTGCCTGCACCTTTGCCGCAGTCGATGTCGCGTTTGTGGTCGCCGATATAAATAATTTCTTCTGGCGCGCAACCCAATTGTTTGCTCGCAAGAAAAAGTGATTCCGGATCGGGCTTGCTGCGCGCAACATGGTCAGGGCAAATAACGCTGCGTGGGGCAGGTTGGATATCTAACGCGGCCATCAGTGGCAATGTGTAGGTTGCCGGTTTGTTGGTGGCTATGCCCCAAGCGATATTGTTGTCTGCCAATTTGTCGAGTAAAGAATTGATGCCAGGAAATGGCACTGTGAAAACAGCAATGTGCGCTAAGTACAATTCCAATAAACGATGACGTAAAGGTTCAAATTGCGCATCGTTTTCTTCGATACCAAAAGCGAGTTTAATCAATGCTTTTGAGCCATTTGATACACCTGCGCGAATAATATCCGGCGCAAGTGTCGGACGTTGTTGTTCGGTGAGGAGTTGATTAACAACAACGATAAAATCGGGTGCGGTGTCCAGCAAGGTTCCGTCGAGATCAAACATTACTGCACGGATAGGTTTTGCCATTAGTCGCTCACTTTTTTTGCGTGTAAAAGATAATTAACACTGACGTCATGCGGGTCAAGTTTGTAATGCTTGGTGAGCGGGTTGTAGGTCATGCCGCTAATTGATTGCAGTTCCAGCCCCGCAGCGCGCAGCCATTTCGCCAATTCAGAAGGGCGAATAAATTTGCTGTAATCATGAGTGCCTTTTGGCAGCAGTTTCAAAACATATTCCGCACCCAAAATCGCAAAAGCGTAGGCTTTTGGGTTGCGGTTAATGGTGGAGAAATAGACATCGCCGCCGCCTTTCACCAATTGTGCACAGGCGCGAACGACGGAGGATGGATCAGGTACGTGCTCCAGCATTTCCATGCAGGTAACTACGTCGAACGCACCTGGCATGTGCGATGCTTTTTCTTCCGCAGTAATTTGCTCGTACGTTAATTCAACGCCGCTCTCAAGTGCATGCAAGCGAGCAACCGAAAGTGGTGCTTCACCCATGTCGATACCGGTAACGACTGCGCCGCGTTGTGCGAGCGATTCTGCCAATATGCCACCGCCACAACCTACATCGATGAGTTTTTTCTGCGCGACTGGTGAGCGCTCATCAATAAAATTGGCGCGCAGGGGGTTAATATCATGTAGTGGTTTGAATTCGCTATTCTTGTCCCACCAGCGGCTGGCGAGTGCTTCAAATTTTGCAATTTCCGCGCTATCAACATTGGCCATAATATTTTCCATTTCGTAAATTTAGTGAGTGGCGATTTGTTTCCGCCACCAATTGGCTTTACCTAAGATTTCACGCTCATCAAGCGTTTTTAGCTGGCGATTTAAGAGTAGGGCTTTACCTTGCACCCACACGTGTGACACACCTTGGCCCGAGTGGGTATAAACCAGTTGCGATGCAGGATTGTAGAGTGGTTGTGTTCCCACGCCGCTCAAATCGATTGCAACAAGATCGGCTAATTTCCCTACTTCGAGGCTGCCGATTTTTTCTTCCATTCCCAGCGCTTTGGCGCCATTGAGTGTTGCCATACGCAATGCGATGTGTGCATCAAGTGCCGCGGCATCACCAGCAACGGCTTTTGCAAGCAGCGCAGCTGTTTTTAATTCACTGAATAAATCCAGGTCGTTGTTGCTCGCCGCTCCATCTGTGCCGAGTGCAACATTGATTCCGGCTTTAATCAATTTGTCGACTGGGCAAAAGCCGCTCGCCAATTTCAAATTGGATTCCGGGCAATGGATCACGTGTGCACCAGTTTGTTGTAATAGCGCTATATCAGTATCGGTAATTTGTGTCATGTGGACGCATTGCGTGAGCGGCGATAACAAGCCTAAATCCATCAAGCGCTGGGTCGGACGCTTACCGTATTGTTTGATCGATTCTTCTACTTCATATGCTGTTTCGTGGAGATGGATCTGCACCGGCATATCCATTTCTTGTGCGAGGATAGCAATTTTTTGCAACGGACCATCCGATACCGTGTAGGGCGCATGAGGGCCAAACGCGATATTCACCAGATCGGTAGCGCGCAAGCTGTCATGTAATGCGAGCCCCTTATTAAAGTAGTCATCTGCGCCCACGCCCCAAGAAGTAGCGAAGTCAAAAATCGGGAAGCTGATCTGGCTGCGCATTTTTGCATCAAGACAAACCTGGGCCGCTTGCTCGGGATAGAAATACATATCCGCAAAGCAGGTGGTGCCGGTTTTAATCATTTCTGCCATGGCGAGCTGGGTGCCGTCACGGACAAATTCCTCACCTACCCAACGGTTCTCGGTCGGCCAAATATGATCATTGAGCCATGTGTGCAGCGGTTGATCGTCGGCGTAGCCGCGCAACAGTGACATTGCCGCATGCCCGTGCGCGTTGACCAGTCCGGGGATGAGTGCGTGATTATCGAGGTTGATTGTCTCCGCCGCGGTAAAACGGCGGGCGGCCTCATCGTTGGGCATTAGTGCGATGATTCGGCCTTTATCAATCACCACTGCGCAATCTTCAAGTACGCGATTTTCGGGTACGACAGGGATAATCCAGCGGGCTTTAATGATTAAATCGATTGAATGTTGCTCAAAAGTGGTCGTCGACATAGGCGTAACAAGCTGAATCGGGCGCAAAAAGGGGCGCCCAGTATACTGCAAAGCCCCCAATCGGCCACGGTGGATTTGCAGGCTCGACTAGCCGTTTTGATGTTTTGCTTTTATTGTCAAATTTGACTGTATTTTCATAACGATACGAAGCGGCCAACTGCCTATACAACAGATTTTATGCTACCATCGCGCCCCTGAATTAAGCGTTAGATGCATTTTTAGCCAGATTCTTGTTTGGCAAGTAGTAGGGTAGCGGTTTTTGCCTCTATTCGATTGGTGCGCAAAACAGGCGCTCTAAGTCTAATCGCTTGCAATCACAGTAACCAAAACCAATGCTTTAATAAGCCATAGCTTTATAAGCCCGTAGCTTTAAATAAGAAAGGAAAGCTGTATTCCCATGGTCGAATTCGCCAAAGAAATATCACCAGTAAGTATCGAAGACGAACTCAAACAGTCCTATCTTGATTACGCAATGAGCGTAATCGTAGGCCGCGCTTTGCCTGATGTGCGTGATGGTTTGAAGCCCGTACATCGTCGCGTGCTGTTTGCGATGAGCGAACTGAACAACGATTGGAATAAGCCTTACAAAAAATCTGCCCGTGTGGTGGGTGACGTAATCGGTAAATATCACCCACACGGTGATACCGCGGTATACGACACTATCGTCCGTATGGCGCAACCTTTCTCCCTGCGTTACATGCTGGTCGATGGCCAGGGTAACTTCGGTTCGGTCGACGGCGACCGCGCAGCGGCAATGCGTTATACCGAAATCCGTATGGCGAAAATCGCCCACGATTTGCTTGCTGATCTGGATAAAGAAACGGTCGATTTCGTACCTAACTATGATGGCACCGAGCAAATTCCGGCAGTGATGCCCACCCGTATTCCCAACCTGTTGGTTAACGGCTCCTCTGGTATCGCTGTAGGCATGGCGACCAACATCCCGCCGCACAACTTGAAAGAAGTGGTGCAGGGCTGTCTTGAGTTGATCAATAACCCTGATATCACCATTGATGAATTGATGGAGTTTATTCCGGGGCCAGATTTCCCCACTGGTGCCATCATCAATGGCCGTGCTGGCATCGTACAGGCATATCGCACTGGTCGTGGCAGCATTATTGTTCGTGCTAAAGCAGAAATTGAGCGCGATGACAAAACCGGTCGCGAAACCATCATCATTCACGAAATTCCGTATCAGCTAAACAAAGCGCGTTTGATTGAGCGTATTGCGGAATTGGTAAAAGAAAAGAAAATCGAAGGTATTAGCGAGCTACGCGATGAATCTGACAAAGACGGGATGCGTATCGTTATCGAAGTGAAGAAGAGTGAAGCAGCTGATGTATTGCTCAACAACCTCTATTCACAAACCCAATTGCAAACCACGTTCGGCGTTAACATTGTTGCGCTGGATGATGGTCAACCAAAGATCCTCAACCTCAAGCAATTGCTCGAAGCATTTGTTAAGCATCGTCGCGAAGTGGTTACTCGCCGCACTGTGTATTTGCTGCGTAAAGCACGCGAGCGTGGGCACATCCTTGAAGGTTTGGCTGTCGCCATTTCCAATATTGACGAAGTCATTGCGCTGATTAAAAACTCTGCCTCTCCCGCTGAAGCAAAAGACAGTTTGATGGTGCGCGGTTGGGATGCTGCCGAAATGGCTCCTTATCTGGAGCGTGCGGGTGAAGATGCCTGCCGTCCGGAAGATTTGGGGCCTGAATTTGGCATGCGCGATGGCCATTATTATCTGTCCGCAGCCCAGGCCCAAGCCATTCTTGAGTTGCGCTTGCATCGTTTGACCGGTATGGAGCACGATAAGCTGCTTGCCGAGTACGATGAAAAGTTGATCCAGATTGCCGAGTTCCTCGAAATTCTTGGCAATGCTGTGCGTTTGATGGAAGTTATTCGCGAAGAATTAACGCAAGTCATCAACGATTATGGCGATAAGCGTCGCACCGAAATTGTTGCTTCAACCCTTGATCTGACCACAGAAGATTTGATTAACGTTGAAGATCGCGTTGTGACGATTTCCCACGGTGGTTATGCGAAGAGTCAGCCGCTTGATGATTATCAAGCGCAGCGTCGCGGCGGTATGGGCAAGTCTGCAACCGCAGTGAAAGATGAAGATTATGTGCAGCACTTATTAATCGCTAGCACTCACGATACTGTGCTGCTGTTTACTAACGCCGGTAAAGTGTATTGGCTGAAGGTTTACATGATTCCTGTGGCCGGCCGCCAGTCGCGTGGCCGACCAGTAATTAACTTGCTGCCGTCATTGGAAGAAGGCGAACGTATTACATCGATCCTGCCAGTGAAGTCTTACGACGACGACAAGTTTATCTTTATGACTACCGCTAACGGTACCGTGAAGAAAACTGCACTTACTCAATTCTCGCGTCAACGCAGCGTTGGTTTGCGTGCGATTGAATTGGATGAAGGTGACACCTTGGTGGGCACCGCAATCACCAACGGTTCATGCGATGTAATCCTGTTCTCCAGTTCGGGTAAAGCCGCACGATTCCGTGAGTCGCAAGTGCGCGCGATGGGTCGTACATCGCGCGGTGTGCGCGGCATTCGTTTGGCTGAAGGCCAGCGCGTGGTTGGTATGGTTATCCCGATGGAAAATGGCCAAGTACTTACCGTAAGTGAAAATGGTTATGGCAAGCGTACTGAAGTCGGTGAGTTCCCAGCCAAAGGCCGTGGCTCGCAAGGCGTTATCGGTATGCAAACAACCGAGCGTAACGGCCAACTGGTTGGCGCGGTGCAAGTGTTTGATGGCGAAGAAATCATGTTGATTTCTGACCAAGGCACCATGGTTCGCACTCGTGTTGATGAAGTCTCTGTGCTTAGCCGTAATACGCAAGGCGTGCGCCTGATTAAGCTGAAAGAAGGCGAGCGTATGCAGGGCTTGGAGCGCATTGAAGAAAATGTGGATGAAAATGCAAAGCGCGAACTAGCGCGTGCTGAAGCAGCTGAAGGCGAAGAGGCACTTGATGATGGCGTAGCTGCAGATGATGTAGCTGACGATATTGTCGACGATGCCGCAGACGAAGCGATTGACGAGTAAGTAAATGAGCACTGATCAAATCGAAGCAGAAAAGCTACTCGCGTTGCGCAACAAAATTGATGCGATCGATGAAGAAATCGGTCGCTTGATTTCAGCTCGTGCTGAATGCGCGCAAGAAGTTGCGGATGTGAAAAAAGCAAATCTGCCAGAGGATGCAAAAATTCTGTTTTATCGCCCCGAGCGTGAAGCACAAGTGCTGCGCAAAGCGATGGAACAGAATAAAGGTCCGCTGAGCAATGAAGAAGTTGCTCGTTTGTTTCGTGAGATTATGTCCGCATGTTTAGCGCTGGAAAATCCAATCAAGGTTGCCTATCTCGGGCCTGAAGGTACGTTTACCCAGCAAGCATCGTTAAAACATTTCGGTCATTCTGCGGTGGTGCTTCCTTTTTCTGCTATCGATGAAGTGTTTCGCGAAGTGGAAGCTGGTGCAGTGAATTACGGTGTGGTTCCAGTTGAGAATTCTACCGAGGGTGTAGTGAATCACACCCTCGATAATTTTATGGGTTCTAACCTGAAAATTTGTGGCGAAGTAGAATTGCGCATTCACCACAATCTGATGGTGTCTGATGTAACTAATACCAATAGCATCACGCGTATTTACTCTCATTCCCAATCCTTGGCGCAGTGCCGCAAATGGTTGGACGCGCATTATCCGAATGCGGAGCGTATCGCAGTAAGCAGTAATGCTGAGGCGGCAAAGCGCCTAAAAGGCGAGTGGAATGCTGCTGCTATCGCCGGTTCTATGGCGGCCGAGTTATACGGTTTAAAAATGATCGCCGAAAAAATCGAAGATCAACCGGACAACTCAACACGCTTTTTAATTATTGGTAAACAAGCAGTTCCGCAAAGCGGCGTTGATAAAACCTCCATTGTTGTAGCCATGCGCAACGAACCTGGCGCACTGCATAAATTGTTGGAACCTTTTCATCGCCACAATATAGATCTGACGCGAGTAGAGACTCGTCCTTCGCGCACCGGCGCATGGACTTACGTTTTCTTTATCGACTTTGCTGGTCATGTCGATGAACCACTGATTAGTGATGTGATGAAAGAAGTTGCCAGTCGTTGCGCCGATTTAAAGTTGCTCGGCTCTTACCCTAAAGCGGTGTTGTGATTATCTATGTCCCAACCCTTGATCAATAAATTTGTTGTTGTTGGTATAGGTTTAATTGGTGGCAGTCTTGCTACCGGTTTGAAACAGCGTGGTGCTTGTGCCGAAGTTATTGGTATTGCGCGCAAATCCGATACCTGCACTGAAGCAGTAAAACATGCTGTAGTTGATCGCGCTTACACCTCCTTGCAGGAGATTGCAGCTGAACTGGGGCAGGGTGATGTTATTTTTATTGCGGTGCCGACTCTCTCGGTAAATGCCGTATTTGAAGAAATTAAACAATACGTTGCAGATACCGTAACTATCACCGACGGCGCCAGTGTGAAAGGCAGCGTGGAACGCGCGGCAGAGTCTGTTTTTGGTGCTGTACCTTCACAACTAGTACTTGGACATCCTATCGCTGGCTCGGAAAAAAGTGGTGTTACCGCTGCCAATCCCAATCTGTACGAAAATCACCGTGTCATTCTTACTCCTTTGGAAAATACTTCTCCTTATCATCTCGATTTGGTCACCAGAATGTGGCAAGCAGTGGGTGCCGAGGTATTGAGTATGTCGGTAGCTGAGCATGATGAAGTGTTAGGTGCAACGAGCCATCTTCCTCATGTGATTGCTTATTCCCTGGTTGATACTCTGGCGCAAGATATTCAAAACCCCAACATTTTCCGTTACGCCGCTGGTGGTTTTCGCGATTTTACCCGCATTGCATCGAGCGATCCGGTCATGTGGCACGACATTATGCGAGCGAATAAAGGTGCGATTTTGCAGTCGATGGATTTATTCATCGATAACCTTTCTCGTCTGCGCAGCAGTATTGAACATGAAGATAGCGATTATTTACTGAATGTATTTAGTCGCGCAAAAGAGGCGCGTGATGAATTCACCGTTATGCTGGCCAAGCGTCATGCTGCGTCGAAAGAGGATTAATCTGTAAGTATCTAAACTTACAGGAATAAACTTAGAAGCATTTAATCATTAAACCTTGCGTTCAAGCTCCTATATAATTGCTGCTGTTTTTCCAACACCTGCATTAACTGCTAACGCTGTTCTCAATCTGGTAACTATTGAATGTCAAACTACAACTTGACTCACCTCAAGCAGCTTGAAGCTGAAAGTATTCATATCATCCGCGAAGTGGCTGCCGAATTTGACAAGCCAGTCATGCTTTACTCTGTGGGTAAAGATTCTGCAGTGATGATGCACCTCACCATGAAAGCCTTTTTTCCTGGTAAACCACCATTCCCGATGATGCACGTAGATACCACGTGGAAGTTTCGCGAAATGATTGAGTTTCGCGATCAACGAATCAAGGATTTAGGTTGGGATCTGATTGTGCATATCAATCAGGAAGGTGTGGATATGGGTATTAGTCCCTTCGTTCATGGCAGCGCCAAGCATACCGACATCATGAAAACCCAGGGCTTGAAACAAGCGTTGAATAAATATGGTTTTGATGCAGCATTTGGTGGCGCTCGTCGCGATGAAGAAAAATCGCGCGCGAAAGAACGTGTTTATTCTTTCCGCGATAAAAACCATCGTTGGGACCCCAAAAATCAGCGCCCTGAATTGTGGAATATTTACAATGGCCGCGTAGATAAAGGCGAAAGTATTCGCGTGTTCCCTTTATCAAACTGGACTGAGTTGGATATCTGGCAATACATTCACTTGGAAAATATCCCGATTGTGCCGCTTTATTTTGCAGCCAAGCGTCCGGTAGTTGAGCGCGATGGCACTTTGATTATGGTTGATGATGACCGCATGCCTATCGGCCCTAACGATAAAGTTGAAGAGAAAATGGTGCGCTTCCGTACCCTTGGTTGCTACCCATTAACTGGTGCCGTTGAATCGGAAGCGACCACGCTACCTGAAATTATTCAAGAGATGTTGTTAACAACAACATCGGAGCGTCAGGGGCGAGTGATTGATCATGACAGCTCAGGCTCTATGGAAAAGAAAAAGCAAGAAGGCTATTTCTAAGTTTTCCTGATACAAATTTATTACATCTTACTGATTGCAAAGAGACCCTTATGAGTCATCAGTCCGAATTAATTGCTCAGGATATCAACGCATATCTTGCGCAACATGAACAGAAAGAATTGCTGCGTTTTTTAACTTGCGGCAGTGTTGATGACGGCAAGAGCACGCTCATTGGCCGTTTGCTGCATGACTCCAAAATGATTTATGAAGATCAATTGGATGCAATACGTTCTGACAGCGTAAAGCATGGCACTACCGGCGAAAAAATTGATTTGGCGTTATTGGTGGATGGTTTGCAAGCCGAGCGCGAGCAGGGCATTACTATCGATGTTGCCTATCGTTATTTCTCCACTGCAAAACGCAAATTTATTATTGCCGATACACCCGGTCACGAGCAGTACACTCGCAATATGGCAACAGGTGCATCAACCTGTGACCTTGCGATTATTTTGATTGATGCGCGCTACGGTGTGGTTACCCAAACTCGTCGCCATAGTTATATCGCTTCACTGCTTGGTATTAAGCATATTGTTGTTGCTGTAAATAAAATGGACTTGTTGAATTTTGATAAGGCTGTGTTTGAAAAAATCAAACAAGACTATCTGGAATTCTCGGAAAAACTCGGCATGACGAATGTAATGTTTGTGCCCATATCTGCTCTGGATGGCGACAACGTTGTTAATCGTTCCGAGCGGTCGCCTTGGTATCAAGGTGAAACCTTGATGGAAATTTTTGAAACCGTGCCTATAGCGGGCGATAAAAATTTTGCAGATTTCCGTTTCCCAGTGCAATACGTTAATCGCCCTAATCTGGATTTTCGTGGCTTTTGCGGCAATGTTGCATCCGGTGTTGTTAAAGTGGGCGACGAAGTTCGCGTATTGCCTTCCGGTAAAACCAGTTATGTGAAATCCATCGTGACTTACGATGGTGACTTACCTGAAGCGTTTACGGGTCAGGCGGTGACAATCACATTAACTACGGAAGTAGATGTGAGCCGTGGTGATATGTTGGTGCTCGCAAAAGATTCTGTTCCGCAATCAAATCACCTTAAAGCTCATATCGTTTGGATGGCGGAAAAAGCGGCGCAGTCGCAATCTGAATATCTGTTTAAATTTGCCAGTAAAGCGGTAAGTGGTGCTATTGAGTCAATCGATTACCGTATTGATGTAAATACGCAAGAGCATTCGACCGTTAATCAATTGCAATTAAACGATATTGCTGTTGTTGATATTATTTTGACTCAGTCGGTAGTGGCTGATCAATATAAACATAATCGTGCAACTGGTGCTTTTATTGTAATTGATCGTCTTACCAATATTACTGTCGGAGCGGGTATGGTGATCGATCAATTGGAAGCGAAGACAGAGGTTGCGGCTAATTACAGTGCGTTTGAGTTGGAGTTAAATGCTCTAATCCGTAAACATTTTCCGCACTGGAATGCGTCAGATTTAAAAACATTGCTTAAGTAAAGAGTAAAAACTCTAAAAAGCCCCGGTTTTGTGAACTGGGGCTTTTTTTTGCCTCAAATTTGTAAGAAAAGTCGCACAGTCGAATTGGTATTTATCGGCTTCAAAGCGACTTGAGCTTGCCATATTCTATTTAAGTACGCGGTTGTGCGTATAAATAATCAATATACAAGGAATTTATATGAAGCTCATTTTGTCTTTCATTTCAGTTGTTGTTTTATTCTTGGGCACGTCTTCATTGGCTTTTGCTGCTGAAACTCCTGCTGTAAAAACTCCAGTTGCTAAAGCTGAAGCTGTAGCCAAACAGGAGGGTATCAACATCAATACTGCTGATGTACAGGAATTAACCAAGCTGAAAGGAGTTGGAGAGAAAAAGGCCGAAGCGATTGTTGCCTGGAGAAAGGAAAACGGTGAATTTAAAACTGTGGATCAGTTGATGGAAGTAAAAGGTATAGGTGAAGCGACTCTTAATGCTAACCGTGAAAATATCCGTATTTAGGTAGCTGTTAACACCCTCTTGGGTGGTAACGAATGAATTTTGCGTTAATTTTTGTTTTAATAGGAGCCTGAGTTTAACAACTCAGGCTTTTTTATTTTGGAGATCATTATATGTCCGTACAAGGTCCGAGAATTGTTGTCGCTATGGACTATGACAACGCTGATCAATGTCTAGCAATGGCCAAGCGCCTGTCTCCGACCGACTGCCGTCTCAAAGTAGGCAAAGAGCTATTTACAGCATGCGGCCCCAAGATTGTTGAGCAGCTAATGGCATTGGGTTTTGAGATATTTCTCGATCTAAAATTCCACGATATTCCAAATACTACAAACAAGGCTGTAAAAGCTGCAGCGGACTTGGGCGTTTGGATGGTAAATGTACACGCATCCGGTGGTGAGCGCATGATGATTGCTGCTCGAGATGCGCTTGAGAGTTATTCTGGTGCTCGCCCGTTATTAATTGCGGTTACTGTGCTCACGAGTATGGAATCGAACGATTTATCTGCTGTAGGTATTCTATCCAGTCCGGAAGAGCATGTGATGCGTTTGGCTAAATTAACGCATTCCTGTGGTTTGGATGGCATTGTCTGTTCTGCGCAAGAAGCAACGTTGATGCGTTCCAACTTTGGTTCTTCATTCTGTTTGGTCACTCCTGGTATACGTCTTGCCAGTTCTCCTGCTGATGATCAGCGTCGTACGCTTACGCCTGCTGCCGCAGTGGCTGCGGGTAGTAGCTATTTAGTGATTGGGCGGCCCATTACCCAATCTTCCAATCCTGCAGAGACCTGTAAATCTATTATTCAATCTTTGGCTTGATTTTAGTCAGTTTCTTTTGAGAGATATTTGGTTCCAGTTATGAATAATGCAGCTCCTGTTATCACAATCGACGGACCTAGTGGCTCAGGTAAGGGAACACTTAGTCAAATGTTGGCGCGCCATCTGGGATATCATTTGCTGGATAGTGGTGCGCTTTATCGATTAGTTGCACTGTCTGCGATTAAGAAAAGAATCGATTTGCGCCAAGAGCTGGAAGTTAGTCAGATAGCATCAACGTTGGATGTTGTGTTTAGTCTCGAAAATGAAAAAGCGGCGCAGATTTTGCTGGATGGCGAAGAGGTGACAAGTGCAATCAGGCAGGAGTCGGTTGGCATGGGGGCTTCGCAGGTAGCAGCATATCCCGGTGTTCGGGCTGCACTACTTGAGCGCCAGCGTGCGTTTGCTGTTGCTCCCGGCTTGATTGCTGATGGTAGGGATATGGGTACAACTGTATTTCCTTTCGCGAACACTAAGTTATTTTTGACTGCGAGTGCCGAAGCTCGTGCAGAGCGGCGATACAAACAGCTAGTTTCCAAGGGTGAATCCGTCAATATTGACGAATTGATCAAAGATATTAGTGATCGTGATGAGCGAGACTCCAATCGTGCCATTTCACCTCTAAAACCGGCTAGTGATGCAATTATTATTGATAGTACGGCTATGACTATCGATGAGGTATTTACCAGGATGTTATCGGCAATCAAGTGATTCGCATGTAGCATCAAGTTTGTGTCAACAAACGGTAAGAATGCTCATTTAATTTGCAATAGTTGTTCTCTTAATAACAATATTTTTTACACGACAGCATCGGGCTACAAGATTATTTTTACTCAAGATGAGATTAAGACATGACGTTAACTTGTTTTAAAGCCTACGATATTCGCGGAAAGTTGGGTGAAGAACTCAATGAAGATATTGTTTACCGTATTGGTCGTGCATTTGCACAATTCCTCCGCCCGAAGACAATTGTTGTTGGCGGCGACGTTCGTCTAACAAGCAAAACCTTAAAAACGGCACTAAGTAATGGATTGCGTGACGAAGGTGTTGACGTTATCGATATAGGGATGGCTGGCACTGAAGAAATTTATTTTGCTACCAGTTATTTAAAAACTGATGGTGGAATTGAGGTTACTGCAAGCCATAACCCAATCGACTATAACGGTATGAAATTGGTTCGCGCCAATTCCAAACCCATTAGTGGCGATACCGGTCTGAATGATATTCGTCGTCTCGCGGAAGAAAACAACTTTGCACCCGTAAATTTCGCGGCGCGTGGCGAGATTAAGGAAATTAGCACCTTGGATGCATATGTTCAGCATCTACTTTCATATATTGATGTCAGCCAACTCAAGCCACTTCGCTTAGTGGTTAATGCAGGGAATGGAGCTGCTGGCCATGTAATTGATGCGATAGAAAAATATCTTCCGTTTGAATTTATTAAAATTAATCATGAACCCGACGGCACTTTCCCTAACGGTATTCCAAACCCGCTGTTGGTAGAAAACCGTGCATCAACAACTCAGGCTGTAATCGAACATAAAGCCGATATGGGAATTGCGTGGGATGGTGATTTTGATCGCTGTTTCTTATTTGATGAAACAGGCGCTTTTACCGAAGGATATTACATTGTTGGATTGTTGGCAGAAGCTTTTTTGCTTAAAAATCCTGGTGCAAAAGTGATTCATGATCCTCGATTGACATGGAATACTCTTGATATTGCACAGAAGAATGGTGGTTTGGCGATACAGTCAAAAACGGGCCACGCATTTATTAAAGAGCGCATGCGGGAAGAAGATGCAGTTTATGGTGGTGAAATGAGTGCGCACCACTATTTCCGTGATTTCTTTTACTGTGATAGCGGGATGATTCCGTGGCTGTTGGTGTGCGAATTACTATGCCGTAAGCAACAAACTCTATCGAGTATGCTGGAGGATCGCATCGCGAAATTTCCTTCTCCAGGCGAAATAAATAGCCATGTGAATGATCCCAAAACTGCAATTGAAAAAGTGTTTAATCACTATTCAGCAGATGCGATTCTCATTGATCGAACCGATGGCATTAGTCTTGAGTTTGACAATTGGCGATTCAATTTGCGTATGTCGAATACTGAGCCAGTTGTGCGTTTAAATGTTGAAAGTCGTAACGACCAAGTATTGGTTGACCAAAAAACAACAGAAGTGCTGAATTTACTCAATAGCTAATAAACAAAATTTACAAGGAAACAACTATGCAAGTTAAGAAAGCGGTAATTCCAGTTGCGGGTCTTGGTACTCGCATGTTGCCAGCAACTAAAGCAATTCCTAAAGAAATGCTGCCGGTGGTGGATAAGCCGTTAATTCAATATGTTATTGAAGAGGCAGCTGCAGCGGGAATAAAAGAAATTGTATTGGTAACTCATGCAAGTAAAAATGCAATAGAAAACCATTTCGATACCAGTTTCGAATTAGAAGCTCAGCTTGAATCTCGACTTAAACGCTCTCTTCTTGCAGAGGTTCGCTCAATTACCCCGCCGGGTCTCACTGTTATTTCCGTGCGCCAAGCTGAAGCAAAAGGATTGGGGCATGCAATTTTGTGTGCAAAATCAGTTGTAGGTGATGAGCCTTTTGCTGTGCTGTTGCCGGATGTGATTGTTGATAATGCAGAGTGTAATCTTCGACAAGACAATCTTGCCGGAATGACCAAACGTTTTCACGAGACTGGTAACAGTCAGATTCTTGTTGAGCAAGTTCCGCATGATCAAGTAGATAAGTACGGCGTTGTCGATTGCTCAGGTATAGAGATTCCCGCAGGTAAAACGGCGGTTATTAAGGCAATGGTTGAGAAACCCCCCGTCGACGAAGCTCCATCCAACATGGCTATTGTTGGTCGTTATGTTTTGTCCAAAACGGTGTGGGATCTGCTGGCTAAAACGCAGCCTGGCGCTGGCGGGGAAATTCAATTAACTGATGCGCTTGATACATTGTTGGCGCAAGAGACAGTTGAGGCTTATCAATTAATTGGCCGCAGTCATGATTGTGGTACAAAAATTGGATACTTAATGGCAAATGTAATTTACGGTGAGAGACATTCTGAGGTTGGCAGTAAATTTAAATCCTTCCTCAAGGATCGTTACACGAAGTAATTGATTGAAAGTTTCTGATAGGTGGGTAGTTGCACCGCCTATCAAAGCAACACTGAGTTTAGAATCTGCATTAAGGAGAATTAATTGATTATTCCCGTAATACTCGCTGGGGGTTCTGGCACGCGGCTATGGCCATTGTCTCGCAAACACTATCCGAAGCAGCTGTTGAAGTTGTTTGGTGATACTACGATGCTGCAGCAAACATTATTACGGCTGCAGGGGTTACCGAATCTTGCCCCTCCAATTGTGGTGTGCAATGAAGAGCACCGGTTTATGGTTGCTGAGCAGCTGCATGAAATTGGTCAGAAAAAGTCATCAATTATTCTTGAGCCTATCGCTCGCAATACTGCTCCTGCATTGGCTCTCGCTGCAATTCATGCCCAGACTTTGGGCGATAATCCAACGTTACTTGTGCTGTCTGCGGATCATATGATTCGTGATGTCGATGTATTCCAGGCTGCGGTCATAGATGCAATTCAGGCTGCCCAGCTTGGGCATCTCGCCACTTTTGGTGTTCAGCCCACATGCCCTGAAACTGGCTATGGCTACATCAAGACGCAGCGTGGATTAGGCGCTAGTAAAGATGCTTTCTTTCCTGTTTCGGAGTTTGTAGAGAAGCCGGATTTGGCAACTGCGGAAAAATACCTTGCCGAAGGCTGCTATTACTGGAATAGCGGAATGTTTGTATTTAAAACAGAAATATTCTTGAAAGATTTAAAAAATCAAAGTCCAGAAGTTGTTTCTGCAGCTGAGTTGGCAAAAGTATCTGCAGTTGAAGATTTGGATTTTATTCGTGTCGACCGCGAAGCATTTTCTCATGCCCCTAACATTTCGATTGATTACGCGCTGATGGAAAAAAGTCGAAATGTTGTTTGTGTCCCGCTTGATGCTGGCTGGAGTGATGTTGGTGACTGGAAGTCTTTTGGCGATCTATCAGTTAAAGATGAGGCTGGAAATAGTTTAATTGGCGATACCATCGATATCGGATCAACCAATACGCTCGTTTTCTCAAAAGACAAATTGGTTGCTACTTTAGGTGTTAATAATTTGATGATTATTAATACTCCTGATGCTGTTCTAATCGCGGATAAATCGCAGGCGCAGCAGGTTAAATCAGTTATTACACAGATCGAAAAACAGAAGCGCTCAGAGCATTTACAGCATCGCGAAATTTATCGTCCGTGGGGCTGTTACGATGCAATTGATACTGGGGATCGCTATCAGGTTAACCGTATTAGGGTAAAACCGGGCGGCAGTCTTTCATTGCAGGTTCATCACCATAGAGCAGAGCACTGGATTGTTGTGAAGGGAACTGCTTTGGTTCAGAAGGGGGATGAAAGCGTGCTTCTTTCAGAAAATGAGTCAACTTATATCCCCGTTGGCACAAAGCATCGTTTGAGCAACCCGGGGAAAATTCCATTAGAGATTGTCGAGGTTCAATCAGGGCCCTACCTTGAAGATGATGATGTTATTCGTTACGAAGATAGTTACGGTCGTTCTTAAATTTAATAG
The DNA here is from genome assembly GCF_039207905.1 of Cellvibrio sp. Classification (GTDB taxonomy): domain Bacteria; phylum Pseudomonadota; class Gammaproteobacteria; order Pseudomonadales; family Cellvibrionaceae; genus Cellvibrio. The sequence goes on from NZ_JBCECX010000035.1 coordinate 46,349, forward strand.
GCTAGGGAGTTTCTAATGAAAGTCACAGTGTTTGGAACTGGTTATGTCGGATTGGTAACGGGTGCCTGTTTGGCCGATGTTGGTCATGATGTTTTGTGTGTAGATATCGACCAGAAAAAAGTAGACAACCTAAACCAAGGTATTATTCCGATTTATGAGCCGGGCCTGGATTCGGTGGTCAAGCAGGCTGTCCAGCATGGCTTGCTCAATTTTACGACAAGCATGGATAAAGCTGTTCAGCACGGAGATCTGCAATTCATTGCCGTTGGAACTCCATCGGGTGAGGATGGATCTGCTGATTTGCAATATGTGGTCGCGGTAGCAAAAACTATCGGCCAGCGAATCACTGGTTATAAAGTGGTTGTAAATAAGTCTACCGTACCGATTGGTACTGCGGATATTGTAAGCAAAGCTCTTTCTGCAGAGCTCGCGACTCGCGGCATTGATGTGCCATTTGATGTTGTTTCTAACCCTGAGTTTTTGAAGGAAGGGGCAGCAATCAATGATTTTATGAAGCCTGATCGCATCGTTGTGGGAACAGATAGTAAAAAGGCTGAAGGGTTGCTGCGCGAGCTTTACGCACCATTTAACCGCAACCATGACCGTATGATATTTATGGATGTGCGCTCTGCTGAGCTAACTAAATATGCCGCCAATGCAATGCTTGCAACGAAAATCAGCTTTATCAATGAAATGGCTAATTTGGCCGAATTGTTGGGTGCTGACATTGAAAAGGTGCGAAATGGTATAGGTGCTGACCCTCGCATTGGTTATCACTTTATTTACCCTGGCTGTGGTTATGGTGGCTCATGCTTTCCCAAGGATGTTAAAGCTCTGATTAACATCGCTAACGGCGTTGATTACACCGCAGGGCTTATGGAAGCGGTAGACAAGGTTAATCAAGCCCAAAAAGATAAGTTGTTCTCCTATATTTCCAGACATTTTGGTTCTGATCTGAAGGGTAAGGTATTTGCCCTCTGGGGGCTATCCTTTAAACCAAATACTGATGATATGCGCGAGGCTCCGAGTAGAGTATTGATGGAGGCGCTATGGGCCGCTGGCGCGAAAGTTCAGGCCTACGATCCAGTGGCTATGGATGAAACCCAGCACATTTATGGCTTAAGGGATGATCTCAAACTGGTTGGGACTAAAGAGGCTGCTTTGGAGCGTGCTGATGCATTAGTGATCTGCACAGAGTGGAAGAACTTCCGAGCGCCTAATTTTGAGCAAATTAGCTCAACTTTACGTAACCCTGTGATTTTTGATGGTCGTAATCTTTATGAGCCAGAAAGAATGGCAAGTTTAGGCTTTCAATATTATGCGGTCGGCCGTGGTTTGAGTGTGGTTGGGCGTTAATTCGTTCTCAGCTCGATAGGTTCTGAATGCTGGAGCCTATCAATCCTCCCCTACTTGTTGTTCCATTTCAGTCTCTTCGGTATTGCAACACTCCTAAGCAATTGAAAAATAAAGGGCATTCTGATAGTCTGCTGCACCTGCTAATTTTGCCTGCTTTTATTGCTTGGTTCAGTTGGTAGTAGTGAATGTCGTCAAACCCAGCCTGAGGGGATGTTCACTTTACTTTAATTGACCCGTATGACTGGCCATGCGGAATAGGTAGGGCGTGCTTTTAACGTCTGTACCTCTAATCTATAGGTAATACCATGAGTATGAACGAAAGTTTTGCTGAGTTATTTGAAGAGAGTTTAAAGACCGTTGATATGGTTCCAGGCACCATCGTTACTGGTGTGGTAATCGATATTGATAAAGATTGGGTTACAGTACACGCAGGCCTTAAGTCTGAAGGTGTTATCCCCGCAGAACAATTCCGTAACGAGCTGGGTGAGTTGAATCTCCAGATCGGTGACGAAGTACAAGTAGCTCTGGAAAGCGTTGAAGATGGTTTCGGTGAAACCAAACTGTCTCGTGAGAAAGCCAAACGCGCTGAAGCTTGGAAAATTCTCGAAGCTGCTCACGTTGCTGAAGAAGTTATTAAAGGTGTTATTAACGGTAAAGTTAAGGGTGGTTTCACCGTTGACGTTGCTGGTATCCGTGCCTTCCTTCCTGGTTCATTGGTAGATGTTCGCCCTGTACGTGAAACTACTCACCTTGAAGGCAAAGAGCTGGAATTCAAAGTTATCAAGCTCGACCAAAAGCGCAACAACGTAGTTGTTTCTCGTCGTGCTGTACTTGAGCAAGCCAACTCTGTTGAGCGCGATGAATTGCTGGCCACCTTGCAAGAAGGTCAAGCAGTTAAAGGTATTGTTAAAAATCTTACCGACTACGGTGCATTCGTTGACTTGGGCGGTGTTGATGGTTTGCTGCACATCACTGACATGGCATGGAAGCGCATCAAGCATCCAGGTGAGATCGTAAACGTTGGTGATGAAATCGACGTTAAAGTATTGAAGTTTGATCGTGAGCGTAACCGTGTATCTCTGGGCCTGAAGCAATTGGGCGAAGATCCATGGATACAAATCACCAAGCGCTACCCTGAAGGCGCTCGTGTGAAAGCAAAAGTAACCAATTTGACTGATTACGGCTGCTTCGCAGAGTTGGAAGAGGGTGTTGAAGGTTTGATCCACGTTTCAGAAATGGATTGGACTAACAAGAATATTCATCCTTCAAAAGTTGTTCAATTGGGCG
>NZ_JBCECX010000036.1:0-47300 GCF_039207905.1 Cellvibrio sp.
GCCTGAACCTGTGGTGGCGCATACCGCGAGGCGACATAGAAGAGGGCGCCTTCTTGCTGGATCTCTTGCGCAGTGCGCAGCAACTTCATGGTGGGCTCGTATTTATCACCCAAAATTGCCGTCATGCGGTCTTTTACCATTGGGGTTTCAAATAGATTCACTTCATTCGGATCAAATCCAACCAATGGTTTTAGGAATGACCACATCAATTTGCTTTGTAGTTGGTTGCCAATCAGGAGTGATGAAACACAGGCAGTTAGAAAAATACAGGTAAAAGCGATGGCGGCAAGCTTGGTAATTCGCATAAACGATCCGTTCTACAGTGAGGCTAATATGACAGTCGGCAGTTTACGCAAAGCTAACTGTATCGTACATAAGCGGATATTCACTCAAAAAGAATATTTGCGCGCCATCTTGTCTAATTACTAATGAAAATGCGCATAAGTTATCTAGAGGCTCTCTGGGATATGTGTTTGAATGACAATATCGTCAAACGAACATGCAGGTGGAAATCACTTCACTCCTAAAATAAAAAGCACAAGGAAAGCGTCTTGAAAATTGTTGTAGCAGTCAAACGTGTCGTGGACCATAGCGTCCGTGTACACCCTCTCTCCGATGGCAGTGGTATGGATATCGCCAATGCCAAAATGGCCATGAATCCCTTTTGTGAGATCGCTGTTGAAGAGGCTGTGCGCCTGAAAGAGCAGGGATATGCGAATGAAATCGTTGTTGTGAGTGTCGGGTCTGTGGCGGTGCAGGAGCAACTGCGCAGCGCTCTGGCGCTAGGTGCTGACCGCGCCATCCATATCCAGACCGAAGAATCCCTTGAGCCTCTGGGTTTAGCTAAAGTGCTCCATGCGCTGATTAAACAAGAGCAGCCGGAGCTGGTGTTGGTAGGTAAACAATCCATTGATGGTGATCACAATCAAACCGGCCAGATGCTTGCTGCTTTGAGCGGTTACTCTCAGGGGACTTTTGCCTCGAAGATCGAACTTAACGGTGATGAAGTCTGGGTGACGCGCGAGCTGGATGCTGGCTTGCAAACGTTGGCGCTCAAGCTTCCTGCCGTCATCACCACGGATCTACGCCTCAACCAGCCTCGCTTTCCTACCATGCCCAACATAATGAAGGCGCGCCAAAAACCTTTGGCGGTAATTCCCTTGGCGGATCTGGGCCTAGAGCTCAAAAACCATCTGCAAGTCCTTTCTGTTGAATCCCCCAAGTCGCGTAAGCAGGGTGTCAGAGTCGAAAGCATTACCGAGCTGGTCGATAAATTACGGCAGGAGGCCAATGTACTGTGAGTCAGGTGCAAAATGAGCGGGCACTGGTGTTAGTGGAGCAGGACAATAAGGGTTTTGCTGATATCAACCTAAAAGTGATGGGGGCGATAAAGCGCCTGAGGGAGTTCACATCTTTGGATGTGGATTTATTAGTGATTGGTAAAGCTTGTGCTGATTTGGCGGCTTCGGCTGCCCGCGTACCGGACATCCGGCAAGTGCTGGTGGCAGATTCAGACAGCTGCGAGCACCAGTTGCCAGAAAACCTTGTCCCTTGGCTCGCAGAGCTTGCGCGGGATTATGCTTATATCATTGTGGGGGCGACGACTTACGGAAAAAACTTAATACCGGGTGTCGCTGCGTTGATGGATATCCAGCCCATCACCGATGTGGTTGCGATAGAGTCAGCGTCCAGCTTCAAACGGCCAATTTATGCGGGAAGCGCGTTGGTTTGTGTGGCAACGGATCAGCCGATAAAGCTGTTAAGCATTCGGGGCAGTGCATTTCACGCGATAACCCTGGGTGATGCATCTGCCGTAGCTGCCCCGATAGCGGCTGTAATTCCACCTCCTTCACGATCATTAAGCCGATTTATCAGTCAGGCTATCGCACCGACAGATCGTCCTGATCTAACCGCTGCACGCATAGTGGTGTCCGGCGGGCGCGGTATGCAAAATGGCGAAAACTTCCAGCTGCTTTACCAGCTTGCCAATAAGCTCGGCGCCGCTGTTGGTGCCTCGCGCGCGGCTGTTGATGCGGGGTTTGTGGCCAATGACCTGCAAGTTGGCCAAACGGGCAAAATAGTCGCACCTGATTTATATATTGCAGTGGGACTATCGGGAGCCGTGCAGCATATCGCGGGCATGCGCGACTCACGTGTAGTAGTGGCGATTAATAAAGATCCTGATGCACCTATTTTTCAAGTAGCCGACTACGGGCTGGTCGCCGATTTATTTGATGCAGTCCCCCAACTATTGGAGCAGCTTTAACGCTTTCTCCTGCTTTTCCCCACAGGCCGCAATCGAGCGGCCTTTTTATTTCCCCTTAGCTTCTTACTTCAAAGTATCAATCCTGCTTTTGGACGGTTTTTCGCTTGGGTTTTCGGTACAATGCCGCCCCATTCGACTTCATCCATTTTTACTTACAGGCTTTATTAACAATGACTATCGAACAATTTGAAAGCTGGGCGATGTACATCTGTGGCGGTGGTTTGATTATCTTTATGTTTTTCATCGTGTGGGATCTGGCTAAAAAATCCAAAGCCGGCAAGTTCGGGACATTTGTACTTTTTGGGGTGCTAGGTTTTGCGATCATGGTTTTTGTGATTAAAGAGGTTTTTGTCCATTTGCTCGGCTAGGCTATTTAAATATCGCTATACCATCTGAACCACTTTGGAACCACTATGTTTCATTTTTTTGTCCCCGCCACCAAGGTTCAAAAAGACCGCGCGATCATGCGTGAAACCGACGCGCGCGTTGCCAAGTACAGTCGTCGTGGCCTGATCCTCAATTTTATTGTTTTTATCCTATGCCTTGCGTTCGGTAAATTTCAGGAGAAAGAGCACGATCTCGCCATCATTTTGGTGACGGGGCTGTTACTGGTGACATTGGTTCGCAGCTATTATCTTTTCCGCTTCGACAGCTTGTATGCGCGCGCGCCTGCGCGTTGGCGTAACCAATACTTTTTTGCATCTTGTCTCGGTGCTGCCTGGTGGAGTGTCATTCTCGTAACCCTGACTTGGGTGCAAGGAATGCGCGGCGAAACCTTGGTGATGTGGCTTTATTCGGTAGTGTTTTACTCCAGCGTTTCTAACGTGTTTGCGCCTTACCGACATTTTCTCAGTTTGTATCTTGCGATCGGACAAATACCGGCGGCATTAACGGCGATTTTGCTTGGAACGCCAGAAGGTGTTTTGTACGGCAGTATTATGCTGGTGTTTTACGTCATGCTCAGCCATCAAGGGAAGGTGACATCTTTCGCTTATTGGGAACGGTTGGAAGCGCATTATTCTTTGCGCGAGCGTGCACAAGGTTTGGAAAATGAAAAGCGTTCATCGCAAGCGCAGATCGAATTAAAAAATGAGTTTCTTGTTAATTTGGGGCAAGAAATTCGCTCGTCGATTAGCGATGTAATGAGTACCTTGTCGTTGATTGATGACAGCCAATTATCCGAGCATCACCGCGAACTATTGGCCACCGCCAATAAAGCCACAGGGCGGCAAATCGACTTAGTGAATAACGTGGTCGACTTTTCCAAGATCACCACCAAGACTTTGGTATTGGATGAAGTTGAATTTGATGTGCGCCGGGTGCTGGAAAAGTTTGTGCAGGATTTTACCCTCGATGCACACCAGCAAGGGATTGAGCTTTATTACATGTTCGATCCGAATATGCCGCTGCGCGTTAAAGGTGACGTAGCGCGCTTAAACCAGATTCTTGCAACCTTACTCAATCACACCTTGAAAGCCAGTCGTATTGAGCATGTCTACATCGAGGCGCGCTTTCATCAGGAGCAAGATGACTTTGGCGAGTTACAAGTTATCATCAGTGATAGCGAAAAAAATGTCGCGGGTGAAAACGACCCAGAAGCACGTGAAAGTAATTTGAATGGTATCGGCTTGTCGATCTGTAAAGGTCTGGCCGAGTGCATGGGTGGTAGCATCCATCTGCGTGAAAATAGAAATCGCGGCAACCGTATTTTTATTAATGTCGCGTTGCAAGTGGTTTCCCATGAAGAGCGCCGTTTTGGTTCTGAGCATAAATTACGTGGCAAGCGGGCGCTTCTAGTTGATTTGCCTGATAGCAATGCAAACGCGCTCGCCGACGAAATTTCTGCGTGGGGAATGAGCACGGTCATTACACCTGGTCAGCAGGCAGTTGCGAAGTTGCAAGAGCAGGTGAAGGCTGGTGAACCATTTGATTTGGTATTGATTTTTACCAAGCTCAACAATATGAATGGCTTGGCGCTTTCGCGTGAAATTGCTGCGCATCCGGATATCGCCGATGTTAAGCAAATTATTGCGATGAGTATTTTGCAAAGCGACAGCCCCGAAATGAAATTGCATTTACGTAGCCATCCACAGATTTGCGTGATTGAAAAACCCATCATGCGGAAGCGTTTACATGATGTAGCAGTACAAAAACTGCTGAACCTGAATCTGGATGAAGAGCGCAAACCGCTTGAGCGCGACGGACTGGGCACGCCCGCTGTTCCGCGCGTGTTGCTGGTGGAAGATCATCGTGTTGACCAGATGGTGATCAGTGCAATGCTGAAGAAGCTTGGCTGCTATGTGCAAATAGCGCAAGACGGCTCTGAGGCTGTTGAAATCGTAGAAAAAGAGCGCTTTGATTTGGTGTTGATGGACTACGACATGAAAGAGGAAGAGAGCATAGTTGCCGCGCAAAAAATTCGTGTATACGAGCGCGCTACTCACAGCTTGCGTCACTTGCCTATTGTGGCAGTAACGGCAACGGCGACAGAAACGGATCACGATACCTATTTGGCTGCAGGAATGGACGACTATATTAGCAAGCCAATTCGCTACGATGATTTGGAAAGCCGCTTGCAGCGTTGGCTGGAAAAGTCGCGCGGTTAAGTGCGGTTTCGAACAGTCGCGAAAAGAAGCGTTTATAAGCGTAAACCCGCAGGCATAGGCTAAATGCCGCTGATATTATCAGCGGCATTTTCATTTTCAGGGATGTGCTTTTTTACCGGACCGGTTCTATAGTTTTAATAATATTTGGTTCGTGCATCACCTCTATCCAAAAAATATCTCCAACAACGACTAAAAAAACACTCTACATACAGCTAAAGGTTTGGTAATGGGCAATCTTCGTCAACAATCAATATTAAAGGCGCAATGGCTTCCGCTATTGGCCACACTCTTTTTACTTACTGCCTGCGGGCAGGGCACCCCTGAATCTGCTGCACCGGCAAATTCGGCAGACAGTGTTATGTCTGCAGGCCAGAAGCAGAGTATTGCCGGTGCCAAGGTTTTGGTGTTCAGCAAAACTGCCGGATGGCGCCATGACTCAATTCCCGCAGGAATCGCTGCGTTTGAGAAGTTGGCTAAAGAAAATAAGTTCACGGTTGTTGCATCCGAAGATGCCGCACTTTTTACCGATGCCGAATTAAGCCAATACAACGCAATTGTTTTCTTAAACACCACGCTCAATGTGCTTGATGAAAATCAGGAACTGGCGATGGAGCGCTATATACAAGCCGGTGGTGGTTTTGTCGGGATTCACGCGGCGGCCGATACTGAATGGGAAGGCGATTGGTTTTGGTATCGCAATTTGGTAGGCGCGGTATTTAAGGATCACCCCAACACGCCAAGTAATGTCCAGCAAGCGACAGTGAACTTTGTCGATAAAAAACATCTGTCGACTGAGGCTTTGCCTGATTCAATCAGTGTTGCAGATGAGTGGTACAACTATCGCGATATGTATGAATTTATCAACGTGGTTGCGAAGGTTGATGAGTCGACCTATCAGGGTGGTGGGCACGGCCATGACCATCCCATTTCGTGGTATCACGATTACGATGGCGGTCGCGCGTTTTATACCGGTATGGGGCACACCAGTGAATCTTTTTCCAACCCGGATTTGTTACAGCATTTGCTCGGCGGTATGACTTACGCAGTTGGGTTGAATCATCGCACCGGTTTCAAACCGCGTTTGGATTACACCAAATCCCGTCCTGAAAATAATCGTTTTATCAAGAAAACCCTTGTCGATAATTTAAACGAGCCGGTGAAGCTTGCATTCTTTCCCAATGGTGATGCACTGATTGCATTGCGTCCGGGGGCTTTCAATCGTGTCGATTATAAAACCGGTCAAACCACTGACGCGGGCAAGTTACTAAATGTTGGTTACGATAAATTTATGGAATGGGGTCTGGTTGGTGTTGCGGTAGATCCTGATTTTGCGAAAAACCAGCGCATCTTTGCTGTGTTTACCGTTAAGGACGATGAAGGCAATTTCCATCAACGGCTTTCAAGTTTTCAATGGCGCGATAACAAAGTCGATCCAGCCAGTGAGAAAAAAATCCTGCAGTATGCGATTGATAAAAACTGCTGCCATACCGGTGGCGATTTAGAATTTGATAGCAATGGTGCGTTATTTTTTTCAACCGGAGATAACACCAATCCTCATGATCAGGATGGTTATGCACCAGTCGATTTCCGCAAGGATATGAAAAAGAATGATGGCTTGCGCGGTGCAGGTAACACCAATGATTTACGCGGAAAAGTGCTGCGTATTATTCCGAAGGCTGAAGGTGGTTACGATATTCCGGCAGGCAATTTATTTACTGATGCAACTCAAGGTCGTCCCGAGATTTATGTAATGGGCGCGCGCAACCCCTACAGTATTACCTTTGATAAACCTACTAACACACTTTTCTACGGCGACGTAGGCCCTGATGCAAGCAATGATTCTGATGAGAAAGGTCCGCGTGGTTACGATGAAGTCAATCGCGTAACTGCTCCAGGCAATTTTGGTTGGCCATTAGTGATTGGTCAAAACCGTGCGTACAATCAGTATGATTACGTAGAGAAAAAGCCGGGCGCTTTTGTTGATGTCAGTAATCCTGTTAACAACTCACCCAACAACACTGGCGCAAAACAATTGCCCCCTGCACAGCCAGCGTTTATTGCTTATCCCTACGGAATTTCGGATGTGTTTCCTGAAATGGGCACTGGTGGTCGTACCGCGCTGGTAGCAGATGTGTATCGCTCGGCAGCTTATCCTGCATCAGTAAATCGTTATCCTGCTTATTACGATAATAAATTATTTATTCTCGATTTTATGCGCGCTTGGGTGAAGGTGGTGAGTTTTGATGCGCAGGGGCGTATACAAAAAATAGAACCCTTTGCTCCACAAATTAATTACGCATTACCGATTGATGCACGCTTTGCGCCTGATGGTACTTTGTATGTACTCGAATACGGAATGTCATGGTTTACCGGTAACCCGGATGCGCGCTTAGCTCGTATCGAATACGTTGGTGCAGGTAATCGCCCGCCGGTTGCAGAAATTACGTTGGAGAAAACCCAATTCGGTGTTCCGGCAAAAGTTCATGCATCCGCAAAAAAATCTGTTGATCTTGATGGCGATAAAATTACTTACGCTTGGAAGTTGCATTGTGCAGATGCTTCATGTCCCGAGCGCGCCCTTGGTGATGCGGTGGAGTTGAATCTCGCATTGGATAAACCGGGTAAATACAATTTGGAGCTGGCAGTAACAGATGTGCAGGGCGCTAAATCACTTTTCACTACTCCGCTTGAAATTGGTAACGAACCACCCGTGATTGCTTTCTCGACTAGCCAAAACCAATCGTTTTTCTGGCCTGATACCAAACAGTTTAACTACACCTTTACCGTTAATGATCAGGAAGATGGCGTTATATCTGCGGTTGAAAACGGCAATCCACTGGTTACCTTTACTTATGTCGAGCCTGAGAAAAAGTCAGCGCTTGGGCATCAAGCCGCTAATTTAATTGATCAAGGTAAAGCGTTGGTTGATGCGAATAACTGTCTGGGTTGCCATAAGCTGGATGAAAAAATGGTTGGTCCGGCATTCCGTGATGTTGCTAAAAAATATCAGAAGGATTCCAAAGCACTTGTGTATCTGGTGAATAAACTGGCTAACGGTGGCGCTGGTGTTTGGGGTGAAATGAATATGCCTGCGTTCTCTGGTCTGAGTGAGGCTGAGCGTACAGCATTGGCGACTTATGTGCTGTCCTTGGCAGAAGATCATTCACCAAAAGGATTGGCGTTATCAGGTTCGGTTGATCTTAAATCGCATCAGAAAAATTCGGCGGCAGTGGGCTCCAATAAGCCTTATAGCGTAAATGGGGAGGCATATGTTTTCACTGCCAAGTACACGGATAAGGGCGCAAATAATTTGGCTCCGATAGCGGTGACTGAACAAATAAAATTGATTCCACCACGTTTGGATTTTGATAGTGTATTTAATGCGGCTACGGCAACCAAAGAAGCCAAGCAAGATACTTACAATGAAATCAAAACGATTAAAGTGCTGGGTAGCGAAGGCGTATCTGGATTTGGTATAGGTCGCTACGATTTAACCTCTGTGAAGTCGGTAAAAATTGGAGCAATCTTTTTCAAAGAAACAACCAAATGGTTGGTAGAGATTCGTCGCGACAACGCCGAGGGTGAAGTGCTAGGTTCGGGCACAATTTCACCATCCGGTTTAAAAACCTATGATCGGGACAGTATTACGCTTAAGAGCAGCAGTGGTTTTTCCGAGTTGTACATCAAGGTACAGCCAGAGCAAAAAACAACGGCGGAAGTTCGCTTGCAAGATATTAGTTTCGAGAAATAAAATCGCGGCGCAAAGGATTGCGCTAATCATTTCAAAACCAAATTGCAGATGTAAAAAAGCCCGCATTCCGCGGGCTTTTTTATTGGAGCGATTTGCTACTTAAACTGCAACAGTTTGAATCTCTACTGCTGCAATACGCTTGCCTTCATTGGCGGCGTTTTGGTAGCTCTCAATTTCATTGAAGTTGAGGTAACGGTAGATATCAGCAGACATGCTGTTGATTTTGCTGGCGTAGCTTTGGTATTCATCTGGAGTCGGCAACTTGCCGATTACAGCTGCAATCGCCGCTAATTCCGCAGAGGCCAAATACACGTTCGCGCCTTCACCTAAACGGTTCGGGAAGTTACGGGTGGAGGTAGATACCACAGTCGATTTTGCAGCTACACGCGCTTGGTTACCCATGCAGAGTGAGCAGCCTGGCATTTCGGTGCGTGCACCTTTTACGCCGTAAATGCTGTAGTAGCCTTCTTCCATCAATTGGTGCTCGTCCATTTTGGTGGGCGGTGCAATCCACAGACGGGTAGTCAGCTCTTCTTTGGTTGATGCCAGCAACTTACCGGCAGCGCGGAAGTGACCGATGTTGGTCATACAAGAACCGATGAACACTTCATCAATTTTTGCACCGGCAACATCTGACAATACTTTCACATCGTCCGGATCGTTAGGGCAGGCGAGGATTGGTTCTTTGATGTCCGCCAAGTCGATGTCGATGATCGCTGCGTATTCAGCATCGGCATCAGCTTCCATCAACTCAGGGTTGGCAATCCAAGCTTCCATTTTCTGTGCGCGACGCTCAAGGGTGCGGATATCGCCGTAACCTTGTTCGATCATCCAGCGCAGCATGGTGATGTTGGAGGTCATGTATTCGATGATTGGTGCTTTGTCCAACTTGATAGTACAACCAGCAGCTGAACGCTCAGCTGATGCGTCAGAGATTTCAAACGCTTGTTCTACTTTCAGATCAGGCAGGCCTTCAACTTCAAGAATGCGGCCAGAGAAGATGTTCTTCTTGCCCTTTTTCTCAACGGTCAGCAAACCGGCTTTGATAGCGTACAGAGGAATCGCGTTTACCAAGTCACGCAGGGTGATGCCTGGTTGCAATTCGCCTTTGAAACGAACCAGAACTGATTCAGGCATATCGAGTGGCATAACGCCAGTCGCAGCAGCAAACGCTACCAAACCAGAACCAGCTGGGAAGGATATGCCGATTGGGAAACGGGTGTGCGAATCGCCACCGGTACCTACGGTGTCAGGCAGCAACATACGGTTCAACCAGCTATGGATGATGCCGTCGCCCGGACGTAGGGAAACACCGCCACGAGTCATAATGAAGTCGGGCAGGGTGTGTTGGGTTTCGATATCCACTGGCTTTGGATAAGCAGCGGTGTGACAGAAAGATTGCATGGTTAGGTCGGCAGAGAAGCCGAGGCACGCCAAGTCCTTCAGTTCGTCACGGGTCATCGGGCCAGTGGTGTCCTGCGAACCTACGGTAGTCATGTAGGGTTCGCAGTAAGTGCCTGGGCGAATACCGGTTACGCCGCACGCTTTACCTACCATTTTCTGGGCGAGAGTAAAGCCCTTGCCGCTATCAGCCGGTGCTTCTGGCAAACGGAACAAGGTGCTTGCTGGCAAGCCCAATGAAGCGCGCGCTTTGGTGGTCAAGCCGCGACCGATGATCAGAGGGATGCGGCCACCAGCTTGAACTTCGTCCAGCAACACGTCTGATTTGAGGCTGAATTCAGAGATCACAGCACCAGTGGTGCCGTTAAGGATTTTGCCCTCGTAAGGACGAATCTCAATCACATCACCCATGTTCAGGTCATCAACCGGTGCTTCGAATACCAAAGCGCCAGCATCTTCCATGGTGTTGTAGAAAATCGGCGCTACTTTGCTGCCGATGCACACACCGCCGGTACGCTTGTTAGGCACGCCGGGAATGTCTTCACCGATGAACCACAATACGGAGTTGGTCGCTGATTTACGTGATGAGCCGGTACCAACCACGTCGCCCACAAATACCAGTGGGAAACCTTTGGTTTTAAGCGCTTCGAGTTGCTTGATCGGGCCGATTTTGCCTGGCTCGTCAGGGGTGATGCCATCGCGTGCCATTTTGAACATAGCGAGTGAGTGCAGCGGGATATCAGGGCGTGACCATGCATCTGGTGCTGGTGACAAGTCATCGGTATTGGTTTCGCCGGTGACTTTAAATACGGTGAGCTTGGTGCTCTCGGGAACTTTAGGCTTGCTGGTGAACCACTCGGCATCAGCCCAGGATTGCATTAGTTCTTTCGCGTGTGGGTTGCCCGCTTTTACTTTCTCTTCCACATCGTGGAATGCGTCAAACATCAACAGGGTGTGCTTGAGTTCTTTGGCTGCCAAAGGTGCCAAGGTGGCGTCATCAAGCAGGTTAACCAGAGTTTCGATGTTGTAACCGCCGAGCATCATACCGAGCAGTTTAATCGCGAGAGGCTTATCGATCAGGGGGGAAGAGGCTTCGTCTTTCAAAATCGCGCTCAGGAAAGCGGCTTTAACATAGGCGGCTTCATCAACGCCGGGCGGAACGCGGTTGGTGATCAAATCCAGTAATACTTCAGCTTCACCAGCGGGGGGACTCTTTAATAGCTCGACCAATCCTGCAACTTGTTCGGCGTTAAGCGGTTTTGGTGGAATACCTTCAGCGGCGCGTTCTGCGACCTGTTTACGATAGGCTTCAAGCACGGTTTTATCCTCATTAGTGTGGGGTTTACTCCCTCGGCAGGATCTCTGCTTCAGGAGACTATCCATGGCCTTCATGGATGACTAAGAGCGTTCAAAAATTAAGCGCTCTTAAAGATGCTCGCAAGAGAGCGTTAAATCGGGTGCAGAGTATACCTCAAGCGACGCGGGCTGTTAATGCGCAGCACATAAACGCAACGATTTTAAGGTTGATGCTTAAGGCCGATAATGATGTCGATTGTGATAAGGTGGCGACCCTATTTGAATATTCAATTAAACCCTACGGCAACGATAAAAATGGCATAGCCAATAAGAATGAGGACAATATGAAAACAACTCGCACTCTACTGATTTCCACCCTGATGGCAGGTTTACTGGCAGGTATCGCCGGTTGTGATCAGAAAAAAACCGAAGCTCCGGTCGCTGCTGAGCCAACCGCTCCGGCAGCTACTGCGACTGCAGCAGCGCCAGTGGTAGCCTGTGAAGGCATTGCCCCAGTCGGCGAATTAACGCCGGTTCGTATCGAAGCTGCCAACACCACCCGTACCGAGCCGGGTTTATTTGAAGGTCCTGTGTGGATCAATGACTCGCTGTATTTTTCCGATTTCGTTTTCACCAACGGTTTTTCATCGCGCATTCAAAAATTGGATGCAAATGGTGCGGTCACAACTGCGATTGATGATTCGGGTAGTAACGGTCTTGCAGTGGATAACAATGGCCAATTAATCGCAGCAACCCATAAATACAAAAGTCTCTCGCGTTACAACCCGGCAACAGGCGAGCGCAGCTCTGTGGCAGAGCAATTCAACGGTAACGTATTTAATTCGCCCAATGACATAGCTGTCGCAAAAGACGGAACAATCTATTTCACTGATCCGGATTTCCAACGTGAAGCCGCACCGGGTGGACAAGAAAAGACTGGCGTTTATCGTGTTGCGACCGATGGCACAGTAACCTTGGTTGATGACACCATCCGCAACCCAAACGGTATTGCGTTATCGCCAGCAGAAGATGTGCTTTATGTTAACGGTGGTGGCGAACAAGGTTTGCTGCGCGCTTATCCGATTGTTAATGGTGTGCCGCAAGCTGGAAAAGATTTGGTAACCAATATTGTTATCCCTGATGGCATGGCGGTAGATTGCCTCGGCAATATTTATGTGACTGAGCATCTTGCGCGTACCTTGCGTGTGTACACACCTGCAGGTGAACAAATTGCGCAAGCTGCGTTCGATGCAAATCTCACTAACGCTGCGTTCGGTGGTGCAGAAGGTAAAACCCTTTTCCTGACCGGCGCTGGCTCGCTGTGGAAAATTGACTTGGCAATTACTGGCTCTGCGTACTAACCCGTCTTACTAAAACCAGCGAGCCATTTCTGTAGAAATGGCTCGCGTTAAAAAATGATTTTATGCTTGTATTAAAACCCGTAAAAACTCCCTGTGTGGGGATTTGTTCTACCGGTATCGGCGATAGCGTTTGCCGTGGTTGCAAACGCTTTGGTCACGAAGTTATCGACTGGAACAGTTATACCCACGAGCAGCGTTTGCTGATCGCACAGCGGCTGGAGCATTTTCTTACACAAATTGTGCAGAATATGATTCAAGTCAATGATGAAAAATTACTGCTCACGCAAATTAAACACCAGCAAATCCAATTCAAACCCGAGCAGAATCCATACTGTTGGGCATTTGATTTGTTGCGCGCCGGAGCAAGCCAGATTCAGGATTTGTCTTTGTACGGATTGTCATTGCAAGTGAAGTGGGTAGACACTCCGCTAACGGTTATCCGCGATAATATTGATAAGGATTATTACGCGCTTTCCTGTGCGCACTACGAACGCTATATATCACCTTGTTTCGTTACTGCTGAAACCCTCGATCAACAAAAATAGTTTTTACCCTATGACTGCCTTAGCCAAAATCCAGCAATTTCTCCATTGTGAAACCCCGGACGCCTGGGTAAAAAATGCATTGGACAATCAAGCACTGTTATTACTTGATCACGCCAACTGCGAAAAAAAGGCGGCATCTACAGCGGTCAATTTAATGTTCCGCTACGTAGGCGATTTCGACATGATGAACAAAATGTCCCGCCTCGCACGCGAAGAGTTGCGTCACTACGAACAAGTAATGGCAATTATGAAGGCGAGGGGAGTTTCCTACGATCAAATCACTCCCGGCCGCTATGCCGGTGAATTGCGCAAACTAGTCCGCACCTCCGAACCCGGTCGCTACATAGACACCCTCATCTGCGGCGCAATCATCGAAGCCCGCTCCTGCGAACGCTTCGCCAAAGTTGCTCCTTATCTCGATGATGAGCTGAAAACTTTCTATCTGTCCCTCCTAAAATCCGAATCCCGCCACTACGAAGATTATTTAACCCTAGCCAAACGCGCCGCCGAAGGTGCCGATATTTCTGCTCGTGTGCAAGAATTTCTAGCGCTGGAAAAAACCTTGATTGAGGGCGCAGATGAGGAGTTTCGGTTTCATTCAGGAGTGGTTTTTTAAAAATTTTCAAACTTGGCAGGTTGATTGGTTGTGAGAAATGAGAACGATGGACTGTTGGAAATGTGGACTAAGCAAAAGTATGACTACTACGTTGCTGCGCGAACTTTATGGGAAAACAATCAGATGCAAATGGCTGCCTTGATGTGCGCCTATGCAATAGAGGCGCAAATCAAAAGTGCCTTTAGCTTATTTCAACACAACTGTCCGATTAAAGAATTGAATAAGCATAATGTCCCTAAGTTGTTTGCTCAGGCAAAAAACGATGGCATTTTTTCAGATGTATCTGTGTCGGGCGAATTTCTTGAATTTGTAATGGATAATTTCGAGCGGAGATATCCAAAGCAAACTCGAGATCGGTTGCAAGAGATTCGCCCACAAGGACGAGCTTTCATCTTAATTAGTGATTTAAACCTTTATTACGACAAATTCATTATTGATCTCGATACTTCGATTTACAAAAAGAGTAATGATTGCCGAACTTCAATCTTGTTTTTAGCAAAGAGAAATCTGGAATCTGTCGAAGGGAAGTATTTTTTTCAGCTTAACCCAGCCGCATTGGCGCGGCTCGAAGAGGCCATTTCCTGGTTGGGAGAGGAATTGAGCGGGTATGAAAAGGATCAAGAGTTTTCGGCTAGTTATCCTGTCCACGTCTCAATTCGCAAGAATGAAATGGAAATTTTAAAGCGAATGAACTGTGAATGGTTAAATAGAGACAGGCATGCAATTAGTACTCTCAATATTATCGTAGATCCTGCCAACTTTAAGCATCCTTGATCTTGACATTAATCAGAGGTTGATTGGTGTCATGTTAGTGATACTCATTGTGCTCTAATTAATAATTGTGTCTTCTCGCTTGCGTATGTTTGGCTAATTTTTGACGGCCCAGTCATTTTCATCATTTTGTAACAATTATTGTCGATTCTTTGGCGTCTAATTTCTCAACTGGGATAACGCCGGGGAATCAATAATGAAAACTACTTCTTCAAAAACCAGCCTCGCATCTGCTGGATTTTCTAAAAACTTACTTGCTTTGGTATTGGCTGGCTGCGCTTCTGCAAGTTGGGCGGTGCCGTTTGAGATTGCGGCTAATACCAATTCAAGTGGTGTAAAGACCATTACCGGTAATGAAACCGGTGTGGTTAATCAAGGCGCTAACTTGAGTGCATCGGATAAAACCATTACCTGGTCTGGTGCAACAGCGGGCACGGTGACTATTGATAACCGTGGTACGGTTCAGGCAACTACGAGCGGTGGTCGTGCGATTGATACCAGTAGCAGTGGTGGTGCAGGGCGTTCACTGGTGTTGAAAAACTCGGAAACCGGACAAATTCTCGGTGGCAATGATGCAGTGCGCATTAATTTCTCATCTGCCACTGTTGGTTCTGTAAATGTTGATAACGCTGGTTATATTTATTCTGCTTCCGGTCAGGCGCTGGATTTTAATGCGATTGAAAATGGCACGGTTGAAATTGTTAACAAAGCAACGGGTGTTATTAGCACTAAAGACGCTGACGGAATTCGCCCGGGTAGTAACGGTACTGTAATCAATTACGGAAAAATCATCGGCGGTGGTGCAGGGCTGGTTTCAGGCGCAGTGAATTTGTCCAGCGAAGCAATTGACTTCCAAAGTTTTGGTGGCACTGTGAAAAACCAAACCGGCGGTGTTATCGAAGGTGGTCGCCATGGAATTACCGGTGATGGTGTGGTGAATGTAAGTAACGCGGTAGGTGGATTAATTAGCGGCCATAACGGTTCTGGAATTAATTTGGATAACACCGGCAGCGTTGTTAACTACGGGACTATTTCGGGTAATTTCGATGCGTCATTGGTAGATGGTGATGGCGATGGTGTTGATATTGATCGCATCGGTAGCATCGATAATTATGGTCGCATCGAAGCAAATGGTGCTGGTGGTGTTAAAGATGGTCCTACCGATTTTAATCGCGCCGATGGTATTGCGATGGGCGGCGGTGCTATTAATAACTATGCCGGTGCGACAATTTACAGTTCGGATCGCGGAATTTTAATTGACGATAGTGAAGGTGGTGCTGCTTTTGGAAAAACCACATTAACAAATCATGGCACCATCGATGCGAAATCAACTGGTATTGTATTTCAGGGCGAGTGGGATGATTACCTGCAGAATACCGGCACTATTCGCAGCCGCACTGGCGATACCGCAATAGATTTGGGCGGTGGTAACGATACGCTGGTAGTTGCAACTGGTTCCACCACCGAAGGTGCTGTTAAGGGCGGAAGCGGAAAAGATAAATTGATTTTGGCTGGCTCCGGTACTGGCCAACTTGGTGTGACGAAAGAATTTGAATCTATCCAAATTGAAGGCGGTAATTGGACAGTTGGCGGTGCACAATCGCTGGAAAACTTGAGCGGCACAGGTAGCTTGCATGCCGATGCGATTAATTTGCTGAGCGGTTCAAGTTTTTCAATTGGTGCTACGGCTGACAGAGCTGGAAGCCTTGATTTTTTTTCAGATGTAAGCTTGGCGGGTACAACTTATCTCGATTTCTTTGATAGCGGCGCGCAGGATTCGTTAAATGTACATGGAGTGTTGAGCTTGCTTGACTCCAGTATTTTTCAACTGAATTTTAGCGGTGATAATTTCACTGATGGACAAGTTTTCAGTGTGTTGAAGTCGAATAGTATTGTTGGTCTCGACTATTCGAAGTTTTTATTTAATGGTTTGGGTAACGATTGGAATTGGGAATTTAGCCAAGCTAACAATTCATTGAATGTGACATTGCATCGTACTGCGGCGACTGTTTCCGAACCTGGCTCGCTTGGTTTGGCTTTAATGTCACTTATGTTCCTGGTTGGATTGCGTAAGCGCAATCGCGCTAAATAATCTTCCCGCTTTCAACGGCTTTTTTTATAACGCGCATCCGCAAGGTGCGCGTTTTTTTATGGGCTAATAAATTTGTTAGGAGGTAGAGTTGGTTGGAGCGGAGATGTGAACATATGGTGAAAAGAGCGTTACGTTTATCCTCCGTTATTTAGTGTAAATCTTGTATACCAGTATGTTATGTGCAATTAGACTATAAGTGTTATCTAATAATAATCAGGAGTTACACATGGCATATCAACTCGGTCAATGGCGGGTTCTCCTCGCTATTTTGTTTGTCTTCCTCACTTTGCCAGTCCAGGCACAAAACGATCTTACCCTTAACGATAAAGACTATTTTGAAAAAACCGGTCTTAACGTGCTGGTGTTTAGCAATTGGTACGACGGGCTATTTAGCGATTCAAAAACCAGCGGTGTCGAGCTGATTCACCATGGTGAGCGCACTGTGACTAACGGCGATGTGCGCCTGAATGCGACACCAGAGCAGTGGGATATGACGCCCATGTTCAAGGAGCGCAAAGTAAATCGCGCGGAACAGTCCATTGAAGCGTTTTTGCATTATCCCGATCAGCAGTTCGATTTTTCTATCAAAGTGATAAAAAATGCGGCCGGTGTTCGGCTGACTGTCAACTTGCCAAAGCCGCTTCCCAAATCCCTTGAGGGGAAAGCGGGTTTTAATCTGGAATTTCTACCATCCGCATATTTTCATAAATCGTTTTTGATGGATGATCAAGCGGGCGGCTTCCCTGCTTATCCAACAGGGTTAAAAGAAATTAATGATAAAGCGCATGCTGTAGCACTCGCACAAGGGCAGAGATTAGTGCTTGCGCCAGAAGATTCCAAATGTCGTATCAGTATTCAGACTAATGGTGTGCCTTTGGAGCTTTACGATGGACGAGGCAAGGCGCAGAACGGTTGGTTTGTGGTGCGCAGTAAAATTCCGGCCAATAAAACCGGCACGGTAATCGAATGGCAAATTGATGCTGCGACTGAAAAAAACTGGTTGCGAGAGCCAATGATTGCCCATTCGCAAGTTGGCTATCATCCTGCGCAGAAAAAAGTGGCGGTGATTGAATTGGATGCGCGCGATAAAAAAATCCAGAAAGCGAGCCTGATAAAAATCAATGCAGATGGCACACGTAAAATCGTATTGAGCGAAAAACCCAAAAGTTGGGGGAAATATTTGCGCTACGAATATCGTCAGTTTGATTTCAGTAAAGTACAAGAGCCGGGTTTGTATGTAATTCGCTATGGCGATCAGGATACCCATAGTTTCCGTATCGATAAATTGGTTTATCAAAATGCATGGCATCCAACATTGGATATGTATTTACCGGTGCAAATGGATCATGTAACAGTGAATGAGTCTTATCGTGTATGGCACGGTGCATCTCATCTTGATGATGCCTTGCAGGCACCGGTTAATCACGAGCATTTTGATTTATACGCGCAAGGGCCAACAACAGATACACAATATAAGCCCGGCGAGCATATTCCCGGTTTAAATATTGGTGGTTGGTATGACGCAGGTGATTATGATATCCGCACCCAAACCCAATACGATGTTGTGAATACATTGGTCACTGTGTGGGAAACTTTTGGTCTAAAGCGTGACACAACGAGCGTGGATTACACCCGTAAATTTGTCGATCTGCATACTGCAGATGGTAAACCGGATGTGTTGCAACAAATTGAACACGGCACGCTCGCATTAATTGCGCAGCACCGCGCTCTGGGGCATGCGATTCCCGGTATTGTTGAGGCACATATTGACCAATACCATCATTTGGGCGACGGCATAACTAAAACCGATAATTTGATTTACGATCCCAAAAAATCCGAGTTGGAAATCGATGGTTTCAAAAGCGGAAAGTTTGATGACCGCTGGGCATTTACCAGTAAGTCGTCATCATTAAATTATGGTTCTGCTGCTGCACTGGCTGCTGCAAGCCGTGCACTTACCGGTTATAACGATGTATTAGCTAAAGAATGTTTGATAACGGCCAAAAAAGTATGGCTGGATGAGCAGGCTAAACCAAAGCCCGACACTTTCACCTGGGGAAATACCACCGGTGGAAAATTAGAACATGAGCAATTAAAAGCGGCGACGGAATTATTAATCGCGACCGGCGACGCGCAGTACGCAAATGCAATCGAAAAATTGTTCACTAAGGTAGAGTTTGGATTTACCGCCTCCTGGTTTATTCGCGCAATGCCATATATGCCAGAAGGGTTTAAAGTGCAGGTAAAAGCGGCAGCGCAAATCTATCAAAAAGACTTGGTTGCGGCAGAAGGCAAAAATCCGTTTGGTGTACCGATTAATGAAGGTGGTTGGGCGGGGAGTGGTTGGGTAATTCGCAACTCAATCAATAACTACTATATCCACAAAGCATTTCCGGATGTAGTCGATCGTGAGTCAGTACTGCAAGGTTTGAACTTCCTGTATGGGACTCATCCAGCGCACAACTTATCGTTAGTATCGAATGTCGGAACTCGCTCAAAAGAAGTTGCTTATGGAATGAATCGCGCCGATTTTTCGTTTATCTCAGGCGGGATTGTTCCAGGTATCCTGATTTTAAAACCTGATTATCCCGAGAATCACGAAGACTGGCCGTTCTTTTGGGGAGAGAATGAATATGTTGTTAATCTGGCGGCGAGTTATATCTTTTTGGTAAATGCCGCGGAAGACGTTTTAAAACATTGATATGTACGTGAATCTATCCTCCGGTTTATGATGTCCAACAAGGTGCATCGATAAACAAAGGAGTTAATTGTGTCCAACCCAAACGAAAACGATTTGCCATCTCCAGCCGCGAGAAAAAGCCGCCTGGCTTCAAGCAGCTTACCTTTGGGTATAGCAGTTGTTGTTATTGGCGGTTTACTGCTCGCGCGTAACCTTGGCTTCGAGCTGTTCTTTTTGGACTTCCACAATTGGTGGGCGTTTTTTATTTTGCTGGCAGCCATTGGGCCGTTACAGCAGGCTTTTAGCGCTTATCGCAGGGAGGGAATGGGTGCTGCTGTTGCCAATTCATTGGTTTCAGCTGGTGCAATTATTTTTGTCTCGTTATTGTTTTTGCTTGATTTATCGTTTTGGACTTGGTGGCCGGTTTTTGTAATCATCGGTGGTTTGTATATGATGACGAGCCGCAACCGCAGCTGATTAGTGTTAAATCGTTCCTATTCAAAAAATAGCTCTGAAGGATTCGGCAGGGCTATTTTTTGTTCTCACTCTACTTTTTGTAGCCATAACGCGTACATGCCAACAAATGTGTCTGGATGTGTAGTCTCAAATTCGTGCCATTTCACCAAATCCAGCGCATCTTTAATGTTTGGATGTTGTTGCTGAAATTGTTGGCGAGCCCAAGCGGGCGCATCAAAACCGACAGCTATCAATCCCAGTTCTGCAATGATCGTTTTTAGTTGTAGCAATGTGAAACGATGTTCCTGAACATGGAACAGTAAATCCCGGCAGCCACTCAAACTGTAAAAATCATCGCTATGGGCAAGCTCTGCTAATGGAGACCCTGCAGGTTGGGAGAAGACGTGAGCGCGAAATGTCTTTATATCCTTGTTTGAATCGCCAAGCGCTAACTCTTTAATGCGTTGATGAGCGATAACAACCCGGCGGCGCGCAATTTCGCTGTACAAGCTGATACGCATAACGCCACCTGATTTTAGAATTCCGCACAGCACTTGCCAACCTGCTTGCGGATTTTCCATATGGTGCAGCACGCCAGTGCTATTGATCAGGTCAAATTTTTTATTCAATTGAGCTGTGTCGAGAATATTTCCCTGAATGAAATCAATATTTGAAATCTGCAGTTCATCGGCTGTTCGTTTTGCGTAGGCGAGACTTTTGCTGCTTAAATCCAGCGCTGTAATCTGCGCGCTGCTGTCCATTCGCGCGAGTTCAATCGGCTCAAAGCCAGTACCGCAACCGGCAACCAATACCGATATATTATCCTTAGGTAAATTTTGCTGCTTAACGCCGGGTAGCTGTCGCAGTATTTGCGTTAAAGGTATTTGCATAGGTGCTGGTGGAATTTGCCAGCGCGGGTAGGGGTTTTCTTCATACTGATTGCGCACTTTATCGGAGATGCTGTTTTCGGCTTTACTGGAGGTGATTTCGCCGATGTGGGAAAAACTCGTCCGATATTGTTCTTCTTGTTGTAGATCCGACAAGGTGCGTTTTATTAATAGATCAAGATAGGTATTTGGCAGCTGCGCAAGTGATATGTGTTGGTCTGCAAAATCAAACAGGGGGCGATACATGCATGCTAACAACAGCTTGAATCTTGTATTAGCTGAGGATGAACGGATTTCACCTTCAATGATTGTCAGTTGTTTTTCTTCGGCATCACTAACGACAAATACATATTCATTGGCAAAGCTTTGCAGCGCAAATGCACATACGAGTTCAGTGTAATTATGATCTTTGGGTAACAAGGTTGCGAGTAAGAGAGCCTTACGAATCTGTGTTAACCAACGCTCAATGCCGGGGTTGGTGTTAATGCAGCGAATTAAATACAACAAAAACAATGAGTCAGTTGCAAGTGATTGTAATAATTCTGGAGTGGTATTCGTAGAGCTGAGTTGCGTTGATGCCAGGTATTTGTTGCTCAGATGAACACCAATCACTCGCGCAAGCAATTGGTGATCTATGCTTGGTTCGCTTATGCAGTGTGTTAAATCCCGTTCCAATTCCAAGCTAAAGCTGGTTGGCGTTAGTTCAGCAATTAGCGGGGTCATTTGACGTCGAACCAGAGAGTTTTTCGGTTCAATTTTTAACGCATGGCTCAGTAGCTGTAATGCGTTATTGCGATTGCCGTGGAGTTGGAATAATTCAGCCATCCCGACATAAGCGTTAATGCAGGTGGCCGAAATTTTTACGGCTTGCTGAAATGAAGCCATCGCCATGGGGTATTCATACTTAGCCATTTGCTGTCTGGCAACTTGGCAAAGTCTGTCGGCTTCAGGGTGACTTTTTTGTTGCTGCGTGTGTTTGTCGTGAGTGCCTTCAATTGTCATGAGACTTAATCCTGCGGCGACATTTATTATAATGTTGTTCGGTGTTGTGTTTTTAAATTTTCCATTCAATCAATTCAACGCCGTTTTCATCCGCTTTAATACACCATGCGGAATCATGCCAATCGCCAAGAACAATACGTTCTGCTGGTTGTTCATTAATGATAAGCGGATGGCGTGCCGGGCGATGGGTATGTCCATGAATCAGGCGTGTTACACGAGCGGCTTCCATTTGTGTTTGCGCTTCAGCGGGAGTGATATCGAGAATATCATCCGCTTTCATACTGTTCATACTTTCACTTTTTTCGCGCAATTGTGCAGCGATGGCGCGACGAGCAGCAATTGATTGTGCGAGAAACTGTGTTTGCCACGGAGCACCGCGCACCATAGTGCGGAATTGTTGGTATGAAACATCGCTGGTGCAGAGACTGTCGCCGTGCATCAATAGTGTCGGCGTGCCGTATAAATCGATAACGGTGCCGTCGGGAATTAAGGTCATTCCGGCTTTGTTTGCGTAGTCGGTTCCCAGCAAAAAGTCGCGATTGCCGTGCAGGTAATAAATCGCAACACCTTTGTCTTTCAGTGCAAATAATTCATCTGCTACTTCTTGCAAAAGTTGAGCATCATCATCATCGCCAATCCAGACATCAAAAAAATCGCCGAGGATGTAAAGCGCTTCTGCTTCGATTGCCTGAGTGCGTAAAAAATGAAAAAACGCCCGCGTGATCTGCGGGCGTGATTCGTGGAGATGTAAATCTGAAATGAAAAGCGTATGCATATTATTCAGCAATGGTCGCGCTTTGAATAATCACGGCTTCTTTTGGTACGTCTTGGTGGAAACCTTTGCTGCCGGTTTTCACTGCTTTAATTTTGTTCACTACGTCCATGCCGTCGGTCACTTTGCCAAATACGCAGTAACCCCAACCGGAAGCATTTTTACCAGAGTGATTCAAAAAGCTGTTGTCTTTAACATTGATAAAGAATTGAGCCGTTGCACTGTGTGGATCGTTAGTGCGTGCCATTGCCAATGTACCGGTCAAATTCTGCAAGCCGTTATCAGCTTCATTTTCAATTTGGTCGCGGGTTTTTTTCTGTTCAAAGTCTTCGGTGAATCCACCACCTTGAACCATGAAACCATCAATCACGCGATGAAAAATAGTGCCGTTGTAAAAACCTTCTTCAACATATTGCTTAAAGTTAGCGGCAGTTTTCGGCGCTTTTTCAAAATCCAGTTCGATAACAATATCGCCGTAGTTAGTGTGTAATGTGATCATGGTGAATCTCCCTTGAGATTTAGAGGGTGGTGCTGGAAAAAGCCGGTATGATACGCGCTCCCCCAAAGGGAAGGAATGCGTAAATGGGTAAATTTAACAGTAGAGAGAGCTATGCAGCGCGGTAAGTTTCTGACTATTGAGGGCACCGAAGGTGTCGGTAAGAGCACAAATTTGGCTTTTGTGGCCGATTGGCTGCGCGCGCGCGGCCTAGAAGTCGTTGTCACGCGGGAGCCTGGTGGCACACCATTGGCCGAGGAGATTCGCAGCCTGTTGCTCAGTAAGCGCGATGAATCCGTGGATGAAACAGCGGAGCTTTTGTTGGTGTTTGCTGCCCGGGCCCAGCATTTGGCGCAAGTGGTCAAGCCGGCTCTGGCGCGCGGCGCCTGGGTGTTAAGTGATCGTTTTACCGACGCGACCTACGCTTATCAAGGCGGCGGCAGGGGGCTGAGCAAATCCACTATCGAACAGCTTGAGCAGTTGGTTCAGGGCGATTTGCGCCCGGATCTGACGCTAATCCTCGATATTGATGTCGAGCTTGGTCTGAATCGCGCTCGTCAACGTGGTGAATTGGATCGCTTTGAAAGCGAGGCGATTGTGTTTTTCGAGCGCGTACGCGCGGCTTATCGCCAACGAGCTGAAACAGCGCCGGCGCGCTATGCATTGGTTGATGCGGGTAAGACCTTGGTTGAAGTGCAGGCAGAGATCGATACTGTACTGAACCGCTTGATTGGTTAAAAATCGGGCGTCGCTTGTACCCGTACTTCGACGCCGGTAATCGGATGATCCAGCCACAGCTCTTGGGCATGCAAAAGCAAGCGCGGGGCTTTGGCGAGTACATCTTCAGGGGCGTAGAGACCGTCGCCCAACATAGGGTGGCCAAGGCTTAGCATATGGACGCGCAGCTGATGAGTTCTGCCGCTGACCGGCTCCAGAAGTACACGAGTTATCTTCTTTTCCAAATCCCGCTCCAACACCTGATAGCGCGTATGGGCTGCTTTGCCGCTCTCGAAACAGACTTTCTGTAATGGGCGATTTGGCCAGTCGCAAATCAGCGGCAACTTGATCTCTCCCTCATCCTCCGCAACCAGACCATCCACAACGGCGATATAGCGCTTGTGGATTTCCCTCGCTTCGAATTTGTGGGTCAGGTTTTTCAACGTCAGATAATTGAGCGGGAACATCACAATTCCAGATGTGCCTTGATCCAAACGGTGTGCAACGCGCGCATTGGGGTTAAATTTCAGTGCGCGATTATAGAGACAATCCTGTTTTTCCGGGCCTTTGCCGGGTACGCAGAGCAGCCCCGCAGGCTTGTTGGCAATGAGCAAATCCTCGTCGAGGTACAAAATGTCGAGCTGGGAATCGGTCATCGGTAAGCCTGAAGCTGAATTAAGCGGGCGCGGATTATCGCAAATTTGCTAAGCTTGCCCAATCTTTTATTCAGTGCGATCTAATTGAGTGATGTCATGAGTGACTTTCCCGCCCATCCATACCCTTGGCAATTGAGCGAATGGCAGCAGCTGGTGCAGCAGATTGCAGCGCAAAAACTGCCGCATGCCATGATGATTGCCGGCCCTAAGGGGATCGGTAAGCGCCATCTGGCGGATGCATTGGCGCAATTGTTGTTGTGTCAATCGCCGATTGAAGGCACACCTTGCAGCAAATGCCGTGGCTGTGAGTTGAATAAAGCGCAAACCCATCCTGATCTGGTGTGGCTGGAACCTGAGGAAGAGGGCAAGGCGATCAAGGTTGATCAAGTGCGGGAGCTGACTGAGTCGCTCAGTAAAACGGCGCAACAGGGCGGCTATAAGGTAGTGATTATCGAGCCGGCAGAGGCGATGAATGGTAATTCCGCGAACGCCTTGCTGAAATCCCTTGAAGAGCCGGCAGCCAATACTCTGCTGATTCTTATCACCCACAGTCCTAGCTCGGTTCTGCCGACCATCCGCAGCCGCTGCCAGATGCGCAAATTTCCGATGCCTCGCTCGGAGCAAGTGTTGCATTGGTTGTCGCCCTTGCTGGTGGGGAGTAACGCTAAGGCTGAAACACTTCTCGTCGCTGCTCGTGGCGCGCCACTCGGTGCACTGAGCCTGTTGCAGGGCGATGCATTGGAACATCGCGAGCAGGTGTTACAGCAGTTTGTTCGCCTGAGTCTTGGGCAGATATCAGCCATTGAGCTGGCCGCACAATGGCACAGCGGTGATGTGCACGGTTTTATAGAGTGGTTTCTTGGTTTGCTGCACAGCATTGCCCGCTGGCGGGTTGGCACCGAAGATTTGCAAATGGAACAGGCTCCAGTGGAGTGGCGTGATCGCTTGAGCAATCTCAATTTGCCGCTTTTGCATCGCTATATTGAAAAAATTCTGTTGTCCAAAAGGCAATTATTAAGTGGAGCAAACCCCAATAAGCAATTGTTATTAGAGGAATTATTGCTCGACTGGGGCGCTTTGTTGCGCGCAAGCACGAATCGCGCAATGGCGTCTGGACACTAGTCAGCTAATCTATTAGTGTTCGACCCACTCATGTTTGTGATCTGATAAAACAACAACCAGGATTTGTTATGCAACCGATTGGCGGTGGTGCCCGTAACGGCATACTTTCTCTGACGATTAAAGATAAAGCTGTTCTCTACGCAGCCTATATGCCCTTTGTGAAAAACGGCGGCATGTTTATTCCCACCAACAAAAGCTACAAGTTGGGCGACGAAGTGTTTATGTTGTTGAGCCTGATGGATGAGCCGGAGAAAATCCCGGTAGCCGGTAAAGTGGTATGGGTAACTCCCAAGGGTGCGCAAGGTAACCGCGCGGCTGGAATCGGCGTACAGTTTAGCGATCAGGACAATACCGCGATCAACAAGATCGAAACCTATTTAGCCGGCATGCTGAGTTCAGACAAACCCACTCATACCATGTAAAATCTGCTCCCACTGAGTTTTCTGCAAAGCCAGGTTAAGCCTGGCTTTGTTGTTTCTGTATCTTGTACGCATCTTGTTATTGGAAATGCCCATGTTAATCGACTCCCACTGCCACCTTGATCGAATCAAACTCGATCCCTACAACGGCGACCTGAGCGCTGCTATTGCCGCCGCTCATGAGCGCGGTATCCAGCAAATGCTGTGTATTGGTATTAGCTTGGAAAATATCCAAACAGTTATCGATATCGCCCAAGCGCATCCGCGCGTGGTTGCTTCTGTTGGAGTTCATCCTTGTGATGTAAAAGAAGGTGCAGCAACTGAAGCGCAATTAATCAATTGGGCATCGCAATCCAAAGTTGTTGCTTTGGGTGAAACGGGTTTGGATTACCATTACGAAACCGAAAGCAAAGATATTCAACACGAAAGTTTTGCGCTGCATTTAAGTGTGGGAAAACAAATTGGTTTGCCTGTGGTTGTTCATACCCGCGAGGCAAAAGCGGATACGCTGGCATTGATCAAAGAGCATGGCAGCCTCGAACACAGTGGTGTACTGCACTGTTTTACCGAAGATTGGGAAATGGCTAAAGCAGCGTTGGATTTAAATTATTACGTGTCTATTTCGGGCATAGTTACATTCAAAAATGCCGATCAAATCCGCGATGTAGTGCGCAATATGCCGATTGATCGCTTGTTGGTGGAAACTGACTCGCCGTACCTCGCGCCGATTCCCTATCGCGGCAAACCTAACGAGCCAAAATATGTACGCGAGGTTGCTCAGTTCGTTGCCGATGTGCGCGGAATTCCGCTGGAAGAACTTGCCGAAAGAACAACCGAAAATTTTTATCGTTTATTCAGTAAAGCAAAACAATATCTCCCCGTCTAAATGTTGGGGCGCTGCTTGTTGCGCCCTATAAATAAACTAAATGGGGCGCTGCAATCCACGCCCAACAAATAAGGTCTTACCATGAGTGCGCAACAAATAAAAATTATGCTCGAACTACAAGATGCGATGAACACCAAAGTCAACGCGAACTGGCAACAACAAGGCTACGAATGGTATCGCGCCATTTGGGTTGAGTGTGCTGAGCTTATGGATCACTACGGTTGGAAATGGTGGAAAAAACAATCGCCAGACACCGAGCAAGTTGCACTTGAATTAATCGACATCTGGCACTTCGGCTTAAGTATTCAACTGCAATCCGGCGCTGCGCTGAATGACATTATTGCCAAAATCGAAAAGGAACTGATCGTTTCCACCGACGAACAAGATTTCCGTCTTGATCTGGAAAAATTTGTTGCCGCTACGCTGGGCGACCGCCAATTTCACATAGGTTTATTTGCTCGTTTGATGGCCGGTGTAGATATGAGTTTCGAACAACTCTATCGCGGCTATGTAGGTAAAAACGTATTGAATTTCTTCCGTCAGGATCACGGCTACAAAGACGGCAGCTATCGCAAACACTGGCACGATGGCCGTGAAGATAATGAACATTTGGTTGAAGCCGTACAAAGTTTGGATACAACCAAGCCGGAATTCAAAGATGAGTTGTATCAAGCATTGGTGAAGCGTTATCAGCAGTAAAACTGATTAGTTTGATAATAATGACTAAGGGATAGCTATGTGGTTTTTGTTTGGTTTTTTAACTATATCAATCTGCATTTGTATTGAGTTCTGGCGCCGGCATTTATCTCGCTGGTCGCCAGAAGGTACTACGGCTGGACTGCAATACAAGCATTATCGCTATAAAAATAAACTAACTTGGGTCTACCTTGGGGTCACTTGCCACCCAAAAGCCAATTTTACGTTAAAGCGGCAATCCCGGTTGGACAGCTTTTTCAAACGCATTGGGGTTGCAAATGAATTTGAAACTGGAGATGCGTCATTTGACGATTTAATCTACTTGGTTTCGGATAGTAAAACCTTACATTATGCACTGGCGAATTCTTCTGAATTTCGCTCTGCCGCAAAAAAACTCATGAATTATGGCATCGCGTCTCAACTTGAAGGGCGGGAGATTCATTGCCGCAATGGTCGCTTGTGGGCAACATTTAAAACTGGCTCGAATTACAACGAAGGTAACATTTCTCAGGTTGCCAAAACATTGGTTGCTGCGTTCGATGCGTTGAGTAATTCAGTGCAAGAGGTTGCCGAGGTTTCAGGTTCGCGCTGGAAAGATCCTTTTGTAATTAAGGCGGCGGTATTACTGGCAATTAGCTCCGGTATAGCCATTAATGGTGTTATACAGGTTTTTCGTGTTCAATTCGGGAGACTGCCTTTTACTGTCGATTACTCTTTGATTGTTTATGATGCTTTGATTTACAGCTTAATTGCGGCATTCATTTTTGCATTGATTTCTTTGTATTGGTTGGGGCGTAGTGCGCGTGCTCACATAGTATTAATTGAATTGGTAACAATTGGAGCTTTTGGGATTTTTTTATCTTTCGCAACTGAAATGCGAGACATTAATATTGAAATGGATTCAGTGGTGCCAGAGGTTTTTGAGGCATCAGTAACTCGAAAGTACACATCTAAAGGCCGTCGCAGCGGCACCAAATATTATGTTGTGGTAAAAAATTGGAATTGTGATTGCGGTAATTATTCTATTCGTGTGCCAGAGTTTATTTATCGCGGGGTTTCTGCGCAGAGCAGAGTTCAATTGCTACAACACAAAGGTTATTTGGGGTATCCATGGATTAGCGATGTAAAAGCGCTTTGATTCGGGTATGTATGTGCGCTGTCGCACCGAATGAAATTGGTCTAATTTATATGGTAAGTGACGTTTTTCGGTTACGAGGATTAAATGAAAACACGTCACGTTGATATTGCCATCATTGGAGCTGGTACTGCGGGTTTGAGCGCTTACCGCGAAGCGCGAAAATATACTGATAATCTTGTCCTGATTGAAGGGAATGTTTACGGAACAACTTGTGCGCGTGTGGGGTGTATGCCCAGCAAATTGTTGATTGCCGCTGCTGATCATGCGCATCACGCTAGCCAGAATGGTGTGTTTGGAGTGGATTATCAGGCACCGGTTATAGATGGTTCTGAAGTACTAAAACGTATCAGAAGTGAACGCGATAGATTTGTTGGTTCTGTTGTCGATTCTATTAATGATTTTCCCTCCGAACACAAAGTCAAAGCCCAGGCAAAATTTATCTCCACCCGCGAACTGGAATTAACCAGTGCGGATGGTTCCGTATCGCATATGAGCGCGGAGCGAATTGTTATTGCTACGGGTTCTGCGCCCGTTATTCCTGATTTTTTGCAAGATGTCGGCAAGCGTTTGTTGATCAGTGATGATTTATTTGAGTTAAAAAATTTACCTAAATCGATTGCGATTTTTGGTCCCGGTGTCATTGGTTTGGAATTGGGGCAGGCGCTAAGTCGATTGGGTGTACGTGTTGCGGTTTTTGGTAAGAGTGGCGAGCTGGCTTTTATTAAAGATCCATCAATTAGTCATTATGCTGATTTAGAATTCAACCACGAATTTTGTCTGGATTTAAATGCTGATATTAATAATGTGCACGCGAACGGCGAGTCGGTAATTGTTGAATACCGTCACCGCGAAAAAGGAATGATTGAAGAGCGTTTTGATTTTGTGCTTGCTGCAACAGGGCGCCGGCCAAATATTGATGCATTGGCGTTGGA
The DNA here is from genome assembly GCF_039207905.1 of Cellvibrio sp. Classification (GTDB taxonomy): domain Bacteria; phylum Pseudomonadota; class Gammaproteobacteria; order Pseudomonadales; family Cellvibrionaceae; genus Cellvibrio. The sequence continues at coordinate 29,565 of NZ_JBCECX010000036.1, forward strand.
AAATGCAGATATCGAGTTGGATCACAAAGGTATCCCATTTCACAGCCGTTACACAGGGCAGTGCGGTTCTTCGTCGATTTATATTGCTGGTGATGTCTCGAATGATATTCCGTTATTGCACGAAGCTGCAGACGAAGGGCGGATTGCTGGTGCTAATGCGGGACGTTCATTGAAAAGCCCTGACGATGTACGTGCAGGTTTGCGCAGAACGCCATTAAGTATTGTGTTTACCGATCCGCAAATTGCGAGCGTTGGGCAAAATCTGGAAGAAATCCGGCGAAACTGCAGCAACTGCTATGCAATTGGTGAAGCAAGTTTTGAGGATCAAGGTCGCGCGCGAGTGATGAATAAAAATCGTGGTTTGCTGCGCGTTTATGGCGAGCAGGGTACTGGTTTGTTGCTGGGGGCAGAAATGTTTGGCCCTGCTGCTGAGCATATTGGTCATCAGCTCGCGTGGGTAATTCAGATGCGTATGACAGTGAGCGAAATCCTTAATTTGCCCTTCTATCATCCGGTATTGGAGGAGGGGGTTCGTACTGCGTTGCGCGATCTCAATCACAAGCTGCATAGAGGTGCGCCGTCACCAGAAGCTTGTTTGGATTGTGGGCCTGGCGCATAAGGGCAAATTACCAATTGATCTAATAATCACCAATCTGCTTTATGTATGAAAGGCTCGCAGGGTAAATTTGCGAGTCTTTCTCATCCTGATGCATTAAGAGGGTGAATTTTCCCCGCAAATGCCTATAATGCCCTCCCGTCTAAAGTACAAAATCCGGCACACAATGCCAAACCTCTGTTCCTTTCCAATATCACCCGTATAAATGGAGTCTCATCGTGAAAGCACCTGTAAGAGTTACCGTCACTGGCGCCGCTGGCCAAATCAGTTATTCCCTGTTGTTCCGTATCGCCGCTGGCGACATGTTGGGTAAAGATCAACCAGTAATCCTGCAATTATTGGAAATCACCCCTGCGCTGAAAGCTTTGCAAGGCGTAGCGATGGAATTGGATGACTGTGCGTTCCCACTGTTGGCTGGCATTGTTACCACTGATGATCCTGCAGTTGCATTCAAAGACACCGACTACGCATTGCTGGTAGGCGCACGTCCACGTGGCCCAGGCATGGAGCGTAAAGACCTGCTGGCTGCTAACGCTGCTATCTTCTCTGTTCAAGGTAAAGCGATTGATGATCACGCATCACGCGACATCAAAGTATTGGTTGTGGGCAACCCTGCTAACACCAACTCGTTGATCGCACAGCGCAACGCGCCAAACATCAACCCACGTCAATTCACTGCAATGACCCGTTTGGATCACAACCGTGCATTGTCACAGTTGGCGACCAAAACCGGCACCAGCATCAACAACATCACCAAGGCGCTGATCTGGGGCAACCACTCATCTACCCAGTATCCTGACCTGCACAACACTTTGGTTGATGGCAAGCCAGCATTGAGCTTGATCGACCAAGCGTGGTACGAAGAAGATTACATCCCAACCGTACAACAACGTGGTGCCGCAATTATCGCTGCGCGCGGTGCTTCTTCTGCTGCATCTGCTGCTAACGCTGCAATCAATCACATCCGTGACTGGGCTCTGGGCACTCCAGAAGGTGATTGGACCAGCATGGGTGTTTACAGCGACGGTTCTTACGGCATCGAAAAAGGCCTGATCTACTCTTTCCCTGTTGTGTGCAAAAACGGCGATTGGGAAATCGTACAAGGTTTGGAAATCAACGAATTCTCTCGTGCGCGTATGCAAGCGACTGAAAAAGAATTGCAAGAAGAGCGCGATGCAGTAAAAGAATTGCTGCCTGCGTAATTGCAAAAATGCTTCAAATAAAAAAGCCGCTCAGTCAGCGGCTTTTTTATTGTCTGCAGATTTGATTAAACCTGCTTAAACTCCATCCACGCACTTTTACTCGTGCCGGCAGGCAAATGCCATTTCTCACCGAGTACAGCGCTGCGTTCTACGCAAATATAAAACTGCTCTTGTCCTTCACCGATATCCGCGATTTTTCCGGCAGCTTCTGCACCAGGATTCCACACCACAACGCTTGGGCAATTGCTGTGAGTGATTTCAATGGTTGGTGATCCTTTGATGGTGACGCTATTGTCGATTGCGGGATAAACGCGATCAACGGGGCCGGGGAAATTCACATCGCCAGTTTGTTGTTTTTCAGCGTAGCCTTCGAAATTGTCAAAATATTTTCTGCCTGCCAAGCCCAGTACGCGCACATCGGTTAATGAACTGATGCGGTGATAATTGTGCATGGCCCAGCTGCAATCAAAATCATCTGTATCGGTGTTGTTGATGGTGAGTTCGATTTTTGCACTGTTGCCCAGTGTCATACGTAATTCGGCTGAAAAATCGTAAGGGAACAATTGATTGGCATCGCTGACAAATAAAAACTCCAATTCGGCTGTGCCATCGCTTAACAGCTGTGCTTTACCCAATTCCCAAAAACTATTGCGGCCAAAACCATGTTTTGGTTTTGTGGGGTCAGTTTGGTTGACGCCGAACCAGGGCAAGCAGAGTGGGACGCCGCCACGCAAGGCGGTGCCGGGAGTAAAATCGCAATTAGGGCTGAGCCATAACAACGGATCGCCGTTGGTAGTTTTGAACTCAAGCAGATGGGCGCCTTGCAAGGAAATTACGCCGCTGCACAGGCTCGTCTCTACCACTAATAGCGGCAAGCCAGAGCCGGGAGCATCTGGATATTGCTCATTGCTGGTGGTGAGGCGCAGGAAGCCGGATTTGGCGACCAGTTGTTCGAGGCGAAGAGTGCTTGCAGCATTGGGAAGATTGATGTGCATGGAGGCTACCATTTATGTGACTAATGGGATGGATTTTATAGAAAAGCATGCAATCTAACAGCCAAATTTTTTGGTTTTGTGGGCCTTAAAACAGTATCATGCGCGCCTTTTCGACAATTTTGATTTTTTCTGGGCAAAGCCCGGATATTAGATAAAGCAGGTATTTGAGTGAGTAGTAAAACGCAGTTTGTGATTGGTCAGCGCTGGATCAGCGAGTCTGAAGCGGATTTGGGGTTGGGAATTGTGTTGGATGTGGCAAATCGTCGCCTGACGCTGAGTTTTCCCGCAGCGGGTGAACGTCGTACTTATGCGATGGACAATGCACCCGTAAGTCGCGTGAAGTACGAGGTGGGCGAAAAAGTGCGCCACCAGGATGGAACCAAAATCCAGATCACCAGTATTGTCGAGCAGGCTGGCTGTTTGATGTATGTCGGCCTCACGAAAGAAAATGAAGAGGTTGCAATTCCCGAGTTTGAACTCGATAGCTTCGTGCAATTCAGCACCCCGCGCGATCGTTTGTTTGCTGGGCAGATCGACAAGCACAACCATTTCACTTTGCGCTACCAAACCCTGCATTACCAAAATTTGCATCGCCAGTCGCCGATGTTTGGTTTGGCTGGCCCGCGCGTACAATTGTTGCCGCACCAACTCTATATCGCTAGCGAAGTATCCCAACGTCATGCACCACGCGTGTTATTAGCGGATGAGGTTGGCTTGGGCAAAACCATTGAAGCTGGTTTGATTTTGCATCAACAATTAATGAGCGGCCGTGTACAGCGCGCGTTGATTGTTGTCCCAGCTAGCTTGCAGCATCAATGGTTGGTGGAAATGCTACGCCGCTTCAACCTCGCATTCACACTGCTCGATGAAGCGCGTTGCAATGCATTGGTCGGTTTGGATTCGGTTGAAGAATCTATCGATTATGTTGACGACTTCGAAGATGACGTTGAAGAAAAAAATGAGCAGCATGGCGATATCAGCAATCCATTTGAAACTGCACAATTAATTATTTGCTCGTTGGATTTCCTCACTAAAAATAATTATCGCTACGAACAAGCGGTTGCGGCTGAGTGGGATTTATTGTTGGTTGACGAAGCGCACCATCTTCAATGGAGCGAGAAAAAGCCGAGTAAGGCCTATACCTGTATTGAAGGTTTGGCGAAAAAATCGAAAGGGTTGTTATTGCTGACGGCAACACCTGAACAACTAGGCTTGGAAAGCCACTTTGCACGTCTGCGTTTGCTTGATCCGGATCGCTATTATGATTTGGAAAAGTTTATCGCCGAGCAAAAAGCCTATCAGCCGCTTAATGAATTAGTACAAGCACTGTTGCAAGAGCACAGCGAAGATGCCGGAAAGATTTCTGCACCATTGATTAAGTCGCTCAATACTTATTTGCCCACAGAAACAATTAAAGAATTGCAGGCACAAGCTGAAACCCAAAGTCTGGGCGATGCAATTGATACTGCGATTCACTACTTGTTAGATCGCCATGGCACTGGCCGTGTTTTATTCCGCAATACACGTAATTCTGTTAGTGGCTTCCCTGAGCGTAAATTGCAGGCACATGCACTGGAGTTGGATGACGAAGATCTTATTGCATTGCGTGAGCAATCGCTCGCAACGCAAATCTGCGCTGAACAATATTGGCAGCAGAAGACCGATTCTGATTGGTGGCTGCAAGATCCACGTGTTGTTTGGCTTGCTGAATGGCTGCGTCAGCATCGCCGTAAAAAAGTATTGGTAATTTGTGCGAACGCTGATTCGGCGCAATCTATCGAAGAATATTTGCGTCTGCGAAAAGGGTTAACCACCGCTGTTTTCCATGAAGGTTTAAACCTGATTGAGCGCGACCGCGCAGCGGCTTATTTTGCCGAGGCTGAAGACGGTGCCCAGGTGCTTGTCTGCTCTGAGATAGGCAGTGAAGGCCGTAACTTCCAATTTGCGCAAGACTTGGTGTTGTTTGATTTGCCAACCAATCCAGATTTGTTGGAGCAGCGTATCGGTCGTCTTGATCGTATCGGTCAAACGGCGACTGTGAATATCCATGTTCTTTACTATGAAGATACAGCCCAGCAAAAATTAATGGATTGGTATCACCAAGGATTAAATGCGTTTGAAAAAACCTGTGCGATTGGGCAGGCAGCTTATGTGAAATTTGCTGACGCGCTTTTACCTTCATTGGTTGATAGCAATGACGAAAAGTTTGCGCAGTTATTGGATGGAACCCGAGTGTTCTCTGCTGAACTGGTTGCCCAGTTGCAGCAAGGGCGCGACCGTTTGCTAGAGCTTAACTCTTGCAAGCCCGCTCAAGCTGAAGCGCTGGTCGATGCGCTAGCTGAGAATGATGTAAGCACCGTGCTGCCGATTTATATGGAGCAGGTGTTTGATAGTTTTGGTATCGACTTTGAAAAACACAGCGAAAAAAGTTTGGTATTGCATCCGAGCGATCACATGCGTATCGAGCAATTCCCTGGTTTGCCTGAAGATGGATTGACAGTAACTTATGATCGTCAGCAGGCATTATCGCGGGAAGACATGCAATTCCTGACCTGGGAGCATCCGTTAGTACGCGGTGCGCAGGATTTAATTTCGTTGAGCGAATTCGGTAACACCGCATTTTGCACCTTGAAATTACCTCCGTTAAAGCCTGGTAACTTGATGCTGGAGGCGTTGTTTGTACTACATTGCCCAGCGCCAGCTGAATTGCAATTGTTCCGTTATATGCCGCAATCGTTATTGCGCGTATTGTTGGATGATAAAGGCAAGGATTTGTCTGCAGTGCTTGGGATCAATCAGCTTAGTAAGTTGCTGCAAAAAGTTCCGCGCAACAATGCGCAGGATCTGGTTCGCCACGCCCGCCCAACATTGACGACCATGGTACAAAAAGCCGAAGAAATTACAGCTGCAAAACAAGAAGAGTTAATTGCAGAAGCGCAAGCAAAAGTTGGCGAGCAACTGAATGGTGAGTTATCGCGCATGAAAGCCTTGAAAGAGGTAAACCCTAATGTGCGCCAGGAAGAAATCGATTATTTACAGCAGCGTTTGGCGGCGAGCCAGCACTTTTTATCGCAAGCCAAAATTCGATTGGATGCGTTGCGAGTGGTTATGACAATCTAATTTCTGTGCTGAGGCGCGGGTGCAATAGCTAACCTGTAAGGGTTTAGTTTATTGCCCCACAATTGACTAATTAATACGGTAAAAAATTATGTATATCTTCTCTGCCAATGGCCGTGCAAAAAAAGCATTCGATGATATTAAAGAGGGCCAAATGGTTCCTTTTATTGTCTATATCAACTTTAAAGACTTATTTGGTGCGGAGCATCTATGTAAGCTGTATTTGATGCGTGCCGGTTTTACGGAAATCGATATCGAAAACCGTAAACTCGTGCCGAGCAATCTGACTGGCGACCCACGTGTGGTGGCTGCTGATAAAGCAATGGCCGAAGCACTGAAAGATGGTTACATGATCCAGATGTTTGATGAGTAGTCAGCTCGCCATCCAGAGAAATTATCAGAGTGGGCGAACTTTTGATCTGCCATTGTGTCTAGAAGGGACTTCTTAAAAAGGCTGTGCAGGTCATAAAGGCTGTACAGATCACAAGGGCTTTACAAGTATGTTGGCTGCTTCTGTTATTAAAAAACCGACCGTATCTGGTCGGTTTTTTTCTGGTCTTACTTTACACAGTCGCTCTCCGCGATGGATCGCAATAGCCATTACGGTCATTGTCCATTTGCTGGTTCTTTGGGGGCTGCTGCGCAGCACCGGATTTATTCCTGCCAAAGAATCACGCGTTACCCAGCTCCGTTATATTACCCTCCCAGCCCAAAATGAACCGGAAAAGGTCCGAGCAATTGAGTCATTTACCTTGAGTTCTGGTTTCACCTCGCAAGAGTTGTTGCCTGCCAAACTGCAACAATTGCCTGAATTTGTTACAGAAGTTGAGCCTTTAACCCAGCAGGAATTAAATGAGATTATTGGGCGCAGCAATTATCCATCACAAAATAATACGCAAGGAATCGCAAGAAATGTATTTCACCCAGGGTTGAGAGAGCAACTCGCTATAGAAGAAAATAAACCGGTGTTGGCGCGAGTAGAAGACAGTGCCTTGGAAACACATACCGATCCTTCCGGTGCAACTGTCGTCAAGCTCGGTAGCGGTAAATGCCTTAGATCTCCGTCAGTAAAATCCGGTGAGGCCAGAAATTGGTACATGACATCTTGCGGAGGGAAAACAGAAAGTGAAGAGATGTTGGAGCGGGTGGATATGGATGTTAACGGCAAGCGCCGGTTTGGCGAGCCTAACTAAACATATAAGTCGTCTTGCGCGACAGATGCGCGTCTAGTCTTTCACAATTAAATCATCAGCTCGCATTTGTAGCTTTATTGTATCTGTTGTTAAGTTATAGTTGGCTCGTTATATGCCTCACGTCTTATGCCTGTATCAAATCACACATACACAATCTTTCTGGCTCTCTATTTCAAAATAGTGTGCGAGCGTGGTGCGTGGTGCCCTGATCCTGATCACTATGGCGTGTTAAAACGGAAACATTAAAGGTGTAATAACAACTGGATGGTTGCTTTATGCAGCTTATCGGCTGAATTAATTGCGTTCACTCGCAGGGATTTGTAGGTGCAGATATGGTTAAACACCATTTGAATGTTTTAACGTGGTTGCGTGCTATTGCTGCCATGTTGGTTATTGTTACACATGTTAAAAGTGCGACTTACGTTGCTTACTCTGCGAATGATGAGCCAAGCTATTCATTTGCAATAAGCTTGCTGGATTTAGGTGATTTTGCTGTCTACTTATTTTTCGCGCTGAGTGGTTGCACCTTGTTTATCAGTAACAGCCAAAACTTGAAATCGCTTGGTAGCTTTGGTGATTTTTTTATTAAACGCTTTATGCGCATATGGCCGCTATTCGCTATCTCAATGCTGTTTTACATGGTTTTTATTGAGATTTTTAGAAACTATTACAATTCAGATATGACCTACTGGATATCGAATTTTTTAAAAGAATACAACTTTATCAATATCCTCCAGTATCTAAGTCTCACCTTTAATATCACTGGCCCTAAATATTTATTCCAGGGACCTTATTGGTCGCTACCGGTTGAATTTCAATATTACCTAATGCTGCCTTTCTGCGTGTATTTGATGAGAGGGGTGCTTAGCTCCTTTTTTGTCCCCGCGCTATTCAGTGCCGTTCTCTACGCACTTTATAAGACTGATTTGCTTTCGTTTAATGATTCCAGTCTTTTCAAAATGGGTTTTTCATTTTTTGGTGGAGTGGTTCTGGCTAAACTTTATCAGCTTTACAGCTACCGTATTCCATTGTGGGGGAGCCTGTTATCAATTGTGCTAACCATACTTGCAGTGGGTTTGGTCCAGGTCGCGATTATTGAGATTCCTCCTTCGCTACCGTTTGTGGCCGATAAATGGAATTTTTTTGGTCTCGCGGCAGTCGTGTGCGTTTTCTTTGCTTTGTTTGCCGAAGAGCGGACGGTCAAAAATCCGGTGCTTGATTTTCTATCCTTTTACGGTGAAATCTCCTACAGCGTTTATTTATTTCACATGATGTTTGTTGGTGCTGCCGTACTTTTGGTTATTCACCTTGGAATCACCGGCGGTACAGAGAAGCTGCTGTTTGTATTGGCGTTATCGTTTGTGGGTAGCTTTGTGTTCTCGATATTCACTTACAAATATATAGAGAAGCCATTTATTCAGCTGGGTAGATTGTTGGCAACGAAAAAGAAAGTGGAATCAAAAACATCAAAAGATGTGGTTGAGATTGATAACGTGGGTCGTAAGCCCTCGTTGGATTGATTCTACGTATTAAATTTCAGGCAAAAAAATCGCCATAAACACTTTCGTGCTATGGCGACAAGGGAGTTTAAGTGACTGGCTAAATCAGCTGGTCACTTAACAAGAAAACATATTAATTAATCAGTCTTTTTCGGGCGGAAGCTGGTTTTTTTACCGTCGCGCTCACCGAAGCGTGGCTTGTCACGGCCCCCATCTCTGTAACCGCCGTCTCTCGGGCCGTATTCGCGTTTTGGTTTTCCGCGACCAGGGAAATCATCACCGCCGCGTGGACCGGTATCCAAAGAAATTTCCAATGGACGATTGCGAACGCGCACCTTCTTCAGTTTTGCGAGAACGTCTTTTGAAATGCCGGTTGGCAGATCAACAGTAGAAAACTCGTCATGCAGTTTGATATGGCCGATGTAACGGCTTTCGATACCAGCTTCGTTGGCAATTGCACCTACGATATCACCAGGGCGGGCTTCGTGATTGCGACCCACCTCAATGCGATAACGATCCATATTCTCGTCATTGCGCTCACGGCGTGGACGATCTTCACGTGAGCCGCGATCACGACCTCCGTCACGGCCGCCACGATCATCGCGGTCACGACCACCACGGTCATCACGACTGCTGCGCTCGCGCTCGGGTTTTACATCGGTAAATTTCACTTGCAATGGACGCTCGCGCTGTAATAAGAAGGCAAGGGCAGATGCAATTTCTTCTGGCGATACATCATTTGCGTGGCTGTATTCAGCAAGCAAATCATTAAAGAAAGACAGATCTGCCTGTTCTTTCAGGGTATCAGTAATTTGTTGGGTAAACTGATCGATACGGTGCTTGGTAACGGTTGCGCCGCTTGGCAATTCCATCAAGGTAATTGGCTTTTTAGTTGCCTTTTCGATGGTGTACAGCAAACGTTTTTCACGTGGCGCAACAAACAGAATTGCTTTACCGCTACGACCCGCACGGCCGGTACGACCAATACGGTGAACATAAGCTTCGCTGTCGTAAGGAATATCGTAGTTAACAACGTGGCTCACACGCTCTACGTCGATACCGCGCGCTGCGACATCAGTCGCAATAACGATATCAAGCTTGCCCGTTTTTAAACGATCAATTGCGCGTTCACGCAATTGTTGGTTCATATCACCGTTCAATGCAGATGCAGAGTAACCGCGTGCTTCCAATTTTTCGGCGAGTTCAACGGTGGCAGTTTTAGTGCGCACGAAAATAATCATGCCGTCGAAGGGTTCAACTTCCAAAATGCGTGTTAATGCATCCAGTTTATTGGTGCCGCTAACCATCCAGTAAACTTGTTCAATATTGTCGCCGGTAGATTGGGTGCTGGCGATTTTAATTTCTTTGGCATCGCGCAAATAGTTGTCGCACACTTTGCGAATTTCGCGCGGCATAGTCGCTGAGAAAAGTGCGGTTTGACGTGTTGCCGGAGTATGTTCAAGAATCCACTCAACGTCATCGATAAAGCCCATGCGCAACATTTCATCGGCTTCGTCGAGTACAAGGCTTTTCAAATTGTTCAAATTCAAACTGCCGCGACGGAGGTGATCCATCACGCGGCCTGGTGTACCTACAACAACGTGTACACCGCGCTTTAATTGACGCAACTGGCTAGTCATATCCTGACCGCCATAAATTGGCAGTACATGGAAGCCGGGCATTTCAGCGGCGTATTTTTGGAAAGCTTCAGCAACCTGGATTGCTAATTCACGGGTAGGTGCAAGCACCAGGATTTGTGGATCGTTTTGGCTCAAATCCAATTTAGAGAGCAATGGCAGCGCGAAGGCTGCAGTTTTACCGGTACCTGTTTGCGCCATACCCAGAATATCGCCACCAGCAAGCAGTACAGGAATCGCAGCTGCTTGAATGGGGGAGGGCACTTCGTAGCCAACTGCTTGAATGGCTTTTAATACGGGCGCAGCAAGGTTTAAATCGGTAAACATAATTTGGTCAGACATGTAATAACCTGTGTTTAGTCATAAAAATCGCGCGCAAACAATTACCGTGAGCAATTAAGGTGCCGCACCGGGTTATTTACGTTATCGATTTTTATTAGTCTTTTAATGGGTATTTGCGAAAAGTATTGCCAATAAAATGGCGGCAATAGTGAATGTGCAAACACATAAAAATGGGGCGATGATTGGATCGCTAAGTGTGTAGATAATTCGGTTGCGCGTGAAAATAACTCAGTGAGTCAGGGCACGAGTGCAAGCGTAAAAAGCGATTTAGTCAACGAATTCCCGCGTCATCTGCCAAGCAGACGTTTATGCAATCCACAAACTCCATATCGTATAACCGATTGCATACTAGGGGGCAAGCTGAAGAGATTTGATAAACAGAATCGATCAGCGTCAATATCTACCAACTGCTTCAAGAACTAACAATTGGTCGGGCAGCCCTCAGACATCCAGTCTGTTCAGCATGACCCCGCAAGACATTCACGATCAAAGAAGGGGTTACTGAAAGTGCGCGAATTATAGGGGCTTGTGACTTTTAAGGCCAGATAAATTTGATCTTGATCGCAAATTTGTACTAAGCCATCCTCATCTCCGCTATAAAATTGAATAAGCTTGCAATGAATCTACAGACTGTTCGCAACGAATGGCGGGGAGTAAACTCGCGCAATTAATAAGGATTCTTATATGGCCGAACGACACATCTCCACCACTGCGCTGGCGCGTCTGATAAATAAAGAGAGCAAAGAGCTATTTATTTTGCTCACTACGGGCGGCTGGATTGTGAAGGTAGACAATCATTGGCAGCTGACCGAGAAGGGCAAATTTGAGGGAGGGGTTTATGTTAATCATCCCAAATTTGGCGAATACATTGCCTGGCCTGAGTCTATCCAGCATCACCATTTATTGAAGTTGTTACCCGAAGCTCCACTGAGTGCAACAAATCTCGCGCACAAATGGGATATCCCTGCGCGCTTGGTGAATTTATTACTAGCAGAGAAGGGACTGATTAAAAGACACATTCGCGGATGGTTACTCACCGCGAAAGGGAAAGGTTTAGGTGGGCAGCAACAAGAGGCAGAATCCGGAATTCCTTTTGTGACCTGGCCTGAAACCATTCTCGACGAGCCTGATGTGATTAATTCCCTGCTGCAAATCTCGGGTGATGAAGGATTGAGCGGGCAAGCGGCGCTCGATGGTCATTCCGTTAATAATGCCGTGCAGCGGCGAATTAATAATTGGTTGTATCTTGCTCGGGTAGTGCATGCGCGTGATTATCGATTGTTGTGGGATCTTGATTCCGCAACGGCGGATTTTTACGTGCCTGAAGCAGAGTTGTGTATTGAATGCTGGGCTGACCAATTGGCGCAAGATACTAATCGCGCAGCGGTATTAAGTGGTGAGCTGGAAAAAAATGCACTCTACAAAAAGCACAAGGTTGCGTATATCGAATTTCGCGATGAAAATATTCATCAAGTTGATGAAATACTTGCGCGTGAATTATTGCGGCGTGGTGTTGCAGTTTATTAATCTCTTCATCAATAACGTTTTAACAGTAATGAGGATTGTGTGATGGCAAGTGTGTTTACGTTGATTATGGAAGGAAAGATTCCCGGTAATTTTGTGTGGAAGGATGATAAAGCCGTTGCCATCTTGACGATTCAACCTATTCGTCAAGGTCACGTATTGGTAATCCCGCGCGAGGAAATTGACCAGTGGAGCGACTTGCCGTTGGATTTAGCATCACACCTGATGCAAGTCAGCCATAAGATTGGCAATGCATTAAAGGTTGCTTATCCGGCTACCCGCGTTGGTTTGATGATTGCCGGTCTTGAAGTTCCGCACACCCACATTCACTTGGTGCCGATGGACTCAATGGATGATTTGAGTTTTGCGTTTGCGAAAAATGCTGATGGTGATGTGTTAAAGCAAACCGCTGAAAAAATCCGCGGCGTGCTGCAAGGTCAGGGGTTCAGTGAGGCTCAGGTTTAATCTGCGTGTTTTAAATGTAATGTTATCTAAGGATATAACAATGAAAAAAATGAGTTTCTTGCGCTCTATTACTTTGGTTTTAACAATGGGCGCTGCCTGTAACCTGTTGGCCGCTGACGTTGATGTACAAATTTTAAGTGCGACGGTAAAAGATAAAAAGATTGCTAACGCAACAATAATTTTGCAAAAAAATGGGGAGCAATCGGTAACGGCTACCACCAACGCCCAAGGTCAGGCAAAACTGGCCACTGCATTCGCAGATACATCTGATGCGTTATTAATTGTCAAAACGCCGGGCTATTCGAATTTGGTGGTGAAATGCCCCTGTGCTGGAATGACCTATGCGGTAAGTCCGGTGATGACCAATCTTGATGGTATGCGTATCGTGCTTAACTGGGGCGCATCGCCGGAAGATTTGGACTCTCATATCGTTTATCCAGGCAATCATATTTACTTTGATAATATGACCGGAGCAGATGCTCAACTGGATGTAGATGACACAACCAGCTACGGCCCGGAAACCATTACGCTTGAGCGCAAGCACGATGGTGAGCGGTATGTTTATGCCGTGCATGATTACACCAATGGCGATAATCCTGGTCTGTTTCTGTCAAAGAGCAGTGCAAAGGTATTTGTGTATGTCGGCCAAACATTGATTCGCACTTACTATGTGCCAACGAATCAAGTTGGAAATTTATGGACGGTTTTCGCTATTACTGAAGGTGGTGAATTCCAGGACTTTAATACGATTAAAACAGTCCTCTCCCATGAAAGATTGCAGACTGCAGAATTCCAGGGCGTTATTAACACCACCAGCGTACAAAACCTGACATCTGATGCAGCTAGCCAAGCGACTGCCAAAAAGTTAAATACAAAAGGTGAATTGGCCTATCAAGCTAAAAATTACGATGAAGCTATCAGCTACTTTCAGGCCGCAATCGAACTTAACGGTAATTATGGCCAGGCATACAGCAATCTTGGCCTGACCTTTCAAAAGGCGGATCGCGTTGCTGAAGCGCTCTGGGCGAATCGTAAAGCTATCGCCTTGGCAAGTGGCAGTACGGCAAATACTGTACGCGCAAGCTCACATTACAATAACGGCAGAATTTACGAAGCAGCTGGACAATGGAGCGATGCAGCGCGTGAATATAACTACGCAAAACAATTTAAAGATAACCCAGTTTATGACACGGCTATTCAGCGCATGAAAGAGAAGGGTGCTCAATAATCGCTCAGGGTTTACAGGCCGCCATATTTAAATGGGCGGCCTGTAAACTCGATTACACTATCTGTATGAATTTACTACTCCCTCCGGCTCCGGCTCTTTTTTGGTTCGCGATTTGTATTGCGGTACCGACTTTATTGTTGGCAATACGCCACGCGCCTTGGGGGCAGGTTTTGGTCAGCCAGCCCCGTCAGCATGCTTTATTCGCAACAATCCTTTCGCTCGCCCTTTTATGGCTGTTGCAGGTGTCGATACGCGATACCCTGGCAATCCACCCGTTGCTGATGACCGTAACAACTATGGTATTTGGCTGGAGCCTGGCTATTTTGATCGGTGCTATGGCTCTGTTTGCATTGGAGATCTACCAAGTGCCGCTCCATGCCATCACCCTTGATTGGGATGTTGCGCTGGCACAATTTAACCTGAGCACATTACCTGTCGATTTTTGTTTGAGTGTTGCTGTACCGGTAGGTTGGGCCTGGTGTGTGCTTTGGTTGGTGGATCGCTGGAAATTTAAAAATCCGTTTACCTACTTTTGGGGTGTGGGTTTCTTTGGTGCGATGGTAAGTTGCCTGTGGTTGGGATTAACCGCAATGCTGTTATTTGCCATTACTGGCAGCGATATCCAGCTAGCGACAACGCAAGAGCATTTCATTGTGTTCGTGTTGATGACCTTTCCGGAAGGCTTTGTGAATGGGCTAATCGCTACGGTGATGACGGTTCTCTATCCCGATATGGTTAAAACCTACCGCGATGACTGGTATTTAAAAGACTAATTTTTATCCGCTAGCTGTTATTCCTACCTCTCTTTTTCTTTCATCAATTCTCTTTTCCCTCAAGGAAGCTTCCAGATCGGGTACGACTTTTGGTAGCTCAGGTATTTTCACATTCCTCTATCCCTCTTGATGTGCTCTCCCATCATTAAAAAACGTAAAGAGTAAGGTTCATTTCCTCCATGTTCATTATGTTTATCCTATTAAAGTCTATATAAATCAATGAATTAAAAACGGGTCGCTTTTATGTCGAAACTGAGCCGGAGCATTTTAGGTGTCGCGCCAAAGTGAAGCGACGGTGTATTTGGCTTGGGCGACTATTGCTCCACTGGTATCTGAAAAGATATTCAATCAGGTCGTTTATTACACGAGAAACGAGCTGGTTTAGAGAGATCTACGAAGGAAGAATCGAGCTGACCCACCTCACTGGATGAGCCAATCTACACTGGAAAGAGAGATCCGGATGTTTGGTTGAGGGGTTCAGATACAAGACCACGCTGCCCACGAGAAAAATATAACCAGATAGAAAGAAAAGGTCCGAGGAGGACGTTGTTATGTTCATAAAATCAAAAATGTCGTTGGCAGTGGTTGCAGCCATGACCTCGACCCTGATGCTGGGTAGCGCACAAGCGGCAGAAACAGATGCCGATGAACAGTTGGAAGAGGTGGTCGTTACCGGTATCGCGGCGAGCTTGGGGCGCTCTATCGATAAAAAGCGTAATTCGGATCTGGTGACCGATAGCATCACTGCGGAAGATTTAGGTAAGTTCCCCGACAACAACATCGCTGACTCCTTACAGCGTATCCCCGGTGTATCGATTGATCGCTCCGGTGGTGAAGGTCGTTTTGTAAGTGTTCGTGGCCTTGGCCCAGACTTTACTGCGGTATTAATCAACGGTCGCTCGCCCGCGACTGAAAACGAAGACCGTGCATTCAGCTTTGATACTCTTGCTTCTGAGTTGGTGCGTACAGTTGATGTGTTCAAAACCTCCAGTGCCAACCTGAAAGAGGGCGGTTTGGGCGGCACTATCAATATCGCAACTGCACGTCCTTTTGATTTTGATGGCTTCCACGCAGCGGGTAGCCTTAAAGGCATGTATGAAGAGAATAGCGAGGACGCCAGTCCACAGGGTTCCTTTATTATCAGCAATACGTTTAATGACGCTAAATTGGGTGTATTGGCATCGTTGACCTATCAAGAGCGTTCCAGTGCTAAATTCAGCGTTGATAACGAACATATCTCTAAAACCGTCGAAGAACCTTTTTTAAATTTCACCAATCCTTCACAAGGCTGGGCAGGTGGTTACGCTTACTCGGGTGATGGCTTGGAAGAAGATACTTACCGTATCCAAAGTTTGTACGCCGGTATCACCAACGAAACACGCGAGCGTATTGGCGGCAATTTAGTGCTGCAATTACAAGCGACTGATGATCTTGTACTGACCGCCGATATCATCCACTCCAAATACGACACCTCTACCACACAATACTCCACAGGTTCTTACATGTGGGCGCCGACCTTGTCTCCCGTTAATCAGGTGGATCAAAACGGTTTCTACAATGTGATCAACCATGGTTACGACGCTGGTTACAACATCACCGGTTACGCGCATTTGTTGACCACCACTGAACGTCCAACTGAATCAAACGTGGGTGGATTTAACGCGGCTTGGGATATTTCTGACGAATGGAAAATGATCGCCGATATTTCCATGTCTGATGCGATTCACGATAACCGTGGTCTGGATCGTTTATACATTGTGGAGTTTTTGGACAGACCTGGCTACATCATGACTTCCAATGGTGGAATTCCTTCTTTGGAATATGCAGATCCTGCGGCTATTACGCCCGAAATGGGCAGCGCAAATATGAAAGATTTGCGCGCGCGTATTAATTCAAATGATGGTGTTTACAACAAAGCCAAGAACCATGAGTTTAAAGTTGATTTTGAATGGGCTCCAATCGATTCATTCCTGTCGAAAGTGAAGTTTGGTGGTAGCAACGCTGTTGCAGAAAAAGCAACTGAATACTGGTCTACACCTGATTTAATTCGTCGTATGTACCACGGTCTTGCAACCCAGCAAGTAATGGATACTGACTCTGTAATTAAAGGTGTTTTAAAACCGGGCAATGTATTTGGTGGCCTGAACGGTGATGTTTATATGATTGACCCAGTTGCTTATCGCAATTGGATGGCAGAAAACATTGATGGTCGTACTCGCGCTGATACTCCAGCAGGTATTGCATCGAAAGCAGCGTTCCTCGCAAATGGAAGTAGTTGGGATGCGGTTAAATCTAACGACTCTTCTGTCGTTGAAGAAGATGTTACTTCTTTCTATTTGGAAGCGGCAGCAGATACTGAAGTATTCTCAATGCCATTGCATTTGTCCGGTGGTGTTCGTTACACCGATACTGCTTTGACATCATCCGGTACTACGCAAGTATTGGTAGGTCTTGAGCGTGAACTTGCTGAGCCTGGCAAACCGCCATCACCTTGGTTGGTACAACAATTTGCGGATGAAGCTGGTACCGCAATTCAGGTGAAAAATGATTACGACAATTGGTTGCCATCACTCAATGCACGTCTTGAGGTTACTGATAATTTTTATGTTCGCGCTGCATTCAGTGAGACTTTGACTCGTCCAACATTGACTGCTTTGGCTCCATACACCTCGTATCAAACAACGACTACTTCTGTCCGTACTGCGCGTGGTACTAACCCAAATCTCAAGCCATTTTTATCGCAAAACCTGGATCTCTCTTTTGAGTACTACTACGACGATACGAACATGCTTGCGTTGGCTCTGTACAAAAAAGAAATCGATGACTACATCGTGGTTATGAGCTTGCCTGAAACACTAGACAGCATTGTTGACGTGGAAGATCCTGAATGGAAAAACTTCACTGTGAGTCGTCCACAAAATGGTGAGACGGCCTCTATTGAAGGCGCGGAAATAAACTGGACCCACGTGTTTCATAATGGTTTTGGTTTCTCTGCTAACTACACCTTTGTGAATACCGATGCGTCTCTTAGTGCTGCTGGCTCAGTCAAAAGATTTGCGCTACCAGGTATTAGTGACACCGGAAACGCAACCGTTTTCTATGATAAAGATGGCCTGCAATTACGTGTGGCCTATAACTACCGGAC
>NZ_JBCECX010000037.1:0-46554 GCF_039207905.1 Cellvibrio sp.
TCGGCGACACCCATGTCGGCGGTTTTACCGATCTCTGGGCGCTGGATAAAGCGGGAAAACTGGATCCACTGTTGGCGCAATCCTAAGCGCTGCTGTGCCCTTCACTAACACGTTATTTTTAAATCAGTTAAGTCGAGTTCATTATGTCAGAAGAAAATAACCAACAAGATGCTGGTCAGGCAGCCGCTGGCGGCCCGGTATTTGCGATCCAACGTATCTATTTGAAAGATATTTCTTTCGAAACCCCAATGGGCCCAGAGGCATTCACCAAAGCCTACAAGCCAAACATCCAGCAGGATTTAAACATCCAGGCCAATCAGGTTGAAGAAGGCCTGTTTGAAGTGGTATTGCTGCTCACCATCACTGCCCGCATCGAAGACCGCGCGGTATTTTTGGTAGAAGTGAAACAAGCTGGTCTGTTTGCGATTGCCGGTATTGAAGGCCCGGCAGTGACTCAACTGATCAACACTGCCTGCCCGCAAATCCTGTTTCCATATGCGCGTGAAGCGGTTGATGGCATCCTCGGTCGCGGTAGCTTCCCACCGCTGATGTTGGCGCCAATCAACTTTGACGCTGTATTCGTGCAAGCGATTGCCGCAGCACAACAACAAGCGGCGCAAGCACAGTCTGAAAAGCCGGAAGTTGTGAACTAAGCTATTAGCAATTCTGTTGCGAGGCGCAAAAGGCAACCACTTGTTGGTTGCCTTTTTTATTGCAGGTCAAGCCAAGGTAAATCTGTCATTGTAATCTCGTCAAAGTCTCGCATAATCTCCCCCTGCCGATAGCATCGAGTAATCTCTCATGTTCAACCTCTCCGCCAAAAACGACCATCAAACCAGCCACATAGCCGCGATTGACCTGGGTTCCAACAGCTTTCACATGATTGTGGCGCGCTGGGACAACGGCCAACTCACGCTACTCGACCGTTTGCGCGAGCCGGTGCGACTGGGGTTCGGCTTGCAGGAAGACTTGAGCCTTAGTGAAGATGCGCGCGAACGCGCACTCGCCTGCCTTGAGCGCTTTGGCGAATGCCTGCGCGGTTATCCCTCGCGCAGTGTGCGGATTGTCGGCACCAAAACCCTGCGCAGTGTGCGCGATTCAAGCCAGTTTCTGGCAGAGGCGGAAAAACGCCTCGGCCATCCGGTAGAAATTATTTCCGGTGATGAAGAGGCGCGCCTGATTTACCTTGGCGTCGCCAACGATATCGCCCCCGATGGCGACAACCGCATTGTGATGGACATCGGCGGTGGTAGTACCGAGGTGATCATCGGCAAAGGCATGCAGCCGCGCCTGAAAGAAAGTTTGAACATGGGTTGTATCACCATCACCAAAAAATTCTTTATGGATGGCAAGGTCACCGAGCGCTCCGTGACCCGCGCGCTCATCGCCTGTTTACAGGAACTGGAGCCGGTGAAGGATGAGTTCTTACAAGCCGGTTGGCTGCAGGTTCTGGGCGCCTCGGGCAGTATCAAGGCAGTCGCCAAAGTCTGTCAGGCCAACGGTTGGAGCGACGGCACTATCACCCTCGACTCGCTCGAAAAAATCATCGCTATCTATTTGAAACACGGCAAACTCGATGCGCCTATCGCCGGTTTGTCGGACGACCGCCAGCCGGTGTTCCTCGGCGGTGTGATGGTGCTTAGTGCGCTGTTTGACGCGCTCGAACTTGAGCAGATGGTCGCCTCTGAATGGGCGCTGCGCGAAGGCCTGCTGTTCGACCAAAAAGGCCGCTTGGAGAACCACGATATCCGCCAGGCGAGTGTGGATGCGCTCGCGGCGCGTTTCCACGTCAATATGGATAAGGCAGTCGCGGTGGAAAAAACCGCGCTCAATCTGCTGAAACAGGTGGCGCAAAGCTGGCAGCTCACCACCGATGACGCGGGCAAACTGCTCGGTTGGGCGGCACGTTTGTATCAGGTGGGCTTGGATATCGCGCACAACGACTACCACAAGCACTCCGCCTATATCGTGCAGAACGTCGATCTCGCCGGTTGCTCCCGCGCCGAACAGACCCAGCTGTCCGCATTGGTACTCGCCCATCGCAAACGTTTCCCTGCCAAAAGTTTCCCACTCGACAATACCGATCTGCTGCGCCTCGCGATTTTGCTGCGCATGGCGGCGATTTTTCATCGCGGCCGCATCAAAGAAGGCATGCCCGCCATCAAACTCAAGGCGGATCACAAGAAGATCAAACTCAGCCTACCAGTTGAGTGGATCAACGAGCATCCGCTCACCCAGGCCGACCTTGAAACTGAGCAGCGCCATCTGGGCGATATCGGCTACCAGCTGGAAGTGATCGCTGATTAAGCGATTGGCAAGGGCTGGTTTTGGGAGTAAAGTGTTACCAAAATACACACTTCTGTTTTATCGAGTTACCCATGCAAGAGTCCTCTCCCGCCAAAAGCGGCTATTTTTTTGTCGCTGGCGCTGTTTTGATTTGGTCCGGTTTTGTGTTGGTGTCGCGCATCGGTGGCACCAGTGTGTTGAATGCCTTTGATATCACCGCCTTGCGTTTTGCTGGCGCAAGCGCAATCCTGCTGCCGGTCTGGCTGTTCTGGAAGCGCGTCCCCCTGTTTAACAAGAAAGTCCTGTCGCTTGCTCTGACTGGTGGTATCGGCTACTCAGTGGTGGTGTATTTCGCCTTCAAGCACGCGCCCGCTGCCCACGGGGCGGTGTTGATCTCCGGCTTGCTGCCGTTTTTTGTGCCGCTGGTGGCGTATTTTTTATTGAAGGAACCGCTGCGCCGCAATTTGCGTATCGCCTTACCGGTGATTGCATTGGGAATGATCTGCTTGGGGGTGGATATTTTCTCGCGCAGCGAAAACACCCTGCCCGGCGATTTATTGCTGGTGGCGTCATCGCTGATCTGGGCGATTTACACCATCCTCGCCAAACGCTCCGGTTTGGGTGCATGGGAGACGGCGATTGGCAGCGCGCTGCTAGCCACACTCATCTATTTGCCGGTGTACCTATTATTCCTGCCCAAGGCGATTACGCTGGCACCGATCAACGACATCATCCTGCAAGCGTTCTATCAAGGTGTGGTGGTGGCGGTTATCGCCATGCTGTTTTTCATGGCCGCCATGACCCGCCTCGGGCCGACCAGAACTGGTGCTTGCATGGCCCTGGTGCCAGCGGTTGCGGGAATCAGCGCATCGCTGATTTTGGGTGAAGCCCTGGATGCATGGTTAGTGGCAGGTTTGCTGACCACCAGCGCCGGTGCCTGGTTGGGCGCACGCGGTTAAATCCAACAGGTTCAGACGAAAAAAGCCGATGGCATAACACCATCGGCTTTTTTATTGCGGCGGGAAAAACTAGTTACACACAGTGCCGGTCACTTGCGGGATTTCAGCGCTGGTGTGGTTGCCCTGAAAACCGAACTCAACCGTTTGCCCCGGTGCGATGCTGTTGTTCCAACCTGCACCCGTTGCCGAGTATGGATTGCTGCCAGTCACTGTTGCATTCCAGGTGCCGGTCAGGCGTGTACTGCCCGCGTACTGCCAACCGACATTCCAGTTATTGATCGTACTGGTGCCTTTGTTGGTAATGCGGATCGCACCGGTAAAACCTGATCCCCAGTTATTGCTGATTACATAGCTGCAATTGCCAGCCGTTGTTGCTGTGCTTGAAGCCGCGCTGCTACTGGCTGGGGTTGAACTTGCGGGAGTCGAGCTGGCCGGTGTGCTGCTGCGCGATGAACTGCTGGCAACAACCGAACTGGTGGCGCCAGTCGGTGTGGTGCTGAAGGCATTGGAATTGCCGTTGCCATCGGCAGTAGTGAACTTCACCCAGAACCAGTAAGGCGTGCCGTTGGTGAGGCCGGTGGCGGTGTAGCTGCGGGTACTGGCACTGAGCGATGCAATGCGGGTGCGCCCGTTAATGTCAGCGTCGGTATCACGGTAGATTTCGATCCCGGTGATATTGCCCGTCACCGTCCAGTTAAGTGTCACTTGCCCATTGCCCGATGTGCCGCCCAGATTAACATCCACAGCAGATGCCGACGAACTGCTGCTGGATGAACTGCTCGATGGCGCCGTCGCATTCGGGTTAGTGCCGACAAAATACAAATCAGGTGCCGGTGGTGTCGCCATGCCATCGCCGAGGAAGAAACTGGTGTGTGGCGGTTGGTTGTAGGCGACGTTTTGCCACGCAATCGCCTGGCGATATTGCGAGTCGTGCATGAGCGTGCGCAGCTTATAAGTAGTGGCAGTGGGGGTGCTGAAAATCAGCAGCTGGCTGTTGTTTTCGTGGCGCCAGATTACCTCTTCACGCCAGTCGCCGAGGATGTCGGCCGACAAACCGGGCGTGGATTTGGTGCCGTTGTTGGAGGCCGCGCCGTAGTTGTAAGCAGTAAGTAAACGCGAGCTGTTATTGCTGGCGTAATTCCATTTATCGATCATGGTGTTGTTCAGCTGCTCGCGCAGCAAATCGCCATCCCACCAGGCCGCAAAGTTGACTGATGCTGGTTTGCTACTAGTGATGGAGCCTCCGGTTGCCGAGGTAATACCCGTCACGCTGCTCCAACTTTCTGCGCCGGGGGTGCGTGGATCTATATCCATAATTACGCCACGGCCTACATCCGAGCCATTACTCGGTTTGGTCCAGATGACTTGACCGGTGCGCGCATCGCGCATACTGACACCGACGGCGTTGGCCTCATGCACCATAAATGCTTCCAAACCTGGGCGGCTGGGGATGAAATCCGACAGATGCAGCGCATCACCGTGGCCAAAGCCGGTGGAGTGCATGAAAGTGCCGTTGTCGTTGATGGTGGCTGAGCCGTAGACAATTTCATCTTTACCGTCCTGATCCACATCGCCCAAGGTCAGTGAGTGCGCGCCCTGTCCGGCTGCTGCGCCATTGCCACTGGAGTTGCTATCGAATGTCCAGCGGCGGGTGAGCTGGCCGTTGCGCCAATCCCATGCGACCAATACCGCGCGGGTGTAGTAGCCGCGTGTCATCACCAGACTTGGGCGGGTACCGTCGAGGTAGGCGACGCCAGCGAGGAAGCGGTCGACGCGGTTGCCGTAGTTATCGCCCCAGCTGCTCACGGTGCCGCGCGCGGGCAGATAATCAGTGGTCGCCATGGCGACACCGGTCTGACCGTTGAAGATCGTCAGGTATTCCGCACCGCTGAGGATATAACCGCCGGAGTTGCGGTAGTCAGTATTGGCGTTGCTGCCGCCGAGCACTGTGCCCGCCGCGTCTTTGGTGCCCGGTGCGGTTTTCAATGCGACTTCGGCTTTGCCGTCACCGTCCAGGTCATACACCATAAATTGCGTGTAGTGGGCACCGGCGCGGATGTTTTTGCCTAGATCAATCCGCCACAAACGCGTGCCGTTCATTTCATAGGCATCGATAAACACATTGCCGGTATAACCGGATTGGGAATTGTCCTTGGCGTTGGACGGGTCCCACTTCACCACGATTTCATATTCGCCATCGCCATCCAGATCGCCCACGCTCAGGTCGTTAGGTGAGTAGGTATAGGCTTCGCCGCTCGGCGTTGTCCCGCCATTCGGGCGGCTCAGGTTCACCGCCAGATAAGGGTTCGCCCAGGTTGCTTTGGCCGGATTGGCCGCCAGCTCGGTACCGTTGATAACCGCGCGTACTGTGTAAGCCGCACTTGTCGTACCGCTGGTATCCAGATAGTTGGTGCTGTTGGTAATTGGCGACGCGGTAATTTTGCTGCCGTTGCGATAGACGTTAAAGCTGACGTTGCTCGGGTCATCGCCCAACATCCGCCAACTGATCAGGATGCCGCTGCCGGATGGCAAGGCGACTACACCGCGATCCAGATATTCCGCCTGGCGCGCCGCAAAACTGCTGGCGGTAGCGAGGCTAAGTCCGGCGCACACACACGCCAATAGAGTTTTGCGTAGCCAGGGCTGCTGATTGAATTTGACCATTTTCGTTATCTCGTTATTCGGTAGGTAAGTCAGGCCAGCACGCACGGATAAACGGCGGGCAAAGCGCTGCGTCAGGTTTTGTGTATTTATTTACAGGTAGAACCGAATGCCGTTGTGTTCAGGTACAACTAAATTATTAGAATTATTGTGATTGTTAGCCTGCTGGAGAGATCCGATACATTGCCGGAAGCGGGGTGTGGGCAAGAATATAATATGTATGATGAATGAAAAACTGGCGCCGTTATTCTATGCGCCAGATCGATGATTTTTTATTAAATTTGCGACAAGATAGGATATTTAATAGCCAGATGTGCGAGGGGTTGGCGCCCCAACCCTCGGACCGTCGGTTCAGGTTGAAGGTGTTGTCTTAATATTGAATTCGCCGCGTAAGCGCAGGGAGATAGACGTGATATAGGCAATAAACAACGCCGAGAAGGCACTAAAGTGCAATGCATCAATAGTCGTTAAGCCCCAAAATGAAAACTCAACTCGCGGGACAATAAAGGATGCCGCATAGGCAAAAAGTGCGTAGGCCACGAGGCTTGCCTCATGTCGTATCAGGTCTGAGCGACCCAAACGGCCTAATGATGGTAGCCCCAGAATAAGCCTCACCCATAATGCATAATGGTCGTTCGATATAGTCATCTTTCGTGTTGTTCATTGCATATAGCTCCTGTTCCAGTAAGTCGACATTGATCTCAAATGTCGCGGCCAGAGCCCGAAGCGATGCATAACTCACCCTATGGCCTGCTTCAACCCGCTGAATGGTGCGAAGACTTAATCCGGCCGCCTCAGCCAACTGCTCTTGGGAAATACCCCGGTCTTCTCTATGTTTTCGAATTAGCATGTCAATCTCCGGTTGCGACTTACCCAATCTAGGTCATCCAACTCACTGTCGGTGACGACAGCACCCGCCAAATTAGCCGCCAGCAGTGATATTTTGTGATTTTTTCGGTTTGCCTTACGATAAAGGCAGAAAAAACCGGCAACCCTAGCAGCCCCCCTACGACGAAATGATTGCTGGCCACGCGCGTTCGAAGGGACTGATTGTAGTAACGAACAACACTAAACAATTTGAAAACGTACTGGGTATTCGTTTGGTGAATTGGGTTAAATAATTGTTGTAGCGTGATGAATAGATTGGCTTGAATTGTCGAACCTATATGTTACGAGTTGCTCGTAGCGTTCTAAGCTCTTTAACCGCTGCATCGAAGTTAATTAGCGCGTTATTAATGATTGCTTCTACTTGCAATTGGAGTTCTTGCATTTCAGGTGTTTGCACTGGTAGCTGCGTTAACCATTGAGCAATTCGACGGTGCCGTTCTGTTAGCAGATTTTGGTCGATTGTTTTGCGAGTAAGAATTGTTTAAATGTTTGCCTTTTAACTTATCCAATAAAACCTGTTGGGCTTCACAAACTCAGTCCACTTGATCCGCCCATCATTCATGGCTTCAATTAATGATTACGCACTATGCGCAGACCAGCGCTCCAGCAGAATGGCTTGGGCATCGATGGGTTCTTCGCCTTCGTGAACTTGGGAGGGAATGTAGCTGCCGTCTTCCTGCAACAACCAGGCGTGGGTGTTGTCGGTCAGGTAGAGATGCAGATCTTCCAAAATGCGGTCGCGGATTTTTTTGTGTTTGATCGGGAAACAAGTCTCGACGCGATGGAACATGTTGCGCAGCATCCAGTCCGCACTTGAGCAGTACAAATCCGGATTGCCATTGTTCTCAAAATAAAACACGCGGTGATGTTCGAGGAAGCGGCCGATAATCGAGCGCACGCGAATATTTTCTGATAGCCCCGCAACACCCGGGCGCAATTGGCACACGCCGCGCACAATCAAATCAATCTGCACACCGGCTTGCGACGCAGCGTAGAGTTCGTTCACCAATTCTTCATCGTAAAGCGAATTCATTTTGGCGATGATACGTGCGGGTTTGCCTTGCTCGGCGTGTTCTTTTTCTGTGCGGATGCGACGCACCATGCCTTTGTGCAAGGTGAAAGGCGCGTACAAAAGCGCTTCCATTTTGGAGGCTTTGCCCATGCTCGATAATTGCAAAAAGATGCGATACACATCTTCGCCGATATCTTTATCCGAGGTGAGCAAACCGTAGTCGGTATAAATTTTACTGGTGCGCGGGTGATAGTTACCGGTGCCCAAATGCACGTAGTAGCGCAGCTTGCCGGTTTCACGGCGTGCAACCAAAATCATTTTGGAGTGAGTTTTAAATCCAACTACACCGTAAATTACGTGGATACCAAAACGCTGCAAACGTTCGGCCAGTGCTACGTTTTGTTCTTCATCAAAACGCGCGCGCAATTCCACAATCGCGGTAACTTCTTTGCCTGCTTTAGCCGCAGCAACCAATGCATCCACAATCGGTGAATTAGAGCCGGTGCGATACAGGGTTTGTTTGATCGCCAACACGTTCGGGTCTGCAGCTGCCTCGCGCAAAAAGTCCACTACACCCTGGAATGAATCGAAGGGGTGATGGAGCAAAATGTCCTGCTTTTGCAGCACTTCAAAATAGGAGTTGGTGCGCTTGGGCAATTTGGGCATGGACTGTACAAAGGGTTTGAAAAAGTAGCGCGAGTCTTTTACCAGATCGAATAAATCGCTGTAGCGGTTTAAATTCACCGGACCGTTGATGCGGTACAAATCGCGCTCTTTAATTTCGCAGCGCTGCAATAAAAATTGCTCTAATTCCGATGGGCAAGTATCGGTAATTTCCAGACGCACTTCATCGCCGTATTGGCGATAGGCGAGTTCACCTTGTACTGCGCGCAATAAATCGTCGGTCTCTTCTTCGTCGAGGAAAATATCCGAGTTGCGCGTGAGGCGGAATTGATAGCTTTCCATCACCGTCATGCCGACAAATATTTCGGCCATGAAAAAATGGATGATGGAAGAAATAAATACGAAATTGCGCCCGTCCTTACTCAGGGCTTCGGGCAATTCAATAATGTGCGGCAATGAGCGCGGCACTTGCACAATTGCGCGGCCGGAGTTGCGGCCAAAGGCATCTTTGCCATCGAGCCGCACAATGAAATTCAAACTCTTGTTGAGGATGCGTGGAAACGGGTGCGCTGGGTCGAGCCCGATTGGGCTGAGCACGGGCAACACATCGGATAAAAAGATGTGTTTCAGGTATTGGATTTGTTCCGGCGTCCATTCTTCGCGGCGCAACACCTGGATGCCTTGCTCGCGCATCGCGGTCAGTAATTCGCTGTTGAGGATGCGGTACTGCTCGGCCACTAATTCGTGGGCGCGCAGGGAGATTTCGTTCAAGGTCTGGGTTTGGGTCATGCCATCCGGCCCTTGGGTGGGAGGGGCATTACGCTCAAGGATTTCTACCAGTCCGCCGACGCGCACTTCAAAAAATTCGTCGAGGTTAGTGGAAAAAATACACAGAAAACGCAGCCGTTCCAGCAAGGGTAAATTGCGGTTGTAAGCTTGATGAAGCACACGTTTGTTAAATTCGAGCAGGCTCAGCTCGCGGTTGAAATAGGCGTTAGACACCTTGTACCTCGTTAACCCGGGAAAATAGTGCGGTCAGATTATGGCAGTTATGTGACAGAAATAAGACAGCATCTGCCTGTGGCTAACACTAGCAAAGTTTTACGAATAACGGGGGACTTAGTGCAAAAACTAGTGGTAATTGGCGAGGATATAAAAAGAAGAGATGGCCTTGGACAACATCCAAGGCCGGGTACTGATTAATTGCACTTATACACATCAAAGCTTTGGCGACCATCTTGTACTAGGCTCGCTGGTACTACGGTATCACCGCCAAATTGGCTGGCTTCGTTGCGCGCCATGTTGGTCAACTCGGTCGCTACTTTCTCTGGTGAACGCTTCATTGAACCAACGAAGTTATCTTTCACTTTTACGTTTACGGTGCGCACTTTTTCACAGCTGCGAACGTTCGCTGCATTGGCTACAGCAACGCTGCTGCCTTGGTCGCTTACTTTTACCCAGGTACAAGCGCTGGTCAGGCTGACAGCGGCAACGGCTAACATCAGGGAGATTTTTTTCATACACAATTCCTCAGGGGTGATTAATTAATAATCAGGGGACAAAAAATGTGGAGCTACACTAATCGGATGGCCGCTGAGTTGCAAGCCGCTAGCCCGCATAGTGCGTGGCCTTACCCTGTCGCGCTGGTGAATATGTCACTGCGGTAATGGCCGGTAATAATTAATTTGGGTAAACATGGGTGACAGTAGTATCTTGTGCCAATTTATTGCCCGAAAACCGTGTGAACCGTGCGACATAGCACTGACTTACAAAATAAAAGTATCAATAGGAAAAATCGCTAAAGAGGAGTTTACCCATGGGTTCAGGTTCGTTCAGCCTTTCTAAAATATTTTCCTGGCGCGGTTTGTGGATGCTGGGAAAGTTGTTGGTCATTATCGCTATCCCTATGGGGATTTCACTGCTGGCCGGCAAAATCTACCAAAGTTGGGATGATGATCCGGATCGCGGCGCAGTGGCGATTGATAAGGGCGCCTTCGGTGAAAACTATTCCACCCCCATTTATCTGGATCAGGGTTGGACGCCCAACGACAGCCTTTGGTACTACAACACTACGCAAGGTTCGGCGTTAATTCCCTACGATTTTTTTATCGCGCTGGAACAATCCGATTCCACCGAATTATTCCGTTCAAATGACCTGATCGACAAATACCGCTATCTACCGCAAAAGCCGACGTTTTTTAATCCGGATGGATTACCCGTTGGCTTTGTTAAAGAGTCTTACAAAGGTAATGACTATGTTGGTTATACCTGCGCCGCGTGCCACACCGGCCAAGTGAATTACAAAGGCCATGCGATCCGTATCGACGGCGGCCCGGCGATGGCGGACATGGTGGGCTTCCTCACCGATCTGGAAAAAAGCATGGCGGCGACTATTGCTGATGCCGAGAAAAACCAGCGCTTTGTTGCCAAGGTATTGGAGTTGAAAAATACCTATTCCGATGCGGAAGCTGTGCAGGCCGACCTCAAGCGCTGGGCGCGCAAAACCCGCTTGTACAACACCATCAATTTATCCAGCGTTGAATACGGCTACGCGCGTCTCGATGCATTCGGGCGCATCTACAATCGCGTGCTGGAGCATGTGATCAGCCGCAACCAATTGCGCGATGTGCTGTTGGGTGTGACCAAAGCGGGCAATGAAGATCTCGATTTGTTGACACCGGCGCAGGTCGACAAAGTGCTGGAAGGCATCAGCGAAACCATCATCGGTGATTTGCAGTTCGCCAAAATTATCGACCGTTTGATGTCGACTAAAGAGGGTTATCCCGGCCTCAACATGGACGATATGAACCGCATTAAAGCGCTGATTTTTAACGAACCCAATGCGCCGGTGAGTTACCCCTTCCTGTGGGATATTGTGCAATCGGATTACGTGCAGTGGAATGGTCTGGCGAGCAACGCTGGCGTCGGTCCGATTGGCCGCAATACCGGTGAAGTGATCGGCGTGTTCGGCATCCTCGATTGGACTGCCCACAAGCGCGGCTGGAGTTTGTCGTCGCTGCTTACCGGACAAAAGAGCAAGAGCTACCAAATCGATTTCACGTCTTCTATCGATCTGGTGAATTTGTCGCGCCTGGAATCCCACTTGGCAAGTCTGACCTCACCGGTCTGGCCAACACAAAAAGCGGACAATCCTACCCAAGAAGTTGCCAAAGCGATTTTTGATAAATTACCCGAGTGGCAAATTGATGGAGCAAAAGTTCGCCGTGGCCGCGCGCTTTATGCGGAGTATTGCGAGTCTTGCCACGAGGTGATTGATCGCACCGACCGCGACCGCATTGTGGTGGCGAGTATGGCGAATATCGATGTGATGGGCACCGACCGCGCCATGGCGGAAAATAGCGTTAACTACAAAGGCTATTCGGGCAATTTCAACAACACTTACCAGACCGAAAGTGTCGGTGGATTGGTGATTAAAGATCGCGCGCCGGTAGTGCAAATCCTTACTGCGGCGACCATGGGTGAAGTGGCAACCGAGCCGGATCCGGATAAATGGTGGCCGCGCCGCGCGCTGGATTGGCTGTATATGATGGCCAAATCCTTCTTTGATAATCAAATTAAAGCCAGTGTAAAATCCGGCGATTATCTACCGGACACTACCGCCCAGCCGTATCAATCGCTGCTATCCTACAAAGGCCGCTCACTCAATGGCATCTGGGCAACTGCGCCCTATTTGCACAATGGTTCAGTGCCGACCCTGTACGATTTGTTGCTGCCGGTAAAGCGCGAAGGTGATGCCGAAGATGGACTTTATCGCCCGACTGAATTTAAAGTCGGTAGTCGCGAATTTGATCCAATTAAAGTAGGGTTGCGTTCCGAGGGTTATGAAGGCTTTACCTTCAAGGCCGATAAACGCGGCGATTTTAATACCGGCCACGAATACGGTACCGCCCATGCACCGGCCGTCAATGGCACAAAACAAGAGCCACTGACCGATGCCGAGCGCTGGGATCTGGTTGAATATATTAAAACCTTGTAATTGCCAATGCCGGATTTTTATCGCACTGGCGCCTGTTAAACAGGCTTATCCGGTGCGCTAATCAAAGGAAAGATAACGCCACTGTTTGCAGTAATGTCCCTTATTTAGCGAAGGGGCGATGCTGCAAAAGTGGCGTTGTTGTATTTAAATGGTCGCATTTTCTAATTACTCCACATTTTTATGGTCTAACGACGCAATCCACAATTTGATGCAGCGTTAAGACCCTTATCGAGTTATTTGTTTTGTTATGCGATCACCAATAAGTAGGCGCCAGCAATTGCTGGCCAGTTTGACCGGCGGCCTGTCGCTGGTATTGATGTTGGCAGTGCCGCCAGTGCAGGCACAGGGCGAAAAACGCGTGACGGTTCCGATCGCGCTGCCGTTCCAACAGTCGAGCAATGCCAGTGCATCCTCAGCTCCTGCCCAGATAGCACCCGCGCACGCGGTGCAGGCTACGCCATTCACCCAGTCCACTCCGCAATCGACCACCACTGTTTCAATTCCCATTACTACTGTCGTTGGCGGTAATGCGATCGTCGGTGCTGCGAGTTCTGCGAGTGTTTCCTCGGCGGCGTTGCAGGCGATAACGGCGGAAAACTCTCTGTCGGCGATGCCATTGGCGAGTACCCAGCTAGCCGCCGCACCTGTAGTGGTTGCTGCATCGAGCCCTGCCAGTTCTGCCGCATCCAGCGCAGCCTTGCCGCCTGCAAAACCTATAGTGGCGATCAAAGAGGCGCAAGAGAAAAGCGAACTGGCGGAGGCGGAAAAAGCCCAGCCAGCAGCGCAGATCCCGATAATCACCACCGCGCCGATCAAAGCACCGCGCTATCCGGTCGGTCATCCGGAAGCGTTTGTGCCGGAATTTGAAGATTACATCGCCAAAAAAGTTGCACCCTTTGTACCCGGTGTAGCAGTGGTGATTGTCTCTGGCGGGCAGATTAAATCGCTCAATGGCTACGGTGTGCGCCGTGCCGGCACCCGTGAAAGTGTGACGCCCGATACCGTGTTCCGCCTCGCGTCCCTGTCCAAACCCTTTGCCGGTACTGCAGCGGGTTTGTTGGTCGACGAAGGCAAAATTAGCTGGGATACCACCGTGACCTCGGTATTGCCCAATGTCGCATTCAAAAATAAAGCCTATGGCAAACAGCTCACCCTGCGCCACGCCCTCGGTCAATCCTCTGGTTTGCCGCGTCATACTTACACCCACTATATCGACGAAAACATGAGCTATGCCGATATGGTCAATCGTCTGCGCTATGTGAATTTTGCCTGCGCGCCGGGCAAATGTTTTGCCTACCAGAATGTGATGTACAGCCTCGCGGGCGACATGATCAAGAAAAAATCCGGCGTGAGTTTTGAAAATTATGTCGAGAAGAAAATATTCGATCCGCTCGGCATGCGCAGCGCCTCCTACGGTTTGGCGAGTTATAACGCCTCGCCCAACCGCGCATCCCCGCATATCAGTGGTGGTAAGCGCTGGGTTCCAACATCGGTTAATGCCAACTGGTATCGCGTTGCACCGGCGGCGGGGGTGAATGCGAGCATTGTCGATATGTCGCGCTTTTTGCTCGGGCAAATGGGTAAGCGGCAGGATGTGTTGTCCTTGCCAGTACTCAACTCGATTCAGGCGCGGGTGACCAAAAACACTCCCGGGCAAAACTATTATGCAGCGCACAAGCTAGCGGCGAATACCGCCTACGGTATGGGCTGGCGGGTATTTGATTACGGGCGCGATAAAAACTTTATCCACCACGGTGGTTGGGTAAAAGGTTTCCGCACCGAGATGGTGTTCAACCGCGATCTGCAGATCGGCATGGTGTTCCTGTCCAATTCCGAGACACCACTTGCGCGCGGTGTGATCTTTCAATTCCTCGATAGCTACCAGCGCTCCAAAGCCGCTGCACGCGCCGCTAACAAGAAGAAATAACCGTGAACTTGGCCGCTTTGCATCCCCGCCAGATACTGCGCGCGCTCGATGAGCTGGATGCAACTGCGCCTTCGCACAGCATGAGCAAACCGGCGGCGATGCGCCGGGTGATGCTGGTGTTGGCGTGCGTGTCGGTCAGTTTGCTGGTTTTGCATTATGCCAAATTCTCCACCCACTTCCTCGCGACTCTGGCCTGGTTGGGCGAATGGCGCGGATTGGGCGCGGATTACTACGAGCAAACCCTGGCGCAAAAGGGCTGGTTGGATTTGGGTGGTTATATCTGGTGGACAGCTTGCCACCTGCTCACCTTTATCGTGTTGCCTTGGCTGGTAATCCGCTACGGTTTCAAACAGTCGATGCTCGATTTCGGCTGGCGCTGGAATCAGGTCAGCCAGCATTGGCGTGGTTACTTGCTGCTACTCAGCCCGATTTTGGTGTTTGTGGTGCTGGTGAGTTTTGGCGAGGATTTCGTCAATCACTATCCCTTTTATCGCCATGCAGGTCGCAGCTGGCTGGATTTCCTGCTGTGGGAACTGCTCTATATGAGTCAGTTTATCTTCCTCGAATTCTTCTTCCGCGGGTTTATGCTCAATGCATTGCGCCCGGCCATCGGCGTCAATGCGATCTGGGTGATGTGCGTGCCCTATATGATGATCCATCTGCCCAAGTTGGCGTTGGAGGCAACCGGCGCAATTTTGTTCGGTTTGTTCCTTGGCATACTTGCGTTGCAATCCCGTTCAATTTGGGGCGGCGTTCTGGTTCATGCCGGCGTTGCACTCAGCATGGATATCGCCGCCTTGCTGCGAAAACAGGATTTTCCTGGATCATTTTTTCCCTTCTGATTTCCCTCTTATAACTCTTGGTGACTTGCAATTTTTGCTGCGCCGGGCGGGCCCAGCAAAATCAATGACTTGTCGCTTAAATAATCTGACCTGCTAAAAATGGCATTTAAATATGCAAAATTGTGTGACTTGAATCACTAATCTTTGCTGCTAGAGTCAGAGTTACCTAATCAATAAGATGGCTCCCGGGAGTGAAGGACATGCGTAGTTTCTACCGTCCAGCGTCCACCAGATATATGCTGCTAGCCATAGCCTTAATGGCGGCAGCAGCCAACGCTTCAGTACTCGAATGCAATAAGACACTTCAGGTCAATCAAGCCTTCACCGCCGAGTGCAAATCGGTTGAGCAAATTACCGGTGCCACATCGGTCAATACGTTAAAGGCTGCCATCCCTGCCGTAACCCCTGCTGCCATAGTGGCTGGGGGTGGATTTCCGCTTAACCAAACCCGTGTATCCGATGCTGCTACCGGCTCTGTTCCGCTGTTGGTTTTAATCAGTGCTCTGGTTGGCGTGATTCTGATTCGCGCCAAAAGTTACAACAGCAAATAAGTCGTCACTCATCAGCTGTAGTAGCAAAGACCAAAAACAAAGATAGTCATATGTATATCTAGCCAGTAAAATCACACTATTCATTTTTTACTGGCTTTGGTTATGGATGTCTCCCTCCTGTTAGATTCGCTCAACAACGCCCAGCGCGATGCCGTTGGCGCACCCGCGTGCAACCAATTGATCCTCGCTGGTGCGGGCAGCGGTAAAACCCGCGTGTTGGTACATCGCATCGCTTGGTTGATCCAAGTCGAGCAGGTATCGCCCTATTCGATTATGGCGGTGACCTTTACCAACAAAGCCGCGCGCGAAATGCGTGCCCGCCTCGACGAACTTTTCCATCAGAACGGACAGCCAATCAATAGCCGCGCCATGTGGGTCGGCACTTTCCACGGCCTTGCCCATCGCCTGTTAAAAGCCCATTGGCAGGATGCAAAACTGCCGCAGAATTTCCAGATTCTCGACAGCGACGACCAATTGCGTTTGATCAAGCGCGTCTATCAAACGCTGAATATCGACGAGAACAAATGGCCGCACAAACAAGCCCAGTGGTATATCAACGGCCAAAAAGATGAGGGCCTGCGCCCGCAACATATTCAGGATACTGGCGATCCGTTTGTGCGCACCATGCTGCAGATTTATCGCGCTTACGAAGAAGATTGCCAGCGCGGCGGCATGGTGGATTTCGCCGAAATTTTATTGCGCGCCCACGAACTTTGGTTGCACAAACCGCACATCCTCGAACATTACCAACAGCGTTTTCCATTTATACTTGTCGACGAATTTCAGGATACCAACAGCGTACAATATGCATGGCTGCGCGTGCTCGCTGGCAAAACCGCGTGCGTGACTGCAGTGGGTGACGACGACCAATCCATTTACGGTTGGCGCGGTGCAAAAATTGAAAATATCCAGCGCTTCTCGCAGGATTTTGCTAACACCCAAGTCTATCGCCTCGAACAAAATTATCGCTCTACTGGCAATATCCTCAGCGCCGCCAACGCGGTGATCAAACACAACTACGGCCGCCTCGGCAAAGAGTTGTGGACCGAAGGTGACAAAGGCGATCCCATTTCACTTTACGCCGCCTACAACGAGCAAGACGAAGCGCGTTTTATTGTGGAGCGCATTCAGGATTGGGCACGCAAAGGCCACGAGAAAAAAACCATCGCGATTTTGTATCGCTCCAACGCCCAGTCACGGGTATTGGAAGAAGCCTTGTTGCGCGAAGCAATTCCCTATCGCATTTATGGCGGCCAGCGTTTCTATGATCGCCTCGAAATTAAAAATGCCATCGCCTACATGCGTTTGATCAGCAATCGCCACGACGATGCGGGTTTTGAACGCGTAATTAATACACCCACGCGCGGCATTGGCGGCAAAACCGTTGACGATATTCGTTTGTTTGCGCGTGAACAGGGCTGTTCACTTTGGGCAGCGGCGGAACAAATGGTTGCCAAGCGCGTATTCGCAGCGCGCGCCGGTAATGCGGTGCAATCCTTTTTAAATTTGGTGGATAAGCTCGCGCAGGAAGCCCACGCGTTTGATGACCATGGCGAAACGCTTGCGCTCGATATGATCGCGAAAAAAGTCATTGAAGATACTGGTTTGCTTGAATTCCATCAAAACGAAAAAGGTGAAAAAGGCCAGGCACGCGGCGAAAACTTGCAGGAATTAATTACCGCTTGCCGCGCATTTGATGCCGACGAAGAAGGTGAGGATTTAACGCCGCTGCAACAGTTTTTGGATACCGCTGCGCTCGATGCCGGTGAAAACCAGGCCGATGAATTTGAAGATGCGGTGCAATTGATGACCTTGCACTCGGCCAAAGGTTTGGAATTTCCACTGGTGTTTTTGGCCGGTGTGGAAGAGGGATTATTCCCGCACAAAATGTCGGCGGATGATCCCGATCGTTTGGAAGAAGAGCGTCGCCTCTGTTACGTGGGTATCACCCGCACGATGGAAAAATTATTTATCAGTTACGCCGAAACCCGTCGCTTGTACGGTAACGAAACCTTTAATGCGGTCTCGCGTTTTGTAAAAGAAATTCCTGCGGATTGCATCGAAGAAGTGCGCTTGAAAACAGCGGTCACTCGACCAGTCAGTTTTAATCGCCCCGCATTAACCCAGGCTTCAAAACGCACACCCATGTATGAAACCGGCGAAGACACCGGCTTCCGCCTCGGTCAGCGCGTTACTCATGCGATGTTTGGTGAAGGTGTGATTTTGCAATTTGAAGGTAATGGGCCTAATGCTGTTATCCATGTTAAGTTTGAGCAAGACGGCACGAAAAAATTTATTATGCAATATGCAAAGCTGCAAGGAATATGATCGCAATCAATTATCGTGCCGCCGTTGATGTTTCTTCAGGTGAAAGAAGCGGTTCAATTAACGGATTAATGATGCCAAAGTAATCTAATTCTCGTTGACCACTAAAAAAAGTATCGAAAAAATTATAAAAGTACAATGTAAGATAATCGCGCTCTTGAGGAGATGGGGCAGTGGGAATTGCTCCTTCGGTCAGTTCGGCAAGCGTTAGTCTGGTAAAAAAATTAATTGACTGAAGCTTATCGAGACTTGCTTCAAGTTTGCTCTCGCCTAAGCCGGCAGCATTTGCTAATCGTTGGCCGAGTAGAGTGGCTGGTAGATGTTTAGGCCAATTGGCAGTGTGTAATTCTGTATTGCTCCATACCAGATAGGGAGTGGAAAAAATCTCCCTTGAGTGTGTTGATATTTCTGCTTTAGGTTTAAATCCCGTCTCTTCGTAAATGCGAAAATCCCCGCCTAAAATGGGTAAGTGATCGCCATAAAATAAAACCACAACAGGTGGTGCATCAATTTTTTCGAAGGTTTCAATAAGTTCATTCAGGGCTTTGCGTGACTCACGCACACCTACTGAGTAGGTGCTCAGCGCACGATATTCAGTAGTTGATAGATTAGGTACTGCATCCCAGTTAATCGTTACTGGTTCAAGGTTTTGATAGCGATCATCATCAAACGGGCCATGATTGGCCATTGTCACTGCAAATAAAAACGTGGGCTCAGAGGATGATTCAAGCGTGGTTTCGATCAACCGGTTAACAGCTCGATCTGAAATATAAATACTGTTTCTGTCCTCTTGATCAAAATAATTTTCATCCCAAAAAGTTTGAAAGCCAAGCATTGGATAAACTTTGTTGCGATTCCAAAACCAATTTTGATAAGGGTGCATGCCGATAGTTCTATAACCATTATGGCGAAATCTCCATGCCAAGCTAGGTTGAGGCTTTTGCATAAAATGAATGAAAGGTATGGAGCCGTCTGGGAATAGGCCTAGTGATGCGCCAGTAAGTATTTCAAATTCGGTGTTTGCTGTTGCCCCTCCAAATGTAGGTACTTGAACATAACCTGTTGCGCATGCACGCGTATTTTGATTACGACCTTCACACAGTATATTGAGATCACCCGGTGAGCCGTCAGGATATAAATCAGCGTGGAGTTTGCCCGGATCCCAATAAGCCTCCGATTGAATAACAATAACGTGCGGCCGTTTGGCATTCAGAGGTGCGGCTGCATTTTGGATGGATAGCTTGCTAGATAACATTGCTATCGATTCAGTACTATAACCGTCAGGTTTTTGAACTTTAAAATTAGTATAGTTATAAATAAAACCTGGCAAAAATCCGGTTATTTTATATAGCTCGCTTGCGTTGGTAATCTGCCATACCTCAGGCAAATGAGAAGAGTCTATGAGCTTTTGTGATTGATGCGTAAGTAATAATATAAAGGTGAGTGCTACTACCCCACGCAATGCGGTCAGTCTATTATGATTAAATACTTTAATAGATTTTAGCCAAAATAAGTAACCGACTCCTCCGATGACGGCCAAAATGGTTAATGCAGCGGCGATGGCAATTATTTTTCCTGCGACAAATATGAGTGATTCGAATGCTTGGTCAATTATGTAGAAGTCGCTCGGTAATAATGGTGAGTCGAGGAAGTTTAACTTTAATTTATTGGTGATTGCGAATAGTGTAAGAAATGAAAAAATAGATGAGATGGAAAAAATTCTTGAAAAAATAGAGCGCAAAATAAGATAAGAGAATAGTGAAACAATGATGCCTATTCCAAGAAAGTAGTAGTATTTTTCTGCCCATTCAATGGTGATTGAAAAATTCCAATCTCTCAATGGGAGTTCAAACAAGAAGAAAATTGCACAAGTAAAAGTTAATACCAGAAGAAAGTACTTCAATAGGAAAAAGTTCGAAATATATATCCATCTGAATGTCCTGAGCGGGGATTTTTTCAATCCAATGAATAAATGATAAAAGCGTATTGCTGGCTGGCTTACGGAGAAGCTTGTTGCCCAGCTGACCCAGCTGTCCCACCATTGAGAAAGCTGGGAGAAATAATTAAGTTTTAGTGTTGTAATGATGATTATTGAAATGAATGCGCTAAATATTGTGCCCGCAGCCAAGCCTTGGTTGTAAGCTGAGTTTAGTTGGGTGTTTAGGGCTATAAGTGCAAAACCGTGAAACAAAAGTATTGATTTGTATAGGGACTCGCGGTTTGTAAATATTTCACTGTCTATTTCTTTTATAGGAAGGAACCCTTTGTAGTATCCGGCAAGAAAAAAGATATATAAAAACGATATGACTTTCAGCTGTGAGGGAAGTATTAGTGCTGAAACAATAAGAATTGTTAGTCTAGCTACGGATGCAATAACGTTATCTTCTATGATTTTAGTTAGATAGGTTAGCGTGCAGCAATATAAAAATCCTGCAACAAAAAACATAGGGCCGATAGGTGTCAGGAACGATATGTCATTATCTGTACTGATTGACAGTGTTACTGAGTAGTAAAAAAATTGAAAAAATAGATAAGTAAAAACTGTTTGACTTACGATATGTGTTTTTGAAAAAAATTTTTCTTGGTTTTTAAGAAAAAGGCCAAAATAAATAAAAATTATAGGATAGAGAAAACCGCTGATGCTGTAATGGATGAAGGCAATTCTACTATCAACTGATGTTAATTCGGTTAGTATTTGGTTTAACACGAATAGAATCAAAATTGCATTCAGTGCAAGATTCGCGGAGGTTTTCGTTAATGGCGGAGGATTTGATTTTCTATTGACCATCAGAAATCTCCACATTAAACAGGGTTCTCTGCAAGCTATAAAGTGAAGATCCTAATGCCTGATTTAATGTGTGATTGTCCGGTGGGTAAATGAAGGTAGACACTTCGTAGATCCCCGGTATTGCATTTCCTGGAATATCTATAGAAATAGTGTCAGAAAAAATTATTCCTGTGCTCGGTATGTCTTTGTAGTATTGATTAAGGGAGCCAATTTTTTGGGTATCGATAAAAGTAAGTTGTTGGTGTTTGTTTTTTACGTAGTAACCAATGAGGTGAGATTCAGGCAGGGGCTCTGATAGCCTCCAGGAAACAGAAAATATCAATGTTTGACCTGGAGCTAATTTTTCAGTTTTGGGTGTTACGCTAATTAATTGTGCATTTTGCCCAAAATCAGCGTAATGATATTGCGGGGTTGTTGTTTGTTCCGGTTGCTTTATATACAGCCAGCAAATGAGCAGGAGGCAAATAACAATAAGTGTTTGGGATATTCGATCAATGCTGGAGTGTGTTTGTTTTATACCAGGCATCAGGACTCCTTGATGAAGAAAAAGGAAAATTCATGCGCATTTTCTAACAGTTAGAATTTTTACGCCAGAGTTACTGCTTTTTTGGATCGCCCTGCGCAGTAATTTCTACTAAAGTCGCAATCCCGTTCTTACGCAATTTTTCCATCAATGCGGCAAGCCGCTCAACATCGGCTGCGTCCAATTGTTCGCCGTGGGTAAAACTCAAACGTTTTTTTGCTACCAGTTCGCGCACGTATTCCGGGCGTACACGCAGGCGTTCGGCGGTTTGGGTGATGGAGAGAAGTTGACGCAACATTGCTGGCTCGCGGGCAGGTCGTGGTAAATAGTTAGAGCGGCTTACTATGCCATATTTGTCCTCAACTGAGTGTATTGGTGCAGTGGTTTTCACGCGTCGCCTTGCTGTTGTTGGCCGTTCTGCTCAGCTCTGGCTGTGAGTTGCGGCAAGCTGTGCCATAATTTGCCCCATAACATAGTCGCTATAAGGTTCTTTCAATGGCTAATCTTGGCACCCTCTACACAGTTTCTGCGCCCTCGGGTGCCGGTAAAACCAGTCTGGTCAGCGCGTTGGTGAAATCCAACCCGGAAGTCTGCGTCTCTATTTCGCATACCACCCGCGCTATGCGCCCCGGTGAAATCGATGGTGTGAATTACCATTTTGTCGATCACGCGACCTTTGAATCCATGCTGGAGCAAGGCGCCTTTCTTGAGCACGCGCGCGTATTTAGCAACCTGTACGGCACCTCCCAACAATGGGTGGTGGATACCTTGAATCAGGGTATCGATGTGATTCTGGAGATCGATTGGCAAGGTGCGCAACAGGTGCGCAAATTGATGCCGGATACTGTGAGCCTGTTTATCCTGCCGCCGTCGTTGGCCTGTTTGCGCCAGCGTTTGACCGGCCGTGGTCAGGACGATGATTCGGTGATTGAAGCACGCATGAATGAGGCGATCAGCGAAATGTCCCACTATGTCGAGGCGGATTATTTGATCGTGAACGACGACTTTACCGTCGCCCTCGCGCAATTCCAGGCACTGATTACCAGCCAACATATCCGTTTGGCGCGCCAGGTTGAGCGTCATAGTCAATTACTTAGCGATTTATTGGCTTAAATTTGGCCATGTGCGGTTGGCATAGATGCGGCCAGTAACGCATAATAGCCGGCCGAATTGCAGCATGGCTGCGTTTTCCCAAGCGCCTGCATACAGAACACCTTAGATAGAGCACACAAAGTTATGGCACGTATTACCGTTGAAGATTGTTTGGATCATGTTGATAACCGTTTTGAGTTGGTAATGGTTGGCAGCAAGCGCGCGCGTCAATTGGCAATCGGTGGTAAAGACCCACACGTTGCGCCAGAAAACGACAAGCCTACCGTTATCGCCCTGCGCGAAATCGAAGAAGGCTTTATCGATGCAAGCATCCTGTTGGAAAAAGATACACTGCCACAACCCAAGCCTGAGCGCGTGTACGAAAACGATATCTAAGTCGATTCTTAATATGCCAGTACCCGCTGCCGTTACGGATAGCGGGTTTGTCGTCTGGCGTGTTGTCTGGAGAGGCGTGTGCAAACCATAGAGGCTTTAAGCCACCGGCTATCGTCCTATCTGGAACCTTCCCAAATTAATTTGGTGAAGCGCGCCTACTTCTACGCCGAACAAGCCCACGACGGCCAAAAACGTCGCAGCGGCGAAGCTTACATAACCCATCCTCTCGCCGTTGCCGATATTCTCGCCAGCATGCATATGGACCATCAAAGTCTGATGGCGGCCATGCTGCACGACGTGATTGAAGATACCGGCATCAGCAAAAAAGCCATCGCCGGCCAGTTTGGCGATTCGGTTGCGGATTTGGTTGATGGTGTGAGCAAGCTCACCCAGATCGAGTTTGAATCCCACGCGGAAAAACAGGCGGAAAACTTCCAGAAGATGGCGTTGGCGATGGCCAATGACCTGCGTGTTATCCTCGTTAAACTCGCTGACCGCTTGCACAACATGCGCACCCTCGGCGCTATGCCGAAGGACAAAAAGCGTCGCATCGCCAAAGAAACCCTCGAAATCTATGCGCCCATTGCCCATCGTCTGGGTATGAATGAAGTGCGCCTCGAATTGGAAGACCGCAGCTTCTACTGCATGTATCCACTGCGCGCGACCCGCTTGCAGGCTGCGCTCAAAACCGCGCGCGGCAACCGCAAGGAATTGGTCGAGCAGATCCAGACCTCATTTGAAAAACGGCTGCTGAAAGAAAACATCAATTCGATTGTGATTGGCCGCGAAAAACATTTATTCAGCATCTACGAAAAGATGCGCCAGAAGAAAAAATTCTTCAAAGAAATTATGGATGTCTACGCCTTCCGCATCGTGGTGGATACGGTGGACACCTGTTATCGCGTGCTCGGTGTAGTGCACAACCTG
Source organism: Cellvibrio sp. (assembly GCF_039207905.1). Classification (GTDB taxonomy): domain Bacteria; phylum Pseudomonadota; class Gammaproteobacteria; order Pseudomonadales; family Cellvibrionaceae; genus Cellvibrio. The sequence goes on from NZ_JBCECX010000037.1 coordinate 23,799, forward strand.
TACAAGCCGGTCGCGGGCGAATTCAAAGATTACATCGCGATTCCCAAAGCCAACGGCTACCAATCGCTGCACACAGTTCTGGTTGGTATGCATGGCGTGCCGATTGAAGTGCAAATCCGCACCAAAGAAATGGACGAGATGGCGAACAGCGGTATCGCGGCGCATTTCCTCTATAAATCCAGCAGCGATGAGCCGATCAACGCCAGCCACAGCCGCGCGCGCCAATGGGTGCAAGGCCTGCTGGAAATGCAGAAAAACGCGGGCAACTCGCTCGAGTTTATCGAAAACGTCAAAATCGATCTCTTCCCTGATGAGGTGTATGTCTTTACGCCTAAAGGCAAGATTGTCGAGTTGCCTACCGGTGCAACTCCGGTCGATTTCGCTTACGCGGTGCATACCGATGTGGGCAATACCTGCGTCGCCTGCCGTATTAACGAGCGTATGGCGCCGCTGTCGCAGCCGCTGATGAGTGGACAAAAAGTCGCGATCATCACCGCGCAGGGCGCACAACCGAATCCTAACTGGCTTAACTTTGCCGTATCCGCCAAAGCGCGCTCCGCGATTCGTCATTATCTGAAACATCAGCGTCATCACCAGTCAGTGACACTTGGCAAGCGCATGCTCAGTCGCGCGCTGGCAGAAATCCATATCGATCTCGAACACATGGCCGAAGAGCAGCAACACAAATTGCTGCAGGGCGCGCAAGTGGAGTCGATGGATAAACTCTACGAAGAGATCGGCCTCGGTAACAAAGTGGTTTATTCGCTGGTGAAATTGTTGCAACCGGATGCGGAGCTTAAAGCGCGCGCCGGTACGCTCAACTCGGCGATTACGATTGATTCCGCCGAAGGCATGATGATCAGCTTCGCGCGCTGCTGCCGTCCGATTCCCGGCGACCCGATTATCGGCCACGTCAGCTCTGGCAAAGGTTTGGTGATCCATCAAGACACTTGTCGCAATATCGCCGAGATCCGCAACTATCCCGACAAAATCAGCCAGGTAAATTGGGCCGCAACCGTCAGCGGTGAATTTTTGGTGGATGTGCGCGTGGAAGTGGAAAGCGACCGCGGTATTATCGCCACCCTCGCGACGCGCATTACAGAGCAGGGTGCGAGCATCGAACACATCAACGTCCACGAACGCGATGCCCACAACAGCGTGATCCATTTGTGTATCGGCGTGCACAACCGTATCCACCTCGCCAACATCATGCGCCGCATTCGCAACCTGAGTTTTGTGATCCGGGTAAATCGCAGTAAAAACTAGCGACAATCTTCTATACTTTCGCTCTTCCTTCTTTTTTGATAACTACTCATAAAGGTTTTTCCAATGACCAATAAAGCCATTATCCACAGCGACAACGCCCCCGCCGCCATAGGCACTTATTCACAAGCGGTGAAAGTAAATAACACCGTTTATTTGTCGGGCCAGATTCCGCTTGATCCAAAAACCATGCAATTGGTGGAAGGCGATTTTGCAGTACAAGCGCATCAGGTTTTTAAAAACCTGCAAGCGGTATGCGAAGCGGCCGGTGGTGGTTTGAAAGATATCGTTAAGTTGAATATTTATCTGACCGACCTGGCAAACTTCCCCATCGTGAATGAAGTGATGGGTCAATACTTCCAGCAGCCATACCCGGCACGCGCCGCGATTGGCATTAGCCAGCTGCCGCGCGCGTCGTTAATTGAGGCAGATGGTGTGATGGTTATTTAAATTTTTAATCACTTTCACTAATAAAATTGCCAATCAAAAATGCCCGACTCGTCGGGCATTTTTTTTGCGAAAAAAAGCGGAATTATTGCGTAAAACTTGTTGAATGAATCGCAGTGAATTATTGTAGCCATGCAGCTGAGTGCCGAATTTTAAATTGGCATAGTCAATTGCATAGATAAAAATTAAGAAGGCAAACGCCAGGGCAAAAGGACTATTTATGAAATTATATTTACATTTACTGCTAGTTATTAGCACCGCATTTTTATCATCTATCGCGCAATCAGCGACTGCTCTCTCAACCGAAGATTTCTCCAAGCTGCCGGATGCAAACCGGTTGGTATTATCTCCTGACGGAAAAAAACTGGCTTCGATTGTTCGTCTCGATGCCGATGGGGTGCACGGGAGTGCTGTACAGGTAACTGATCTCGCTACTAAAAAAATTAACTATGCGTTATTTTCCGATAACTCCAAATTCTTTTTGAATTGGGTTCAATGGAAAGACAATACAACATTGCTGACCGGTGCATTTACACCATCGGAGCGCGACACCTACGTGATGGGGCAGCGGATTCACTTCAAAACCCGCGACTTCCATTTGATGATTATCAATACCGAAACTGATGCGGTTACGGTGCCATTTACCTATAATTTTTTGAGCCGCTATAAAATATTGCCATCCAACCGCGATCAGGTAATTGATCCGCTGCGCAATGATCCCGACCATATTCTTATGCTGATGCCTGGATTGGATCGCGGCTTTCCGTTGGAGTCTCTGGTTTACAAGGTCAATATAAAAACCCAGAAAGCAACGTTATTCCATCCTGCTCAGCATAATGTGTACAACTGGGGAACCGATCAGCAACACAATGTGCGGGTGACTTCCGGCATGAAGGACGATTTATTTTCTACCAATGTGCGCGATGCTGATTCAGACAAGTGGCGCAATCTTTGGCCCTACAAAATTTTTTCGGAAGACAGAGTTGAACCTTTGGGTTTTGATCAGGACCCGAATATTTTTTATGTGCGTGCCTATCATCAAAAACGTATGGCGATTTTCAAAGTCAATTTGAAAGATCCGGAATTAAAGCGTGAGCTGGTAGTTGCTGATCCAAAATACGATGTGCTCGGTCAGCTGGTTTATTCTCCTGCTACACGCAAAGCGATTGGTGTTTCTGCGTTGGAAGAAGGTGGCACGCATTTTTTTGATAAGGATTTACAAACACTGCAACAAAAAATTGATAAGGCAATTCCGAACAATCGCAACTATATCTATTCACTAACTGATGATATGCAAAAATTCCTGGTGTACTCCACCAGCAGTACAGATTCGGGAACCTATTATTTAGGGCAAGCTAATCCCGTCAAACTGGATGCGGTTGCCTATAAGTACAATAAGTTAACGCCGGAATTTATGAGCAAAAGTGAGCGAATTGAATATAAAGCTCGTGATGGTTTAACGATTGAGGCATTTTTAACCCTGCCTAAAAATGTCACTGGTAAAAAGCTGCCGACGCTGATGTTCCCACACGGAGGTCCAATTGCGCGTGACAGCGACGATTTTGATTACTGGACCCAATTTTTTGCCAGCAAAGGCTACGCTGTATTGCAAATGAACTTCCGTGGTTCAAACGGGCAAGGAATTGAATTGCGCAATGCCGGTCTGAAAAATTGGGGCAAGGAAATGCAGGATGATGTAGAAGATGGTGCACGTCATTTGATTGCCAAAGGTATCGCTGATCCGCAAGCGATTGCGATTGTCGGTGCAAGTTACGGTGGTTATGCTTCGTTGATGGGCGCGGTGAAAACACCGGACTTTTATCGCTGTGCGATCAGCGTGAATGGTGTGAGCAACGTTTATGATCTGGTGAAAAATAATCGCGCTTTCTGGCGCAGCTACAACATCATTGACGAAATGATCGGTAACGATAACGCTACGCTCAAAGCTATATCACCGGTTAATTTTGCCGATAAAATCAAAGCACCTGTATTGTTAGTGCACGGTACCGATGATCGTCAAGTGGAAATTAAACACAGTTATGAAATGCGCGATGCTCTACAAAAAGCGAAAAAAGATGTGACCTTTGTTGAATTGCCCAGCGAAGATCATTTTCTTTTAAACGAAAAAAATCGCATCGATACTTTCCGCGCAATGGATACATTTTTAGATAAATGTCTGCCGGTAAAAAAAGATCAGTCAGTAGCGATTAATTAACGCAAAATTGCTCTGCAAATAAAAAGGCCGATCACATTATTCTGATCGGCCTTTTTATTTTCAGTCACAACTTACTTTTTCAGCGTCGCCTTGGGGTTGGGCAGATCGGTGATTGTGCCAGCACCTAATTCCGCAGCCAGACCAACAGATTCGTGCAGCGTCGGGTGAGCGTGGATGGTGAGGGCGATGTCTTCTACGCTGGAGCCGAACTCCAGTGCGAGGGTGAGTTCGCCGAGTAATTCACCGGCGTGGACGCCGACCAAACCGGCGCCGAGTAAGCGGTCGGTTTTTGCATCATAAATAAGCTTGGTTTTGCCTTCGCTGCGATCAGAGGCGATGGCGCGGCCGCTGGCGCTCCAGGGGAAGGCGGCGGTTTTGTAGTCCAAACCTTGTTGCTTGGCTTCTTTTTCGGTCAGGCCGACCCAGGCGATTTCCGGGCTGGTGTAGGCGATAGATGGGATCGCCATAGGCGCAAACGCGTGTGGATGGCCTGCAACACCTTCGGCGGCGGCGTGGCCTTCGTGGGTGGCTTTATGTGCAAGCATTGGCTGGCCGACGATATCGCCGATGGCGTAGATGTGCGGCACATTGGTTTGCAGATATTGGTTGACCGGGATAAAGCCGCGCTCATCGACATTCACGCCCGCTTTTTCGGCGCCGATCAATTTGCCGTTAGGCGTGCGTCCTACCGCGACCAATACCGCATCAAAATCAAGCGGCGTAGCTGGCGCCTGCGCACCGCTGAAGGCTACCTGGATCGATTCGGCTTTGGCGGTCACTGCTTCAACTTTGGTGGACAGCAATACTTCAAAGCGGTCTTTGTTGTACTTGCTGTAGATCTGTACCAGATCTTTGTCGGCCGCTGGCACCAGCTGGTCGGCGAATTCGACTACGGTCACTTTACTGCCGAGGGCCTCGTACACAGTCGCCATTTCCAGGCCGATAATCCCGCCGCCAATCACCAGCAAGCGCGCTGGCACCGAGCGCAATTCGAGTGCGCCGGTTGAATCAAAAATACGTGGATCTTCGGGGATAAACGGCAGTTTTACGCTGCGTGATCCCGCCGCGATAATCGCGTGGTCAAAGTCGATCAAGGTGGTTTCGCCACCTTTTACTACCTGCAATTGGCGGTCGCTGGTAAAGCTGCCGTGGCCTTCTACGACTTTCACTTTGCGGCCTTTGGCCATGGCGCCAACACCGGACACCAGTTTACTCACCACCGAATCTTTGTAGGCGCGCACCTTGTCCAGATCGTGGCTGACGGTGCCGATGCTCAGGCCGAGATTGTCGGCGTGTTTGGTTTCATTGATCACTTCCGCAACGTGCAGCAGTGCTTTGGAGGGAATACAACCCACGTTCAGGCAGACGCCGCCGAGGCTGGAATAGCGTTCGACCAGTACCACATCAAGGCCGAGATCAGCCGCGCGGAAAGCCGCAGAGTAGCCGCCGGGGCCACTGCCGAGTACAACGAGTTGGGTTTTGATATTTGCCATCGTTAGCTCCTGTGCACATTGGGAATATCGGGGAATCGCATCATAAGCGATTCCCCGGCACTTGGGGCAGCTGACGGTCATTACATTCGTCAGGTATGTTAAGGCGCGAGTACCTGCAAGGCTGCCGAGATGTAAACCAGAGGTGCATTCCAGTTGATGGCGATCTCGTTGGTGGAATAGCTGCATTGGTCATCGACAAACGATTTGGCTGGCAGGGGCGAAGGATAGTTGGAGCAATCACCCGAGTGATCCGGGTGCGGGCCGCCGACAATAAAACCGGGAATCGGCGCGGCTATACCGTCACCGCCAGAGGGGCGATGGTGGATATTCATCGGCGTCTTGTTGCCATAACCGGTCACGAACGAATAGTCAGTCGCGTTGCGCCCGAGCACATAGTCAAACAGCGACTGCGCGGCTTGGCGATAAGCGGTTTTGCTGGTATCCAGTTGATAAGCCTCAAGCAGCATCAACGCCTGGTTCAAGGCTCCGGAATTACTGCCCCAGTAAAAATCTCCTTTTTCGAGCGAGACACCGTAAGGCGATGCCGCTTTTTTGGCGACAATACCGGCTGCTACACCATCGAGGCGGGTTTTGATCAGTGCCTTGTCAGCGGCAGCGGTGAGCGAATCCAGATTCTGCGCTAAGGAAATCCAGCCCAGACTTTTCACGCCGATCCAGCCGGGAATATCGGCGCTGGTGTCGGCGGGTTTCATCGCTGCGTAATAGCTGTCGTCATCGGTGGCGATGTACAGCTCGGCCGCTGCCCAGAAGAATTCGTCGCTCACATCGTTATCGCCGTAACCGCCGGTTTGGATATCGGCTGGCTGGCTGTAGTAGATCGCGGGATTCGCTTTCGCCCAAGTCCATGCAGCTTTGGACGCGGCAAGCATTTTGGCGGAGAGGCCGGGATATTGGGTTTCGTAGCCAGCATAAATACGGCTGGCGGCAGCCATTACGGCGGCAAAATCCAATGTGGCGGCAGTGGATTTTTGCACCAGATAGCGCTCGGATTTATCGGCCTCGGGCATCTCAAACCCGTTAAATCCCTTGCTAGTGAGTTTGTGATAAACGCCACCGTCGTTCGGGTCCTGCATCGCCAGCATCCATTCCAGATTCCACAGAATCTCGTTGAGAATATCCGGCACCGCATCGCCCGATTCGGGGATATTCAGCGATTGTGCAGTGAAGTAGGCGGGAAAACGCTCGAATGCCGCCAATAAGGTGTAAGTGGTGATGCCCGAGTTGACGATGTATTTATTGTAATCGCCCGCGTCATACCAGCCTTTGGGCGCACTCACGACCGTGCCTTCCGGGCGTGTGGCGTCAGCGGCTGAGGCGTGGATAAAGACATTGGTATCCGGATGGCCAGCAGCGCGCTGGTAAATGCCCGCGTGGGTTTCAAGCAGTGCGGTGCTGGCGCGGTTAAAGTAAAACGCCTTGAGCGCCGCCGCATTCAGCGCTTTATAAGCGTCGGCGGAAATAGTGAAGCTTGCTGCTTGCGCAACTCCGGCCACTTTCAGCTCGTAATTCCCCGGTGTTGTCAGGCTGGAAAAATCGGCCAGTTTTACTGACTCGAATGACGGCTCCCATACGGCGGCGGCGGTGAGATTGCCTGCCAATACTTCTTCCGTCGTGCCTGCTTTGACGATGCTAAAACGTGTTGCATCTACGCCGGGAACTACGGCGAGTTTTTCCACGTTGGGGGTGAAGCCCAACTGGTTGAGTTTGATCTGCTCTGGCACCGTCACTTTGGGTGGTTCGACCGGATGGATGCAGCTGCTGGCGTCGCCTTTTGGTGTTTGGCTAAGGGTGACTGCGCCGCCGTCGCTGGAGGTGATTTTCATCCAGTTGAGGTTAAAGGGGCTGCTTTTCATCTGCACACAGAGGGCGTAGTTGCCCGCCGCTAATTGACCGAGCGAGTGGTTGAGGCTACTCCAAACTTGCCAGCCGCCGGTGGGCGCAACGCTAATGTCATCGACCGCGCGGACACCATCGATTTCGTACCAGAAAGCGCCGCCGGATTGTGCCGTCGCCACCCGGCTTTCAATCGCAAAAGTGCCCGCCTGGGTGACGTTGATACTGAATTCGAGCCAGTCGCCGGTATCGATATAGGCGATGCTGTAACCGCCGCCCGCATCGGTGGATTTTTCGATATCCACATCATCGGTGCGGTATTCACCGGTGGTATTGCCCGCCGTGGTGTCGTGGTAGCGCAGGTAATCTTCCGCTTCGATCAGCAAGCCGGTAAACGCCGCTGCCGATGAGCTGCTGGCTGATATCGCGAGGCTTGAACTTGCAGCCGCCGGGCTGGAGCTGGATGCCGCACTGCTGGATGAGCTTTTGTTGCCGCCACCACTGCCGCTGCCGCCGCAGGCTGTGAGCAGGCCTATTGCCAGTGTGAGGCTGGCGGGTAAAAAGTATTTTGTTATGGTCATTATTTTTCCCCTGTGAGAGTCGTGTACCAGTAAACGCTGGCACGCGGATGCTAGGGGAAGAGGTCGGGCAAATACTCACCACTTCAGGTTGTAGCAGTCGCCACTTTCGGTTGCGGCTGAAAGTGGTGGTGAGTGATAAAGGGGGAATAGGGAGTTAGCGGGCTTTTTCGGCGGTCCACATGGCGATCGGCATCCCCGGTCGGGTTTCGATGGCACTGAAACCGGCGGCGGCGAGTAGTTGCGGTTTATCGAGCTTATGCCAGGCATCGACAAAAGGTTCGTAAACCCGCGCGGCCAGTAGCTTGAAATACAACTTTGACCAACCGGCAGCGCGCAACAATTCACGCAGACGCAGCGGCTGCAGTTGTTCGTGGGACGGCTCGGCGATCACCAGCTTGCCGCCCGGTTTAAGTACCCGCGCAAATTCGGCCAGTGCCTGTTCGATATATTTGGGCGGGATTTCATGCAGCACAAAGCAGAGGGCGATGCCGTCGAGCGATTGGTCGGCAAAGGGTAAATCTTCAGCGAGGCCGGGGATAAATTCGATCCCGGGATGATCGTGCGCGGCGTGGCGCAACAGGTAAGGTGATGGATCAAGCCCCCACACCCGCTTCACTTCGGCCTGCTTGATTGCTGCCGCAGTGCGCCCGCCTGCGGTGCCCACATCCAACACAAAATCGAGGCCGTATAAGTGATTGGCGATCCAGGCGCGCGCGCGCTGCATATGGCCGCACATGGCGATATCAAAGCCGGTGATGTAGCCGCGCGAAAAGCGGCTGGAATAATTGCCGTTGGGCAGATTATGGAATTCTTGCAGCAGATATTTGGGTACGGATGGCAGGGTAAAGGCGCCTTCCGGCAGCACCACCGGACGATGCTCTTTGCCGAGGAACGAGCGCAACACTTCGCGCCAGCTGCGCCAGCGCCGGAAATCGAGTTGATCGGGCCAGGTCTCGGCCAGTTGTATGTTGTTCCAGTCGGGCGCTTGCGGCAATCCGTGATCTCGCAAGAATCCCTGTTGTTGCAATGGTTCGGCGGCGCGAGCGGCTGGTACTAAATCCATGAGTAAACCTTATTTATTAACGGGTTGCCGGAGGTTCAGGCGACAACCGCAAAAACGTAACGCCGGGCATAGTAAACGCCAGCGGAAAAAATGTACATGTGCATAGCGCCCCTTGTGACGGGGTTAAATCATCGCCAAAAGCGCGGTGAAAGATGAGCCAAATCCCGCGAAAAGCAGGTATAGTGCGGCGCTTCAATGACTGGATCAGGGCTAACTTTTGCTGAGCATCAAAGGACTTAGTTTTGGATATCCGCGCCAACCGGTGCACTTGGACGGGCTGACGCTGGATGTCGCGCGGGGCGATATCCTTGGCTTGCTCGGCCCCAATGGCGCAGGTAAAACCACACTGGTGTCGCTGATCGCCGGGCTGCTGAAACCGGCGGCGGGTAGTATCCAACTGGCGGGCGAACCGGCCGCATTGGGTCGGCGCGAGCTGGCGCTGGTGCCGCAGGAATATGCTTTCTATCTGCGCCTTACTGGTCGCGAAAACCTCGATTATTTCGCCGCTGTCTGCCATTCCAATCCCCAAACCCGTCGCGCTGCTGTCGAGCGGGCAATCGAAGAAACTGGTTTGGGCGAGCTGCAACATCAATTGGCGGCGCGCTACTCCGGCGGTTTCAAGCGTCGGCTCAATATCGCTATCGCCCTGCTGCAAGCACCGGAATTACTGATCCTCGACGAACCCACCGCCAACGTCGATCCGCAATCGCGCGCGTTTTTGCTGGACGTTGTCCGGCGCCTGAATCAGTCGGGTACCACCATTATTTACACCTCCCATCTGCTCGACGAAGTAGAAGATCTGTGCCGCTCGGTGGCGGTGATGGATCGCGGTCGCATTCTGTTGCAGGGCGATATGAAAAGCCTGCTTGCCGAGCAGCATTGTTTGCATCTTGCGCTTCCTTCTGCACCGCCAGCCGCGCTGCTTGCACAGGCTGGGGTTGTTAAACGGGATGAATCCCCAAGCGCGCAAGAGTGGGAGTTTGATCTGGATCGTCTGGGAATATCGGCCGCACAATTGCTGCTGCAACTGGAGCAGGCGGGCATCACCCCTATCCAAATCCACTATGGCCAGCGGCGTTTGGAAAGTGTTTTCCTGACAGCTTTAGCGCGGGAGAACGAGCGCCTATGAGCAGATTAATCGCCTCCATCCACAAAGAAACGCGACTGCTGCTGCGCGACTGGCACGGTCTGCTGGTGCTGTTCGTGATGCCCGCGCTGTTTGTGCTGATTATGTCGCTTGCCCTGCAAGGCCAGTTTGCGCAACAGGGCGGCGGGCAGCTCAAAGGCTGGCTGAGTGGCGAGCAGTTGATTGTCGAGAACACCCAAGCCGAAGCTTTCGTGAATCTGCTGCGCGAACAACCGGATCTGGAAATACGCCTCGCTATGCCCGGCTCGCCGCTGAGCACGTCCGATCGCTTGTTCCAAATCCATATCCTCGCCCGCTTTGATCAGGCATTAGCAGGTGAAGGTGATCCGCGCACCGGCGTTGAACTGAGCTTTGCCCCTGAACTCGGGTTGCGTGAACGCGCCTTGATCGAAGCGGCGGTGCAGCGCACTTTTGCCGAATTAAATACCACACTGATCGCCGAAGAACTGGGTTTCGACCGCGCTTACGCCCAGCGCGAACTGCTCAAAACCGGCTTTATCACGGTGGTGGATGGTGCCGGTAATCAGGCTGCCACCCGACCCAATTCCGTGCAGCAAAATGTACCGGCCTGGCTGATCTTCGGGATGTTTTTTATCTCAATTCCCTTCTCCACCACGGTGATTCAGGAGCGCCAGCAAAAGACGCTGATGCGCCTGCAAACCTGCGGCATGCCGCTCAGCCAAATCTATCTTGGCAAGTTGTTACCTTATCTGGTGATCAACCTGCTGCAGCTGGGGTTGATGCTGGCGATAGGTGCATTGTTGCTGCCACTGGCGGGTGCTCAGGCGCTGTCGCTGGATGTGTCTTTCGTCGCGTTAGTATTGATCAGTATCAGCACCAGTTGCGCGGCTTTGGGTTGGGCATCGCTGGTCGCCGCCGTCAGCCGCACCATTGAGCAGGCGACAATCCTGAGCGGCGCTTCCTGCATTATTTTCGCCGCGCTCGGCGGCATAATGGTGCCGCGTTTTGTGATGCCGCCGCTGATGCAAGACCTGAGTTGGCTCTCGCCCATGGCTTGGGCATTGGATGGATTTTTAGCAGTATTGGTACGCGGTGGTGGCTGTGCCGCCGTGGCCATAAACAGCTTGATGCTGGTCGCCCTCGGCGGCCTGTTGGCATCGGCTGCCATTTTTATCTCCCGCTGGAAGCAAAACCATGACTGATTTTTCCTCCGCCGCGTTCAAGCGCGAGCTGAAGCAATTGATTATCGATGAATGCGACAAGGACATTAGCCCCGACGATATCGGCGACGACGACAAGCTGGTGCGCGGCAGTCTCGACCTGGATTCGCTCGACGTGCTGCAAATCTGCATGGCGATCAAAAACCGCTATGGCGTGCGGATTGAAGGTTCATCCACGGCGCGTAAAGTCATGGTATCGACTAACACCCTGGCCGCTTTTATCGCCAGCGAACGCGCTTGATGACAGCCAGTATCCGCTATCTGGATGCTCGCTCGGCGCTTGGTTTGTCGCTCGACGAATGCGTCGATAACCTGCTCGGTGGGCACAAGCCCTGGCGTTGGCTCGATTTCCCCAACTTGCAGGAGCCCCTGCAGCTGCCCTATTTTGCGCTGCCGGAATCAGCAGATGCTGACGCCACGCGCATCTATTCGCATTTGCAAGATATGACCGGCAAGGCAATCGCTGCGCAGGATTTGGATAGCGCCCAGCGCGCGCGGACCGGATTATTTATCGGCTCCTCCTCCTACGATGTCGGCGTCTCGGAAGCCAATTATTTCCTGGCTTTGGAGCAGCAAGCGCAGGAAACTGGTGCGGCAGATCCGCTGCCAATGGGTATCGTCGGCTACGGCAAAATGGCCGAGCGCTTGCGCCGCGAATTTCAATTGTCGCCCCACTGTTACAGCTACAGCACCGCCTGTACCTCCAGCGCTAACGCCTTGCTCTATGCCCAGCGGTTGTTGGCGGCGGGGTTGATCGATAATGCGCTGGTTATCGGCGTCGAATTTTTCAACCAGACCACCCTGCTCGGTTTTCACAGCCTCGGCCTGATTTCACCCAGCCAGCGGCTCGCCCCCTTTGCGGCCGACCGCGATGGTTTGGTGCTCGGCGAAGCCTGCGCGTTGGTGATGTTGGGTCGCGCGGATGAGTCTGCGCCTGTGCAGCTCGAACTCTGCGGCGGCGCCATCGCCACCGATAATCACAGCCTCACCGCCGCCATTGCCGATGGCTCCAGTCTGGCGACGGTAATCGCAGCAGCGCTGGCTGAAACCGGTGTGACCGCGAGCGCGATCAAAGGTGTCAAAGCCCATGGCACTGCCTCGCTGATGAATGACGAAGCCGAGGCAGCAGCAATCAAACACGTGTTCCCCGAGTCGCTCCCCGCCGTATTTGCACTCAAACAATTTTGCGGCCATACCCTCGGCGCCAGCGGTGCGCTGGAGCTTGCGCTAGCGGCGGGCTGTCTGTTGCGCAATCGTTTGCCATCCAACCCCGGCCACCAATTTGATCCAGCGCTGGGGGTGGCACTGAACATTCAAGCCGGCGCCGCACCCGACGGCCATTACCTGTTTAATTGCTTCGCCTTCGGTGGCAACAACAATGCGCTGGTGCTGCGCAAAACCAGTCGTACGGAGGCGCTGCAATGAAGCTGATCTCCCACTATTCGTTGCATCACAGTTTTGCCCGTGACCAAGCGGAGCTACCCGATCTGCGCGCGCTTATCGCCCCTTGGGTGCCGCAGCGGATTCGCCGTATCGATCGCTACATAGAGCTGTGCGTCGCTGGCGGTCTGAACTGCGTCGCAGGCCGCCAATTGCCGGAAAACACAGGTGTTTATCTAGCGACTCGCGCAGGCGCGGTGAGCACACCTGCAGAAGTGATGGAAGGTATTTTCGCCCAGCAAGACACTCCCATGCCGCTGCATTTTGTCAACACACTCGGCAACACCGCCGGTTTTTACCTGACTCAATTGCTGCACACCAAAGGCAATACGGTGGTGGTCGCGCAGGAGCAATTGTCGTTCGAGGCAGCGCTGCTGCATGCATGGCTCGACCTGCAACAAGGGCGAATCCACACCGCGTTAGTGGGCGGTTTCGATGAAGCCGCATTACCGCTCGCACAACACGCCCGTCGTTTGGGAGTTGATGCGCAAGATGAAATCGCCGAAGGCAGCCACTGGTTATTGTTATCAACCGAAACAACAAATACCGCCGCGATAACCTTGGGCAATCCAGTTTACTTTGCTGATGTAGAAGAAGTGCTTGAGTGGCTGCGCGAACAAGATGTACAACATCTGCAATGTGCTTTTAATCCAACGGCTGAAGAACAAGCGCAACTTACAAATGTGGTTGGCGAAGTACAGGTTTGCACTCAAACTGGCATCAGCCAAGGCGCATTTTCCGGTGGATCGCTAATTGAACTTTGCGCACGGGTGGAGCAATTTGGCAAAAGCGGAATTCATCTCGCGCGCAACTTTTCTCATGGTGATGCTGGTAGTTATTGCGCTCTACGGGTCGATCTTTCTCAATGAATTATCGCTGCGGCCACTTATGGATTGTAAGTAGCGTAAATCGTTAAACTTTTTGCAGCAATTCACTAGCGCGCAACTTAAAAACCATGCGATTGATTGCTATGTTAAGGCTGATTCTTACGGGCAACCTTAGCGTTCTCAAGCCAACCATTACTTAAAAGATTTTTTGCCCAACTTTCAGAAAAAGACGCAACATCTTTTAGCATTAGTTCATTTAACACTACTATTTCAGATCCAATCAGTCGTATTAAAGGGTGAAATACGCCTGGAGAAGAGTATGAGTATGGAATCCAGCCGTCATTGCCATCTACATTTGAAATTAAGAACTCAATTCTAAGGTCATAAATAAGCTCACCAAATTCAGTATAGGAATGAGCTATTGAAATAATATTTTCTTCAACTAATTCAATTGATAATGGGTCGAAATAATCAATTTCCAGCTTTAGGTATAAGCCATCTCTATAGTCAATTGCACAATGTTTATATAGCAACAACTCGATGACTCTCTGCATGTGATAGCAGATTTTTTTTGAGGATTTTATTTCACAAGCACTTCTCGGTTTTACGTTGATGATTTGAATGGTTTCTTTCACGCACATTTCAACATCATTGTATATTTCGTTGCCTGTAAACCTTATAACTTGATATCCATTTTTTTCTAAAAAACGTTCTCTAGATGCATCATGTTTTCGTTGTTCTCTAGTTTTATGATATTCATGTCCATCGAGCTCGATAATGCAGGCTTTATCCAAGATAAGAAAATCAACTCGAAATTTACCTATCCACTCCTGTGGTCTTAAGCTAGGAATTTTTTCTTTAGCCGCATCCCAGTACATTTTTTCAATTGGAGTCATTTCAATATTCATTGATCTCTCTTCCCTAAAGTCTTATATAACCGCCCCGTTATACAGCCCGACTTTTTTGCCCTTTGTGCCACACCTTTAAAAACTCCCACACCTGCAATTCTTGATCGGCGCAGGTGAGTAATTCGTTGGCGACTTTTGCCAGATCAATTATTTCGGATTTTTTGCATTGTTGTACGGTGGTGAGCGCGAAGCGGCGCCATTGGTCGCCGGCGTCGGTCATCATTTGCGCTGCTTGCGCGAGTTGGTCGTCTTGCAAAATTCCAGCGGACTCTTTCAAAAATGAGGCGTAGATAAAACGGAAGCCTGCGCCGCCGGTGCCTATCTCTTCCTGCATGCGCACTATGTGGCCGAGGAATAATTGCTGCTCTTTTGCGCTGCCTTTCAGCCCGGCGATTTTGCGCGCGAGGTGGCGCACGCCGCGGATGCCGATAATCGGCAGCGGTGCGCCGGTCATGACTTTGCAGTTTTTGGCGATGGCTTCGGGAATCAGGCGCGCGTAGTCCACTTGCGACGGCACTGATTCGATGGAATACATCAAACCTTTGGGTGCCAGCGGGCCGCGCGCAAAACGGGCTTTGTTCAGGTGGCGCGAGGCCACGGTGACCGGTGCTTCAAAGACCGGATCGCTGATCTGGTAATTGTCGCCCTCTTTGCCGTACACCAGCAGGTTGTGCGCGTTGAAGTGGAAGCGCATCTCTTCCGGGAAGTAGGGTAAGTAGTACACCGAGGTCTGCAAGCCGACCAATTTCCCCTCGCTTATCGCTGCATCCAGCGCTTCGGCGCCGCGCATGGGGTTGCCGAATTTCTGGAAGGAGACTTTTACCCCGAGGCGTTTGCACAGGGTTTTGATAATAAATTTGGGCGGCAGGCGATAGGCAATCAGCGGCTGGCCGGAAATCTTGACGATGGGGATATAGGCAAACGCGAGGGCGTTCGCGAGGCCAAATGCCATAGGTTCTGACATCGGCAGGCCACTGTGGGTGAGCAAAGCGGAGATAACGCCGCTCTCGCAATGGGCGGACTGGTTGTGGGCAAAAGTCATGTCAGGCATCCGGGGTGGTTAGCAGTTGTGCGCGGGGGATATCAAACACCTCGGCGTAGCGGTCGAGCAGCGCAGGCGACAAGCGCGCAAAATGTTTGGGCTGGAAGTGGCGGTTGATGCGCCAGCGCCAAATGCCCGATACCTGCGCCAGCAGCGGCAAATCCATGCGGCTGGCGTACATGTGGTAGTAGAGCGGCGAGCGGGTGCCGGCTTTGACCTCAGCCAGGGCGGCGCGGGCAAGTTGCTCGAACTCTTCTACTGCGGCACAGGTAGCGGCGGCCTCAACTTCCCAACCGGAAGATTTCACCCCCACGTATTCACCCGCTTCAGTTTGGGCGTAGAGCAATTTTTTGTGGCCAGCGTAACTACTGCTGTTGTCCTGGGGAACCTGGTCACTGCGCATGGGCAATCCTTAAACGACGGTTAACAGCATGTAGGCGACTGCAAAGCGGCCGCTCTCGGGAACATAGCAGAGGATTTTTTCGCCCGGCTGCAAGCGGCCGGAGCGGAAAATCTCGTCGAGCATGATGTACATGGAAGCCGAGCCGGTATTGCCCTTGGTGGCAAGATTGGTGAACCAGCGCTCTTCGGGGATCACAAACTCGGCTGCGCGCAGGCCATCGGCCAATTTGTCGCGGAAGTAGGCCGATGAATAATGGGGCAGGAAGTGGTCGATATCCTCGGGCTTGATGCCGTATTTCTGCTGCAACTGGCGCAGTGGTTTTTCGACCGTGTAGTGGGTGATGTTGGCGTTGAGTTGCTTCACATCCTGCTTGACCGCCAACAGGCTGTCTTGCTGGCATTCATCGCGGCTGACTTGCTGCCAGCCGGTGAGCGAGCCGTCGGCATTTTTGCGTGCACCGGCGTACATACAAGTGTCCATCTCGTTGGCGTAGGAGAGAATATCCAGCCACTCGATTCGCAGTGCACGTTGACCTGCGGGAACTTGCTGCTCAAGTAATACCGCACCGGCACCGTCGGAGAGCATCCAGCGCAGGAAGTCTTTTTCAAATGCGATCTCGGGATTCTGCTCCAACTCGGCTAATTGGTGGTCGATCTCCGGTGCAAAGTTTTGCCCTTGCATTGTGTAGGACGCCGCTTCCGACGCCGTCGCGACCGCTTTGCTGTGCAATCCGCCCAACACATTCATGTAGGCATATTTGAGCGCGCTCATGCCGCAGGCGCAAACGCCAGTGGTGCCCGCGACTTCGCACGCGGGCGCACCCAATTCGCCGTGCACCATGGAGGCGTGGCTGGGAATCAGTTGGTCGGCGATGGTGGTGGAGGCAACCAAGCAGCCGATATCGCCCAAACCGAACTCTGCATCCAGCAAACCGCGCACGGCTTCGGCGCCCAACTGCGCGTTGGTGTAGTTGTGCTTGCCGGTGGTTTTATCGATGGCGTAATGGCGGCTGGTGATCTGGTTGCTGCGCAGCACCATGCGGCGCGCACGGGAGGCGCGCTCGCCCACTTGGCCGAGCAGGGGTTCCATTTCGTCATTGCTGACCGGCTCGTTGGGCATAAAGCTGCTGGTGCGGGTGATGTAAACAGGTGCTATCGGCATAACGTAAGCTACTTCTTTTCTGGTTGCGCAGTGCGATTAATCGGCTGCGCTTATGTTGGGCAATTATTGGTTAGGCAATTACTGCTGGGCAATAGAGGTTTCGCAGGCCGGGCAAGCGGCGGCAACTACCTTTCGGTCTTCACCGGATGGCTGGGCGAAATAAGCCTTCTGGCGGGCGATGCGCGCTTTCATCAGCGGTGCGAACAAGCGCTTCAATATAGACGTCACCGGCACGACTGTCAGGATCAAGGTCAACAGAAATAGTGCATAGGCGATGGTCAGCGGCTTGCGCAGCCAGGCATCGGGTTTGCCTGCGGCGAGGAACAGTTTGCCCCAGAGATAAAAACTGCGGGTGCCCACTTTCTCACTGGCGATCAGTCGCTCATTGATGGTCACGGCGCCCAAGCCTTGCAGCAGGGTTTCATCGAGTGCTTTGTCGCTCGTGAGACCTTTGCGGATCGCGACCCCAAAACGGGCGGCGGAATCGATTTCTGCCTCGGCTACACCGGCGGCCGGAATCCCCAGTGGGAAGGGGCCTTTGTTGCCAGTGAGCATCCACAATGGGGTCGAGATAAAACTCGCGGCGGTGCCGGCTTCATCGACCAGAGCCACATTGCCGACCAGTTTGGCGTTCAGACGCGCGAGATGGGCTTTGACTTTCTCCTGCGCCATCAACCACATATTGCGGCAGGCGATGACCGTCACCACCGGCGTATTCGCCAGCAGCCGCTCGGCCTCTGCGCTTTGCAGGAATGCAGTCACGGGAATGGATGGCGCGAGGAACCAAACCTGATAGGCGAGGATCACAAGGTCGTAGGGTTCATCACTGGGTAAGTGAATGGGTTTTAACGCACAGCCGCGCTCGTGCGCCGCTTCGGGAAAGGTGTTGATAAAGCGGATAAACGGCCAAGGGAAGGGATAGTTTTCCACCGGCTCAAGCCGCAGATGATCGAGTTGGATCGCAGGCTGCGCAGCGAGCGGCTCAATAATGGATGACACAACCTTGTGCAGTTGACCGGTCTGCGAGTAATGAACGACTAATACGCGCTTGGGTTTCCTTATGTCCGTCAATGTATTAACTCCAGTTTTTCGTCGCGTGTTTCAGTTTGTATGGATTGCTGCCGTGGCATCCAAATCAGGACGTCATGTTATAGTGCGGCGCAGTTTATCACAGCAATTTACGGGGATAATAATTTGAAAAAGCGGATGTTTTCACTCTTTTTGCCACTTATTTCTATCATCGTGCCAGCAATTGCCCAAGCTGCAAGTCTAGTCATTCATATACAGGATTATCGTCATTTCGGCGTTTCAGTCTACATCGCTATTTACACCGTAAAAGACGGTGGCTCATGGAGCGACGAGCCGATCAGGCTCTTGCAGTCGCCATTGGCGGCGGGAGATGAAATGCAATTGGATACCGATTTGCCGCCCGGCCGTTACGCGATGCGGGCGTTTGTCGACCTTAATGGCAATGGCGAATTGGACGTGGGCGCATTTGGCAAACCGAAAGAGCCATTTGCGTTTAGTCGATTAAATGGCGCGGCCGACTCTTTGCGCTTCAAAGCGGCTGCGGTGGATGTAGGTGATAAAGGTGAGTTGGTGCTGCGCTTTTTGCATCCCAAAGAGAGCACTAAAAACATCGCCAAAGGCGCTGCTGCAACTGAAGCTAGATCAACTGAGCCTTAGCCTCGAGGATAAGCTGGTCGCCGCTACGGATCTGCAATTTGATACTGGTGGGCGCGGTGTTTTCAGCATCGATTGCGTCCAGATCGCCATGTAACTGCGCCGCCATTCCCGGCAATAAGGGCGCGACAAATTTCACTTTGCTAAATCCCGCCACGCGGCGCTCCGGCAATTGCGCGCGCAGACACAGGTCGATTTTCGCCAGCAGCCAGGCACCGGGCACCAATGGCGCACCGGGAAAATGCCCCTGCACGCAGCGCTCCTGTTCGTTCACGGTGAAATCCACTAGCATGCCGCCTCCTGAAATTATCGCTGGTAATCATTGTTATGGCTGAGTCACTTACCGCCCCGCTCGGCTACGCGGGTATCGAATCCCTTTTGCCTCATGCTGCGCCAATGGTATTGCTCGACGTGGTTGAGAGCTGGGATTCACAGACCATTTGCTGTTCGGCCCAATCCCATTTGGCAATCGATAATCCCCTGCGCCAGAGCGGGATATTATCGGTCTACGCCGGTGTCGAGTACGCCGCGCAAGCCCAAGCGATTCATGCGCGCCTTACGGCTAATGCCGATGCTGACGAAACTCCGCGCAAAGGTTTTGTCGCAGTGGCATCCAAGCTTGAAGCGAGCGTGCGCGATCTTGATGAAATCGCTGTGCCTTTGCAGATTGAATTGACGCAATTGGCTGCCAACGACCAATCTTCGCTCTACCGCTTTTCGCTCAGTGCCGCCGGAAATCAATTGCTGCAAGGCGAGTTGCTGGCGGTCTTGGCTCCGGCGGACGAGTAAGGTTTTAGAAAAAGCTGAAGCCGACCTGGAAGAGTTTTTCCACATCGCGGATATGTTTTTTCTGCAGCAAAAACACAATCACATGGTCACCCGATTGCACCACCACATCGTCGTGGGCGATCACCACTTCATCGCCATCCGGCCCCTGCCGCACAATCGCGCCTATATTGGCGCCCTCGGGCAAATCTATATCTTCCAGCGCTTTGCCCACCACCTTGGATGACTTGGCGTCACCGTGGGCGATAATCTCAATCGCCTCGGCCGCACCGCGGCGCAATGAATGCACGTTGACGATATCGCCGCGGCGCACATGGGTAAGCAAGCTGCCGATGGTGGTGGTCTGGGGGGAAATGGCGATGTCGATATCGCCGCCCTGTACCACATCCACGTAGGCGGGATTGTTGATCAGCGTCATCACTTTGCGCGCGCCCAAGCGCTTGGCGAGCATGGACGACATGATGTTGGCTTCGTCATCGTTGGTGAGTGCGAGGAACACATCGGTATCTTCGATGCTCTCCTCCAGCAGCAAATCCTTATCGGACGCGCTGCCCTGAATCACTATCGCCCGTTCCAGTTGGTCGGACAGGTGGATGCAGCGCGGTTTGTTGTACTCGATCACGCGCACGTTATAGCGCCCTTCAAGCATCTTCGCGAGACGCAGGCCGATATTGCCGCCGCCCGCAATAGTGATGCGTTTGTAGGCGACTTCGAGCCGACGCAACTCGCTCATCACCGCGCGGATATCGGCCTTGGCAGCGATAAAGAAAACTTCGTCATCGGCTTCGATCACCGTCGTTCCGGTGGGCATAATGGCGCGATTACGGCGATAAATCGCGGCAACGCGCGTATCAACCGACGGCATATGCTCGCGCAAAAAACGCAGTTCCTGCCCGACCAGCGGCCCGCCGTGATAAGCCTTCACCGCTACCAGCTGGACCTTGCCATCGGCAAAATCCAGCACCTGCAAAGCGCCGGGTTGCTCAATCAAACGGAAGATATATTCAGATACCAACTGCTCGGGGCTGATCAATACATCAACCGGAATCGCCTCGGACTCAAACAACTGGTGATGGGTCAAATAGGAGGTGGCGCGCACGCGTGCGATTTTGGTGGGGGTGTGGAACAGGTTGTCGGCGACTATGCAGGCGATCATGTTGATCTCATCGTTGCTAGTCACCGCCACCAGCATATCCGCATCTTCCGCACCCGCTTGCGTCAAGGTGTCCGGATGCGAGGCCTCGCCCGCGATCACGCTGATATCCAACCGGTCGCGCAACTCGCGCAAGCGCGCCTCGTCGGTGTCGACCACGGTAATGTCGTTGGCCTCACTCGCCAAATGCTCTGCCAGACTACCGCCGACTTGTCCTGCGCCGAGGATGATGATTTTCATAATTTGCCCGTTATTGTGAGTTTTTTATCAGCCGTAATCGTGCCGATTATTAGCAAAGCCTAGTGCGCATCAGTCTGCTTTGCGCAGTCGCGCGTAGTAAAAACCATCGTGTCTATCCAGTTGCGGTAAGAGTTGTCTGCCTTGGGGTTGTGGGATTCCCCATTCAACATCGAGTTGATCGCAACTTGCATCTTTCTGGCGTGCCACAAAGGCTTCGATGATCCGGGTGTTTTCCTTGGGCATAATCGAGCAGGTGGCGTAGAGCAAGATGCCGCCCGGCTTGAGCAGTGGCCACAGGCTTTTTAGTAGTTGCTGTTGCAGCTCGCCCAAGCGATCCAGCTCTTCGGGGGTGCGCAACACTTTGATGTCCGGATGGCGGCGGATAATGCCGGTCGCCGAGCAGGGAGCATCGAGCAGTATGCGGTCGAACTGCTCGCCGTCCCACCACTCATTCGGTTTGGTGCCGTCGCCGCAGATGATATTTGCACTGACGTCTAGGCGCGCCAGATTTTCGCGCACGCGATTGAGGCGGCGTTCATCGGCGTCCAGTGCAGTTACCACCAAGCTCGGCTCTAACTCGAGGAGGTGTCCGGTTTTACCGCCGGGTGCGCTACAGGCATCTAATACACGCAAGTTGGGCGACAATTGCAGCAAATCACCACTCAATTGCGCTGCTTCATCCTGCACGCTCAACCAGCCTTCAGCGAAGTGCGGTAGTTTGCGCGGATCAGTCGCCTGCTCAAGCGTTATGCCGTAAGGGCTGTATTGGGTCGGTTTAGCATTTATGCCTGCATCATTTAGCAGTGCGAGATAATCGTCGCGGCTGATCTTGCTAATGTTCAGGCGCAGGCTAAAAGGCGGGTGCTGGTTGTTGGCAGCGATCAATTGTTCAAGTTGTTCCGGCCAGCACTTGCTGATCATCGCCTCCATCCATGCCGGATGATTGCTTTGAAAAGCGCGGTTAGTGCTGAGAAATTCGTTAATTCTGGCGCTATCGCGCTGAAAACTGCGCAATACACCGTTTACTAGTTTGGTCGCCCAGGGCTTTTTGATATGGCGGGTAACTTCCACCGTTTCGCCAATTGCGGCGTGGTCGGGAATACGGGTATGCAGCAATTGATACAGTCCAAGCAACAGTAGTGCTTGTACATCGCCATCTTTGGCGCGTAGCGGTTTATCCAGCAGGCATTCGGTATAGGCTTGTAATTGGGGATAAAAACGACAAGTGCCAAAGCAAAGTTCTTGCAGTAACGCGCGATCATTTTCCGCTATCTTCGCTGAAACTGGCGGCAACAGGCTGGAGAGTGAGCCTTTCATCGCGAGGATCTGTGTTATCACCTGCGCCGCCGCGGCGCGCACGCTTAACATGCTGGTTGTTCCAGTTGATCGCCGACTTTAAATAAGTCAGGGTGGCCGCGCAGTATCTCGCCCACACTCATCGCCTTTTTGCCGGGCAATTGTAGCTGCTCAAGAATAAGCTGGCCTTGGACGCACGCTACCCATAGTCCGTCTGCGCTTATTTGAGTGATGCTGCCGGGTGCGGCGTTTACGGTTTTGTCTGAGGCTTTTGCGGCCCACACGCGGATGCGCTGGTCATCACCAGTACCTGCCGGCTTGGTGTGCGCCACCGGAAAAGGATTAAATGCGCGTACTTTGCGTTCCAGTTCAATGGCGGAAAGTTGCCAATTTAATGCGGCTTCTTCTTTGTTGAGCTTGGGGGCGTAATTGGATTGGCTGTCATCCTGCTTTTCGGGATTGAGCTTGCCTGCAGCTATCAGCTCAAGCGCTTCTAGTAATGATGGGGTACCTACGGCGATGAGCTTATCGTGCAGGCTTCCGCCAGTATCGTCGTTTAATATCGGGCAAAAT
>NZ_JBCECX010000038.1:0-42307 GCF_039207905.1 Cellvibrio sp.
GATGGTGTTGGTATGGCATTGCGCGCTGGTTTCCCGGTGCAAGATATCGAAATGTGGCAGTTTCACCCAACTGGTATCGCTGGTGCTGGTGTATTGGTGACTGAGGGTTGCCGCGGTGAAGGTGGTTATCTGATCAACGCCGATGGCGAGCGTTTCATGGAGCGTTATGCTCCTAACGCGAAAGACCTTGCTGGTCGCGACGTTGTTGCGCGTTCCATGATTCAGGAAATCATTGCTGGTCGCGGTGTGGGTCCTAACAAAGACCACGTACTGCTGAAGCTCGATCATTTGGGCGAAGAAGTGCTCGAAAGCAAGCTCCCAGGCATCTGCGAATTGTCGCGTACCTTTGCGCACGTTGATCCTGTGTATGCCCCAATCCCTGTTGTGCCAACCTGTCACTACATGATGGGTGGTGTTCCAACCAACGTGAACGGCCAGGCACTAACTATCGATGCCGATGGCAATGATGTGGTGATTGATGGTTTGTTTGCGTGCGGTGAAGTGGCTTGTGTATCTGTACACGGTGCTAACCGTTTGGGTGGCAACTCATTGCTCGACTTGGTGGTGTTTGGTCGTGCAGCTGGCTTGTACATCGAAAAAGCACTGCGTGAAGGTATTGAACATCGCGATGCCACCCAGGCTGATATCGACAAAGCCATGGCGCGCTTGAATAAAATCAATACCTCTAACAGCGGTGAGAGCGCTGCAGTGCTGCGTAAAGAGCTGCAAACCATTATGCAAAACTTCTTCGGTGTATTCCGTAAGGGTGAGTTTATGCAGAAGGGGATCGAGCAACTTGCCGAGCTGCGTAAGCGTATCGAGAATGTTGCCATTACCGATAAGAGCAATGCCTTTAATACTGCGCGTATTGAAGCGTTGGAGTTACAAAACCTGCTTGAAGTTGCTGAAGCAACGGCGATTGCAGCAGAAGAGCGTAAAGAGTCACGCGGTGCGCATGCCCGTGAAGACTTTGAAGACCGTGACGATACTAACTGGTTGTGTCACTCAGTCTATTTCCCCGGTGAAAAGCGTGTTGGCAAGCGTGCGGTGAATTTTAAACCGCGCACTATGGATGCATTCCAGCCTAAGAAACGTACCTATTAATAACCGTGTAGGGTGATCGGGAGAAAAATTATGTTGAAAGTACAAGTTTATCGCTACAACCCAGAAACTGATAACGCGCCTTACATGAAGACCTATGAGATCGATACTCAAGGTAAAGACCTTATGGTGCTGGACGTTCTGGAGTTATTAAAGGCGCAGGATCAGTCTTTGGCTTATCGTCGCTCATGCCGTGAAGGTGTGTGTGGTTCCGATGGTATGAACATCAATGGTAAAAACGGTTTGGCTTGTATCAAGCCAATTTCCGAATGTATCAAAAACAATACGTTGATTTTACGTCCATTGCCGGGCTTGCCCGTAATTCGCGATCTGGTAGTTGATATGACCCAGTTCTACGATCAATACAAGAAAATTGAGCCATACTTGCAGAACGATACGCCTGCTCCGGCAATCGAGCGTTTGCAATCTCCAGCAGATCGCGAGAAGCTCGATGGCTTATATGAGTGTATACTCTGCGCCTGCTGCTCAACCAGTTGCCCATCATTCTGGTGGAATCCCGATAAATTTATCGGTCCGGCTGGTTTGTTACAGGCGTATCGTTTTCTTGCTGACAGCCGCGATTTGGCGACAGAAAAGCGATTGGCTAATCTGGATGATCCTTTCAGCGTATTTCGTTGCCATGGTATCCAAAACTGTGTTTCGGTTTGCCCCAAAGGCTTGAACCCGACACGAGCCATCGGCCATATTCGTAATATGTTGTTACAGAGCGCTACCTAAGGTGGCGCTTTTGTTTATCTGAAGCCGGTAAAAATTTGACGATTTGATGAGCGGTTTGTGCTCGTTTAATCAAAAACTGTTCACTGTCGCCTTGGGTGACGGTAACTTAAAAGCGGCGCTTTTAATCACAAGTTGAAAGCGTTTAGTAGCTAACCGCTAGTTGATAGCAGGGGATGCCTGAGTCCCCAAAGATTAAGGTGAGTGGAATGCAAGACAGCATTATGGCGCAATTTTGGAGTACGTCTCACATCTCCGGTGGGAACGCTGCTTACGTCGAAGAACTCTACGACTCGTATTTACATAATCCTAATGCCGTTCCTGAAGAATGGCGCAACTATTTCGATCAGCTGCCACGCGTTAATGGTGTGCTGACTCAAGATACTCCCCATTCGGTCATTCGCGCTCAATTTGAACAACTGGGTAAATCCCGTGTTCGCACCGTTGCTGTTGCCGGTGGTTCTGTCAGTGCAGAACACGAGCAAAAGCAAATCAAAGTATTGCAACTGATCAGTTCCTACCGCTTTCGCGGTCATCAAAAAGCCCAGCTCGACCCTCTGGGGTTGATGCAGCGTGCCCCTGTGGCTGATTTGGATTTGGGCTTCCATGGCCTAACCAATGCAGATCTCGACACTGTATTTAATACTGGCAGTCTGTTTATCGGTAAAGAGCAAGCGACTCTGCGTGAAATTGTTGAAGCATTGGAGAAGACCTATTGCGGTCATATCGGTGCGGAAATCATGCACATCACTCCACTTGCTGAAAAGCAATGGTTGCAGCAACGCCTCGAAAGCGTTCGCTCTAATCCGGAGTTCAGTAAAGAACAGCGTCTTGCATTGCTTGAGCGTTTGACTGCTGCTGAAGGTCTTGAGCGTCACCTCGATAGTAAATATCCGGGCACCAAGCGTTTTGGTTTGGAAGGTGGCGAGAGCTTCATCCCCCTCGTTGATGCGTTGGTAAAACGCGCCGGTACCTATGGTGCAAAAGAAATCGTATTGGGTATGGCTCACCGCGGCCGTCTTAACACATTGATTAATGTGTTCGGAAAAAGCCCTGCAGAATTGTTCGCTGAGTTCGATGGCAAGCGTTCGTTGAAAACTTCAGGTGATGTGAAATATCACTCAGGTTTTTCATCTAACGTAATGACTCCAGGCGGTGAATTGCACATGGCGATGGCGTTTAACCCATCGCACTTGGAAATTGTTTCTCCGGTAGTTGAAGGTTCTGTTCGTGCACGTCAGGACCGTCGCAACGACAAGACTGGCGCAAAAGTAGTTCCTATCGTGGTTCACGGTGATGCTGCTTTTGCCGGTCAAGGTGTGGTAATGGAGACATTCCAAATGTCCCAAACCCGCGCCTACGGCACCGGTGGTACCTTGCACCTCGTGATCAATAACCAGGTTGGTTTTACTACCAACAAACGTGAAGACGCACGTTCGACGGAATACTGTACTGACGTTGCTAAAATGATTGAATGTCCAATCTTCCACGTGAATGGTGATGATCCTGAAGCAGTATTGTTTATCGCTCAGTTGGCGATGGATTACCGCTACGAATTTAAGAAAGACGTGGTAATTGATCTGGTTTGCTATCGTCGCCGTGGTCACAATGAGACTGATGAGCCATCAGCAACCCAGCCACTGATGTATCAAGTTATTCGCGCACTTAAAACCACTCGCACTTTATATGCCGACCAATTGGTGGCTGCCAACCTGTTGACGCAAACCGCTGCAGATGAGTTGACCAACAATTATCGTGCTGCACTTGATCGCGGTGAAAATGTTGCCAGTGGTTTGGTAAGTGAACCTGACCGCACTTTGTTTGTGGATTGGGCTCCGTACATAGGTCATGACTGGGAAACTCCAGCCAATACCGGTTGTGATCTAAAAGTGCTGCAATCTGCCGCCAATAAAATGTGCGAGTTCCCTGATGGGGTTGTGCTGCAGAAGCAAGTAGAAAAAATTTATGAAGACCGCCGTAAAATGGCCGGTGGTGCTTTGCCGCTGAACTGGGGCATGGCTGAAACTCTGGCCTATGCAACCTTGGTTGAGCAGGGCTACCAAATACGTATGACTGGTCAGGACGTCGGCCGTGGTACCTTCTCTCATCGCCATGCCGTTGTACATAGCCAAAAAGATGGTTCCTCTTACGTCCCACTCGCTAATATGGCACCTGGACAACCATCTTTTGAACTGTTTGACTCATATTTGTCAGAAGAAGCTGTTCTTGCATTTGAATACGGTTATTCAACTACTGCACCGACTGGTTTGGTCATTTGGGAAGCACAATTTGGTGATTTCGCTAACGGTGCTCAAGTCGTTATTGACCAGTTCATCACCAGCGGGGAGCATAAGTGGGGTCGCTTGTGTGGTCTGACAATGTTGCTTCCACATGGTTATGAAGGGCAGGGGCCAGAGCACTCATCGGCACGTCTTGAGCGCTTTATGCAATTGTGCGCTGAACACAATATTCAAGTGTGTGTGCCATCTACACCGGCTCAAGTTTTCCATATGCTGCGTCGTCAGGCGATTCGCCCAATGCGTCGTCCGCTTGTAGTAATGAGCCCTAAATCTTTGCTGCGTCATAAATTGGCAACGTCTACCTTGGAAGAGTTGTCCAATGGCAGTTTCCAAAACGTGATCACTGATGCAAGCGTTGATCCGGCAAAAGTACAGCGCGTGATTCTGTGTAGTGGTAAGGTTTACTACACCTTGTTGGAAGAGCGCACTGCACGTAATCAGGATAATGTTGCGTTGATTCGTTTGGAGCAACTCTATCCGTTCCCTGAAGCAGAATTGAAAGCCGCACTCGCACCGTTCAAAAATATCAAAGATATTTTCTGGTGCCAGGAAGAGCCGATGAATCAGGGTGCTTGGTACAGCAGCCAGCATCACATGCGTCATGTGGTTGCTGATGTGTATGGTAAAGGTTTGCATCTTGAGTATGTTGGCCGTGATCCTTCAGCAGCACCAGCGGGTGGTTATATGTCCGCGCACATTGAAGAAGAAAAACGTTTTGTTAATAAAGCGCTCACAGTGTGAGTGCTTTTGCTTTTTTAACTTGATCAAATAAATCCTAGCGCTACAGAGAGATGGAATAGCATGAGTATTGAAATCAAAGCACCTACCTTCCCTGAATCCGTTGCCGATGGCACCGTAGCAACTTGGCACAAAAAACCAGGTGAAGCCGTCAAGCGCGATGAGCTGATCGTTGATATTGAAACTGACAAGGTTGTGTTGGAAGTTGTCGCACCTGCTGATGGCAGCATCGCTGAAATTATTAAAGGCGAAGGCGAAACCATTCTGAGCAATGAAGTCATTGCGCGTTTTGTTGAAGGTGCGGCAGGCCAAGCTGCTGCCAGCGCGCCTGCTGCTTCTGCACCTGCCGCAGCTCCAGCTGCAGACAAAGCAGTTAATCCTGCTGCCCGCAAATTGGCAGAAGAAAACAATGTAAGCACCGCTGCTGTTGCTGGTTCAGGCAAAGATGGTCGCGTGTTGAAAGAAGATGTAGCTAATCATTTGAAATCAGCTCCTGCAGCAAGCGCACCTGCTGCACAAGCTCCTGTTGCTGGATCGCCAGCCGCTGCAATCGAAGCAGTAGGTGATCGTGTTGAGAAGCGTGTACCAATGACACGTTTGCGTAAACGTATTGCCGAGCGTTTGCTTGAAGCATCCAGCACAACTGCAATGCTGACCACGTTTAATGAAGTCAATATGGCGCCGATCATGGCACTGCGTGCGAAATACAAAGATCAATTTGAAAAAGCGCACGGTGGTACTCGCTTGGGCTTTATGAGCTTCTTTGTAAAAGCTGCTGCAGAAGCACTGCGTCGCTTCCCACAAGTAAATGCCTCTATCGACAATAACGATATCGTTTATCACGGTTATCAAGATATTGGTGTTGCTGTATCTACCGATAAAGGTTTGGTGGTTCCAGTGTTGCGCAATGCTGAGAACATGAGTCTTGCTGGTATCGAAAGTACTATTCGCGATTTCGGTTTGCGTGCACGCGATGGGAAATTGGGCATTGAGGAAATGTCTGGTGGTACCTTCACAATCACCAATGGCGGAACTTTCGGTTCATTGCTGTCTACTCCAATCCTGAATTTGCCACAATCTGCCATTTTGGGTATGCACAAGATTCAAGAGCGTCCAATGGCTGTTAACGGTAAGGTTGAGATTCTGCCGATGATGTATCTGGCTCTGTCTTACGATCATCGTCTGTTGGATGGTAAGGACGCAGTGCAATTCCTCGTGGCAATCAAAGATTTGTTAGAAGATCCAGCGCGCATTTTGTTGGAAATCTAATCTGCTTTTTGAAACGCTCTTGGCAACCTAAGAGCGTTTTTTTATGTGAAGGGTTACCGCTCACAAGGTTGTAGCCGACGTTAATAATTTAGGAACATTGTTATGTCTGAAAAATTTGATGTGATAGTTATCGGTTCTGGCCCAGCGGGTTATGTTGCCGCAATTCGTGCTGCGCAGCTTGGGTTTAAGACTGCGTGTGTCGAGAAGTGGAAAAACGAAGAAGGCAAGGGCGTAAATGGCGGTACTTGCTTGAATGTAGGTTGCATCCCTTCAAAAGCGCTGCTCGATAGCTCCTACAAATATCATGAAGCAAAAGATGATTTTGCAGTTCACGGTATTACTGCATCAGGTGTTGAAATTAATGTTCCTTCGATGATTGCACGTAAAAATCAAATCATCAAAAACTTGACCGGTGGTATCGCCGGGTTGTTTAAAGCAAACGGTGTAACCAGTTTGTTTGGCACTGGTAAATTGTTGGCTGGTAAAAAAGTTGAAGTTACTGACTTTGAAGGCAAAGTCACTGTATATGACGCAGACAATGTAATCCTTGCCTCTGGTTCCAACCCAATCAATATTCCACCAGCTCCTGTTGATAACGATGTAATTGTTAACTCAACTGGTGCGTTGGAGTTCTCTGAAGTGCCAAAGCGTCTCGGTGTAATCGGCGCTGGCGTAATTGGTTTGGAGTTGGGTTCGGTTTGGAATCGTCTTGGTTCGAAAGTAACTGTGTTGGAAGCTCTGGATAGTTTCCTTGCGATTATGGATCAACAAATTGCTAAAGAAACTCAAAAAATCCTGACCAAACAAGGTTTGGATATCCGCACCAGCTCACGCGTTACCGGCTCAAAAGTAAACGGTAAAGAAGTAACCGTGACTTATCTCGATAAAGAAGGCAAAGAGCAACAAGAAACGTTTGATAAGTTAATTGTTTGTGTTGGTCGTCGTCCATTCACTGAAAATCTGTTGGCTGCTGACAGTGGTGTAAATCTGGATGAGCGTGGTTTTATTTTTGTAAACGAACAATGCGAAACTAATGCGCCGGGCGTATGGGCAATTGGTGACGTAGTGCGTGGTCCGATGCTTGCGCACAAAGGTTCTGAAGAAGGTGTGATGGTTGCTGAGCGTATTGCAGGCCAAAAATCACAAATTAATTACGATATTATTCCTAACGTAATTTACACCCATCCGGAAGTTGCTTCTGTAGGTAAAACTGAAGAGCAAGTGAAAGCATCGGGTGAGCCATACAATGTGGGTACCTTCCCATTCGCAGCTTCTGGCCGCGCAATGGCTGCTAATGAAACCCAGGGTCTGGTAAAAATTATTGCTCACGCTGTTACTGATCGCATTCTTGGTGCCCACATTGTTGGTCCAAGCGCTGCTGATCTGGTTCAACAAGTGGCGATTGCAATGGAGTTCGGTTCTAGTGCGGAAGATCTGGGCATGATGGTGTTTGGTCACCCAACCCTGTCTGAGGCTATCCACGAAGCAGCATTGGCGGTGCATGGTCATGCCATCCACATCGCCAACAAGAAGAAGCGTTAAGAGAACCATAGAGTCCTCGTTTTTTAGGCGGGGGCGAACTCATAAGGTTCGTCTCCATCGATAACCCAGTTGGCATGTTTATCGATAATTGCATGTCCAACCATCGTCAAATGGAACTACACCATGAATTTGCACGAGTATCAGGGTAAGCAACTGTTTGCCCAATATGGTTTGCCTGTTTCTAAAGGCATTGCTGCTGCGACTGTTGAAGAGGCTGTTGCTGCTGCGGATCAAATCGGCGGCGATATGTTCGTCGTTAAAGCTCAGGTTCACGCTGGTGGCCGCGGTAAAGCGGGCGGCGTAAAGCTGGTTAAGAGCAAAGAAGACATCCGCGCTTTCGCTGAAAAGTGGTTGGGCAAGAATCTGGTTACTTATCAAACTGATGAGAAAGGCCAACCAGTAAGCCGCATTTTGGTTGAGAACTGCACTGACATCGCTAAAGAGTTGTACCTGGGCGCTGTAGTTGACCGTTCAAGCCGCCGTATCGTGTTCATGGCCTCTACCGAAGGTGGTGTAGAGATCGAGAAAGTTGCACATGACACTCCAGAGAAAATCCTCAAAGTTGCTGTTGATCCGCTGGTAGGTGCTCAACCTTTCCAAGGTCGTGACCTGGCTTTCAAACTTGGTTTGGAAGGCAAGCAAATCAACCAATTCGTTAATATTTTCCTTGGCTTGGCCAAACTCTTCAAAGAGAAGGATTTGGCGTTGCTGGAAGTTAACCCACTGGTAATTACTCCAGAAGGTAACTTGCACTGCCTGGATGCGAAATTGGTAATCGACGGCAATGCTCTGTACCGTCATCCAGAATTGAAAGCAATGCAAGATCCAACTCAAGAAGACGCGCGTGAAGCTCACGCTGCTGCTTGGGAGTTGAACTACGTTGCTCTGGGCGGTGATATCGGTTGTATGGTTAACGGCGCTGGTTTGGCGATGGGTACCATGGACATCGTTAAATTGCACGGCGGCCAACCTGCTAACTTCCTCGACGTAGGTGGCGGTGCGACCAAAGAGCGCGTAGTTGAAGCGTTCAAAATCATTTTGTCTGATGACGCGGTGAAAGCAGTATTCATCAACATCTTTGGCGGTATCGTACGTTGCGACATGATCGCAGAAGGCGTAATCGGTGCAGTTAAAGAAGTGGGCGTAAAAGTACCTGTTGTTGTTCGTCTGCAAGGTAACAATGCTGAATTGGGTGCAAAAGTGTTGGGCGAAAGCGGCCTGAACATTATTGCCGATACCGACTTGACTGGCGCTGCCAAGAAAGTTGTTGCAGCTGCTGCGAATCAATAAGGGGCGAAGAACATGAGCGTTTTAATTAACAAAGACACCAAAGTAATTTGTCAGGGTTTCACCGGTGCGCAAGGTACTTTCCACTCTGAACAAGCGATTGCTTACGGCACCAAAATGGTTGGTGGTGTAACTCCAGGTAAAGGTGGTCAAACTCACCTTGGCTTGCCAGTGTTCAACACTGTTGCTGAAGCAGTTGCTGCTACTGGTGCTGATGCATCAGTAATCTATGTTCCAGCACCTTTCTGTAAAGACTCAATCCTTGAAGCAGCTAACGGCGGCATCAAGTTGATCGTATGTATTACTGAAGGTATCCCAACCCTCGATATGCTTGACGCAAAAGTGAAGTGTGACGAGTTGGGCGTGCGTTTGATTGGTCCTAACTGCCCAGGTGTTATCACTCCGGGCGAGTGCAAAATCGGCATCATGCCAGGCCACATCCACAAGCCAGGTAAAGTAGGTATCGTATCGCGTTCAGGTACTTTGACTTATGAAGCTGTGAAGCAAACTACCGATTACGGTTTCGGCCAATCTACTTGCGTAGGTATTGGTGGTGACCCAATCCCGGGCTCTAACTTCATCGACATCCTGAAGTTGTTCCAAGCTGACCCACAAACCGAAGCGATCGTAATGATCGGTGAAATCGGTGGTTCTGCGGAAGAAGAAGCAGCAGCATTCATCAAAGCAAACGTGACCAAACCTGTTGTGTCTTACATCGCTGGTGTAACTGCGCCTGCTGGTAAGCGCATGGGTCACGCTGGTGCGATTATTTCTGGCGGTAAAGGTACTGCTGACGAGAAATTTGCTGCACTGGAAGACGCTGGCGTGAAAACTGTTAAGAGCTTGGCCGATATCGGTAAAGCACTGAAAGAAATCACTGGCTGGTAATTAATTTTACTAGTTAAGTGTTTTCTAAAAGGCGATCTTCGGATCGCCTTTTTTATTTCCCTAAATCCTGCCTAGACTTAAACATAATCCAAATGAACGGGCGAAGATAAAACCATGCTCGAAATCACCGAATACACCAAATTCCTCATCGGCCTGTTGGCGATTGTTGACCCCCTAGGCGCCGTTCCTGTTTTTCTCGCATTAACAGTTCACCAATCGCGTGAACAGCAATTTAAGACTGCGCGATTGACGGTTATTTCTGTGTTTACTGCGTTGATGGTTGCCTTGTTAATCGGTGAATGGATTCTGTGGGCTTTTGGTATCAGCATCGATGCATTTCGCTGTGCGGGTGGAATTGTGTTGCTATTGATGGGGCTGACGATGCTCAAGTCGCGCGGCCATACGCCGGAAGAAATTGAGGCGGCGCAGGATGAAACTATCGCATTGGTTCCATTAACTATGCCGTTGTTAGCCGGGCCAGGTGCTATGAGCGCGGTTATTGTTTATGCGCATCAATCCAATTCAGTTCTGCATTATGTGGCGATTACCGGCTGCATTTTGTTGGTGGGCGGTTCGCTGTGGCTGTGTTTTAAATTTCTACCCTGGTTTCGTCAGCATTTAAGTACGCGCAGTATTGTGATGTCTACGCGAGTGATGGGATTGTTACTGGCTGCGATTGCTGTGGAATTTATCGCAGGTGGCATTAAGGGGATGTTTCCGCAGCTGGCAGCTTAATTGATGCGACGGAGTGGATACCGATAAAAAGTGTTAAACGCCTATCCGATACCGGTGATGGCGCTTATTATCATGACAAGCAAGCCTAATGTATTACTTATAAAAATAGTGCTAAGTATTTATCTGCAAAGGTTTTTCGGTCGCAAAATTCATAACAATAGAATCTATACCCGGATATCTATAATTAGAGAGCGGCTATGCGTACCATCAACCAGAATTTGATCCTTCTTGTCTTCCTTGTCTTTGGCTACTCCAGTCCAGTGCTGGCTGCCCCCACGCTTGAACAAACCCAAAGCACCATGAAAACGGCTACCCAATTTATGCTGGATAAAGCCAGTTATCGCGGTGGTTTTGTCTGGTCGTATCTGCCTGATTTTTCCCGCCAATGGGGCGAGCTTGAGGCGCGTCGCTCAATGATCTGGATGCAGCCGCCTGGTACCGCAACCGTGGGGCATTTATTGTTGGATGCCTATCATGCCACCAACGATGAGTTCTATTACTCGGCCGCCGAACGGGTGGCGGGCGCAATTATATATGCTCAGCATCCAAGTGGTGGATGGAATTATGTGGCCGATTTTAATGGGGAAGCATCACTCAAGGATTGGTATGCGACCGTGGGTAAGCAGGCCTGGAGATTGGAAGAGTTTCATCACTATTACGGCAATGCAACGTTTGATGATGTTGGCACAGCGGAGGCGGCAAAGTTTCTGTTGCGTCTTTATGTGGAGAAGCTCGATCCCAAATATCGCCCTTCGCTCAATAAAGCCATCAACTTTATGTTGGATAGCCAGTATCCGATTGGTGGTTGGCCGCAACGTTTTCCGTTAATGCACGATCATCCATCTAAAGATCATCCGGATTATTCGTCTTTTATTACCTTCAATGACGATGTTGCCGCTGAGAATATCGATTTCTTACTGATGTGTTATCAGATGCTGGGTGAGGCGCGGGTGCGCGAACCTGTCATTCGCGCGATGAATAGTTTTTTAGTGATGCAGATGGGGCAGCCGCAACCGGGTTGGGCGTTGCAGTACACAACAGAATTTGTACCTGCTGGCGCGCGCTCCTATGAGCCTAAGGCGCTGCACACGCCGACAACGGCCGAGAATATCCAGCAGCTAATCAAATTTTATTACATGACGGGCGAATCGAAATTTCTTGCGCGCATTCCTGAAGCGCTCGCGTGGTTGGAGAGCTTGCAGTTGCCCAATAAACCGGAATATGAGGGGCGTAGTCATCCGTCCTTCATTGAGTTGGGCACCAATAAATCACTATTCACTCACCGGAGCGGTGCTAATAGGACAAATGGTGAGTACTACGTGGATTACACTCCCGGAAATATGCTGGCTCACTACAAATCCACCAGCAATATTAATGTGGCGAAATTGCGTGCTGCATATGAGGAAGCTTTGGCACAGAAGTCGGAAGATGTTGTTGCAAACTCTCCGCTCAAATCGATGGGAAATATTGCGTTACCGAAATATTTCACGCTTGGTAGGGTGAGCGTATCGGATTTAAATTTTCGCGCGCAAAAAGCAGCGACAGCAAAAAAACTTCCTGATCAGGCAGCGGCGCTGATTAACAGTTTGAATAAAGAAGGTTATTGGCCAACTCCACTTTATTACACAACCAATCCATATAATGGTGTCGCCCCGGCAACCAAGGCTGATAATAATTATTCGGCGACTATGGTGGGCAATGAATGGGATACCTCACCATTTCCTGTAGAAAAACCGGTTATGGGTATTTCAACTGGAACTTATATTAAGAATATGGGTGTGCTGATTCAGTATCTGCAAGCGTTAACACAGAGATAAGTTCTGTTTTTTCTGGTTAATTTCTATTCATATAATGGCGCGATGCTTTATTTTTCACAAAAAATGTGGAAAATTGCGCGCCATTTTTCTTTTTTGCCATAAGTAATATGTTTTTTTAGTGCTTATTGGTTTCAATTCTCACTTGCGGAACACCCCGTTAATCATAAGGGTCGATATATTTTGAATAATTCTGAGCAATCAACCTCTTGGTCTGCACGCAAATCCGCTGAGCTTTACGGTATTGATGAGTGGAGCAGCGGTTATTTTGGCGTTGCGCCACAGGGTGATGTTGTTGTGCGCGCACCAACTCCTGAAGGCGAAGTAAATGTATCCTTAATGGATATTGTCGATGGATTACAGCAGCGCGGATTGCAAATGCCGGTGTTGTTGCGCCTTGAAAATATTGTCGATTCGCGAATCAGTATTCTTAATGATTCATTTGCACAAGCAATTGCTGCCAGTAATTATCGTGGCCAGTATCGCGGTGCATTTCCAATCAAAGTCAATCAGCAGAGTCATGTGATTGCAGAGATTGCGCGCTTTGGTCAGCGTTACAATCACGGCCTGGAGGCAGGTAGTAAAGCAGAATTAATGATTGCATTAGCCACGATTACCAATCGTGAGAGCATTATTATCTGCAACGGTTACAAAGACGCAGAATTTATTTCGCTCGGTTTGCAAGCGCGCAAACTCGGCTTTAAATGTTTTTTCGTGCTGGAAACACTGACGGAATTGCAGTTTGTCATCGAGCGTAGCCGTGCACTGGATATAGAACCTTTAATTGGTGTGCGACTAAAACTATCGACCAAAGTGGAAGGTCATTGGAGCGCAGACAGCGGTGACCGTAGTTTATTTGGTTTGAATACCAATGAATTGGTCAGCGTGATTGATACCTTGCGCGATGCTAATTTATTACATTGCTTCCAGCTGCTGCATTTTCATTTGGGCTCACAAATCCCCAATATCCGCAGTATTCGCGCCGGCGTATTGGAAGCTTGTCGCTATTACATCGAGCTGGTGGGCGAGGGCGCTCCACTCGGTTATCTCGATTTGGGCGGCGGTTTGGCGATTGATTACGACGGTACTTGCAGCACTAATGGACACAGTCGTAATTATTCAGTGCAGGAATATTGTATCGATGTAGTGGAATCGATTCAGGAAAGCCTGGATGCACACAATATTCCGCATCCAACAATAGTGACTGAATCAGGCCGGGCAACCGTGGCTCATACATCGGTTTTGTTATTTAATATTCTTGATGTAACTCACTTTGATCCTATGGCTTTACCTGAGGTTTTGCCAGCAGATTGCCATGAAATGATTGAGAATTTATGGCACACCCGCAATGTGACCAGCACATCTAATTTGCAAGAGTCCTACAACGACGTTATTTATTATCGCGATAAAATTCGCGACTTATTTAACTCAGGTGATATCAGTTTGCGTCACCGGGTATTGGGTGAAAATATTTACCTTGCGGGGCTGCAAAAAATTGCCGCGCTTTTGCCGCAAATGAAACGTATTCCTGCCGAGTTGGAAAGTTTACCGCAATTATTGGCTGATATTTATTACGGCAACTTCAGCGTATTCCAATCGCTACCAGATTCATGGGCTATAGGGCAGGTGTTTCCGGTAATGCCTATCCATCGTTTGGATGAGGAGCCTACGCGTCAAGCGATCATTGCGGATTTGACGTGTGATTGCGATGGAAAGCTACAGAAATTTGCTAGCCCTGAAGGTGAGTCAACCACCTTGTCATTGCATCCTGTTAAAGCCGGTGAGGAGTATTATCTCGGCGTATTTTTAGTGGGCGCCTATCAGGAAACCTTGGGGGATTTGCACAATTTGTTTGGCGATACCAATGTCGCCAGCGTGCGAATTAACGCCGATAGCAGTATCGATTTTGTGCACGAATTACATGGCGATAGTATTGCGGATGTATTGAGTTATGTTGAGTACAAACCCAATGAGCTATATGAGCAGTTTCGTCAAACCGCCGAGCAAGCAGTACGCGATGGCATTATCAGTGTGGCGGATCGCCAACAAATGCTTTCTGCTTACTCAGAGGGCTTGCGTGGATATACCTACTTTGAAAAATAACGGAGCGCAGGTTAATCCGGTGCAGTGATGTTGTTAAATGATTTTATTTACAGATTGGTTTGGAGTGTAGATTAATGGCAAAAGTGTTAATTATCGGTGCTGGTGGAGTAAGTGGTGTTGTAGTGCATAAATGCGCGCAGTTACCTGAAGTATTTTCAGAAATTGTGTTGGCGAGCCGTACTGAATCCAAATGCAAAGCTATAGCTGCGCAATTAAATCGCCCGATAAAAACAGCGCAAGTTGATGCAGATAATGTCCCTGCGCTGGTTGCCTTGATCAATGCTGAAAAGCCGGACTTGGTCATTAATGTTGCCCTGCCTTATCAAGATCTGACGATCATGGACGCCTGTTTGGAAACCGGTGTTGATTATCTGGATACTGCCAATTACGAACCATTGGATACCGCTAAATTTGAATATTCGTGGCAGTGGGCATATCAGGATAAATTTAAAGACGCTGGAATTACGGCCTTATTGGGCTCCGGTTTTGATCCGGGTGTGACCAATGTTTATACCGCGTATTTGAAAAAACATTATTTCGATGAAATTCATCAGCTGGATATTATCGATTGCAACGCGGGTGATCACGGTTTGCCATTCGCGACTAACTTCAATCCCGAAATCAATATCCGTGAAGTGACGGCGAACGGACGCTACTGGGAAAATGGCAATTGGGTTGAGACTGCACCACTGAGTGTTAATCAGGTGTTTTATTTTCCGGCTGAGATCGGCCCCAAGAAAATCTACATGATGTATCACGAAGAATTGGAATCACTGGTTAAACATTTCCCGGAAATTAAACGTGCCCGTTTTTGGATGACATTCTCCGATAATTATTTAAAGCATCTGGAAGTGTTGGGTAATGTGGGAATGACCGGTATTGAACCGATTATGTTTGAAGGTCGCGAAATAGTACCGCTGCAATTTTTGAAGGCATTGCTGCCAGATCCAGCAAGTCTCGGCCCATTAACCAAAGGTAAAACCTGTATTGGTTGTTTTGCTCAAGGTGTTAAAGATGGCAAACCCGTTGCGATGTTTGTGTATAACGTTTGTGATCATCAGGAATGTTACCGCGAAGTAAAATCCCAGGCCATTTCTTACACCACTGGTGTGCCTGCGATGATCGGGGCAAAAATGATATTGGAAGGTAAGTGGAAAAAGCCGGGTGTATGGAATATGGAACAGTATGATCCCGATCCATTTATGGACGATCTGAATAAGTACGGTTTGCCGTGGCAAGTTGTTGAAGTTGATCCAAGTGCGATTGAAGGTTAATTGATGCAAAAGCGTGAATACTTCGCCCATTTTGATGCTACGCGTGTTCCATCACCTTGCTTTGTGATTGATAAAGTAGCGGTTGAGGATAATTTAAAAATTCTCAACCGTGTACAGCACGAAAGCGGTGCAAAAGTGCTGGCTGCGTTAAAAGCATTTTCTTGTTGGAACCTTGCGCCTTTATTTCGTCAGTATCTATCGGGTACTTGCGCAAGTGGTTTGCATGAGGCTCGCTTGGGCAAAGAAGAGTTTGGTGGCGAAGTTCACTGTTATTCTGCTGCATATAAAGAATCTGACTTGATCGAAATTTTAAAAGTTGCAGATCACGTTTTATTTAATTCATTTTCCCAGTGGTCTCGTTTCAAACCGCTTGCTTTAAATGCGCAGTGTGTTCGTCCGGAGTTGCAGTTCGGTATTCGCATTAATCCCGAGCATTCAGAAGGCGAGGTTGCGCTTTATGATCCGTGCGCGCCCTGTTCACGCATGGGTGTGACAATTGCGCAATTTGAACAAGCACTAAATGATGATCCTGATATTTTAGATGGAATTAGCGGTCTTCATTTCCACACTCTTTGCCAACAAGACTTGCCGCCGCTACAGCGAACAATCGCAGCAGTTGAAGAGAAGTTTGGTCGCTATTTCTCGCAAATAAAATGGATCAATTTTGGTGGCGGCCATCACATTAGCCGTGAAGACTATCAGGTTGCTGAGCTGATCGAACTGATTAAATCTTTTCGCGCCCGCCACCAATTGCAAGTTTATCTTGAGCCAGGTGAGGCGGTTGCGCTTCGCAGCGGTGTGTTGGTTGCTGAAGTGTTGGACATCACCTGGAATACAATGGCGCAAGCCATTCTCGATACCTCTGCAACTTGCCATATGCCGGATGTATTAGAAATGCCGTATCGTGCAGATGTATTGGGCGCTGGCATGCCAGATGAATTGGCCCATACATATCGTTTGGGCGGCATGACCTGTTTAGCGGGCGATGTTATTGGCGATTACAGTTTTAATGCGCCTTTATCCGTTGGGCAACGTATTATGTTTGATGATATGGCTCACTACACTATGGTGAAGACCACAACATTCAATGGCATTAATTTGCCCGCGATTGCGATTTGGGATTCGCGTAGCGATGACTTACAAATCGTCCGTGAATTTGGCTACGACGATTTCAAGCAGCGCCTTTCCTGACGTAGGGATGCCGCTTGCTGCCCCCAATTTTTGATCTCCTCAATATCATCTCAGGTTTTTGTTATGAGTAAAAAATCCTCCCACATTGGTTTGGTTAACCCTAAGAATCCAGTCAATGTTGGCATGATTATGCGCGCGGCAGGTTGTTTTGAGGCAGATACCGTGTTTTACAGTGGTGTGCGTTTTGCCCGCGCGCAAAAATTTGCTGCAGATACAAAAAACGCAACTAAAAAAATCGCGTTAGTTGAGGTGGAAAATTTGCTCGATGATATTCCGCCGGGCGCAACTTTGGTTGCAGTCGAGTTAATCGAAGGTGCAACGCCACTAATGGACTTCGTCCATCCTGACAATGCTTACTATATTTTCGGTCCGGAAGATGGATCAATTAAAAAAGAGTTGTTGGATCACTGTAAACACGTGGTTTATATCCCAACCATCGGTTGTATGAATCTTGCGGCTACAGTTCATGTTGTGCTTTATGATCGTATGGTTAAATCGGGCAGGGATGTGATCGAGCAGCGACCCGTTGCAGAGAATCGTGATGTGAACAATAAAATCAGGATTTAGTCGCCGTAATTATTTCTTCTTCAAGTAAATATTCTTCTTTTGGTTTTTTTGGTATTTCTTCAGCTGGTTGTTGCATATTTGGGCATTTGCCTTGGCTTTCCAGCCAGTAAAGTGTATTGCCGACGAGTGCGATAGACCCTGACACTATGGCACTTGTTGTTGTCACGAGCACTGAAGTTACTGTCGCTTCTACAAATTCTGCTCTGCAACTATTTGTAACGCATTTGATCTTATTAAACTCTTGCAGTTGTGCGGTGGTAAGCACTATCTTCTGTGTTGATACCATGCAGTTTCCATCGTAGCTCGCTACCTTTTTGGGAGCGACAACACAGGCACTCAGTGTACAAGTGATGAGAATTAGCATCAGCCTATTGCGCAAGCCCATCATGTAATTTCTACCTGTTTAAACACCATATTGTTTGAACCAATATTGCCCTAACATCACCAAACAAATTGTAACGATCAGTATCCGCAATATTTTGGGGTTCACTTTAAAAAGATAATGCGAACCAATCCAGGCGCCCAGCACTTGTCCAACGATCATTGTTAAGCCTGCAGCCCACACCAATTGACCGGCAAAAATAAAAACGATTAATGAGGCGATATTTGTGGCGAAATTTAACGGCTTGGCGGTTGCTGTTGCTTTGATTAATTCGAGACCGCGTAAGCTCACACCGGCAACCGCAAGAAAAGAGCCTGTGCCTGGGCCGAACATTCCGTCATACATACCAATAACAGGCAGTACGGTTTTTTGATAAAGGCTGGCTGATATTCTTGGCTTAGTGGATTCAAATTTGAAATAGGGGGCAGTAATAAAATACGCAGCGATTATCACTAACACTAACGGGATAATAAAACCCAATAATTTTGCATCAATAAATTGAACAATCACGGTTCCAATTACTGAACCTATAAATGCGGCAATCATCATTGGGCGCAATTCTTGCCAATCGATTTTCTTACGCTTGAACAATAAAAAGCTTGCAGTACCCGAGCCGAAGCTACTTTGCAGTTTGTTGGTGCCCAGTGCGGCGAGTGGCGGTACGCCGGACACAACCAGCGCCGGCACTGTGATCAAGCCACCGCCACCTGCGAGTGTGTCCATAAAACCTGCCACTGCAGCGGCAATAAATAAAAAGGCCAGTATTTCTAAGGTAAATTCCATTGTGGATCTCAGTTTGCGGGGGTAGTTCTACTGACATAGTTTGTCAGGTTCAGGAATTAATCTGTATAGTCTTCAAGTCTAGCGAGTATTCACAACGGCTTGCCATCCAAATCAGGCCAGTTTTCGCTACAATCCCTCTTTTATTCATTATTGGGTTCTTATGTCCAAGCAATTTGTTGTTAATAGTGAATTTGCGCCTGCCGGCGACCAACCTACGGCAATTGCCGGTCTTGTGCAGGGCATAGAGGCGGGTTTGGCACACCAAACGCTGCTGGGTGTGACTGGGTCGGGTAAGACCTTTACCGTGGCCAATGTGATTGCACAGGTGCAGCGGCCGACCTTGATTATGGCGCACAACAAAACCCTTGCGGCGCAACTCTATGGCGAGTTCAAAGAGTTTTTTCCTAATAACGCGGTTGAATATTTTGTCTCTTACTATGACTACTATCAGCCCGAAGCTTATGTCCCATCATCCGATACCTTTATCGAAAAAGATTCTGCGGTAAACGAACATATTGAGCAGATGCGTTTGTCAGCAACCAAAGCGCTGATGGAGCGCAAAGACGCCATTATTATCGCCTCTGTGTCCGCGATTTATGGTTTGGGTGATCCCGAAGCCTATATGAAAATGTTGCTGCACATTGTGCGCGGCGACAAGATCGATCAGCGCCAAATTTTGCGCCGTCTCGCTGAGTTGCAATACACGCGTAACGATATGGAATTCTCCCGCGCGACTTATCGCGTGCGCGGCGAGGTAATTGATATTTATCCGGCTGATTCCGATATTGAAGCGGTGCGCATAGAATTATTTGATGATGAAGTTGAACAAATTTCGATTTTCGATCCGCTCACGGGCGAGGTGTTACAAAAAGTTCCGCGCTTCACTATTTATCCGAAATCACACTATGTAACACCGAGGGAACAGATTCTTGAGGCGATTGAAAATATCAAAGAAGAATTGCGTGAGCGTTTGGAATACCTGCGTGAAAACAACAAGCTGGTTGAAGCACAACGATTGGAGCAGCGCACCCGTTACGATTTGGAGATGATGCAAG
The DNA here is from genome assembly GCF_039207905.1 of Cellvibrio sp. GTDB lineage: Bacteria > Pseudomonadota > Gammaproteobacteria > Pseudomonadales > Cellvibrionaceae > Cellvibrio. The sequence goes on from NZ_JBCECX010000038.1 coordinate 19,765, forward strand.
AGCTTGGCTACTGCAATGGTATCGAAAACTATTCGCGCTATTTGTCCGGCCGCAACTCCGGTGAAGCGCCGCCAACATTGTTTGATTATTTGCCGCAGGATGCCTTGCTGGTTATCGATGAAAGCCACGTAACCATTCCGCAAATTGGTGCCATGTATAAAGGCGACCGCTCGCGCAAAGAAACTCTGGTTGAATACGGCTTTCGTTTGCCATCGGCGTTAGATAATCGCCCGATGCGTTTTGACGAGTGGGAACGTATCGCACCGCAAATGATTATGGTCTCGGCCACACCGGGAAAATACGAGCAGGAAAATGAAGGGCAAGTTGTTGAGCAGGTGGTGCGGCCCACCGGTCTTATCGATCCACAAATTGAAATTCGCCCGGCAACTACCCAAGTAGATGATGTACTTTCTGAAATTCGTGCAACCGTAGGTGAGGGAGATCGTGTATTAATTACGGTGCTCACTAAACGTATGGCGGAAGATCTTACGGAATATCTTGCCGAGCATGGCGTGCGTGTTCGTTATTTGCACTCGGATATCGATACTGTTGAACGTATCGAAATTATCCGTGATCTGCGCTTGGGCCAATTCGATGTGCTTGTAGGTATCAACCTCCTGCGTGAAGGTTTGGATATGCCCGAAGTGTCTTTGGTCGCTATTCTGGATGCGGACAAAGAAGGCTTTCTTCGTTCGGATCGATCATTGATCCAAACGATTGGTCGCGCTGCGCGAAATTTAAAAGGCAAAGCGATTCTCTACGCTGACCGAATTACCGGTTCCATGCAGCGTGCTATCGATGAAACTGATCGCCGTCGCGAAAAACAAATTGCACACAACCTCAAACATGGAATTACGCCTAAAGGGATTAATAAAAGCATCGCGGACATTCTGGAGGGTTCAGTGGCTCCAGGTGGTGGTAGCAGGGCAGCGCGCAATAAAGCTATGGCAATTGCTGAGCGTTCTGGCAAATATTCAGTTGATGTGAATCCGAAAGATATTTGGAAAACAATTGAATTGATGGAGAAACAAATGTTCCAGGCTGCAAAAGATCTGGAATTTGAAGTGGCCGCCAAGTTGCGCGATGAGATTGAAAAATTGAAGAAAAAAGCAATGTGACCTGTCAACAATGATGCAGCTTGTGATAGTCCCGCAGAGTGTATGCATGAGAAGGATTATCAAATAGAATGGTGGCCATACAATAAAGCCTAAAAAGGCCCCATTTTCTTGATGGAATAAGTTCAGATGAAGAGATTCTTGTTTACCCCCGCTTTTTTGATGGCATTTCTCTTGGGTGCAGCTTCTGCATCGGCGAGTGGATGGGTTGAATACACCTCACCGCATGTGCAGTTTTATTCTGATGCATCTGAAAGTCAGGTAGCGGGTTGGATTGAGTCCCTGGAGAATCAAGCTAATCTTGTACAGGCACTTGCGCCATCCGTGCAGATTACAAAAGTTAAGATCATTACCCACTCTGATTACGCGCTTTATCAAAAAATTAAACCAACCCAGAATGCAGGTGCATTTGTTGATCGTATCGAAGGCAGCCAGTATTTGATGATCGGGCGAGGTGTGCGGCCAATAAGTGCAGATCTCAAAAAGCAGACGATTATTGATGCTTACTTGTGGCAATACCTGATGCAAGCTGCGATTGCTGAAAAGTATCCTGTTTGGTACACGAGTGGTTTACGAACAATCCTGAATACAGCAGACGTACATGACAATCAGGCAACCATCGGTGTGGTGCGTAGTTTTACAACTATCCCGTCGGCAGCCATTCCGCTTGAGTCGCTTATCTTCGGCGATAAAAATACAATCTCCAATCCATTTTATAAACTTAATGCCGGCGCTGCTGTGTATTATTTTTTGTTTGGTTCGCTTGATAACTATCCAAACCATCAACAGCAAATTGCTACCTATCTTGCAACGCAAACACCTAAAACCAGAGAAGGATTCGAGCAGGTGTTTGGTCAATCGATTGTGGCTGTACAAGAGTCTTATCAGCGCTATTTGGCGGAGCCATCTCTTAAAGCTGCGCGCCTGAAATTCAATGCTGTGCAGGGTGGTATCGAAAAGCGCAAACTTAGCAATGATGAGTTGGGGCATATGATGGCGCGGGTACTTATTCATCATCATGAATATGATTACGCGGAAAAGTATTTTAAGAAAATTAATAAAAATTCTCCCCAACATGCTGATATTGCGCTTTCTTTCCAAAAGCATGAGCAAGAATTGCAGATGTTTGCGGCAGCAGAAAAGTCACTGAAAAAGAATCCTGATAATGCCGAACTGCAGGCGCAACTTGCCAACCATTATTGGGAACAGACAAAGGTTGCACCGTTAAACACGCAGCATAATCTCATGCAAAAGTCGATTGAGCACGCTGAGCGCTCTTTGGCTCTTGCACCGGGAAATAAAGACATGCACGTTGTTCTGCGTTTTGCATACAACAGGCTGGGGAACAGCGAAAAAGTGTTTGAGCATATTAAGGCTTATCATCAGCTGGATCCTGACAATGCGAGTATTAATTCAGTGGTTGGGATTCGCTATTTAAGAGAAAAGAATTACGCTGCGGCGCGCACCTATCTGAATCGAGCTTGTGAGCTTGATAAGGGTCAATGTGAGATGGTTCGTTTGCGAATCGAGGAAATCGATAAGCTAAGTGCGACGGATTAATGCCGTTAGTGTTCCTATTTTAAAGCAGCAGGGGTATTCTCTGCTGCTATGCTCCGCCAACAAATAAATATAAATGATGGTGGTTCAGCTTGATCTTGTTTTTGTTGGTTAGAAATAAACTGTTGTTAATAATAATGATGTGATTGTGTGGTTGTTTTTTTGCCACTCAACTGTACCTGGATGCACTTTATCTGTGCGTAAAACTCCCTGTGTTAAATGCAATTGTTGTTGGACTGCTAGTTAGGGCTTTGCTGTAGCCGTTTATTTGCTGTAGCTGCGAATTTAGCAGGATTTTTGCATGGTCACTGGGGTTGTCTCGCTGTTATCCGGCGAGGTTAGTGAAATCCTGGTGCGCTTATCGATAAGCTTTGTCGGAGAAAAATATGAATAACATGTGGGCTCGCAAATCGGTTGAATCCTTGCGCGATGAAGTGGATGGCAGTGATCGCGGACTAAAACGTTCGCTGGGGGTTTGGAATCTTATTGCGCTGGGTATTGGGTGCATTATCGGTGCTGGAATTTTTGTCCTCAGTGGGCACGCTGCAGCCGCTAATGCTGGGCCGGCGGTGGTTTTATCGTTTATTGCCGGTGCGATTGTCTGTGTGTTTGCAGGTTTGTGTTATGCCGAACTCGCTTCATCCGTTCCTGTTGCTGGCTCCGCGTACACCTATGCCTATGCATCTCTGGGGCAATTTATTGCTTGGATGATCGGCTGGGATCTCATTTTGGAGTACGCACTGGGCGCGACTACTGTTGCTATAGGCTGGTCCGGTTATGTGGTCAGTTTTTTAAAGAATTTTGGTATCTACATTCCGACCATGCTTACGCAAGGCCCGTGGTCGTACAACGCATTAAGCGGGGAGTGGATCTCGACCGGGAATATTATTAATCTTCCAGCGGCGCTAATTGTTTTGATAACTTCATGGCTTCTGGCAATCGGTACGCGTGAGTCTGCACAGGTAAACGCGGTGATAGTTGCGGTGAAGCTGTTAGTCGTTATCACGTTTATTGTTTTGGGTTGGAATGCGGTAGATCACCAGAATTGGGTAACGGCAGGCAACCCGGACGGAAACTTTGTTCCTCCAATTGATGAATTCGGTAATTTTGGTTGGGGTGGGGTGCTCACTGGTGCTGGAGTAGTATTCTTCGCTTATATTGGTTTCGATGCAGTCTCCTGCGCAGCGCAAGAGGCAAAAAATCCACAGCGCGACATGCCGCGCGGCATTATTGGCTCACTGTTAATTTGTTCTGTGCTCTACGCTCTGGTTGCCTATGTGCTGACAGGTCTGGTGCCTTACGACAAACTCAGCGTGCCTGATCCTATTGCAGTTGCTATTGATACCTTGGGCTTACCTTGGTTGGCGCCCATCGTGAAGCTGGGGGCAATTGCAGGCCTCACTACGGTTGTTCTCGTTTTGTTGTTGGCGCAAACCCGCATTTTTTATTCCATGTCGCGCGATGGTTTATTGCCCGGCATTTTTTCAGATGTCCATAAAAAATTCCGCACGCCGTTTAAGGCAACATTTTTCACCGGTATTGTGGTTGCTGTTCTCGCCGGTATATTACCGATGGGATTGGTAGGAGAGTTGGTGAGTATCGGCACATTATCGGCATTTGTTATCGTTTGCATTGGTGTGTTGATGTTGCGTAAAACCCGTCCTGATTTGCATCGTCCCTTCCGTGTCCCTGCTATTTGGTTTGTAGCGCCTGCCGGTGCCTTGTCTGCATTGTTCCTGATGTCTGGCTTGCCGCTTGATACATGGCTGCGTTTGTTGGTGTGGATGGCATTGGGTGTGGCGATTTATTTTCTTTACAGCGCGCGCAGAGTAAACTCCCGGCCAGAGCTGTAAATATAAAATGCCAAGAGCTGCTCTTTAATAAGGGCAGTTTTTTTATAAGAGGCGGTGTTTGAAATTGCTACGATTGATTTTACCCGTCCTTTTTCCCTCCTGGCGTTTTTTCAGCAGCATCGGCCCATCTCCGCGTATTGAGGTGGGCTTTGCTTCTACAGCTCAGCTTGAACCCGCCGATTGGTTTCCTGTTTTTCCCCTGCCAGAAAAAATCAGTTTCACTTCAGGCATTGTGCAGCTTCTGCATAATCCCAAATGGAATGATCGCCTCTATATCAATACTTGTGCTGAGCATTTATTTGAATCCCACTCTGAATTTCATGAACAGCAAATTGCCCAGCGGTTGTTGCATTTAATTAGTGCCCGTGAAATTCCTGTGCCTATAAATGCGCAGACTTTATTTTTTCGCGTCCGGGCTCTGGTTGCGGAGAATGGACAATTGACTGAGGATATTACGTTTATTTCGCGTGCGTTTTCGCTGCCTACTTCTGGAGATGATAAATGACTCTGGAGTTGGCAGTTCGTATAGCGGAAATTGTTTTAGGTGTTGCGATTTTTCAGCAAAGTATTGAGTTCGTGCGCGGTATCCAACCGGAAAAAACACTGGGATTCATTCGTGCACTATTCGCGATCTTGCTAACAGCGGGTATTCAGCCGTTGTTGGTTGAAACGGCTTTAGTTGTTACTTCTATCATTCTTATTCGTCGTTTTCGCGGGCCCTACAATGGCGGCAGCGATACCATGACAATGTTGGTATTGGGTTGTTTGTGGTTGTCACATTTGGCTCCCTCGCGTTATTGGCAGGAAATAGCTGTGGGATATTTGGCGATACAATTAATCTTGTCGTATTTTCAATCGGGCTGGGTGAAAGTGGTCAACGCCCAATGGCGCAGTGGTGAAGCGCTGCAACAGGTATTTGCGGTCAGCGCTTATCCGGTTAGCCATCAGGTGCGATTATTGGCTCGGCGCCCCGCATTATTATTGTATATGTCTTGGGCGGTTATTATTTTTGAATTGGTGTTCCCGCTCGCGCTTTTGCACCAAACACTCTTGATAATAGCCTTGGTTGTTGCCGGACTTTTTCATTTGGCGAACGCGTGGCTCTTTGGACTCAATCGTTTCTTTTGGATTTGGCCCGCAGCTTATCCCATCATTATTTGGTTCCAATCCCGCTTGATGGTTGCGTTGCAGTAGCTGCTTACCTTCTTTCATTAATGCATTAAAGCGTAATTCGTTTACCTTCTTTCGCTGCTTTAAAAATGGCTTCCAGAATAACAATATCCTTCATACCTTCTTCACCGGGAACAATCACGGGTGATTTATTTAGAATAGCAAGTGCATCATTATCCATTTGCCGCGCTTGTTGGTTTTCAGGCGAGGCTTTAAGTATCAGGCCGCTGCTGGTTTTTCCTTTTACACCTGAATAGGATTGGAAAGGACTTAGCTCATACCAACCAGACTCGCAATCAGCGCGCAATAAATTCATATTTTTTGCGTAACTGGTGGTGCAGTTCGCACGTGCGCCACTGGCGTATTCCAATTCAAATACGGTGGTTTCATCAACGTGTTTATAAAGTTCGCGCGTGCTTTCCATTCGCGCTGTCACTGCGACAGGTTCTTCGCCTGCGGTGTAGCGCGCGGCATTTAATGGGTAAACGCCCATATCGTACATAGCGCCGCCGCCGAGTTTAGGGTCGGCACGCCAACTGTATCCGGCATTGCCGCTGTTATACCCAGCTTCAGCGGTGATAGTTTTAATTTTTCCGTAAGGTTTATCTTTGGCAAATTGAATAATGCGTTGTGTGTTGGCCTCGTGTTGCATGCGGTAACCGATGGTTAATTGCACTTTATTTTTTTTGCACACATCAATCATCGACTGACATTCTTTTGCGCTCATTGCCATGGGTTTTTCACACCACACATGCTTGCCTGCGTTAGCAGCAATCTCGGTAAATTTTTTGTGCGTTCCTGTGGGTGTCACTACATACACAACGTCGATATCGGGATTGTTAGCGAGTTGATGCATGTTGTCGTAATTATAAATATTGTAGTCAAGCAGATTGTGCTGCTTTTGCCACAGCGGAATTTTTTCCGGTGAGCCGGTGACAATCCCGGCAAGATAACAATGCTGGGTTAGTTGCAATGCTGGTGCGAGCAGGTCGCGGCTGTAGTACCCAAGTCCTACCAAGGCTACGCCGATGCGTTTTTTGGGTAAGCTGGTCGCAAATAATGGCGCCGCTGTTGTCGCGAGGCCAAGAGCCCCGAAGGCTTTTATGAGGTCGCGACGGTTAATTTGTGCCATTAGTCTATCTCCGCAAATATCGTTATTTAGTTGTAATCTGCATCGCCTAATCACGCAAATTGCTAAACAAAAAATTACCTGCGTTAAATAATCTAAAAATATCAAAGAGCTGCTTATCTTGCTTTAGGCGAATAAGATGTAAAGCCGCTACGCCACTGGTAGAATGCGCCTTTTTCGGGGCTTACCTGCCTCGATCCTGATAGTGGCACCTTTATATGCAATCCTCCTCCAATTCCTCGCCCTCAAATAACCGTATCGCTGACTATGAAGATTCTCGCCTGATCCCGCTGTGGCGGTCCTGGTTGGAAGTGGCGGGCAGTATGCCGTTGGATAAGTGGCTGAAAAATAGCGTGCGCCAATTTGCTCATTCCGGCCCTACCTCTATGCCGGAATATGATGAGGTCAAAAAACATAATAAATTCAAGAGCCCCAAATCGCTGCCTGCTTATGCCCAGCAGGAGGCGGTGGATAGTGCTGCATTGAGTTTTGCTATGTTTTCGGCGCTGCGCTTTCAGCAATTGGCGATTGCGCTGGAGTTTGGATATCGAAATCAAAATGACAAAATTGATTGGTTGAAGTGGGATATGAATTGGCAGCATCGTGGTATCCAGTCGATAGCGCCTATTTCTTTTTGGTATTGGATTCAGCTGCGCATGAACGGCGACCAGCCCAAAAAAAATCAGGCGCAGCTGCGTGATGCGGAAGACCGTCGCCAGTTTTTTAATCAGTTTGTCGGTCAGGTAACACCGGACAATATGCCGATATATTTGCTGTGGTATGGCTTGCGTCCGCAATGGATTGATTTGCTTAATGCGCGCAAATTGGCAAGCCAGTGGGATGATAAAACCTTGCAGCATTTTATCCAGCAGCAAGTTACTACACCTCCGTTATGGTTGCGCGTGCAAAAAAATAGCGATGTTGAGCAAGTTTGTGCGGGTTTGCAGAAGCAAGGAGTGAAGGTTACTTTGGATGATGCCAATCGTCTGTTTGCGCAAGGCGGGGCAGGCGTGCATACCACCGCTGAATACAAAACGGGTATCGTTGAAATTCAGGATATCGCCAGCCAGCACATCGCGTTAACTGTTGCAGCCAAACCCGGTCAGAAGGTGTGGGATGCTTGCGCCGGTGCCGGTGGTAAGACGCTGGCGATTGCGTCCAAAATGAATAACAAGGGTGCTTTGGTTGCAACCGATTTGCATGAATACAAATTAGATGAGCTAAAGCGCCGTGTTAAACGCGCTGATATTTTTAATGTACGTGCTTTTACCTGGACTGGTCTGGAACCTTTGCGTTTGCCCAAAGAAATTGCGCAGCAACGCGGATTTGATTGGGTGCTTATTGATGCTCCCTGTAGTTCGGCGGGAACCTGGCGCCGCAACCCCGATGCGCGCTGGCGTTTTGATGCGAGAGACACACAAGAGCTGATTCAATTGCAGCGTCAATTGCTCACGAACGCTGCGCCTGCGGTGCGCGCGGGCGGCCATTTTGTTTATGCAACTTGCAGTTGGCAGGTGAGCGAGAATGAAGAGCAAATCGAATGGTTTGTGCAGCAGCATCCTGACTTCACCATTCAATCGCAGCGTGTTTTGGGTGTGCCGGAATTGGATTCGGATACGATGTTTGTTGCCGTGTTAGTTCGTAATGCTCAATAACATTATTCGGTGGTGATGGGTTACTTTAATTCCATCACCACACGAAAACCTAAATGCGCATCAAAAATTTCAGCGCGATGATAATCGCGGATATGGTTAGCTAAGCGCTCGGCATTATCTTTAGCTGATCCGCCACGTACAACATGTGCATCGCAGCTTTTCAAGATGGTTGCCTGACCATTTTTAGGGTGCTGGGTGTAGTTCTCGGCGAAGCAATCCTCCACCCACTCGGCGACATTACCTGCTGTGTCGTAAACACCAAAACCATTTGCCGGATAGCTGCCAACAGGTGCCGTTTTAGCACCAAATAAACCGGAAAATTTGCTGTTGCATCCACGGCGACAATTCGCTTTTCCGGCTGATTCTTTTATTTCATTGCCCCACCAAAACAGTGTTGTGGTATCGGCGCGCGCAACATATTCCCATTCAGATTCTGTTGGTAGACGATATTTTTTGCCGGTAGTTTCACTCAGCCATTGTGCATAAGCGCGCGCGTCTTCAAAGCTCACATTAATGACAGGGCGATTGCCGCGTCCCCAACGGTTATCGCTCGGGAGCGTGCGTTTGGTCGCTTGGGCAAACATATCGTAATCATCGAAGGTGATTTCATATTTGCTCATCGCGAAGGGTTTGTTGATGGCAACTTTATGCACGGGCATGGTTGTGGGATTGTCTTTGTTACCCATAAAGAATTCGCCAGTGGGAATGCTGATCATGTCAGGCCCCTGACTTTTTATCGAGGTCACTACCTGGCTGCTAATTTCATCACCCGGCGCAATGGTTTCACTCAATGAAAACGTAGGGGCGAGTGGTTGGTCGACGATCTCAATCCAGGTGCGTTGCGTGTCGTAACCTGCTTGACTGACTTCAATGTGATAGCGACCTGCAGGTAATTGGATGCCGGGTTCGTATCGTTCAGGAATATTCATTATGCGCACGCGCGCTTGTGCCGGTGAGGTTTTTACAGTGAGAGCGTAAGTGACCAGCGGCGCACTACTTGCTGCTGAGGATTCAGTGCTTTCCTCTAGCGTAGCCGTCATACCAACTGATTCTGCTATTGGTTGATTACTGCTGATATGGCTGATTGCCGATGAAGTGGCATTAGTTGAAGTTGCAATGCTTGAGATGGCTGTGGCAACAATGGCTGCATCTGTTTTATTGATTGCTGCCGGAGCAATGCCAAACAGTGCCGCTGTCGCTACTGCCAGTTTTCCTGCCGCTGAAGTATGTTCGGTGATGATGGTATTTTTGGTATACCAAAAACTGAACCCAATCCAGCCTATAACGACGAGGCTGGCGGCGAGAGCGAGTTTGGCAAACGAAGCATTTTTTTTGCTGAAGGCGCTGTGAACTTGCGTTTCCATTTCGGCGCGCACAGCGAGCGCTGGAGTATGCTGCGCATTAAAAAAAATTTCGGTAATTTTAGTGGCCGGCCGCTGATAAAAACCTCTGCCAGGACTCCAGCGGATTGCCTTTATTTTGTTCCAACGCCAACGCACCGCATTATAGGTTGCCGAGACCAACGCCTTTGCCAGATTGACTACTGTTACATCTGCAGGGTGAGTAACCGTTGTACTGGGCGCGCGGTAATTTTTTTCCAGATCTTCAATGGCGGCAATTAAATCGCGCCCGCGCTGAAAACGTTGTTCGGGATCTTTTGCGAGTAATTTTTCCAGAATTTTCTGGTAAGCCAAATATTGCATTGGCAATTTTGGAATAGGCGCGCTGATATGTTTGAGTGCGATGGTAACTGCTTCGTCGCCTTGGTAAGGAAGGGTGCCGGTAAGCATTTCGTAAAATACGATGCCCAAACTGTAGAGATCGGAACGGCCATCGACACTGTTGCCCTTGGTTTGTTCGGGGCTCATGTAGTGCGGTGTTCCAACCACGGTGCCTACATGAGTCATGCGTGAGTTGGTAGAGAGTCCGCGCGCTACGCCGAAGTCGGATAGCACGGCCGAATTATCCGCACGGAATAAAATATTTTCCGGTTTTATATCGCGATGGATGTAGCCTTTTTCATGCGCGTGATCGAGCGCGCTGGCGATCTCGCGGGTGATGCGTAGCACTTCTTCGCCGCTAAGCCCTGTACCCATTTTGTCGTGCACAGAGCCGTTGGGCAGGTAATCCATGGCGATGTAATTTAAATCTTCATGGCGACCTATATCGTAAATCGCCACAATATTGGGATGGGATAATTGCCCGACGATTGTCGCCTCGCGTTGGAAGCGCTCACTAAACGCAGGATCACTATTGAGCTGCGGATTCATTACTTTTAGTGCAACAACGCGCCCCACGCTGATTTGGATCGCGAGGTAAACTGTGGACATCCCACCCTGGTTAATTTTTCTTATCACCCGATAACCGGGAATATGCATTGCCATATCAAATCTGTATCAATATCAATTCTTGTAGTTTAATTTTTTGCCGCTGTTTGTGTTGTCAGGAATCGTTAAAAATACATGACGTAAAATAAGATACTCACTAGCGATGCAAGCGCAGCACCGAAAATCCAGGCGTCCACCAGCGTTTTGCCAGTGAGGTAGGGCACCCATTGCCACAAACCTTTGCGCAGCGGATTATCGCGCAGCGGTGACTCAATAATTTGTAAGGTGATGTTATCGCGGCCACCACCAGTTAGCGCTGCGTGTAAAAGTTGATCCACAGCGGCCAGACAGTTGTTGGATTCAAATAAAATTTGCGCGATAGTTTTGTCATTCACCTCATCGGTCAATCCATCGCTACACAATAATATCCATTGATCTTTGTGCCATTGGTGTTCAACAAAGTCCACTCTGACTTGCGGTAGTTCTTGCATACCAAGGCATTGGGTAATGATATTCTTTTCCGGATGAAATTCGGCATCTTCCGCGCGTATTACACCTGTTTCTACCAGCATTTGCACGTAAGAATGATCAGTGCTCAAGCGCTCCAACCGGCCACCTTCACGCGAGGGGGTCCACAAATACGCGCGGCTATCGCCCACCCAGGCAACCTGATAACTCTCCGAATTACTTTTTAAGGCAACCACGGTTGAGCCCATGCCTGGCGCGCCTATGCCTTGTGCGGCAGATTTAAGGATAGTGGCGTGGGCATGTTGGATGGTGTCGAGCAGGGAGATGGCGGGGTTTTCGTGTGTTTCGCGTTCAATGGTATCGCGCACTATGGCGCTTGCCACTTCGCCAGCTTCATGGCCGCCCATTCCATCAGCGACCAACCAAAGCCCATGTTCCGGCTGGCTTAGAAAGCAGTCTTCGTTGTTGTCGCGCATCAATCCCGGGTGGGAGGCGGCGCTATATTCCAGCGGGTTGATGGTCATAAGTATTGGCAAGCATCAATGCTATTGTAGGAATTGTTATTGAATCGTTATGTGCCAATACTAGATGACTTTAGTGGGGAAAACTATGTGACCGGGGGAAAACTATGCGCCCCGGCACACTTCGTTGCTTTTGAATTAACAGGTCTTGATTGCCAGCCCCATATTCTCTGCCAGTTCTTTGTGGCCCGTGTGCGTAACCAGTGCAATGCTGGCTTTTTCCGGGCTCAAATAAACACTGGCAACACGCTTTAAGTCTTCAGCGGTCACGGCCAATACGCGATTCCGGAACAGCTCTCGTTTTTCGCGAGTGCGGCCAAACAACTCAGCTTGATAGGTTGATTTTGCTTCACCTGCTGGTGAGCCGGGTTTATCAATACTGCCGATAACACCGAGGATAGCTTCTTCTACCGATTGCCATTGGTGATCGGTTTCTTGCAGCCAGTTCAGTGAGTTGTCGAAGTCGCTTAATGTTTCGCTCAAGCGTGGATCGCGATAAGAATAGAAACGGAATGATGCGCTGTTGCTGTCCTGGCTTGCACCGCCACCGTAAGCTCCACCTTGTTCGCGAATAGCGCGATGTAAATAACCATTGCGCAGGAACCCACCCAGCACTGTTAATGCAGCGGCATCAGGATGTTCGCTCGGTACTGTTGCGTAGGCTTTCGCGCAAAAGTTTACCTGGGTATTAGTGATCCATGCTTCGCGAATGGTTTCGCTCACGGGAGCCAAATCAAACGATGCAAAATCATCGTTCGCTGTTTCTGCTGGCCAACGGGCTTGCAACGCGTTGCGATAAGAATCGAGATGCTCCTCTTCGCCGACAATTAAAAATTGCTTTGGAGCTTGTAATACCAATTGATGAATTGCATGTAATTGTGCAGCAAAATTAGCCAGATTTTTTTCGTCATCAAGAGAGTTGTCGAGCGTTTTAACTGCTGCTATGCCTTCCAATCCACCAAGCTGGTGAGAGACTTTTGCGGCAGGGCTCATGCCAGCGCATGCAGCAGTCATCGCCAAACTATGACCGTGACCGGTAATGCTTTGTTCGCGACGTGCGCGATTTTGTGCAATCAATTCGCGGATGCGCGCAAGCTCATCAAAACGCACATTAAGTAATGTTTCCTGCATCAATTCATTCATTGCATTGCTATTTCGGCTTAACGCTTTTGATGAAAGCGTTAAGTAAGCATCGATATTTTGGACATCGTTACCTGCGCCGCGAATGCTGCTAAATGCGTGGATTGATCCGATAACTTCTGCTTGCCAGCGCTGGGTTGCCAAATAATCTTTTTCACCTGCACCTAGTTCAGTGAGGCAAATACTGTAGAACGGCAACAGACTGATTTGCTCATCAGTGAGCGCAGGTAGCTTGCAGGTAATTTGTTGATACACCAATCCATTAGTGCCGGCGCTGTAACAGCGCAGTGGAAAATTATGGAAAGATTCGTGGCTGCCCGGTGTGTAATGCAAGTTAGCTGGAATATCTTCCAAGCCGACTTTAGGCAGAATACTTTCATCATCTTGCTGCAATTGGCGTTCTTGCAGTGCGTGGGTGCGAGCAATGATACTTTGCTTTTCCTCGTCGCTGAGTCCGGCTTTAAGTTGCGCCAAGCGTGCAATCTCTGCTGCCTGGATACGTGAACTCATTTGCAAATCGGGGCGCATGGTCAGGCGTACGCGGTGCGGATTATCCACCAACCATTTATGCACAGTTTCCTGGATAAAGTTTGGATTGCGCGTTTTACTGCGCAAGTTTTCCAATGCCGCGTCCATATCCAGCAATGCGATAGGATCGCCTCTGTGTGTTGCTGATGTCAGGCCTGTTAAAATAAGTTGTAGGCCGTAAGGGTAACCATCACCGCCAACTTCGCGTTGCGATAATTCCAGTTGATGTAGCGAAGCTTCAATTTGTTCTTGTGGTACACCCTCTGCGGCGACTTTTTTCATGATATCTAAAATCATGGTTTCGACCTTTGCCGCATTTTCTAACGAGCAACCTTCGAGTCCACACACAAATGCCATTTCACGTGATGAGTCATCCAGTCCACACAAAGGTGAAGGCGCTTGGCCGAGTTCGCTGGTTTCAAGCGCTTGCTGCAAAGGCGAGGCACTATTGTCGAGCAAAATGTTGGAAATTAATTGCGCTTCAAGTGATTCATCAAGGTTGGTTGTTTTTCCCAGCAGCCATGCAACAACTACGTGATGTTTGTTTTCAATATCATCCGCATCGTTTTCATCAAGTGGATAAGCTTCTTCTACAGCCACCGGCGCGTGGTAGCGTTTTTCATCACCCACCGCAATGACTTCTTCAAGCTTTTCAAATTTGCTTAATGCTTGTGCTTCAAATTTTTCTTGATGCACAGCAGCAGGAATATCCCCATAGGTCATAAAAATTGCATTGCTGGGATGATAATGGGTGCGATAAAAATCTTGCAGTTGCTGATAGGTTAAATTGGGAATGTCTTCCGGTTCGCCGCCGCTGTTGAAATGATAAGTTGTAGTTGGGTAGAGATATTTACAGAGCGTATGCCATACCTGTGACGATACAGAACTCATCGCGCCTTTCATTTCATTAAATACAACGCCTTTAAAAACCAAATCGGAGTTAGGATTATCCGCCTCTGCAAACTCAACGCGATGGCCTTCCTGTGCAAAGTCCAATTCATCCAAACGCGAGAAAAATACTGCATCCAGATAAACATCAAGCAGATTGTTGAAATCTTTCTGGTTCTGGCTGGCGAATGGATAAGCGGTCCAGTCGGAACTGGTAAAAGCATTCATAAAAGTATTCAGCGAGCGGCGCACCATCATAAAGAAGGGGTCGCGCACGGGATATTTTTGGCTGCCGCAGAGAGCGGTGTGCTCAAGGATATGTGCTACGCCAGTAGAATCATGCGGCACTGTGCGCAGCGCGACGAGAAAAACGTTTTCATTATTATCCGCGGCCAAATGAATATGTTGGGCGCCGGTAACTCGGTGTTGATATTCTTCAACACGGATTTTTAACGCATCAATAGTTTGGCTGCGCAGTAATTCAAACGTCGGATAACTCATAGGCTTGGAATTCTCTCATCGGGAGCAAACGGATTTGTTAGGGAACAAACGAACTCTGTTGTTCAACGAACAGACTCATCGCGCGCAAAAGCGGAGCATACTCACTTTGCCGCTGTTCCAGTTGTTGTAGAGCGTAACAACTTGCCTCCAGCGTGGAAAGCTGATTTTCGCTATGTGCTTTGCGAATTTTGTAAATCGACGCTGGTGTTTGTGCCATTGCAAAACGCGGAAGACTTTGCAGGGCAGGGTTGAGGTAGATCATTTTTCGGCTTTTGCGCCAAGTTGCATCTATGACAACCAGGCGAATTTTGTCTGGAAGTAACTCATTGGCTGCGATGGGTGGTGGCGGTGTTGCTAAGCCCAACGCCTTGTATTCAGGGATATCCGGGTAAAGCAGCAGCGGTTGTTTTCCCGCGAAACTTAGCCAGTTATCCAGACTTTGCTTATCGAAGGTTTCACCTATTTCGATCTGGCTATTTTTTAGGCTTAAATGCAGCAAGCCGGCGGTATTTTTGGCGTTTCGAGTTTCGTCTGGATGCTGGAGTATAAGTGTATCGACTTGATTAGTGATGCTCGTTACCAGTGCGCAGATACAGTTGCGCTGCGGTCTTGTACAGTGCGGGCAAGTGGGGCGTTTTGTTGATTCATCAGCTATCAATGAGGTAGCTCCTCTAATTGATGCAGTTTGATAGTGGCATTAGTGCGCGTTGCTTGTGCTGCAATCAATTGTTTTTTCGCGGCGGAACTCAGTGCTTTGATCGCATATTCGCGTTGGCTGGCCGTGGAGCGATTATGGTCCATCTCCAAATAGCAAAGCTGCACGGGTTTGCGCCCGCGAAAGTAGCGCGCGCCCAACTTTCCCGATTCGTGTTCGCGCCAACGACGCACCATATCTGTCGTGATTCCGGTGTACACTTGTTCATCGCTAGTGCGGATCATGTAGACAAACCAGTGGGTTGGTGAGGTCTTCGGCAGCGTCATATGGCAACAGCATGTTTTGAGTGGGTACAACGAATTATATGGCAAAAGAATCAAACGGTCAGGATCGTAATTTTGATGATCTTGCAAAACGCTTCAAGAAAAATATTTACGGCGGTTTAAAAGGCGATATCCGCCTTGCAGTATTGGAGCGCGATTGCGCTGCGCATTTACCCATCACTCCTTTTTCTGTATCGACGGAATGCTGGACAATTCTCGATGCAGGTGGTGGGCAAGGGCAGTTTTCGCTGCGCTTGGCTCAAGCAGGTCACAAGGTAGTGATTTGCGATATTTCAGCGGAAATGTTGGCTTTGGCGCGGGAGCAAGTTGAGCAATTGGGTTTGGCAGATCGTGTGCAGCTTATTCATTGCGCGATACAGGATCTTCCGCAGCATTTATCTGACTCCCAGCAGCAATTTGATTTTGTTATTTGCCACGCGGTAATGGAGTGGATGCAAGAGCCGCAGTCATTGCTGCCTTGTCTGCTAGAGTACATTAAACCGCAAGGTTATTTGTCGCTCACTTTTTATAATATCCATTCATTGATTTACAAAAATTTACTGCGGACAAATTTTAAGAAAATTATCAGCAAAGATTATGGTGGTTCACGAGGTAGTCTGACTCCAATCAACCCACTTGAACCGCAGCAAGTTTTGCAATGGACAGCAGATTTACAGTTACAGTTGCTTGGTCACAGTGGTATTCGGGTGTTTCATGACTACATTTTTAATGAGGAACACCGTGAGCGTGAACCGCGCACCTTGTTGGAATTAGAGTTGGAGTTCTCGCAGCAAGAGCCATATCGTTCATTAGGTCGTTATGTGCATTTATTGCTGCGAGCACCTGCTAAGGCTGTTTGATTTTTTCCAGGAGCAGATCGCGTGCTTGATTGATTTTTGCGGCCAAATAGTCGTTGCCGCCACGATCAGGATGAAGTTTTTGAATTAGTCGGCGATGTGCTTCCTGAATCATTGTTTCGGTTATTTCGCCCTTGGCGGGGTCTCCGGACAATCCGAGAAGATCAAGTGCTTCCTGGGTTGCCATATTGATAGGTGCTGGTGTTGGTGCCCCTTGATGTTGTTGGTTTTCTTGCGCAGCTTTGCGCTTTAACCAGTAGGGTAATATATGACCTAGTAAGCCGTACAACGTGCGAACGAATGGAATGAGTGCGCCCAACAAAGCACCGACCCAATGCATACGTCCGGTAACAACCAATATCACTAAAACACCGATAAAAATGCCGCCAGCCAATCGCCATAAGGTTTTGCGTTGTTGCGCGGGATCCATTTTTTTATAGCGGGCACTGCCGATGATAATTGTTGTCACTATGACCGCAAAAACCAGAATCTTAAACATAGGGCCTCCGTTAAACAGGTGGCCATTATAGGCTCTAGCCTTGAGTCCCGGTAGCCTGAATTTTGTGCACATGCTCTATATTGGCTATGCTTTCGTCATTAAATTATTACAATTTTAATAAAGGTGTTGGTCGATGCTGTCGAGCAAAAAGGTCACAATGAATTCAACCTTGTTAGCACGTGGGATATTTTTCTTATTTTTGAGCAGCTGCTTAACTTTAGTCTCTTGTGGAGGCGGCGGTGGTGGCGGCTCTAAGGCAGTCGTGCCTGTCAGCAGCCAGCCAACTTCTTTAGCCCAAAGCTCCGTTAGTGTTTCGTCAGTGAGTGTTGCATCTTCAAGTCAAATCTCTGCAGCTAATTCATCCCAGTCCAATTCATCAGCCAACTCACTTATTAACCTGACTGGTCGGGTCACTTATGATTTTGTCCCACACAATGATAATAAAATTGGTTTGAATTATTCCGCGGTTAGTGTGCAAGCTGGGCGTGGATTGGTGGTGGAATTACTCGACAGCAATAATCTTGTATTAGCGACAACCAATACCGACAGTCTCGGCAACTATAGTTTTATGGTTGATCTTAACAAGACGGTAAAAATTCGTGTTAAGGCGCAATTGCTGCGCACGCTATTACCTGTTTGGAATTTTAAGGTCACTGACAACACGAGTGGCAACAGTTTGTATGTGATGGATGGAACATTAGTAGAAGCAAATCAAACGACCGCAATCCGTAATTTACATGCAGGATCCGGATGGACGGGTACTGGCTATACCCAACCGCGGGTTGCAGCACCTTTTGCGATTCTGGATTCGATCTACGGCGGTCTGGAGCGAATTGCAGCAGTGAATAATAGTCTCACTTTTTCGCCATTGGAGTTTCGTTGGAGTGTTAAAAATAAAGCAGCAGATGGAAACTTAGCGTTGGGTGAAATAGGAACCAGTTTTTACGGTAGTTCAGCAATTTATATTCTGGGCGATGAAAATAACGATACTGATGAATATGATCGCCATGTGATATTGCATGAATGGGGACATTATCTTGAAGATCAATTTTCTCGTTCGGACTCAATCGGCGGCGACCATATGTACGGCGATAAAATGGACATGCGTGTTGCTATGTCCGAGGGATTTGCTAACGCATTTTCAGCAATGATGCTGGATGACCCTGATTATCGCGATGCTAGTGGTGTGCAACAGGTTAGCGGTTTTGCAAGTGATATTAGCCGTAAATCCCACACTGTACGTGGTTGGTATTCAGAGGCTTCAATCCAGTCAGTGCTTTATAATTTTTATAAGAATGAGAAAAAGTTTAGCGATATTTTTAATGTGATCAGTTCTTCGGGTTATGCAAGTAATTCTGCGATGATCTCGATCTATGTATTTGCCAATGAATTGAGAACAATTTCACCACAGCATTCTGCGGTGTTCAATTCTCTGTTGTTTGAACAAAATATTGAAAATACCAATGCTTTTGGTGTGGGTGAAAGTAATAGCGGTGGTTACGCGGGCAGTTTGCCGCTTTATAAGGTGTTAGCCGCAGACAATACTCCGATCAATGTATGTAGTACTAATCGTTTCGGCTCGTACAACAAGTTGGCGGTGTCCCAATTCCTTTTGTTGGATATTCCTTTATCGGGTGCTTATCAATTTTCTGTGCAGAAAGCGGGAGGCGATTCCGGTAGTTCCGATCCTGATATATATCTGTATCGTCGCGGGGAATTGATTGATTATGCCGAGAGCTCTACCGCGGATCAGGAAAGTTTGCTTCGGCTTTTGTCAGCAGATACCTACGTGCTTGAGTTGGTTGATGACAGCGCAAAATACAACGAAAGTATTAGTGAAGTTACGGCATGTTTTGATGTGCGCGTGCAGCGCATCAATTAATCTGAGGCTGAACAATGAACACTTATGTAAATAATTATGTACCTATAGTGGGAATACTATTGGTTTTATGCGGTTTGAGTGCTTGCCGTTCTGAACCTACCTCGCCCGAAACGGAATTGCAGCCTAAAACTAAAAATGAGCTGTCAGCTGAGGATGCAGAAAAGCATCACAAGCGTGTCAAACCAGGCGCTGCTGTTAGTCTAAAAGATTCAAGTCCGTTACATGCATCTGTACCCGGCGCTTATGAATATCACCTGTCGTTAATATCGCCTGTGAGCGCGGGAGAAATGACTGTGGTTGCGTCAGCGGGGGATGGCATAGCAATATTATCGCCCATCACCCAATTCGAGTTTGCACTTCAAGATGGTGGGGAATATGTGATACCGCTTACCATCAATGCTGCGCAAGAGGGGCGTTTCTATATTCAATTGCATGTGACGGTAAAAACGGGTGAGCAATCAGTGTCCCGAGTGATAGCGGTTATTTTGCAGGTAGGTGACACTCCCGTGACAAAGCAAAAAGCATCTGTTAACAGTTCTGATGCCCAGTCAGATAGCGTTATTGTATTGCCTGCGCAGGAGACTATTTCTCCCCGGTAATATATTGCGAGAAAGTGTTTGTTTATAATGGCCGGCATTAGACCGGCCATTTTGCATTTTTGAGGAGCATATTATGTCAAACCAACGTTTACCCGCCGAGTGGGAGCCGCAAGATGCGATCATGCTGACCTGGCCGCACAAAGATTCTCCTTGGGATTGGATTTTGGATGATGTAGTCGAATTGTATGAAGCTTTGGCGACAGTCATCTGTGATTATGCTGATGTAGTAATTGCTGTACCGGAAAACCAATTGGAAGAAGTGCGCTCACGCCTTGAGGCTATGGGTGCTCCGATGGAGTATATCCATTTATACCCTTGTGCCAGCAATGATAGTTGGGCTCGCGATCATGGCCCATTAACTGTTGAAACACCGGATGGTTTCAAGTTGCTTGATTTCCAGTTCAACGGTTGGGGAAACAAGTTTCCGCACGATCTTGATAATCAAATTTCACGCGAATTATTTTCAAAAAAAGCATTTCCTTTCGCGACTCTAGAAACTAAAGATTGGGTGCTGGAAGGCGGTTCAGTTGAGGTGGATGGGCAGGGTACCTTGATGACTACCTCTTCCTGCTTATTGAATAAAAATCGCAACCCCAATTTGTCAAAGGCAGATGTTGAAGCTCGCTTAATCGCTGAGTTTGGTGTTAAGAAAATTAATTGGCTGGATCATGGGTATCTCGCAGGTGATGATACGGATGGTCACATAGATACCCTTGCCCGGTTATGTCCAAATAACACAATCGTTTACACCGCTTGCGATGATGATCAGGATGAACATTATGCAGAGTTAAAGAAAATGGAAGCGCAACTGCAATCCTTCACTAATGCAGATGGCGAGCCTTATCGCTTGTTGCCTTTGCCTTGGGCTGGCGTTGTGTTGGGTGATGAAAGTGATGAGCGCTTGCCTTCAACTTACGCTAATTTTTTGATCGTTAACGAAGCAGTGTTGGTTCCGATTTATAATTTACCTATGGATGAAGATGCTCTGGAAGTTATTTCCCAAGCGTTTCCTGGTTATGAAATCTTCGGTATTCCCTGCATTTCATTAATCGAACAGGGCGGCAGTTTACATTGCATCACTATGCAATTACCTGAAGGCGTATTGGAGCAATTGTGATGCAAAATTCAAATCTTAGAGAAACTGCAAATACAAAAATATTGCAGGTTGGAGTGGTACAACAATCTTGTACTGCTGATGTGGATGCGAACTTTGCTAAATCTATTGCGCAAATTCGTCGTGTTGCACAGCAGGGAGCAAAGTTGGTAGTGCTGCAGGAATTGCATCGGGGGTTGTATTTTTGCCAGCAAGAAATTGCCGCACAATTTGATTTGGCCGAAACGATTCCTGGCCCAAGCACGCAAGTTTTAAGTGCGCTTGCACAGGAATTGGATATCGTTATTGTTGCGTCATTATTCGAAAAGCGAGCGGTGGGCTTGCATCACAATACGGCTGTTGTCATTGAGTGCGATGGCAGTATTGCCGGGAAATATCGCAAAATGCACATCCCGGATGATCCTGGATATTACGAAAAATTTTACTTCACTCCCGGTGATTTAGGTTTTCATCCGATTCAAACCTCGGTTGGAAAATTGGGCATTTTGGTGTGTTGGGATCAATGGTTTCCCGAAGCTGCGCGCCTCATGGCAATGGCGGGAGCTGAGTTGTTAATTTATCCAACCGCCATTGGTTGGAGCCCGGAAGAAGCAGCAGATGAAAAGGTTCGCCAACGCGATGCATGGATTACTGTTCAGCGCGCCCATGCGATTGCTAATGGTATTCCTGTTGTGAGTGTTAACCGCGTGGGACATGAGCCTGATCCAGCTAATGGTCCCGGGTTGAATTTTTGGGGCAGTAGCTTTGTTGTTGGGCCGCAAGGCGAATTTTTGTTCAGTGCAAGTGTTGATCGAGAGGAAACACAGGTTGTTGCTATCGACATGCAGCGTAGCGAACAGGTTCGCCGTATGTGGCCGTATTTGCGTGATCGACGAATAGAGCACTATGGAGATTTATTAAAAATTTATCGGGATTGACGTTAAGAGGCTGTGATTTTCATGGCTTTTTTATCCTAATGTAGGTGCAAAATACTTTCTGGTGAGGACCAGTTTTATCGTCTAGACTTAAACCAGCTTAAATATCCCTTATCGAACAAAGCAACGTTTATGGATTCTCCTGCATCTCCTTCTGATTTTGCTTCCCAGTCATGTCCACTCAGTGATATTCCCTGCCAATTCCAGCAGGAGCTTCAAACCTTGCGGCAAGAGGTGGATTTGCTCAAAGAGCAGGTTCGCACTGATGCGTTGACCGGACTCTACAATTTTCGTTTTTTCTCTGATGCTTTACCTTTGGAGATGGAGCGTGCTCGCCGTTCCTTTCAGCCGCTCTCGTTAATTGTTTTGGATATTGATCACTTCAAAGGATTTAATGACCGCTGGGGTCACGAGTTGGGCAATCGCGCGTTAACTCACATCGCAAAACTAGTAGCACTGACAATCCGCAAGTTGGACTTTGCTTGCCGTTTCGGTGGGGAAGAGTTTGTTATTTTGCTACCTAACACTGACTTGCGCCAAGCGATGAATGTTGCCGAGCGCTTGCGTGAGATAGTTGCAACAACAGCTTTAGTGCATGAAGAAAACAGCATCACAATTACCGCCAGCCTTGGTGTTGACGAATTTCGTGGTAATCATAGCGATAGCCCTGAAGGCTTTGTTGAGCGCGTTGATGCCTGGTTGTATCGTGCAAAACACGCTGGTCGCAATTGTGTACAAGGTCCATCAATTGAAGTTGCCGAGGTAACTACGACGGTAACTCCGGAGGAAAAAGATGCTCTATTTGGTGCATTCGGAACTGATGATGAGTGATACTGCCCCTTATAGTT
>NZ_JBCECX010000038.1:42317-46493 GCF_039207905.1 Cellvibrio sp.
TTATAGTTCAGGTGCGTGCAAGTGAATGTTTAATCGCTATCTTCATATCTCCCAAATAATTTAGTTTTCAAGGTTTCTATAGAAATGACTTTTCCTAAAATTGGCAATCTTGCTCCTGCGTTTAACCTCACAAATCAAGCCGGTGTTGATGTTGCGCTGAAAGATTACAAAGGTAAAAAGAACGTGGTGCTGTATTTTTATCCCAAGGCATCTACTCCAGGTTGTACTGTTCAGGCTTGTGGAATTAAGGACAGTCGTTCAGATTTTGATGCGCTTGAGACTGTTGTGTTGGGTGTTAGTCCTGATGCTCCGGCGAAATTGCAAAAGTTCGTCGATAAATACGCGTTAAATTTTGATCTGTTGGCGGATGAAGATCATTCGATTGCTGAAAAATATGGGGTGTGGGGATTAAAGAAATTCATGGGGCGCGAGTTCATGGGAATCTTGAGAACCAGTTTTATTATCGATAAGGAAGGGCGGTTGCGGCACATCATTGATAAGGTAAATACCAAGACTCATGACCAGGATGTACTAAGTATTTTGCGCAATGGCATTTAAAGTGCTTTTGATATAATTTCTTGTGATAAAAAGCGGCATTTTTGAATGGAATTTATACTCATTTCTCTTTGTTTAAAATAAAGTTCGTCTATAATCGCTTAATAGCTGAGTGTAACTTGCTTGACTCATGGATGATGTTTGATACTTTGTGTGCTACCAAGGAAAACACTCCTGACTGATTTCATAAATGCCCTTAATTGGCAAAGGAGACGCCTGGATGATCCAATTACAGCGAATTTACCGTAACAGCGAACATTTTTCCGAAAACTCATTTGAAGGGTCTGAAGTAAGATCCTACCCTGAGTATCTTGCGATGGCAGATATCCCGAAGTTTGAAGGGGTGTCAGCGCGAGTTATTGATGCTTTAAAGCAACGGGTTGGGCGTGACGATCTCTCAATTGATCGTATTGCTGAAGACCTCAAGCTTTCTAAAAGAACCCTGCAACGCCGCCTTCAGCAGCAGAGTGCAAATTTTGCACAATTGCGCGATGTGTTGCGCTTCCATTATGCGATTAAGTATTTGATCGATGAGCATATGAGTGTAGATACGGTATCTAAAGCGTTGGATTTTTCAGATCGCACCAGCTTTACAAATGCTTTCAAACGTTGGACAAGCTTGTCTCCTAGTGTTTTCCGTAAACTCTTCCGTGATTACGCTTAGTTTCCCTTCATAACTGTCCTTTGTGGATTGGGAGCGCTAATTGCCTGCTTCTTTCAAAACAGGTAGAGTTAGCGCTTTTTATTCTACGAGGTTAGTTTCATGAGTTTCTTTATCGCGTCCGCAATGGCTCAGGCTGAAGCAGCACCAGCAGCATCACAAGGCAACCCAATGATCACGTTGCTGATGTTTGGTGGCATGTTCCTGTTTATGTACCTGCTGATTATTCGTCCACAACGTAAACGCCAAAAGGAACATCAGAATCTGGTGTCTGCTCTAGGTAAAGGGGATGAGGTGATCATGACTAGCGGTATGCTGGGTAAGATTCTCAAAGTTGATGAAAACTATGTTGTGATCGAGACTGGTAATAACGTGGAGCTGAAATTCCAAAAAGTAGCCGTTCACGCCGTGTTGCCAAAAGGTACTATCAAGTCTATTGATGCTGCTTAATCGGTGAAATGTAAAAAAGGGGGCTTCGGCCCCTTTTTTGTTTTTGATTTCAGAAGGAGCTATAGGCAGTTGGTTGGGCGAGGGAGTCCTGCGATTTTACTTGCGATTTTTGCTGGGCTCGGCGGGAAAAGTTGCAGTAAATAAATGCTTTTTCCTTTATCGGAGCCAAGTTTTTTCTCAGTGTATTTTACGAGCGCTCTCATTGCTGGCGAAATTTCGAATTCTCGATAAAAGTCTTGCAATAAGTTGATAATTTCCCAGTGTGCAGCAGAGAGCGAAATGTTTTCCTGCTTGGCAAGTTCATTTGCTATATCAACGCTCCATTCGTTCAAATCAATTAGGTAGCCATCCTTATCAAGCGCAACTTTTTGGTTGTTAATGCTCATATCAATACCAGCTTTGTACGCAGCGGTGATCAATGGTTAATTGAACAAACGCGTCATAATCAATAGGCTGAATGTTGCGTGCCAATTTTTCTTCCAGTCCTCGCGCTTTAATATCATTGATTAAGGCAAACACCTTCACTCCCTCGTTTATGAGCAATTGTAATTCGCTTGCGGCTGGTGCGGATTCGGTCGCACTGAAAACTCCATCCTCGAGAAATAAAATGGCATCGTTCCCTGCGCATATCTTTAGGCAAGAGTTGATAACATTATTTGTATAAGGTGATTTGTTGATCGTGTGAAGTGTGCTCATATCAAAAACTCAGGACGTGATCCTGTTCGGTTAACAAAATTTTTACATCATCGTTACTTAGTATTTTTATATCATCAAGGATGAGTTCCTCGATACCTATTGCTCTTTCAGTCAGGGAGTTCTGATGTGCATATATGTTCTCTATCCCGTAGAGCGATAATGCAGGGATAGTAGATGCAATATTTTTTTGGTTTATAAATTGGCTGTGCTGATTTTTTAATAACTGAAAGATTCCGTCATCCATAAACAGCACGCTAATATCCTGATCATAAACGGATGCAGCTAACGCAGTGTCCAGTGCTTCTCTTGCTGTGCTGTTACCGTAAGGTGCGTGACGACTAATGAGTAATATTTTTTTCTGCATCTTAATTGCCAAAGCTAATTAGTCTGTCTGAAACAGCTGCGGCCTCAATTAACTGCCCCAGGCCGCTTATAGTAAATTCTTCTGCGATGTTATATGAGGGTTTGTCATAGCGGTTTGCTTCGCCACTGTCCAGAATTCCACGGCGCAACCCTGCCGCTATACATACAACCAAGTCGAGATTATGTTGTTTCGCTAATGCTTGCCATGATTGCTGCAAATTAAATTCATCTTGTGGTGGAGCGGCAAGATTGGTTGCGTTATGAACGCCATCTTGATAGAAAAAAATGCGGTGCAATTTATGCCCTTGGTTTAATAGTGCCAATGAAAATTGATAGGCGCTATAACTTGCTTGGGAGGAGTAGGGGGCAGAGTAAACTGCTAACGAAAAAATCATATGGTGCTGCTACCAAAAAATAAGGCTCCACAGAGGGAGCCTTGAATTTATTCCTGCTACTTGCTTATTCGTCGCTTGTTACGCCAAGAAGATGTAACAGGCTGGTGAATAAGTTAACAATTGAGAGAAACAGGCTTGTTGTTGCCATGATGTAATTGCTTTCACCGCCGTGGATAATTTCACTGGTTTGATACAGGATTAAGGCTGACATCAACAATACTATGCCGGCAGAGAATGCCAATTGCAGGCCAGAAAATTGATAGCCGAAAAATGAAGCGCCTAGCAAAAACAGCATCACTGCGATCATTACCATCATGCCGACAGCAACGAAACCACCAAGAAAGTTGAAATTTTTACGGGTGGTAAGAACATAACCAGACAATCCTACAAAAACGAGTGCGGTGCCGCCGAGAGCCTGCATAATTATTGTGGAGCCATTTGCCATGGATAGATATTTATTAATGATGGGGCCTAAGCCTGCGCCAATAAGGCCGGTAAAGGCGAACACAACTAGAAGGCCTGTTGCTGAGTTGGCTGTTCTTGGTAGTACGAACCAGATCAGCGCCATTGCGATCAGGCTCATTATCAGGCCTGCGCCATGCCCTAATCCTGCAGCCATTGATATGCCTGCAGCAATCGCGCTGAACGCCAGGGTGAGGCCGAGTAGCATATAAGTATTGCGCAATACCTTGCTGGTTTCTGTCTGGCTAATTGCTTGCGTTGTTTGAACACCATAAAGTTCTTGCATAAGGCTCTCCATTAAGTGCTTGAATATAGTCAATTAGTTTGAGGCGATAATACAAATAAGCAACCGTAAAGCCAAGCTATTCTGGTATTTACTTCAGGTGGGCTGGTTATGGCTTCGACATGAAATATTGGCAGATGTTTCATGATAATTTGTGCAAATAAAAAAGGCGCTAGATTTCTCTAGCGCCTTTTTAATATGGCGGAAGGGCAGGGATTTGAACCCTGGGTAGGCTCGCACCTACGCCGGTTTTCAAGACCGGTGCATTAAACCACTCTGCCACCCTTCCGAGTGCGGCAAATTATACATAG
>NZ_JBCECX010000039.1:0-46029 GCF_039207905.1 Cellvibrio sp.
GCAGAATTGTGCCCGGGCGACACATAACCT
Organism: Cellvibrio sp.; assembly: GCF_039207905.1. Classification (GTDB taxonomy): domain Bacteria; phylum Pseudomonadota; class Gammaproteobacteria; order Pseudomonadales; family Cellvibrionaceae; genus Cellvibrio. Next base: position 31 of record NZ_JBCECX010000039.1, read on the forward strand.
AGTTGATTGTTGGTTCCGGCGAACACATGGTTACCCAACAGTTTTACGCCGTGCGGTGCAAGGCTCGCGGTATCAAACAACGGCAAATTAGGATTGGATTTCACATTGCGCATGTCAGTGCCCAACGCATCAACATAAGGGCCGTTAGGGTTGCGTGAACGGGAAACGCGAATGTTGTACCCGCCCGCTGCATCCAATCCACCAAAGCTGACAAACATGTAGTAGTAATTGGTTTCGGGGCTGTAAATCACATAAGCGCCTTCAATTACTGAATGATTCCCGCCCATTAAGTGTTTGCCATACCCTTGGCCACTCAGTGGGAATCCGGTGGAGGTATTTAATTCCATAATAAAAATACCACCCGAGTAAGAACCATAAATCATCCACAGGCGATTATTTTTATCAAAGAAAACTGTCGGGTCGACAACATTCGGATGCACCTGCGCGTTATAAACAGTTCCATCTTCACTGATTTGACCCCACATGCCGGAGCGTAAAATCAAACCTTGATCGGAATAGGGGCCTTCAATATTTGATGAGGATGCAATACCCAATGCCGATAAAGGCGAATCACCTTTGCAAGCGTTGTAATACATCAAGTATCGACCATTTACCTGCACAACGTCCGGTGCCCACAGTGTTGTGGTTTGTGCCCAGGACAAAGCTTCAGACAGTTCACCATTCACATTATTAAAAATTTTATTATTCGAGTTCACGCCTTCGGCTACCCGTGACCAGCGCATCAAGTCAGGTGACTTGGCAACGGAAAGATGCGAACCAAAAACATAATATTGATTATTGGCAAAAATAACCGATGGATCGTGCACCGCGATATTAGTAAAGGTTGGATTCACCAAACTGATCGGTGTTGATGGAGTATCGCAATTTGCAGCAGTAACACTTGCACCTGAAACCGTCAGGTTATCGATGTTGCTTAATCCATCGCTACCAGTCGCTTGCAAGCGAATTTTGTGTGTACCTGCATTCAGCGAAACATTTACCGTTCCGCTATTGCTCCAGGTTGTCCAGCTACTGGTTGCAGGAAACGCGAGGTTAGACGTGTGAATATTGCCGTCGATAATCACATCCGCATTGCGAGCAGTAATGGAGGCGTAACGCCATTTAAAACTATAGGTGCCGCTGGTTTTTACGTTAACTGACCACTCAACTCCTGCACCAGTGGCATTAGTCGAGTTCGCAAAACCTGCACCGCTAAATCCAGCGTTATTGCTATCAATAGTGCCTTCGACTGAGCAAAAACCGGTTTGGTTTTCCTCTATCAAAATATTTACATTATTCGATAGTGATGAACTCGAACTTGAAGGCGCAATAGATGAGCGTGAAGAAGAAATAATCGATGATGGAGTAGATGATGCAACAGAAGAGGGCGTTGTTGATGATCGAGCTGAGCTTGATGGTGCGACACTCGACGGAACAGAGCTGGATGCCGGAGTATTGCCACACAGGCTACCGGTTAATTGCGGTATTTCCGCTGCTCCGTTTGTTTCTACCTGAACACCAAATACAGCGCTTTGGCCGGGCTGTAAATTACCATTCCAGGCAACATTACTCGCAGTGTAAGGGTTACTTCCGCCAACAGTTGCATTCCATGAACTGCTCACGCGGTTATTCGCATATTGCCATCCCACATTCCAACCGTTAATCGCACTGGTTCCACTATTGGTAACCGTTATTTCTGCAATTAAACCTGCGCCCCAATTATTGGTGACTTTGTAGCTGCACGCCGCCACAGCAGCTTGATTTGCACACAGCAAACCAACGCCGAACAGCGCAGCAATTTTAAAATTAAAATGTTTCATGTTTTCCTCGCGATAAATTAAAAAAGAAGGGAGGTAACACGACCGGAGCTGCAACGCATTGACGATTCAGGTCAAGGGCAAGGCGCAACCGCACTTTGATTCCCATGCCTGTTTTTATTATCAGCAACTCTGAAATGGTTGCTGTGATGACTGAGAATGATATTGGAATATTATCTTACAAATAAAGGGTGGCTTAGGTTAACGCGGCAGATAAAACTTGAAGTGGTTTGGCTTTTTTAAGCGGAGTCTTGAATTTGATGACAAATTTTTTATCAATAAAAAGCTGCTCCCTAAATACAGAACAACCAGTGTTCCCGATGCGCTCATTTTGTTACGTGTAATATGCTGTAATATTTTTGGCACTTTAAGTCGCATAGCCTTTGTGGCCTACGTCACAGGAACGACCATCGCAGTATCAGCAGGGCAGGGATTGCACTACGGAATTTGGATAAGCCCTGACTTGGCTGCTATGGAATTATGGATATTAATAAAGCACTACTCCTTTGCCTGCTATTAATCCCCTCACTCGTATCTGCCCACGGTGGCAGAACAGATAAATTCGGCTATTTTCATTTCCATAGCAGCCTATCTGGTCAAGATCCTCTGGGGTATTCCGCTCAGAATATGATTCATGCATACCAATAATTAGGCACAAATTTTTTGTTAATTCTAAATGTTGTGACTAGCGATAGCCGATCACCTGTAAAAATGATAGAAATTAAAAGGAAAAATGTATGACAGATAGAGTCGCCGATAGCACTATCAAAGGTTTTTTATATCAATTCAATAAGTCGATTCTTGAGATAATTATGTCAGATGATGATGATCTGATTACGATTGAGGGGGTATTGGAAGATGTTGATATTCTCTCTGCCAATGGTGAGATGGAGGCTATTCAATGTAAATACCACGAAGGAATAGATAAGTTTGTACCTAGTGTAATATTTAAACCTCTCCTGCAAATGGCTGAAGCTTATGATAAGACGCCTTCATCCAATATAAAATATACAATATATATTCATATTCCTTCTTCAGTGAATGAGGTTAGAAAAATAGAAATTTCGGATTTAAATGCGGCTTTAGAAACTACAGATAAAAATCTTATAAAAATAGTTAATAGAATATCTAAAAAATTTGATAAAAATAAGTTCTTGGAAAATATAAGTTTAGTGTTTGGTCCATCCTTGGATGATCTTGAAATTGAAGTGAAAAATGCGATTGCTTCATTAAAGATAGAAGGGGGTGATGTTGATACCTTGCTGTACCCTAATTCAATAGAGAAAGTTTCGAAAATATCTAGTTTAAAAGATGAATCATTAAGAAAAATAACAAAAAAACAGCTTTTTGATTATCTTTCTTCTGCCACATACACCGCAGCATCTGTGTGGACGCTTTCACTTAAAAATAGATCTGAGATATTAAGAAAAATAAAACAACAGCTTTCTGTGTCGTTTGGTAAAAATAGTAGAGATAGATATTTTTATATTAATAAGAATGAAATTAAGGACTATTCTGAAAAAATAGTGGTTTTTATTTCAAACTATGTAGGTATGTATTATTCAAAACCTACTCATCTTAAAGTTCCAACATTTGTCATCAATGACGATTTTGAAGGTATTAAAGACCTTGAGCACCGTTTGTATAAGAAAAATATAAAAGCTAATACTGGTGTGGTTGGTAACTCTTTCGAGATTGAGTATTTTTTTAAAGAGCCAATAAGAAAAATAGTACGTAATAAAATTGTTGATATTGATTTTAATATCAGATTGCTTGCTCTGAAATCTGCCCCCGATGCTATCAATCACAAAAAAGGTGATGATTTTTATATAGTTTGCAGCAGTATTCCAATTGATATTGATTTTAATGATATAAATTTATATCAGGTTGGGACTAATAACTTTAGTGAGCTTGAATATGTAATTGGAATGAGGAATAGCCATGAGTAGAGTTGGGCACGTCTTATCTAGCGCTCCTGATAAGGTAACTATAGAAATTGGTGATCTCAAGACATTTGAAGAGAATAAAAATGATCTTCAGGTTGGAAGGTTTATAAAAATTGAAGATGGCAATCATAGTTTTGCGGTTGCCATTATAAATAATATTTCGGCTCAAAAAGTAGAGGTTGAGGAGGATGTTAAATGGACTTTTATTATGGAGGTATCTCCTGTTGGTGCGTTAATTTACAGCGATAACAAGTTCCAGTTTAAAAGAGGTATCCAAGTGTTACCTGTCCCAACAGAGATTGCGCATACGTTTGATGCAGGTGATTTATCTACCATATTTTCTGATAATGGTAATTATCGGTTTGAGATTGGAAAGTTATCAGGTAATTCAAATGTCCCATTTTTTGTTGATGGTGATAGGTTTTTTGGAAAGCATATTGGTGTGGTCGGTTCGACGGGTTCTGGAAAGTCTTGCGCGGTAGCAAGTTTGATTCAAAGTGCAGTAGGTATATCTAAAGCGAAGAATAAAAATAGAGAGGTGCAGAAAAATTCTCATGTTGTTATGTTTGATATTCATGATGAATATTCATCTGCTTTTTTAGTGCATGAAAGTGAAAATTTTAATCTAAATAGACTTGACGTAGAGAGTATAAGACTTCCTTACTGGTTGATGAATGCTGAGGAATTGGAGTCGATTTTTATTGAGGGTGGTGATCAGAGTTCGCATAATCAAATTTCACAGTTTAAACAGGCTGTTATTCTAAATAAAGAGAGACACAATAAAGGTATAGAAAAAATCACATATGATTCTCCTGTGTTTTTCAGTATTCAAGAGGTCTACAACTATATTTTCAATAAAAATAGTATGACAGTTTACGAAAAAGATTCCAAAATATACTTTGCTATATTGGGTGAGCAGATTGAGTTTAATGAAGATGAGCTTTGGGAAAAGATTAATTTCGTTCCATCAACGGGCAATTCAAAGCATAAAGAGTTTGACGCAAAGGTATCAAAGGAGGGTGGTTTTCATGGTGAATTTGACAGATTTATTTCTCGATTGGAAACAAAGCTAAGTGATAGAAGGTTAAATTTTTTACTTAATCCTACAAAAAATAATGGGGATCTATATGGAACTCATGACTTCAATGATGTTATCAAGCAGTTTCTAGGTTACATAGACAAGTCTAATGTTACAATTGTTGACTTAAGTGGTATTCCTTTCGAAGTTTTAAGTATAACTGTAAGTCTTATCTCTAGGTTAATGTTTGATTTTGCATTTCACTACTCAAAAATTATGCATGCTTCAGGGCAGACAAATGATATTCCTTTTTTGATTGTATGTGAGGAAGCGCATAACTATATTCCTAAGACGGGTGGAACTGAGTTTAAAGCTTCAAGAAAGTCTATTGAAAGAATTGCAAAAGAAGGTAGAAAGTATGGTCTTAGCTTGATGGTCGTAAGTCAGCGCCCATCCGAAGTATCTGAAACAATATTTTCACAATGCAATAATTTTCTGGCATTGAGATTAACCAATAAGGTGGATCAAAATTATATAAAAGCTTTGCTGCCTGATAGCTCCAGCAATTTGATTGACATGCTGCCCTCCTTAAATCAAGGGGAGGCATTTGTAGTTGGTGATTCGGTTATTATTCCAAGCTTAGTGCAATTACCAAGGCCGAACCCTGAGCCTAAATCTGCAAGTGTTGATGTCTTTACGGAATGGTCTGAGAATTGGAAGGACATTACATTTGAAAAAATTGTCGAACGATGGCGGAAAGAAGGGTGAGAGAAGTATATATGCGCGGAATATAAATTTAATATTCTTAGCATGTTTTTTAGATTAAATGTAATGAATAACTTCAACTACTGTTTAATTCGACAGTAGCTATCAAATATGTAAATGCGAGGGATAAAATTACATGCATGAAATCATCTGTCCACATTGTAATAAGGCATTCAAGGTTGATGAGGCGGGATATGCAGATATTGTTAAGCAGGTCCGGGATGCTGCTTTTGATCAGCAGCTTCACGAGCGACTTGAATTGGCGGAGAGGGATAAACTAAGTGCGATTGAGCTTGCGACAACTAAAGTCACCAGTGAGTTAGAAAAAGCAGCATCGGCCAAGGACTCGGAGATTAAAGAGTTAAAAGCTAAGTTGGAAGCTGGTGAGGTTAACCAAAAACTCGCTGTGACTGAGGCTTTAGGTGTGGTAGAAAAAGAGCGTGACTCTCTAGTGAATGAGCTTAATCAAACTAGGTTGGCTAAGCAGACAGAGTTGCAGCTTGCAGAAGCAAAGCTTATGAGTGAACTTCAGAAAACAGCTGCTGCAAAGGATGCAGAAATACAAGCACTAAAAACTAAACTTGATTCTATTGAGCTTACACAAAAACTTGCCATTACTAACGCAGTTAATGCGATTGAAAAAGAACGTGATGAGTTAAGAAGTGGGCTTGAGCGGGTTCAGCTTGAAAAGCAGCTTGAGGAAAAGTCGCTTAAAGACAAGTATGAAACCCAGATTAAAGACCGTGATGATGCGATTGAGCGTTTGCGTGATATGAAAGCTCGCCTTTCAACCAAGATGGTCGGCGAAACTCTTGAGCAGCATTGTGAAATTGAGTTCAACCGTATCCGAGCTACAGCATTTCCCAAAGCATATTTTGAGAAAGACAATGATGCACGAGGGGGCAGCAAAGGCGATTTCATCTTCCGGGATTTAGATGAATCTGGCACAGAGATCGTTTCAATCATGTTTGAAATGAAGAACGAAAATGACGAAACTGCTACCAAGAAAAAGAACGAAGACTTTCTTAAGGAGCTAGATAAGGACAGAAATGAAAAGCATTGTGAGTACGCCATTCTTGTTTCACTTCTGGAGCCTGAAAGTGAGCTGTACAACTCTGGTATTGTTGATGTTTCTCATCGTTTCCCGAAAATGTATGTTGTGCGCCCTCAGTTTTTCATTCCAATTATTACATTGCTTCGCAATGCAGCTCAAAACTCACTTAAATTCAAGTCAGAGCTGGCATTGGTTAAAGCTCAGAACATTGATATTACAAACTTTGAGAATGAGCTTGATGAATTCAAAACAGGCTTTGCTCGAAATTATGAATTGGCATCCAAGAAATTTAAAACTGCTATTGATGAAATCGATAAAACTATCGATCATCTGCAGAAGACAAAAGAAGCCTTGCTAGGCTCTGAAAATAATCTCCGTCTTGCTAATAATAAGGCCGATGATTTAACAGTTAAGAAGTTGACGAGAGGTAATCCAACTATGGCTGCAAAGTTTGCCGATCTCAAAAATGACAATACTTTTGGTTCTGACTAATTTTTCATCTCTAACTGGAGTTAATTACTTTCTATTAGCTCTAGTTAGATAATTGGTTCGAAAATTAAGCGGATAGAATAACAATAATGTCACATACACCAGACTTTAATCAGAAAACTGTTGATACTCTGGCGAAGAGAGCATCATATAAATGCTCTAATCCAGACTGCAGAATATCCACTGTTGGTCCAAATGCAGATCCGTCAAAGTCTACCCTTATAGGAGAGGCTGCTCATATTCATGGTGCCAGACCTCAATCAAAACGTTATGTATCTACTATGACAGATGCAGCTAGAGCTGAAATAACAAATGGAATCTGGCTCTGTAGAAATTGCCATAAATTGATTGATACAGACGATGTTACATATACCGGCAATATGCTATTTGCTTGGCGAGAATTGCATGAGAATTTTATTTTATCAGAGTTAGGAAGTGCCACAGATAAGATCATGTTGGAGCAAAAAGGTGAGTTGCTATCCGCATTTAATGGTTACCCTTCAATTATTCATCGAATTGTGCTTGATAAACCCGATGGTTGGGAATATCGGTTAGCTGCAGAACTGCTTAGGTATTTTAATGCTCCATACTTCAGAAGAATTCGGGATTTACAAGATGGGTACTATGTTAAACCTAGAGTTTACATAGAAGAGTCCAATGTATTGAATTGGATTAGTCAGCGCATGGGGGAGGCAGTAAATACTGCTAAGCCGATTGAAAAACTACTGCCTAGATTGGTCTTAAGTTTTGGAAAGCCTGGTGAGCCTGGTGACTTACAGGAAATTCATCATATTTGTAGTCTGATTAAAGACTATATTGCAGAAGCCGTTAAATATGAAGAATCCCTATACTTTTCCAGTGTCCCCGATAAAGCAAAAAGGGCGATTGAATTGCTGAAAAATTGTTTATCATCACAAGTTGAAAAACTTAAAACATTACCTATGTTCTTGGACGAATTCGTGTCGATGATGAGGACTGATCATGGTGGGACTGTGGAAAATCCAAAGGTTGTACGCAAAGAGATCAACTTTGAGTTGCCGCATGATTGGTTAAAAAAAATGGAATCAGAAATAGAAAAAATTGGTGCTTAAATTGGTGTATCTACCACGCTTAAATGTAAGTGGCTTGTTCTCGATTTAAAATCAAGGCGGTCAACAGACCGCCTTTCAAAAAATCTACTTAATCTTCCTCTCACAAAATTCTTGCATTCGATAAAACAATTCTGCCAAGCCACATACAGCTTGCGCAGGCAATTCAATATCCTGATTAAGATGACCTAACAGCGATTCGACCAAACATATTTGGTCGCGTAATTGAATATCGTTATTGCGGAGGTTTTCTTTTTGGATATCGCAGCCGATGGTTTCCAGGTGATCGCCATCGGGCGAATGAATTTCTACGCAGCTTTGTTGGTAAAACGCATTTTGAAAGGGATTTAGAGTAACGACGCAATTGGAGTCGGTGCTGGGCACCAGAGGGGTAATATTATCCATAATAGAGTCTCACAGTCTTGATTGCGAAACCGCCACCACGAGTTGAGAATCATGGAGGCGACTGAACGGGGTTCTCAACACCGGTCAAGACTAACACCGGCCCACCCGAAGGTGGCCCCGCCCAGCCGCCATAACAAAAGGCATAGCTGAACGAGGACACGAAGCGCATTACGCTCTGTGCCAGTCTTGTAGTCGGGGTTGAGAGACCCGGCAGCAGATTTTGCTGCTGCGGGGGCAGATTAGTGGAAGAGGGTGGCGCTGTCAATTTGATGAAATATGCTGCGGTTTCAATTAGTTGTGCTGTCGTCTATTCTTTGGTCAATAAAGTTTGTAAGAATCTGCTCCGAATTTGTTTGATTAAAAACGCGAGATCTAACATGCAAAAAAACTCTCTCCTGATTCTTGCCTCAATATGCAGTGGCTTCGCTGCGTTACTTCATCTTGGTTGTATTGTTTTTGGTGGTGATTGGTATCGCGCTTTTGGTGCGGGTGAGCAGATGGCGTTAATGGCGGAGGCAGGGTATGTTTATCCTACTATTGTTACTTCTATCATCGTGGCGATATTAACGGTTTGGACTCTTTATGGTTTGTCCGGCGCTGGCGTTATTAGAAAGCTACCTTTGCTGCGCACAGCGTTATGTTTGATTGCAGTAATTTACCTTCTGCGTGGAGTCGCCTTCATTCCGTTAATGCCAATGTTTCCGGAAAACTCGCTAACGTTTTGGCTGGTAAGCTCAGGTGTGTGTTTAACGTTTGGCCTGCTTTATGCCATTGGCACAAAGCAGGTGTGGGGTTATTTAAGTTAACAAAATTAGAGTAGGGCGCAGCAAGAGCAAGCAGCGCCCTTGCGATTACTTGCTTGAAAGGGTTTTTGATTTTATTTTGCGTGCTGCGAAAATACCGAGCAGGCCAGTCAAAAGAAGCGCTGGGGTTAACGGTTCGGGTACAGACACATGTTTAACGGAGAATCTGGGGAATTCGGGAATATCATTTGGATATTCGCCTTGGTAGTCTCCGTAGAATCCGGCTTCAAGATCAATAACTTCGTCAAAGCCTGATCTGCTGTAGTGTAAATTATCCACAACCAGACCCATGGAATCCGTATTGCCACCAGAGTAAATAAAAGCCCGTGCCGTAGTGCCATTTGGCAAATCGTTATTCACAAAATCAACTATTGACTTCCACTCTGAGTATATTTGCCCCTCAAATTTATATGCCAAAAACCAAAACGTGCTGTGCACAATTGTATTTGTCTCGAAAACCCCCGAAGACCTGACATTAGTTGCTACATTATTAATTCTTCTTTCTATCACCTCCAGTTCATTCATTGAATCAAAGTCGATGTCAGGAAGTGCAAAGCTGATTTCAAATTGGAACGTCTCGCCTGAATAAAGATCAAGATATAGTGGCGTGCCATCTTGAAGCTGCGACTTTTCGCCAGTCCATTTCATCACCGCTGTTTCATAAGTAAGTAACATATGCGCAGAGGCGCTTTGCACAAAAGTAAGCAGAAGCAATGCGGAAATTGCAGGTAAAAAATATTTTTTAGCTTTCATTTTTCAATCCCTAAATATTAGTGAAGAATACTTGACCTGATACAGGCAAAATCAAGCGATGCAAAGCTACCTGCTTGAGTAACAGCGTCTCTTCGCGTTGACACCTTTTGCATGGAGAGATTTTTCTTTATTTTGCGTGTAATAAAAAGACCGAGTAGGCCGGTTAAAAGAAGGACTGGAGTTAAAGGTTCGGGAACGGAAACGTGTTTAGCGAATAGTCGGCCGAAGTAGGGATATTCACTTGAGTATTCGCCGTTATATTCACCTTCATATTTTGCGTCAATATCAAGTATTCCATCGAATGGATATCTCGTGTAATGAATGTCTTCTACATGGAGCGCCATGTAATCCCATTGGCCGCGAGAATCAATTGAGGCGCTGACTTTACCATTCACCACATTCGTACCAACAATATCAAACGTTAGCCACCACTCTGTGTAGATGTTGCCATCTATCTTGAATGCCTCAAGCCAAAAACTACTACTTCCAATATCTATTGTCTCGAAGGGATACGAAGGACTAACACTAATTACAGGATTTTCAAACTGCCAAGCTCTCACTTCCATTTCTTCCAAATCAAAATCCAGATCGGGAGTGATAAAGCTAACATCAAACTGAAATTTTGTTCCCCAAAGAATGTCCATGCCGAATGAGCTACCATCTTGATGATAACTTTTTTCGCTTGCCCAATTCATTTCAGAGGTTGAATAATTAAATAAGATATGCGCCGAAGCTGTTTGTGCGAAAGCAAGCAGAAATAGTGCGGATAGCGTGGATAAAAGATATTTCTTAGTTTTCATTTTTCAATCCTTAAATTTTAGTGAACAAGCGGATACAACAGGGTAGTGACATCAGGCAGCACAGATCTGTCTGATGTCGTTGATGAAATTAACTTATTCTTTTAGTTTTTCGACGGGTAAAAGCAATCAGGCTTAATCCGGTTAGTAACAATCCAAGTGATAAGGGTTCGGATACGGAGATTTTTTCAATAGTTAATGGGCTTTCAAAGTTTGCGAAGTGAACATCCGTATTTAATATCCACTCCATATCATGTCTTCTGTAAACCCAGTTGTTCCAATAATATAAAAAATTAGCACTGCCCCAGCTAACTCCTGAGCCGTCTGGATTTAATTCAATTAAGCCGCCCACCGAAAATGATCCGCCGCTTGCTGTTCCGTTTGCCAAGGGAGCGTTATCAATAACATCAAATGTGAGGCTCCATGCAGTGTACAGCGGGAGATCGGGTGTTAGTTCAAACCGACTGTTAGTGATTAGCGGAGAAGTAAATATAGTGGAGGTGCTTATATTACTGATAACGTCATCGAAAATTAAATGCGTTGGCTCGGTAGCGGAAAATTCCGGAATAATAAAATCAACATTGAAGCTGATCGTTTGATCGATAAAGAAATCTCCGTAATAGACATAATCCTCGTCCCCAAATCGGAGTTCTTCGCTCTGCCATGTGAGGTCACCGCTATCGTAACTAACTTTTAAATAAGCAAATGCGCTGGATGCCCATGCGGTACAAAGAATACAAAGAAGATATTTGGCAAATACGGAATAGAATCCTGACACTTTCATAATCGACTCCTTCTCGCGTGTGATGAATTGGTGGCGTAAAGATCATACAACTGGTGCAAACTAACAGTCTCAATAAGTATTTAGTAGTGTCCGGTAGTTCATCTGGTAATTCGTGGGATTCAATCAAAACTATTTGGCACGCAACTCAGTATTTTGTGAGTGCTTTTATTCTTTCCATGTGTCTTTATGCGCAACCAGCATCGCTTGGTACTTCTTATTATTTTTAGCTTTCTGCCAGACCTCATAAAAAATCTCCGCACTACGGGCCTTTTCTTCATCCGGTGTGTTGGGTAAAACCTCTCTGCCGTGTGCACCACTTTGGCCTTTTTTATCATCTGGTACCGGGCCATCGTATTTTTTGCCGCTTTTGTGGTTTGCATAACGGCGGCTGCGCGTGTAACCCATTTGCAGAAATTTCCGAGCCATATCGGCGCCGATGAAATCCTCCTCTTTTACATATTCTCTAAACAGCGCATAAATTTTCTGCGCAGATTTTTCAGCGAGTTCTGGTGTTTTGAATTTCCAGTGCGGGAGTATTTCGCTTTTGTAGGGTTCGACCAACAACACACCTTGCTCGCCAATTCCTGTGCGGTAAAGCTCTGGCTGATCGCGAAGGTTCAGGTTTTTGTAATCGAGCGAATAATCAAATTTTGCGAGCGGCATATGCTATCTCTTGACTCTTGGGTGAGTGATCGCGGCCCGATACGAGTAAATATCGTCACTGGTACATCTACGTGACAAACTTTTTATCTTTTTTTGGTTAACGGCTGTCGATAAATAGACTTCCCATTCGACTAACCTTAAAAGATGGTCAGATCTGTGAGTTCTTGAGCAGTCTGATTGTCCAACGTTTTAATAAGCTATATCCATACCAACAAAGGAGATTGTCATGTCGAATCCCCAAAAAACGCCCGCGCCCTTAAAAGCCTTGCCGCCGGTGGTAAGCCAGGCGGAATGGCAAAAAGCCCATGAGGAATTGCTCGCAAAAGAAAAAGCGCTCACGCACGCAAGTGATGCATTGGCTGCTGAGCGCAGACGTCAGCCGATGGTCGCGGTCACAAAACCTTATGTGTTTACCGGCGAGCAAGGCGAGGTTGATTTACATGCGTTATTTGATGGGCGCCGCCAATTAATTATTTATCACCATATGCTCAAGCCTGCGGATGAATCACCTTGCCCGGGATGTTGCATGTTTACCGATATGGTAGGGCACCTTGCGCATTTGAATGCGCGCGACACAACGTTTGTAATAATTGCCAGCGCGCCGATTGATGAAATCGTCCAACTCAAAAAACGTATGGGTTGGGATATTCCCTGGTATTCCACTACTGACAGTTTTAATCCTGATTTTCTTGGCGAACAAAGCCACGGTATAACGGTTTTCTTACAGGACTCCGGCAATATTTATCACACCTATTTAGGTGTTGATCGCGGTATTGAACACTTGGGAAGTGTGTGGACTTTCCTTGATTTAACTCCGCTGGGACGGCAGGAAAATTGGGAGGATTCTCCCGCCGGTTGGCCGCAATCTGAACCTTATATCTGGTGGAAATTGCACGATGAATACGGTGTGAAAAAAGAGTCTGGTTGTTGTGGTTAGAAAAAATCATCTGCTGCAATAACCGCCCTTGGTTCTTTACCGCACGGTTCGCTTAATAAAAGTGGGTGTAGGGTGCAGGAAATATCCTACCTGTTGTTTCACTTTTATAACGTCATCATGCCGAGGTTTATATGGATTCGATCAACAAAAATCAAACTGAACACAACCACGAAGATTTAAACGGCGCAGCAGCAGTCGAAAAAATTAGACATATTATTGATAAAGCAGAAAGTTGTTTCTTTAGCACTGTTGTTGCGGTTGCAGGATCAAGTGGGACTCGCCCTATGGGTGTGCAACAGGTTGATGAAGAAGGAAACCTGTGGTTCCTCAGTGCGAGTGATAGCCACAAGAATCAGGAAATTGCGATTAATCCTGATGTGACTTTGTATTTCCAAGGTTCCGCACATTCTGATTTTTTAGTATTGAAAGGCACTGCTACCGCATCTCGCGATCAACAAAAAATTCAGGAATTGTGGCAGCCCATTTTTAAAACCTGGTTTACCGAAGGTGAAAATGATCCGCGTATTTCCGTTGTGAAAGTTGCACCACGTGAAGGATATTACTGGGATACCAAACACGGTTTCGCTGTTGCCGGTATTAAAATGGTGATTGGTGCGATCACGGGTAAAACGATGGATGATTCAATCGAGGGATCGGTCAGGCTTTAGGCCTGGACTCTTTCCAGATTATTTCGCCACGCATAAATAATTTTACGATGGAGGCCTGATATGGCCACGCAAGCAAAAAATACAATTTGCCTTTGGTTTGATCGTGAAGCCGAAGACGCTGCGCGTTTTTACGCCAAAACATTTCCCAATTCATCGGTAGGTGCGGTATTCCGCGCGCCGGGTGATTATCCATCCGGTAAAGAAGGCGATGTGCTGACGGTGGAATTTACCGTGTTTGGAATTCCATGCATTGGATTAAACGGCGGTGATGTCTTCAAGCAAAGCGAATCTTTTTCATTCCAGATTGCAACAGACGATCAAGCTGAGACGGATCGTTACTGGAATGCAATCGTCAACAACGGCGGCGCAGAAAGCGAATGCGGATGGTGCAAGGATAAATGGGGCGTGTCCTGGCAAATCACTCCCGTCATACTCAGCAAGGGCATCGCAGATCCTGATCCCGCTGTAGCCAAGCGCGTTTTTAACGCGATGATGACCATGAAAAAAATCGACGTCGCCAAAATTGAGGCCGCGTTGCGTGGGTGAAGGATTTGATTTTCACTGTGTGAAATTCGCGGGCTGCGCAGGAATGTTGCATATCGAACATATCACCGGGCGTTCTTAAAACACCCTAATATAAAAGCACCGTTCTGCCGTCGAACATTTTTACATCCCTGTTCTATACTTCCCCTGTTATTGATGCGGGAAGTATAAGAATGAAATATGACATTGTCGTCATTGGGGCTGGAATCCAGGGGGCTGGAGTTGCGCAAGCGGCTGCGGCTGCCGGGTATTCGGTTCTGGTGGTAGAACAAACTGCGCCAGCGGCGGGTACGTCGAGTAAGTCATCCAAGTTGATCCATGGCGGTCTGCGTTATTTGGAAACAGCCCAATTCGGTCTGGTGCGTGAAAGCCTGCATGAGCGGGCGCTGTTGTTGCGCTTGGCGCCTGAGCTGGTGAAATTACGACCGCTGCATATTCCCCTTTATGAAGATTCAACCCGTTCCCCGCTAACCATCCGTGCCGGGCTCAGCCTTTATTCGCTGTTGGCGGGTCTGAACAAAGATTCGCTGTTTACCCAGTTGGGGCGCGACAATTGGTCGTCATTGACCGGTTTGCGGCAGGATAAACTCAAAGCTGTGTTTCGCTATTACGAAGCCCAGACTGACGATGCCGCCTTGACCCGTTCGGTGTTGCAATCGGCAGTGATATTGGGGGCAGACCTGCTGATGCCAGCGCGTTTTGTTGGTGCTGAGCGCAACGGGCAGTGCTGCAAAGTGGATATCGAAACCGCCAAAGGTCATGAATCGATCAGTTGCCGTGTATTGGTTAATTGCGCGGGGCCTTGGGCTGGCGATGTTTTGGCGCGCATCACACCGGCTTTGTCATCACCGTCGATTGAGCTAGTGCAGGGCAGTCATTTGTTGCTGCCACCAGTGTTGGATCAGTATTTTTATCTGGAAGCTCCGCAGGATAAACGCGCAGTATTTGTGTTGCCGTGGGAAGGGCGTTTGTTGGTCGGTACGACTGAAAAAGTCCACAAGGATGCACCCGAAAAGGCGACATGTTCGCCGGAGGAGCGGGATTATCTGCTGGCGACCTTGCGCCACTACTTCCCGAACCTTGTGCTTCCCGAAGCAGGCGCGGTGGAAACAATGGCCGGTTTGCGTGTCTTACCCCGGAGCGACAAAAATGCCTTCGCCCGCCCGCGTGAGGTGATGTTTGCGGTGGATGATGAAGCTCGCCCACGGGTGTTATCGATTATGGGTGGTAAATTGACTACCTATCGCGCGACTGCGCAGGAGGCGATGTTGCGCCTTGCGCCGTCGCTGCCGACCAAAGAGCGGCGCGCGGATACGGCGCTGGTCAGTTTGATCCCGGTAGATTAACTCGCTACCGGGAATTGATCTGAGGCAATATTTTTCGCCGATGCCGTTGGTATCCGAGCCTTGCTGCCGCTAAAATGGCGCCCGTTTTCAATCTCACTCTTCCGGGCTAATGCCTTCCTTGCCAGCGGTTTCCGCTAAGGAACTCTTGTGAACTTTACCGGCGCGCACATTCTCTCCATCAAACAATTTGAACGTGCTGATATCCAGCGCATTTTCGACGTGGCCGACTCCATGGAACCCTACGCCTTACGCCGCAAGGTGACGCGGGTGTTGGAGGGAGCAATTCTGGGCAATATGTTTTTCGAGCCGAGCACGCGTACACGGGTGAGTTTTGGTTCTGCATTCAACCTGTTGGGCGGCAATGTGCGCGAAACCACCGGTTTTGAAAGCTCATCACTGACCAAAGGTGAATCGCTGTTTGATACGGCGCGAGTGCTGTCCGGTTATAGCGACGTGATCTGTATGCGCCATCCGCAAGCGGGATCGGTGGCTGAGTTCGCCGAAGGTAGCCGGGTACCGGTACTGAATGGCGGCGATGGCGCCAACGAACATCCAACGCAAGCGCTGCTGGATCTGTACACTATCCGCAAAGAGTTGCGCTCCAAAAATCGCACTATTGATGGTTTGCGTATCGCCATGATCGGCGATTTGAAACACGGCCGTACGGTGCACTCGCTATGTAAACTCTTATGTGTGTTCGACAACATCAGCGTTACATTGGTATCACCCAAAGAATTGGCGATGCCGGAATATATCGTTGAAGATCTGCGCAATGCTGGCCACAAAGTGTCAGTGACTGACGATTTGACTGCGAGCATTTCGCACATCGATATCGCTTATTCCACCCGTATCCAGGAGGAGCGTTTTGCGAGCAAAGAAGAGGCGGATCAATATCGCGGTCGCTTCCGATTGAATCAATCTATCTACACCCAATTCTGCGAACCTAACACTGTCATCATGCATCCGCTGCCGCGTGATTCGCGCGCTGACGCCAATGAATTGGATAACGATTTGAATGCAAATCCAAACCTCGCCATCTTCCGTCAAACCGATAACGGTGTGTTAGTGCGTATGGCATTATTCGCGCTGGTGTTGGATGTGGCTGATCAAGTGGATAAATTTTCGCGCGAAGTAAATTGGTACAATTCATTGCGCTCGAATTAATCTGCTGATTTATTGGCAGTAATCGATTAAATAAAAAATCCGCGCAAGCAGTACTTGCGCGGATTTTTTAATTTGTGCGGACGAAAAACAGTTAGTGAATTAACTGGATGATTTTATTCAGCAGCGCAGGGCCACTGAGGGATTTATCAAAACTTCCTCTAATACCGAGTTCTTTTGCTTGTTCCAGTTTACTGTCGTCAGATGATTCGCTCACTTGGGCAAGCGTTATTCCTGCAGTCTTTGGCGTGCGCGCCAGAATTTTGCACAGCTCTGTTCCCACTTCAGTGTTCACAATATTGCTGCCAAGCAAAATCAAATCCGGATGCAAATCAACCGCCAGCTCCAAACATTCTTTGTGCGATTCAGCGGTTAACAAATTGAAATGCGGTTGCAGCAATGCGCTGAAGTGGCGAACCAATTCCTGATTGGAATCTACCAGCAGCAATGTCTTGTGGGTGGCAACTTCATCAACCCAGCTGCGGTTGCGCCCCGCGCGTTTTGCTTTATAGAGTGCGCGGTCGGCGTTCTTAATTAACTCTTCCAAATCGTGTCCAGTGGTGCGCAAACAAGTCGCGCCGCCAATACTGGCGGTAACCAAATTGCTGGAGGGCGATACATCGTGACGCATCTGGATACTTTCAATTGCTTCGCTGATCGCTTGCGCAACGCGCATTGCGCCTTTGGCATCTGTTTCGGGCAAGAGCACAATAAATTCTTCACCACCGTAGCGGCCTAAAATATCCGCGCTGCGGTGCAAGCAACTTTTAATCGCCTGGGTGACTTTCTTTAAACAGGCATCGCCCGCCGGGTGGCCGTAGTGATCGTTGAATAATTTGAAATGATCAACATCGATCATCAGCGCACTGATTGGCTGTTGATGACGCTTGGCGAGCGACCATTGTTGTTGCGCCAGTTCATTAAAGGTGCGGCGGTTGTAAATGTGGGTGAGGCTATCGAGTTGGCTTAATGCTTCCAATTCGGAATTGAGGCGATGAAGTTGATCGCGCATTTCGGCGATGCGCTCCATTGCGCGAATTTTCGCCTTAATGATCATAAAGCTAACAGGCTTGATTAAATAATCATCGCCGCCCGCTTCGATACCTTCGCGATAATTTTCATCTTCATTTAATCCGGTGACGAAAATAATCGGAATCCAGTGACCGGCGAGCCATTCGCGAATCAAACGTGTGGTTTCAAAACCGTTCAGGCCAGGCATCTCCACATCCATAATGATCATATCGACCGGCGTGTTTTCCAGCAGCTGCAATGCTTCTTCACCACTGCGCGCGAGCAAGGGTTCGTGACCCGCGTCAATAATGTAATTGCGCATGGCAAAGCGGAGTGTTGCGCTGTCTTCAACCAGAAGAATTTTCATAGCGTTGGCGTGAATGGCACTTTGATCTATAGGGACAAAACGAGTGTAGCTGCTTTTATTACTTTTGTAGCTTATGACGTGCGGCGCAGTTTAAGCAGCGAAAGTCGATGAGTCGAATATATAGCGGCACAAACGGTGGTTTTTTATCCATATCGGCGGATAAGTCACATTTTGCCAAGGATATTTTTCAGTTTTATGGTTGGTGATCAACGTAAAGCCATTTACCCAGCACCTTTTTGAATTGTGACACTTCGTGGTGCTGTTGCAATTTCCCGTTCTGGCGATAGAGCGCGATGAACTCCACTATGCCCTGGCTGTCACTAGCTTGGCCCTGTTGAGTTGAGAGGATCTGCAACCCCAGCCAGTCGCAGCTTTCGGCCCAGGTGCGAATATCCGCTTGTGATGAGCGCAGGCGCTGTTCAGGGCTCCAGGTTTCCCATAGGTAATCAATCGCGAGCAGCGCGTGGGCACTGTAACGCGAGCGCATTAGTTGCTCGGCGGTGGCGGCCGCAGATTTACCCTCAATGAAGGGCCGGCAGCAGGCGCCCAGTGTTTTTTGCGAGCCGCAGGGGCAGGTGGCATTGGTATCGGATAGCAGCGTTTTTGGTGGCATTTTGTGGCTCTTTTCGGTATTTTGTGCGCCTATTTTCGCTGGGTAGCGCCAATTAGCCAAGCCTCCAGCGCCATCATAGTCGCTAATTCGGTTTTGTAATCTTGTGCCAGACTTAATAGCGACTTATGCCAGACCTAACGTTAGTTGATCTCCGAGTGATGACCTTCCGCTATGAATGAATTTGATGATATCCGTCCTTACCGCGATGACGAAGTGCGCCCGACATTGGATCGCATGTTGGCCGATCCCGAATTGGTCGATGCTGTAACCCGTCTCCGGTTTCCGTCGCTTAACGGTTGGTTGGGATGGTTATTAAAACCAGTGGTGCGCGCCAAGCTGAAGCAGCAACTCTCGGGCATTACTGATGTAAAAGGATTTCAGGACGTTGTTGAGAAATACATGGCGGCGATGATTACCACTCGCGTCAAAGCGCTCACCTCATCAGGTCTGGATAAGCTGGATAAAAACACCGCGTATTTATTTATCAGCAACCACCGCGATATCGCGATGGACCCGGCATTTGTTAACTGGACGTTGTACCACAACGATAGCAACACCTTGCGCATCGCGATTGGTGACAACTTGCTCACCAAGCCTTTCGTTTCGGATTTAATGCGCTTGAACAAAAGTTTTATCGTCAACCGCTCCGCCAAAGCGCCGCGTGAAAAATTAAAAGCAGCTAAATATTTGTCGAGCTATATCTACCACTCCATTTGCAACGAGCACTCCAGTATCTGGATTGCCCAGCGCGAAGGCCGTGCAAAAGACGGCTGCGATAAAACCAATTCTGCAGTGCTGGGAATGATCGCGCTGAATAAACCCAAAACTGAAGAGCTGGCGGATTACATTCGCCAATTGCGCATCGTACCCGTATCGATTTCTTACGAGATTGATCCTTGCGATGCAGCCAAAGCGCGCGAATTATATTTACAGCGCACTGAAGGCAGCTATCAAAAAGAAGAGCATGAAGATGTGAAAAGTATTGCGATGGGCATTGCGGGTCACAAAGGTAATGTGCACTTGGCATTTGGCGATGTACTCGATGGTAACTACGCCGATACTGATGAGTTGGTTGCAGCCTTGGATCATCAAATCCTGAGCAATTATGTATTGCATGCGACTAACTGTTTCGCTTACGAAATTCTGCACGGCAAAGTACCTGCAGTTAACTACGGTGCAAAAAATCAGCCTTACAATCCTGCTGCACTCGCCGCTGAGCGCGCCGAATTTGAAGCGCGTATGAATGCGATCCCGGAAGGCCAGCGTGAAATTGCATTGGGTATCTATGCCAATCCGGTTGTGAGTAAGCTCGCTGAATGCTAACTGATGCGCTCAAAAAACAGATTCAAGGTGCTTACAGCCAATTTTTGGAAAACAAAGGGTTAAAGTCCCGTTACGGCCAAAAATTGATGATTGCCGAAATTGCGAAAACACTCGGCAGCATTGAGCTGGATGATGAAAATCATCGTGAAATTGTTGAGCGCGCTGGTGGTCACATTTGTGTAGTGGAAGCCGGCACTGGTACGGGAAAAACTATCGCGTATTTGCTGCCTGCTATTGTGATGGCAAAAGCGCTGGGCAAAAAGCTGGTGGTGTCCACCGCGACCGTTGCGCTGCAAGAACAAATTGTTAATAAAGACCTGCCTGAATTACATCGTAATAGCGGATTATCTTTTTCGTTTACCCTCGCCAAAGGCCGTGGGCGTTATTTGTGTTTGAGCAAGCTCGATAATGTGATTGCTGAATACGAAAGCGGCACCAATCCAACCCGTGCGCTTTATGAAGATGAATTCCCCAGTGTTTCTGCCCAGGGAATTAAACTTTATCAATCAATGATGGAAGCTCTTGCCGGTAATCGCTGGAATGGTGAGCGCGATACTTGGCCACAAGCACTCGAACAAAACGAGTGGCAAATTATTACCACAGATCATCGCCAGTGCACCGGGCGCCGCTGTTCAAATGTAACGGCCTGCAGCTTTTTTAAAGCGCGCGATTCAATGCATTCAGTCGATTGCATAGTTACCAACCATGATCTGGTGCTTGCTGATTTGGCGCTTGGTGGCGGTGCGATTTTGCCTGCGCCGGAAGATACAATTTATGTGTTCGACGAGGGCCATCACCTGCCGCAAAAAGCGCTTAATCATTTTGCGCATCACAGCCGTATGTTATCGACCAGTAAATGGTTGGATCAGTGCAATAAATCCCTTGGCGCTATGCTCGGTGTTATCAGCGGTGCAGGCAATGTAGATCGCTATGGTGAGCAATTGCCTGCAGCCTTAATCGATTGCAAGCAGCGCCTTGATCAGTTGTATCCTGTATTCGAACAGCTCGCTCAATCCATCGCGTTTGATGATCGCCAATCGCATTACCGTTTTGATAACGGTGTAGTGCCGCAAGATTTAGTTATTTCCTGTGTTGAGCTTTACAAAGGATTTGATCGTCTGAGTGAATTGCTCAAAAAAATGTGCGATGAAATAAACGAGGCGATGGAGGATGCTCATTGCCCGGTTCCGAAAATCGATTTGGAAAACCATTATCCAATTCTTGGCACCTGGCAAGCGCGCTCCGAAGCAAACCGTGATTTGTGGGCAAGTTTTGCAACACCCGATACTCCCTCATCAGTACCAAAAGCGCGCTGGTTAACGCCAGTGGATGCAAGTGGTAATATGGATCTTGAAGTTTGCTCCAGCCCGATACTCGCTTCCAAAACATTGGAATACAGTTTGTGGGAAAAAGCCTGCGGTGCGGTGATCACTTCGGCAACTTTAACGGCGCTGGGCAACTTTCATCGCTTCCAAATGCGTGCGGGCACACCTAACGATTCGCACTATCAAGTTGTACCAAGCCCCTTTAATTTCCAACAGGCAACCTTGGAGATTCCCGCTGCAGCTGTAGAAGCAACTAATGCCGATGCGCACACGCTGGCGATTATTGATGACTTGCCGAATTTGATTGATCCTGATGCGGGCACGCTGGTGTTGTTTTCATCGCGCAAACAAATGCTCGATGTTTTTGAAGATATGCCGCAAGACTTGCGCGATATTATTTTGGTGCAAGGCGATAACTCCAAGCAGGAAATGCTGGTGCAGCATAAAAAGAAAATCGATGACGGGCAGGGCAGTGTGCTGTTTGGTTTGGCGAGCTTTGCGGAAGGTGTGGATTTGCCCGGCAAATATTGCACTCACGTAATTATCGCCAAATTACCTTTTGCTGTGCCGGATGATCCGATTGAAGCCGCTTTGTCGGAATGGATTGAAGCTCGCGGCGGCAATGCCTTTATGGAAATCACTGTGCCTGATGCATCGCTCAAATTAATCCAGGCCTGCGGTCGTTTGTTGCGTACCGAAACGGATAACGGAAAGATCAGTTTGCTGGATCGCCGGATTGTGACGAAGCGTTATGGCAAAGCGATTTTAAATTCATTGCCTCCGTTTACGCACGTCATTCATAAATAAATGTGTTGGGCATCGCTACGCTCAGCACCAACCTACAGGGTGCTATCGTAGGTTGGCGGTGAGCTTGCGAACCCCAACAGAATCTATAAATATTCATTGGTTAACATCATGAACAACATTCAGGTCACTGCTGCTGAAATCCTGATGGATATCGAAAAAGAACTACGCGAGTTGCAGCTGTGGGATGCTGATATGATCTCCGAAGAGGCGCTTGCTAGTGAGCAGCCATTCGCTGTGGATACCATGACATTTCCGCAATGGCTGCAGTTTATTTTTTTGCCGCGCCTGTATTTTATGATCGAACAACAATTGCAGCTGCCCAATAATTGCGGTGTTGCACCTATGGCCGAGCAATATTTTTCTGTGCTTAACCTTAACTCATCACCATTGATCGGTCATTTACGAAGAATAGACAGATTGCTAACAGAGCAATAACAGGCACAAGGAAATCTCCCTGTGCCCGCACATATCTATTTCAATAACTTTCCAAGCTCTTTTAACTCCGCATTGTTTTTAATTTCTTTCGCTACCAATCCTGCCATAGCTTCTGCACCGCGTTGTTGAAAGTGAGTGCCATCAGGCGCTTGGGTGCTACCCGCAACACCATTGGAGTAAAAACTGTTTACCGCTTGATCAACGACTAACCAATAATTTTTCCAATCTTCTCCTTTCAGGTTGTTTGCAAACTGGATGCTAGCGCCTTCCAAGTCAATCAACGGGACTGCATTGGCAGTAGCGGTATTGCGAATGGTTTGGGTGTAATCACCCACAAATAAATAACGGCGCTGCGGGTTTTGGCTAATAAAGTGGCTATGTGCTATTGGTGTTGCTTGCTGGCCTTGAGCATTTTTAATGCGCGCAGTCGGTGTAAACAGGATCGGGATTGCCTTGTGTTGCCGCGTAATTTTTATATACCGCTCCAGCGAATGTTGAAATGATAACTCTTGCTGGTCATCGGGAAATTGCGGTTGTCCTTCAGTATTGTTGGGATAAGTGCAAAGGTTTTTTACATCTGCAGTGCCGCGTAGCTCGCGGATTGAATCGCAGTTTTGGTCATTGTGGCCGTGATTGATAAAAACATAATCACCCGGTTGGATTAGCGATTCCATTTGTGCAAACCAGCGGCCATTATAAAAATCGCGTGAGCTGCGACCTGCACGGGAACCTACAATCACCGCAACACTGCTATCTGCTTTAAATTGCGCAGCAAGTGCCTGGCCCCAACCCATACGTGGAAAGCGCAATTGCTCATACACAGCGGATGTCGAATCGCCCACAATAAAAATACGTTTGTACGCAGTTTTAATTTGCTGTAACTCTTGCTGCGCGCGAGCCAGATCAAAGCTCTCATAGGCCCCATTGGGGAGTAGTCCGGTAATCGGGCGGAAGCTGATATCAGTTAGAGTTGTGTGCCCAGTCTCACCACTGTTGCTGTCGTAATTGCGATTGTGATGGATCAGGGAAAAAATGTTAGTGATCTTATCATTTGCAGCGATTGGATAAGTCGTTGGATCAAAGTTTGCCAGATCGCTAACGCCTGATAATTGCAACGCTTGTGCAAAACCTTTGCGAACCTCACTGCGCGCAGTATCAATTTGGTTGGCGATAGTGGACGGCACTTTTCCGCTGTTAACCCATTGTTGCGGGCCAATATAACCTTGAGCAACGGCGACATCGGATACTATGCGGTCAGTGAGCGGGTTAATATTTCCGATCTGTTGTTTTGAATCGCTAACTTTTTCAATTATTGCTGCCATACAGATAGGACGCAACTTCGCGTTCTGTACACAGTCTTCCGGTTTTCCGTCGGCCACTACAGAAAGGAGTAGGGGAGATTTAATTCCGTCCAATGCTAGTTGATATCTGCCCTCTGCATCTGTGGTCGTCTGTAGCCGCTTGCCATTGGTATCGATCAGTCGAATTTGCGCATTTGCCAATGGTTTCTGCTCGAATGCCAAACCGGTGAGTTGCGCAGAGGGTGAAATATGTTGGCAACTTATCAATGTTGCAGATAGCGTTAGTGCTAATGTTGATACAGCAATAGTAAAAACAGATTGGTTTCTAAAAATATTTTTTCTCATGGTTTTTCCTGATTATCTCTCTCAAACTTTTTAATGATAACAAGCAAAAGGCATTCACTTAGGAGTGGCTATTGCGTTACCCATCCCGCTTTTAAACTCTCCCACATTTCATTAAAGTGCTTTTGTTCATGTTCACTCAGCGCATCAAATTGCGCCTCGTTTAAATTTGTGCGCGCGATAGCTAAATAATTATCTTTGTAAGAAACCAGAGCTTCCTGTGCCTTCTCGATTAAAACAGGTTTTTCTTCTGCTGAAGCTTTATTGATGCTTTCCCCTGCAGCCTCAAGGTAGCGGTTAAATTCCTGCTTTTGCTCCAGCTTGCTGAGCAGGAGTGTTTCACGTTTATCGGCTGGAATAGGTATGTCCGCTTGTACCTGATCGAAGAAGTTATTCATTTGATATTGTTCGTAGGCTGAATCTTTAAGCAGCTCATAGGTTTTCCTGTCTTCTGGTGAGTGCAGCAGGAGTGCAATTTGGCGGTCAATCTCCAACAGGCTATCCTGCTGTTTGCGGATTGCCTCTTCGGTATCAGCTTGCGACGAGTAATAGCCAATGCTACTCGCACCTAATATTTGCTCGCGTTGCAGTAGTAAATCCTGTAGCTCATTACGCGCTTGACCTGCTAATGCAAGTTTTGACATCAGCAGTGCATATTTTTTTTCCAGGGTACGATTCAGGTTTTCTTGCTGGATACTGGCAAACTCATTCATCTTGGTTGATGGTGTAGTGGAATTTGCAGCAGTCGTGTTGTTTATCGCAGGCAAGGCATTTTGCCCAAAACTGATAAAGTCTTGCAGACTGTCAATTTTCTTCTGGTAGGTCGTGCGTTCTTGCAGCAAACGGTTGTCAAAATCAGCTTGTTGCTGGGCCAGTTGTTGCTGCAGCGTCTGGTTGTCCAGATACAGCACGCCATAACGAATGCCAAGCAGGATGAGTGCGGCTGTGAGGAAAATGCTGAGTAGTTTCATCTTTACCTCCGTAAATACGGATCATTATTATGAATTAAGGTAAATATGACCGAGCAGTGCCGAAATGTATCTAACTAATAATTATGGATTGTGCGGTAGCCAATCGCTTATAAGCTGGGATTAGATTACATTTTCCCAGCGGGTTCAAGCTTTGGGAGTGTTAAGAATAACTAAAATTGGGAATTTGGATGACCATTACCTGATGTGGCTTGCTAGTTGATCATGGCTTGATTCGTGGGGGGATGGTAATGACTTGGTAGGTTAATGGGCAAGCTTTATGAAAATTTATCCTTGTAAAACCAGTGAAGGTTGTAAGTTAATAGCATTTGAAATTGATAATATCTATCTCAACAAGGCTGTAATGGCCAATATACTATTTTCAGTTAAGGATGTTACAAATATAAAAAATAGAAAGGCATTTTCAAAGTCAGATGATGCATTAATCTGGTTCGAATATGAAGATGTAAAATTTATTATATGGGAACCTTATGGAGACAGCAGTAGATACTGGATTGGGCCGGAAAATTCAGAAGGATCTGATCGAGACATAACTCCCATTGCTGATGCTTTTAAGAGCTATAAGCCGACGTTATTAAGAAGGGTTATTGGTGATGTCGTAAGTTTAAAATTTAATTCGAATAATAAATAAAATGTATCAGTTAACTAATTTTTACTGGTTTTTTGAATGGAAGAATTTATGAAATTTACAAAAAGGAATAAGCTAATTTTTCTGATTTCAGTAATGTTCGCTTTTGGGGTTATTCACAACATCCTGGATTCTGACAATGATCAGAGCACAGATTTTTTGACATGGCATTTTGTTATGGGGCTGGGTTTCGGTATCTTCACCATAGGGTATGCGTACCTTTTAAAATGTCCCGTTTGTCGAGCGAAACAAGTTTTTCGGGGTGATAGCTTTTTTGATCTCAGGATCCCAACTAAAAAGTGCTATCTGTGTGGTTGCGATATTGATCAACAAAATAGAGGCTCTTGAAAATCAATTTTCAACACTAACTAGTCGTCTTTCCTTAAACAATAATTATCCTGACGATGAAGTTGCTTTAACTACTTTTAATTAAAAATGATGAGAATTGTAAGAATTTTTCATCAGAGTATTTGGAAAATTAAAAATGAGCTTACCCAAGAAAGGAAGTAGAAAAATTATTGTTAATGGATCTGAATTCTTATGGTTCGTTAGAGCAAAACCTACATACTCTCAGGATTGTTTAGGTTCAAATATGACGGCTGCAGTCGAGTTGCTCGATTCAAACGGTTCCATATTGCATATTACGTTCACATTTTCTCGGCCCGACTCAGCTATTAATTTTGTAGTTGGATCTGTAACGCCGAAGTTGATTGAGCTGTGTATTAAAAATGCTATTGATCTAGGTTGGAAGCCTGATGCGAGTGAAGGAGTATTTGAATATTTGCATCAGCCTGTATGAAAAGTCGGTTTTCGTGCAAAAAATGCCACGCATTTGTGCGTGGCTTTTCCTGTTAGGTTACATCTTCTCCATAACCTCAATCCCCAACAAATCCAAACCTTGCTCAAGCGTTCTGGCTACAAGGTGACACAAGCGTAAGCGGCTGTCGCGGATTTCGGGTTCTACGCCTTCTTTTAAAATCGGGCAGGCTTCGTAGAAGGTCATGTAAAGGCTGGCGATTTCGTAGAGGTAGGTGCAGAGCAGGTGTGGCATTGCTTCGCGGGTTACTTGGTCTAACACTTCGCTAAATTGCAGCAATTTGATTGCGAGCGTTTTTTCCTGCTCGGTGCCGATTACTATGGCATTTTGCAGTGATTCAGGCGCGATACCGGCTTTGCGGAAAATACTTTGTACGCGGGTGTAGGCGTATTGCAAATAGGGCGCGGTGTTACCTTCAAAGCTGAGCATGGATTCCCAGCTGAATACGTAATCGTTGGTGCGGGTTTTACAGAGATCAGCGTATTTCACTGAGCCTATGCCAACCTTGCGGCCAATTTCGGCAACTTCATCGCTGGTTAATTCAGAATTCTTTTCGCCTACCAAGGTAGTTGCGCGTTCAACGGCTTCGGTTAGTAGCTCAGCCAATTTAACGGTGCCGCCGGTGCGGGTTTTGAAAGGTTTGCCATCGCTACCCATCATGGTGCCGAACGCCAGGTGCTCAAGGCTTACCGATTCACCAACAAATTTTGCTTTGCGTGAAAGGGTGAATACTTGTTGCATGTGTAGCGATTGACGCGCATCGATGAAATACATAATGCGATTGGCTTTCAATGTGTTAACGCGATAGCGCAGTGCGGCCAGATCGGTTGTGGCATACAAAAATCCGCCGCCTTGTTTTTGGATAATCATCGGCGATGGATTGCCTTCTTTGTCGGCGAGTTCTTGCAGAAATACCACTTGCGCGCCGTCGCTTTCTACCGCGAGGCCTTGATCCTGTAATTCTTTTACGACGGGCGCTAAATCGTTGTTATAAAAACTTTCGCCGCGCACGTCTGTGTCTTTTAATGTGACATTCAGCTGCTGATAAATTTCGGTGCTGTGGTGCAGTGAAATAGTTTTGAATTGCTCCCAGAGTTTGAGCATTTGTGCATCGCCGGATTGCAAACGCACAACGTAGTCGCGCGCTTTATTGGCGAAGGCTTCATCATCGTCAAAATGTTTTTTGGCTTGTTGGTAAAACACTTCCAGATCTTTGAGGGCCATGGCTTCATCGCCTTTAGCTCCCAATTGTTCTTCCAATTCGGCGATCAACATTCCGAATTGTGTACCCCAATCGCCTACGTGGTTTTGGCGAATGACGTTGTGGCCCTGGAATTCCAGCAAGCGCGCGAGTGAATCGCCAATGATGGTGGAGCGCAGGTGGCCGACGTGCATTTCTTTGGCGAGGTTAGGGCCTGAGTAGTCGATCACCACATTTTGCGGTGCAGCAACTTGTTCTACTTGCAAGCGGGCATCGGTTTGCGCTTTGGCTATCTGCTCACCCAGCCATTCGGATTTGAGGTCGATATTGATAAAACCCGGGCCAGCGATTTCTACTTTTTCAGCGATTCCGGCCAGATCCAATGCCGCAACAATTTTGGCGGCCAATTCGCGCGGATTGGTGCCCATGGCTTTGGCGGCGCCCATGGCGCAGTTGGCTTGGTAATCGCCAAAACCGGCTTTTTTACCGGGGGCAATCAGGGCGGGCAGGTCGGCAGGTACGCCCACAGCAGCCATGGCATTGAGGACTTTTTCGTTCAGTAATTCGCGGATATTCATAGGGTTGGGTCAGCTTATTGAATACTTAATATACGGTTTAATATTTCGGCTGCGAATTGTACCCGCGCGGGGTGGGGGATGCCATCTGTTATGGGCTATTGCCGCACCTGTGATGGTGGTCTGCGCAGGGGCGGGCGATTTGTCTATACTCATTCCACTTATGCCTAACAAGGATTCTATAATGATAACCAGCCCTATCCCCCAAGTAGTTGCCCGGCTTGATAACCGGGTTCTTACCCTGAGCATGAACCGTCCCGACCGTAAAAATGCGCTCTCACTGGCGATGTACGCGGCCTTGGCCGATTTGGTCGGCAGTGCGGATGCTGATGCGGAAGTGCGTGTTCTGGTGCTTACCGGAACGGATGAGTTCTTCACCAGCGGCAATGATTTGCTGGACTTTATGAATGAGCCGCAGATCCATGACCAGCACCCGGTGGTGCGTTTTATGAATGCCCTGCGCGGTTGCGCAAAACCGGTGGTTGCGGTGGTGAGTGGCCATGCGGTGGGGATCGGTACTACCTTATTGTTGCATTGTGATTTGGTATATGCCGCCGATGATGCGCGTTTGCAGTTGCCATTTGTTAATTTGGGCCTGTGCCCGGAATATGCGAGTAGTTATTTGGTGCCACGTTTGGTTGGGCAGCAGAAAGCGGCGGAATTGTTTTTATTGGGCGAGCCTTTTTCCGGCGCCGAAGCAGCAAGCCTTGGTCTTGTCACCAAGTCGATGCCGAAAGCAGAATTAGCTGCCTATTCGGCTGCAAAAATTAATCGCCTTGCGCAACAGCCTCCAGCAGCGGTGCGCCGTTCAAAAGCACTTTTACGCGCAGCGACACAATCCGCAGTAGATGCTTCATTGCAAGCTGAATACGCCGGTTTTGCGCAAGGTTTGGCTTCAGAAGAATGCAAAGAATCAGTCACTGCTTTTTTTGAAAAGCGTGCACCGGATTTCTCACGCTTTTAATTTGGAACAATATTATGAGTACACCTTTTAATTTTCAGAATAAGAATGTTCTTGTTGTTGGCGGCACCAGCGGAATTAATCGCGGTATTGCAGAAACTTTTGCCAAAGCAGGCGCACGTGTTGCGGTTGTTAGTCGCGCACAGGAAAAAGTAGACGATACCGTTGCATCGCTTAAAAAATTCGGCGCAGCTGACGCACGCGGATTTGCTGCCGATGTGCGCGAGCCGGAAGCGATTAAAAACGGCATTGCCGATATTGCTGCGGCTTGGGGAAAGTTGGATGTAGTGGTTTCCGGCGCAGCGGGAAATTTCCCGGCGTTTGCGACAGGAATGTCGGCCAACGGATTTCGCTCGGTTATTGAAATTGATTTGCTCGGTACTTTCCATGTAATGCAAGCGGTTTATCCGCATCTGCAAAAACCGGGTGCATCCATTATTAATATTTCTGCCCCACAAGCTGAAATTCCGATGGCAGGGCAGAGCCATGTATGCGCTGCAAAGGCCGGTGTAGATATGATTACTCGCACGTTATGTTTGGAGTGGGGCGCAGAAGGTGTACGCATCAATTCGATTATCCCTGGGCCGATTGATAACACCGAGGGTATGAAACGTTTAGCTCCTACTGAAGGGATGCGTGTAGCCGTGACCAAATCTGTGCCTTTACAACGCATGGGTTCAACTGACGATATCGCCAATGCGTGTTTATTTTTAGGTTCAGATTTTGCGTCCTACATCACTGGTGCAGTCATTCCGGTTGATGGTGGTTGGGCGCAGGGCGGGGCAGCTGTGGTTGGGGCGGGATTGGCTGAAATGTTAAAATCCATGCCAAAACAAAAATAGATATGTAATGCATTTTCCATAGGCAAAATTTCCACAAGCTCACCGGCAGGAATTGCTAACTGTTTCGCAATTCTGTCGGTCGAATCAACTGTAAACCAATTGTGTCTTCACGCTTATCCATGCAAGCTGCGTATCAACAATAATAAAAACCAGATGCAGCGTGTTTAGTTTTTATATTCCAATAATTTATTCAATATTCTATTCCATCACCAACAGTTGTTTTATTCGAATGTGAGCTGGCGACGTACACAGTCATTGCTGTGTTCGCACCGTTCATTTGTGCAACTGCGTTTTTGCAGGTGATTAATTGTTTTATAAATAATTAATCCTCTATCTGCCGTTATTTTCCGTCTACCGTTATTTTTTATCAAAAGGAAATGTTATGAAAAAATCTACGTCAAAAATAATTCGATTGTTCAGGAAGTCCCTCGCCATAGTCTGTAGCTGTATGCTTGCATCATCGGCCTTCGCGTTGTCGCCAATATCATATCCGCTGTGGAAAGTTGAGGGCGGAAAGTTATTAGACCCTAACGGTAATCCATTTGTGTTTCGCGGTGTAACCATAGATCACTCATTGGCACCTGAAAAAACCCTTCAGTCTCTTAAAGACATTGCCGCATTGGGAGCGAATTCGGCACAGATTGAATTTTCAATAAAACCCGTCTGGGTAGCGGGTGAGTTTCCGCGAAAAATCGCATTGGAAATTCGCGACATTATTAAAGCTTGTAAAGATAACAATCTTGTTTGTGTGCTAGAGGCAAATGATGTTGGCGGCTACTCCCAGGCAGCTGGCTCGCTAAATCCCAGTGTTATTGCCTCTTACTGGGGGCTGCCAGATATGCTTGACGTACTGCATGGCTCGCAATCACATATTATTATTGGTTTTAGCAATCAAATATTTGATTCAAATTACACTAGCTCTGATTATGATGTGCGCATGAATACTTATGTGTGGCAGCTAAAGGATGCACTGCCTGCGGGATTCATACTTATGATGGATGGCAACAAGTGGGGGCAGGATACCGATAACGCCATGCTTCAATTTGCACAAAAGAATAAAGCGTCCAACAGTTATCTGACTAGCAACCTTATTTATTCCATCGACATGTTTGATGCCTACACGGACCCGGTAAAGGCTCGCGACTATATCGCTAGCTTTGCTCAAGTGGGGGCGCCATTGGTTGTGGGTGGTTTTGCTCCTAGCACTTATTATCATACGCATAACATTGTGCCTCGCCCAACGGTTGTACTCAACTTACCCGCGCAATCGATAATGCAATATGCTGAGCAATATGGTGCAGGTTATTTTGGTTGGAGCTGGAGTGGAAACCAAAACCCTGCACTTGATGTAGTAAATAACTGGGATATAAATAGTTTAACCCAGTGGGGTAATCTGCTTTTTAACGACGCTAATGGCATCAAGGCAACTGCAAAGATTGCCAGCATTTTTAGCTCCAGTGCTAGCAGTGTTTCAAACAGTAGTTCGAGCAGTAGTTCTTCAACATCAAATTTTCCTCCAATTGCTGCGTTAACCGCATCGGTCAATTATCAGCGTTGTGGAATAGTTGATGGTGTTGCTTCTGCAGAAGGGGCGAGTGATCCAGATGGTGATGTATTAACTTATAACTGGGAGGTTACAAATAATTTTAGTAATAGTTATATTTTTACAGCATCTGGCCCATCGTTGAGGTTTGGTATGGAGGCTGTGCGTATTTACACGGTGAAATTGATCGTAAGTGATGGCAAAGGAGGCATAGCTACCACCAGTACAACGTTAAGTCACTCCTATTCCGATTATTGTGTGAGTTCCAGTTCAAGATCTTCTTCGAGCACACCAATCATTCGTTCTTCCAGTTCTTCAGTGCCTCCAAGTTCAGTTCCATCAAGCTCATCTTCAGTTCGTTCTTCCAGCTCCCAAGCGACTACAGCATCCTGTAGTTATGTAGTGAATAGCCAATGGAATAATGGTTTTACAGCAGTGATTCGTATCAAAAATACGGGTGCGCAGCCGATTAATGGTTGGAATGTAGACTGGCAATATGTTGATGGTTCAAAAGTGACTAATCTTTGGAATGCTTCACTCACGGGCAGCAATCCGTATAACGCTAAAAACCTATCGTGGAATTCCACGATTCAACCAGGACAAACAGTGGAGTTTGGATTCCAGGGCAGCAAGTCGGCGGGTGCGGCTTCAGTACCACTAGTGACCGGAAATATTTGCCAATAAATAATCGCGTAGGTTTAGTTGAGCTCTGCATAAGCAGGGCTTTTTTGTCTGTAGTAATTAAAGGAGATAGCTCATGAACTTTTCATTAAAAAAGTCATTACAAATACTGAAATGTATTGGTTTCGGCGTCGCTACTTTCGCTGTTGCTCAACCTGCATTTTGTGACTGGAGTGTACAGGGCAGCCAGATACTGGACCCCAATGGTGCTCCGTTTGTTTATCGCGGTGTGAACTTGGGGGTTTTACCGGCAGATGCTTCATTGCCATTTGTCATGCGCGATATTGCGGCCACCGGCGCAAATGCGGTCCGCATTCCCGTCCCGATTTTCAGTTCTAAAGAACGTGTTCAAAGGTATATATCATTGTGTAAGCAGTACAATTTATTGTGTGTGCTGACTGATGTAAGCACCTATGGTTATGGCGACAATGTTGGTGCTTATACTTATTCTGATCCTTGGCAAAGCTGGGCGGGCCTTGCTGATGTCTTGAAAGGAAATGAAGATTTTGCAGTGATTGATATTACCAGTGCACCGACAGGTAATGTGGCTACGAGTAATTATTTGGCATTTACCGCGACCGGCATTTTCATTTTGCGCACTGTAGGAATAAAAAACCAGTTGATTATTAGTGGTGCAAATTGGGGACAGGATTGGGAAAATACCATGCGCACGAATGCGGAGTATTTACAGACACAAGACCCGCTCAGAAATCTCGTTTTCTCCGTGCATATGTACGAAGCCTACAATGAGCCTGCTGTAATCCGTAATTATCTCAATTCTTATATTGATCGTAATTTACCGATTATCATCGGTGAATTTGCCCCCGTCCGTAGAAATCGCCTTAACGAAACACGCTCACCCTATCTAAATAAAGAGGTTGATGAAGATGCGATTATGCAAATCAGCCAGGAGTTGGGAGTGGGTTATCTAGGTTGGACTTGGAGCGGCGCTCCGACCAATTTCACTGATTTAAATATAGTGACCGATTTTAATCCCGACCAGGTAACCTCTTGGGGCAATAAATTTATCCACAGCGAAAATGGTGTCAAGGCTACGGCAAAATTGGCAACACATTATTCTTCTGCCAGCAGCTCATCCAACGCCAGTTCAAATAGTAGTAGCTCCAGTAGCCAACAAAATCGTGCACCCTATGCGATTATTTCGTCGCGCGTAATTCAAGAACGCTGTGGCTCTGTGTACGCACAACTCAGCGGTGCAGAATCGACGGATGCCGACGGCGATACATTGACCTATAAATGGGAGATATATAATTCGAGAAATTACACTTATGAGTATCAATACGGTAAAGAAATTAATTTTTACATGAGTCCAGTTATCGATTATTCATTCTCTTTGTATATTGATGACGGTAAAGGTGGAACCAGTACGGCAACAAAACAATTGTCGCACTCATATTCCGATAATTGCATCAGTTCAAGTTCAAGCTCATCGATAAGGTCATCCAGCTCATCTGTGCCGTCCGTCGTTTCATCGAGTTCGATAAGATCTTCCAGTCTCTCCAGTTCTTCGCGCAGCTCTTCAAGCTCTCTGGTACCTACTGCAGTTTGCAGTTACGTTGTGAATAGCCAATGGTATAACGGTTTTACGGCAGCGATTCGCATTAAAAACACCGGTGTTCGCGCGATTAATCGTTGGTCGATCAATTGGCAATATAGCGATGGTTCTAAAGTGACTAATTTGTGGAATGCCCAGCTTTGGGATAGTGGAATTCCAGGAAGTTATGCAGCCGGTAATTTGGATTGGAATGCAGTGATTCAGCCCGGTCAGACGATAGAATTTGGTTTTCAGGGAAGCAAAACTGCAGCAACGGCGAGTGTGCCGGTTGTGGCAGGGAGTGTTTGTCAGTAAATAAACGGTAAATAAAAAGCCCCGCATACTATGCAGGGCTTTTTCAGGTTCATTAGCTTGTATGGATCAATGTTTTGTCATAGCTCGCGCTAATTAGTCGTCTTCATCTTCCAGCTCGATTTTTGTTGCATAGAGCTCGCCGTTAATTTCAAGCGCTTCCACTTCTATTTGTCGATTAGCGGCGAGTAAATAGAAGGCGGCGAGCGAAATAGATTCATCGTCTTCATTTTTAATTTCAGTGGATTCGGTGACGTAGATTTTTCGTCCGAACAGGATGAAATGATCTACACCAATGGCACTGATGACACCCTCAAATTCGCGTTCGTCCGACTCATCATCGTCATCTTCTCCCTCACGTTCAATTTTCGTGGCGATAAAACCCGCTGCAGTTGAGTAACCGGTAACTTCCACCAAATCCCCTTGCACCAAGCTGCTTAGGTTGAAGCGTTTCAAATCGAGTTTTTTGTCTTCGTAGCGTGTCTGGTGATTGGTGGTGATGGCAATACCATCAATAGTAATTACACCGCTGATAATGCCAGTGGTATTGGTGAGGTTAATGCTGCTGACTAGACCGCTAATTTTATTGTTGACGTCTTGCTCGAATTCGATGGCATTTGCCACCAGAATTCCGCTCGCGTTAACACTGCCTTCAATTTCAATTTGCGCACCCAAACGCAAATCAGCGATTGTTCCATCTTCAAATTTGGTTTGGTTGGTTGTGGTAGCGCTGATACCGGCTACATCAAAATCCGTAGCAGATACAAAGCGGGTTACAAAACCTTCGATATCCACTTTATCGCGATTGCGCAGGGTTTTATTAACGCCGATAACCTGGGTCGCCTGCAATTGATTGTCAGTCAGCGCGCCAATAGCTGTCACTGTGGCGCCATTGATTAAACGGTTGTTATCCAGATTAATTAGCTGTGCGCCGCTGTAAACGACCGTAGTGCCATTCAAAGTAAAACTGTTGCTGGTGAGGTGAGCAACTTGCCCCATGATTTGTTGCGCTTTATCGGTGGCGAGTTCAATGCGTGTGGCGCTGATGGTTCCGTCGCTCGCTACAGCCCCGCTTACTAATATACGCTGTCCAACCGCCAAGCCATTTATGTTGGATGGTTTGATCGCCGAATCAAAAATAGTGTTGTTAGTAATCAATACGGTTTGACCCAATACGGTGACCCGTTTGTTATCGACATCAATCGCTGTAATTTCGCCGATGAGTGTCGGCACAAATTCAATTTTTTCTGCGGTTGTTTTTCCATCGTTGGCGATGCTACCGGTAATGCTGACTTGATAGCCCACGCGCAGGTCATCTTCAGTTGCCGTTTGGCCATTGATAAGAATTTGCGCTTTATCGGATTCATATTTCACACCGTTAACGATCACGCTTCCAAAACCGCTAATGGTGCCGTTGCTATTGTTGCCTGCAACGGGCGCGCCGCTGCCGTCAATGCCGGCTGTTTGTGATCCACCTGTACCACCGCAGCCGATCAGGATTGCGGCAGTAATCAGCGCAAAAAGCGGGGCGAATAAACGGGAGAGTGTTGTTTGTATCATTGTGGTTCGCATCATGGTTTTTCTCCTTCATCGTTAGGTGCGCCTTCTATTGGCGGCTCGGGAGCGATGAGATTGCTAAATAAATAAGCGCCCACACCGAGGCGCCAGTGAGGCGCATCGGCAGCGAGATCGGCTTGTTCGTGTTGGCTGAGCCAGGCATCGACAAGCTCAAGAAAAGATTGACCTTGCTGTTCAACAAATTGTTGAAACGCAGCAGCGGTTTCTAACGGCATGCGTGTGTTGCTTGCACGTCGTTCAAAACGCAAGGCTTGCTGCGCGCGCAAAGGCGCTGGCGCACGTGCAGATAATTTTTCGGTATTGGCTTTGTAAATATTGTGATGCAAGGTGCTGCCAATATCTTGCAACACGCTGCCTGCACGCAGCAGCGCGCCCGGGTCAGATTGGGCGGGAACAAAATAACGTTTGGTGGCAATCACACGGTTGCCCTCAAGTGTTTCAACTACACCCGCCAACTTTAATTCTTTCAATAAAGCACTGGCCGGAAAATCACCGCCGTAGCGGCGCACCAGCAATGCAAAACTTTGTTCACCTTCGATGGCGAGTGGCAGTGGTTGGTTGTCGGCAGTGCAAAAGTCGCTATCCTGATGCCAAGCCGACAGGAGTCGGGTCAGGCGATCCTGATGTTGTTGGCTCTGCTCACTTTGTTCGTTGCGTTGCAGCGATTCTTTAATCCGCGCAACTTCTTTGCGGTCAATCCCTGTGAGCATTGCAACGCGGGAAAGGTTGGTATCGCGCCCGCGAATGCCAAATTCGTCGGTGGCGACTTGCACATAAAGCTGTTTGCAAATCAGTGCGAGGTCTTTGTGTGTCACACCGTTGCGCAGCAGTATTCCTATGATCGGCTCCATTAGTTGCCGACACGCAGATAAGGCTGTGTCTTTTGGTGTGCTCATAATTGCTCTACTGGGTAGTTGTTAACAGTCGGGTTCGTGTGCGGCTGCGAAATCTACCAGAATCAGGCGGAAAAAACCCTCTGCAACTTGTTAATGGGGCAGAGGGCTGCGCAACAATTAATCGTCGTAGCGGTCGTCTTCGATTTCAATCTCAACGGCGGTAGCTACGCCATTTTGAGTTACGGCTTTCACTTCAACTTCCAATCCCAGGGCGATTGCCAGGAATGCATCCAGTGTCTTGACACCTTCAATGCGCGTGAGTTCGTTTACTTGCACAACTTGGCCAGCGACGGTAATGGTGCCGGTACCAATGGCTTCAACAAAACCTTCCACTTCCAGTTTCCAGTCATCGTTGCCAAATGCATGGGGGTTGTGGCGTTCGATGCGCGTTGCGATGTTGCGCTCGGGTGAGCTGGCAGTGGCAGCAACTTTGTAGCCGCGAACGTGCAAGGTATCGCCGGTGGTTAAATCGGCGATATCGAAATAACGTACCTTGGCTTTGCTGCGGTCGTTGAAGCTGGTGTTGGCATCAACTTCAAAAGTCAGGCCGTTTACAACAATGGTATTGGTGGTGAGATTGACTGATTCGAGCAGGCCTTTATTGCTGATTTTGGCTTGATGGTTGAGGTCAATTTCTTCCGCGACCAGATTTTGGTTTGCGTCCAAACGGCCTTCTACTTTCACTTGAATGCCATCGACGAGATTAGCGGCAACGCCATCGTCGTACTCAGTGCGGTTGTTGATCAATACAGTAATGCCATCCAGCGTAAAGCTGGTACCAGCAACCAGATTGGCAACGGTGCCGCTCAATTCGATTTCGAAATCATCGTCATCATTATGTTTAAAGCCGAGATTACTCGCGTGCAAATTACCCTGGGCGGTAAAAACGCTGCCATCGTAATTGCCGACTACACGTACTCTCAGGCCATTGCTGAGGGTTAACGCCGCCAGATTTGAACCAC
This sequence comes from Cellvibrio sp., assembly GCF_039207905.1. Lineage (GTDB taxonomy): Bacteria > Pseudomonadota > Gammaproteobacteria > Pseudomonadales > Cellvibrionaceae > Cellvibrio. Next base: position 38,132 of record NZ_JBCECX010000039.1, read on the forward strand.
TGTAATTCACCAGGGTGCCGTTGATGGAGAAGGTGCGGTTGGTGGTATCGAGATTGCTGATGTTGCCAGCGAGCTGGAATTTTTCGTCTTTGTCATCTTCCAGATCAATACGCGTTACGACTTGCACGCCGTTGCTGTTGAGATAGCTGCTTACCTCGATCACATCGCCCACTTTCAATTGTGCAGCGGTCAGGTTGTCGTCATAGAAAGTGTCTGCTGTCAGCAGCAGTGTTTGGCCCAGTGCGACCAGAGTGCCGCTGGCGAGATCAATACTGCTGATTGGCCCTTCAAGTTGGGACTCGCTTTCCAGCTTGGTGGCTTTACCGGTTTTGCCATCGGCATTTACGGTGCCGGTGATACGCACGATCTGGCCCACTTTCAGGTCCGATTCCAGGCTCGCTTTACCATCGACATTGATATCCGCACCCGCCATATCGTAGTGAATCCCGTTGACGATCACGCTGCCAAAGCCGGTCACCATACCTTGTGTCACCTCGGTTTTAGCGGCGATTGCGCTACTGCTGCTGTTATTGGTGCCAGTTGGGCTACCGGATGATTTATCGCTACCTCCGCCGCCACCGCATGCGGCTAACAGCAGGCTGAGCATTAAAGGAGAGATTTTTGCGTAGTTCATAGTCGTTACCTCTTTTCTGACTTTGATGGTTAATTTCTATATTTGGTAGTATTTTTACCAAATATAGATTTTTGAGGGTGGTGTGTCAACGAATAGGTAATACATAAAGTGCAATTAACGGGATCGAGAAGGCGTAGTGAGACTGATGTCACAGAGTTGGGTTGCGACAATTTTGGGTAAGAACGGCGGGAAAAACGCGTGGGAAAGGCAGTAGAGAGCTGTGCCCGCAGCAGAACTGCAGGCAATTATCGGAAGGTAAGGAGAGGGAGGATTATTGTTGGGCTAAGCGAATCAAAAACATCGTTGGCCAGTTTTTGCCGGTAATCCAGAAAGCCTGCTGTTTTTCATCCCAGGCGATACCGTTCAACACTTGCTCGCTGTCATTGAGCTTTAGCTGTTGTTTGAGCGGCGCAAGATTGAGTTCGCCAACTACCTTGCCGGTTGCCGGATCGATTTTAACGATTCGATCGTCGTACCAAATATTGGCCCAGATAAAACCCTGCGCAAACTCCAGCTCATTAAGCTTGGATAGGGGAGCGTCGCCAAGCGTGATTTTCAGTGTTTTGGTGACGGCAAAGCTATCAGGATTGTGAAAGTACAAGCTGTCGCTGCCATCGCTGCGGATGAGTTGTTTACCATCGCTGGTTAAGCCCCAGCCTTCGCCTTCATAACTAATACTTTTTTGAAAATTCAGCGTGGCTTTGTCGTAAATCAGCAAGGTTTTTTCTTGCCAGGTCAGCAGATAAAGTTTGTCGTTATGTAGTGCCAACCCTTCAGCAAAATAGCGTGCAGGAACTGTTTGTTTTTTGGTAAATGGTGCAGAAATTTTTGCCCACTTACTTTCTGGTTCAGCGATGGGATAGCTCACCAGCAGTGATTTGTTGTATAGCCCGCTGCTTTCATAAAAATGATCGCCATCGACCAATAAACCCTGGGTAAACAAGGTTGGTTTGTGCGTGCGCTCCGCGAGCACTTTGTATGTGATAGGCGCAGCAGCTTGTGCCGGTGCTGGCGAGAGGTTCGCTATAAATACCAAGCTGGTGCACAATAGTGCGTAAAGAAACTGGTTCACTCTGTCTGTCCATCTTTATTTTGAAAGGCCGTCATCATGAAGCGTTTGCGTTCGTTTGTCAGTATTACCTTGCTCGGTGGATTTATGGTAATCCTGCCGATTGCGATTTTCCTGTGGTTGGTGGAATGGCTGCTGGGACTGGTGCGCGCGATGATCCAACCGCTCAGCCATTGGTTGATCGAGCAAACGGCATTCACCAATATCATGGCCGATTTATTGGGCGTGTTCTTGTTGCTGACCGGCTGTTTTATGATCGGCCTATTTATCAAAACTACGGTCGGTGAGTGGGTTCACGACCAACTGGATGCATGGCTGACGCGCCTTGCTCCGGGCTATAAGACTATCCGCGAAGTGGTGTCGCAATTGTTGGGTGGTGAGGGCAATACTTCACTGCTAAAAGGGGATGTTTGTCGCGCGTATTTGATGGGGCGTGCAGCCGGCGTGTCGGTAACCGCGATTGTCACTGCAAAACATTCCAACGGCGATTACACCGTTTATGCACCCACCGCCCCTATACCAACGTCAGGTTTCGTGTATCACTTATCCGCCGAGTGTGTGGATCTCTTGCCCCATGTCAGTGTGGAAGAGGCGATGCGTACGGTAATCGCCTGCGGTAGCGGCTCGCAGGTTATTTCCGAAATCCCGCCAACAGGTACAACTGCCAAAAAATAAAATAAAAAAGGCCATTGCTGGCCTCTTTTATTGGATCGATTTGGATCTGCCTTTAAAGCGCTCAGGATTTTTTCTTGGGCGCTTTTGTTTTGGCGGCAGCTTTGGCGGGTTTTGGTTCTTCAGCAGCTTTTTCTGCCTTGGCCGCTTTTGCCGGTTTATCACCGCGAGTGGAGATCAGTGAAACCTCAACCGGCGGCAAGCGAGGTGTTTCGCCACGCTCGCGACTCTCCACATAACTCAGCGCATCGGTCACGGCTTGGCTAACTTTGCGCTCGATCTCCACCATATCTTGCGGGGACATGAAAAAAGTCATATCCACATCGTGGCGGATATAGCGCGGCGGCAACCGGTTCAATGCAACACAGGCTACATCCGCGAGGAAATCCCGGTCGCCCTGCTGGACGCGTTCACTTTGGTCATGCACTTCCTGCACCACCAGACGCTCATAATAATTGTGCAGAAAGTCGACTTCATCGGCCAAAACATAGGTGCGGTTGGTCAGCATGGCATTACCTCTTTTCATGGAATGCCTTGGAGTATAGACAATTGTTGGCAAAGCGCTGCGCGAATGCTGAAACAATAGTCTCAGCGTTTATTTTTAATCAGATCGCGGATTAAAAAGCGGGCGGGGTTTAGCGCATTTGCCAATTCGCGTGGTAGTGGCTGGATTTCCTGGTTAATTTGCGCTGCAAGCAATTCCGCACACACGGGTGTGTAGGCGAGGCCGCGTGAGCCGTGGCCGATATTGATAAACAGGCCTGGGTGATAAGTTCCTGTTTTTGAAATGGCTGCGCGTGCGTTTTTTCGCAGTGGGGCGAAATCGGTCAGCATCACTTGTTCATCCGGCACTGCACCTACCAAAGGTAAATAATCGGGCAGGGTGCAGCGAAAGGCAACGCGACCTTGCAGGGTTTCCAGATCGATTTGATCCCATTCTTGTGCCAGCTCTGGCATGGGCGCACGCAAATTATGGAGGTTGGTACGGTGATCTTCTACGCGCACAGTCCGGTCGTCATCTTTCAAATTAAAAGTCGCGCCAGTGCAATGTTGGCCATCGACTGCTGGCCCGATGTATCCCTCACTGCATACCAGTGTTTTCAAATTACGGCTTCGCTCAGTTTCGGGAAGATAAGTAATTTGCCCGCGAATCGATTTAATTGGTAGGTGGTTGGTAAGAGTGAGTTTTTTTGCGTCCTGCGCGCTGGCAATAATCACGACCGGTGCACGCAGATTTTCGTCGTTATTGATTTGCCATGTATCTGCTATTTTTTCCAGTGCCACTACGTCGCAATGGGTAATCACCTTGATGGCGGAATGATTTGTTAAATGTTCGCAAAGTCGACGCGGATTAATCCAGCCAGCTTGCGGAAAATATAACCCGGTGTGATTCAGTTTTATTCCGGCAATCTCGCTTGCCTGTTCAGTGGATACAAATTGCACTAACTCATCAGCGGAAGAAAATTTTTCGCGTAATTGTTCGTGGAGTTGTTGCTCGGATTCACTGTGCGCTAGTTGTAATACACCGCAAGCTTCACCTATCTGATTCCAGCGCGCGCGATAAAACTGCTGTGCAAATTGCAATGCATGTAAATTAAATTCCGCTTGCGCTTCATTTTTTGGCGATAACTTGGCGTAAAGCACACCCTGTGGATTGCCCGATGCTTCTTGCGCAAGTGCAGCATGACGCTCCACTAATGTCACTTTCCAGCCGCGCTCGGCAAGTGCCCGCGCGCTGGTGCAGCCGGCTAAACCGCCGCCAATAATTAATGCATGTTTTTCTGCGGGAATAATCGCGGAGTTATTAATTGTCCAAGGAACAGGGTGGGGGGAGTAACTGCGATATTGCGAGAGATCTTCATTATCTATGCTTGGTTCTTGCGCCATATGCGCTTTTACCATTTCGCGTTTGCGCCCAAAGCCAGGTACTTTTTGGATCGTAAATCCTGCCAGTTTTAATCCTTGTTTAACGATTCCTGCTGCACTAAATGTTGCAGCTGTGGTGTTTACATGACTAAGTTGGCGAATGGCGGTAAATAATTGGTCGCTCCACATTTGCGGATTTTTGGAAGGGGCAAATCCATCTAAAAACCAGGCATCTACTTTTGCACAGTGATGAGCGAATGCGGGATGTGAGGTGGCAAGCAGTTGTGCAAAACCTGCGGCGGCGTCATCGATAATCAGGGTAAGTTGAATGCGGTTGTCCATAAAACCCAAGCGATAAAAACCAGTGCCAACAAAAACCGGATAAGCGCTTATTAATTCTGTCGCCAATTCATGAAGTTCAGGCCACAGTGCTAGCGCGCGTTGCAAATCGGTTTTGGTCAGCGGAAATTTTTCGACGCTGACAAAATGCAATTGCGCATCTACCGGTGCGATCTTCAACCAAAGTTGCCATGCGGCTAAAAAATTCAGGCCTGAGCCAAAACCTGTTTCGGCAATGGTGAAATGCTCGCCTGATACTAATTGTTGCCAGCGTTCAGCGAGTTGGTTGTGCTGCAAAAACACATGGCGAGTCTCTTCCAGTCCGTTTGCGCGGGAGAAATACACATCGCCAAATACGCTGGAAACCGGTTGACCATCTTCATCCCATTGTAATTGGGCGTGATCAATTGAAGGGGAGTCACTCACAGCCAAATTCTTGCAGTACTTGCGCGCACCACTGTTGGATGCGTGCATCAGTCAGTTGGAATTCATTTTCGTCATCTAATGCGAGACCGACAAAATAATTGCCATCCGGTGTGAGTGCTTTTGATGCTTCAAATTGATAACCCGCGCGCGGCCAATAACCGCATGGTGTCGCGCCGCGATGTACAAGCTTGCTGTGCAAATAACCCATCGCATCCAAAAACCATTCAGGGTATCCGATCTGGTCGCCGAGGCCGTAAACGGCAATTTTTTTGCCGCTTAAATCCAGTGTGTCCAATTCCTCCCAAACCTCTTCCCAATTTTCTTGCAACTCGCCGTAGTCCCAAGTGGGAATACCAAAAATCAGGTAGTCATAAAATTGGGTTTGGACTAATGGGGTATCGGCGATATTGAAAAAGTCCACACGCGCTTCACCGATTGTTTGGCGAATCTTTTCGCCCGCCATTTCGGTGTAACAAGTGGAGCTGCCATAAAACAGGCCGATGGTTTTTGCGTCGGTCATAAGCGGTACTTACTGTTCGGATATTGGTGTTCGGGTATTTGGATAAAGCAGTTAATCGTGGAGTAACTGAACGCGAGTCCTGTTACAGCAATTTCACCCATTGCTGCGCCCACTCGCGCGACATTGCATCTTCGTCGTCACCGGTGCAGGCATCCAGCACCAATGGCTCACCAACGCGTACAGCGCCCAAGTCTTCAAACGCCGCATCCAACATCTTTCCACCTTCATTGAAGGTGGTGTAGCTGCTATCGGCCAGATTCACTACGCCATAACGGCGGCCGGCAATGCGCGGGTAGTCGCGGGTCAGGTGAAGATAAAGTGGTTGGATATTGTCCGGTAATTCGCCTGAGCCGGTATTGGAATGGCACAGCAGGATGATTTCATCCGTGTCCCGTGCCAGATCTTCCGCGCGAGCGTAGGTGTTCAAACTGACCTCTTGACCGAGCTTTTCCAGCTCATCCTTGAGGATTTCGGCTACTTGCTCGGCTCCGCCATACACGGTGCCGATAAAAATCTGGATTTTGCTCATAGGATGCCCCTTGTCCGACGTGCGATTTGCCTGAATCTAAAGCGCGCCAGCATACCCCAATTGGCGCCAGGCTTCATAAACCATTACCGCCACCGCATTGGATAAGTTCATGCTTCTACTATTAGGTGCCATAGGAATGCGCAAGACCTGTCCATTGGGTAATGACTCCCTAATCGACGCAGGCAGGCCGCGCGTTTCCGGGCCGAACAATAAGTAATCTCCCGCTTCAAATTTTGCCTCGCTGTGGCATTGGGTGCCTTTGGTGCTCAGGGCGAATATCCGCGCGGGTTTTTCACTCTCCAAAAACGTCTCCCAATTGGGATGCAGGCGTAAATCCTGCAATTCCGCATAGTCCATGCCTGCGCGGTTTACGCTCTTTTCATCCAATTTAAAACCCAGTGGTTCGATCAAATGAAGCTGGCAGCCGGTATTTGCCGCCAGCCGAATAATGTTCCCGGTATTGGGTGGGATTTCAGGCTCAAAAAGAACTATGTGCAGCATTTGGCGTTTTGCACCTTTATGGTCTATGTTTTTGTGAACGGTTATGTTTCTGGCGGCAATTATAAGCAAGAGTTATTAGCTGTTCTGCAAAATATTTTTAGTCCGCTAGGAATCTATAGCGACAAAATTATCTCAGAAACCAGGATTCGAGAGCCCAGACTTGAAACAGCTTGTTGAAAAAGTAACCAACGTCTTGCGCGGTGGTAAACGCCAAAATGAAATTGTCGGTGTGGATTTCAGCACCGCAGGAGTTGCGTTTGCCCACATCCGTCGTCCTGCGACCCAACAACCTTATCTTGTCAGTTGCGATTTTATTCCCGCCGAAACGGGCATTGATGTCGCTGAATTGTTGCGTGCTCGTTTGGTTAAACAAGGGCTGACTGGCGCTCCCTGCAATCTGGTAATGGGTGCTGGTAACTATCAACTCATTTTGGGTGAAGCCCCGAAGGTTCCCGCAGAAGAGTTGGCCGAAGCCCTGCGGTGGCGGATAAAAGATCTGGTGCAATTTCCAATCAGCGAAGCGGTGGTTGATGCGTTCTTACTGCCGGAAGACAGTGCACGCGGCACTAATCGTATGGCTTACGCTGTTGCCACTCAGCGTAAGAATGTTGAGGCGCTGGTTGCGTCAACCAAAATCACTGGACTTACTTTAAAAAATATCGATATTCCCGAGTTGGTTTTGCGCAATGTCGCTGAAGCATGCTGCGACACTAAACGCGGCGTCGCTTTAGTCAAATTGCAGCAAGGCGGCGGTAGCTTGCAAATTATCCGCGACGGCAATTTGTATTTATCGCGTCAGTTTTCCCTCTCATACAACGCTGGCTTATTGGATGATCTACCCGGCGAAGCGCTCGTGCTTGAACTGCAGCGCTCGCTGGATTATTTCGAGCGGCAAATGCGTCAGGTTCCACCGAGTAATATTTATCTCTGCGGTGAAAACGTAACTCCCGATAAATTAACACCGGATATCCGCGATGCATTAGCTGTGACGATAAATGTATTGGATCTCAATTCCGGTGTGCAAATCGATGAGTCAATCCCTGAGCATATTCTTTCGTTGTCACTACACGCGATAGGCGCCGCATTGCGCCAAGATCAAGTGGGGCAGGGTTGATATGCAGCAGATCAATTTATATCTACCTGAGTTTCAGCCTAATCGCGAGCCACTGCGCAGTGTTCAAATGCTTTGGGGATTGGTCGCGTTTATAGTTTTACTAGCGATTGTCAGCCTATTCAGTGCTCAAGAAAATCAGAAGCGCGAATTGGCGCTGGAGCAAAGTCGCGTCCAACTGGAACAATTAAAAAATCAGCTTGCGAAATTAGAGCAGCAGCGGCCCACGAC
>NZ_JBCECX010000040.1:0-42962 GCF_039207905.1 Cellvibrio sp.
ATAGTGGGCGACCCGCGCTATTTACTGGTTCTTTATTATCATGTCCGACGATCTGTTACTCGCCCTCGAAACCAAGCTGGATAAGCTGATCCTGCTGTGCAGCCGTTTGCAGCAAGAAAACACCGAGCTCAAAACCCGCGAAAGCGAATGGCAGCGCGAGCGTGTACGCTTGATCGAGAAGAATGATTTGGCGCGCAGCCGCGTGGAAGCCATGATCACCCACCTACGTAACCTGGACGCTGAGTAATCGAGGCATCAATGAGCAACGAAACTGTTTTTGTAAAAATCCTCGATAAAGAATACCAAGTCGCCTGCCCACGTGAAGAGCGTCAGGCACTGATTGAATCCGCCCAATTGCTCGATGAGCGCATGAAAGCGATTCGCGGCACTGGCGCCGTGATTGGTTTGGAGCGTATCGCAGTGATGGCCGCGCTCAACCTGAGCCATGAATTACTGCAAGCCAAAACGGCCGGCGCGAGCACGGGCGGAGCAGCAAATCACAGCGATTTATTGCGTTTGAACGAAAAATTGGATCGCAGCCTGTCCAATCTGAGCTAACAAATAACCCTGATTTCCCCCAGCGCCCGCCCTATGCGGGCGTTGTCGTTTTTACGTACTGATTAGTCCGCAAACAAATTGCCGCATCCATAATCACAAGCCCAATTCAGTGATTTTTACCAGCCCCGTTTAAGACGATTAATTGCTAAACGGTTATATAACCCAATCATAATTTCATTTGCGGAAGCTGGGTAACCTTGGGTTATACTGGCGCCACGCCCTGGAATGTTTGCAAACCGACAAGTCCTTGAGCCGATTTCCACAAAACTGGTGGTGTCTCGTTGTGTTTGGTGTGCATGTCCGCCTGACGGAAAGCCTTAAAAACCACAGGTGCTACCTCCTTGAACCTATGGGTTCAAGGCCAGCTTGGTAGCGGCATTTCGGGGTATCTTATTTCTCTTCCCTGTTTCTCCTTTAAGGCTATTTATGGCCGATTCGCTTGATTCTCCGTTTGGCAATAATCCATCTACCGATAATCTCGCTCAGGCAAAAACCAGCCTGCGTCAGGAATTGCGTGCGCGTCGACGTGCATTGAATCCAACCCAGCAACAACAGGCTTCGCTGTTCCTCCTGCGCCAATTGATGCAAGTGCCGCAAATTATGCGCGCGCGCAATGTTGGAATTTACATCGCCAATGATGGCGAGATAGATCCAGCGCCCATTGCCCAACAACTGTGGAAGATGGAAAAGCATTGCTATTTGCCCGTATTGCGACCGGGAAAAAGCCGCGAGCTGTGGTTTATTGAATACAAGCCTGATGCGCTGCTGACTAAAAATCGTTTTGGGATTCCCGAGCCGGATTTTCGCGACTATCACAAATTGCCCGCGACGCTTATCGATGTAGTGTTAATGCCCTTAGTGGGATTTGATCGGACGGGCGCACGGCTGGGAATGGGTGGCGGTTTTTACGATACCACCTTCGCCTTCAAACAAAAGAAAAAGCCGGGAAAACCAGCCTTGATTGGCTTGGCGCACGCCTGTCAGGAAGTGGAATCGCTCGCCACCGAAAGCTGGGACATTCCGCTGTTTGCTATCGCCACCGACAAAGAAATTATCCTCACCTAAGGGCGAGCTAAAAAATCTTACCGCGCAAAAAACAACTCCCGCCGAAGCGGGAGTCATTGTCGAAAATTCCGTTTATGTTCCTGTCACTTTATTCAGAGGTCGTCTCTACTGCAGCCTCTGCAAATGATACTAAAGCACCTACATCCAACAGGGTTACCAACACTCCCAAGCAAAACAAAACAAACACGACGGAGAGGACATCAACTTTCATGGTTGTAACCTTGCACAATATTATTTTTGAAAAAAACAACATCAATTACATAACCACAAAACAGCATACGGCTGTGGTGTGAATAAATAATAGGCAAGCTTTTGTAATAATGAAACACGTGTCATTGAAAATTTTACAAAATTCCGTTTGATGGCGCACAAATGCACGCATTTTTGCGAAAGTATCGACTTTTTCTAATCACATCGATAAAAAATAGCGGGGAATAACGGGGATTTCGCAGAAGTTGTGCAGAACAATCAAGCGCAGTTGCATGCGGTTATGTGTTGTTGCGTGTAGTTGCGCATCCTTGCGCAACTCGGGATTAATTTGCAGTCGCTGTTACACGGCTGGCAGCTTTGCCTAAACGCGTGCGTAACAACACCTCTGAAGTACTAACGGCCTGCTCACCAGTGTAGACACTCCAGCTCGCGCCTTTGTCGACACTAAACTCAATGGTCAGACCGGGCAGCGCAGCGTTCGCCAACAGCTTGCCGTTTTCGATCACTGCGCCAGGTGGTGGCAGATAGAAATCACCGCCCAACACAGCCAGCTTCGGCAACTCTTTCGCACTTAATTGCTGTGCAAATGCAGCCCACTCAGCATTGCGAGCCGCTACGTCCGGCTTATCACCTTCCCATGCCGCTTTATGCCATGCGCGTTCCGCCAATGGCACCAGACGTGGATAAATCATCTCTTCCATTTGCGCACCGGTGCGGATGGTTTCAGTCCATACCTGACCTTGCATACCGCGCAGATTCTCCGGTTTTTCCAGCTTCGGCAAGGCACGACCTACCAATGCTTCCAGGTTTTCAATCGGTGCGCCCATGCGGGTTTTGTCAGCATTGGCGTAGAGATTATCCGGCATAAAACCAAATACTTTTGCGGTGTCGGTATAACGGGTTGCCCAGTAGTAACCGCGCTCTTCCGGATTTGCTTCGTACGGATGATCGAAATACAAATGGGTTGCAGGCGATAAAATTGGCTCGTAGCCAGCATTCGCCAAACGATAGGCGCGGTCAGCTACGCCCCACTCCCAAATGTTATCCCAGGCATTGGCCAGTACGTGTTTGTTGGCAAATTGGCTGCGGTTGAAAGTGTTGACCGGATCGTACATCAAGCCGTCTTCCCAACCCGCCAAATCCAATCCGCGTGCAGCGCTGAGCGCGGCAACTTTGCTTACAAAGTAAGGTTTCAAATCCGCAGGGCCAGCAACACCTTGGTCGCCTTTGGCAAAGAGTGCGTTACATGCAGGTGATGCAGTCCATGAACCAGCACCGGTTTCGTCGCCGCCCATGTGGAAGGTCACGAGTTTGGTGCCCGCTTTGCGATACATTTGTTGCAGCTCGTACACCACTTTATCGACAAACGCGTAGGTCGATGGCAAGCACACGTTGATCGAGTTATCGGTGTAACTTTGCACCGTCAGGTATTGGGATTTGTCTTCCGGATCAGATAACAAATACTGCTCGGCTTCCGCTTTTTTGCCAGCTTTCAGCAGTTTTTGGTAACGCGCTTCCATCGATTTCACCGCTGCGCGGGCGTGGCCGGGCATATCGATTTCAGGAATCACATCGATGTGACGCGCGCTGGCGAATTTCAAAATTTCGATAAAATCAGCGGTTGAGTAATAGCCATTACCGGAACCATTTCTGTGCGGGCCAGTGCCCAATTGGGTCAGCAAACAGCTTTGCTCGGTGAGATCAAAACAGCGGTGCGCGCCCACATCCGTCAACTCCGGCAAGCCCGGAATTTCCAAACGCCAGCCTTCATCTTCAGTCAAATGCAGATGCAATTTGTTGAGCTTGTAACGCGCCATCTGCTCGATCAAACGCAGTGTTACATCTTTGCCATGGAAGTTACGGCCCATGTCGTAGTGCATGCCGCGCCAGGTGTAACGCGGTGCATCGCTCGCGGTGAGTTGCGGCAAACTGTGGCTGCTGCTCGCTTGCGCAGGCAACAAGCTCAGCACACTCTGGATTCCGTAGAAAGCACCAGCGTTATCGCTGCCGACGATGGTGATTTTGTCGGCCGCAATCGTGAGGTTGTAGGCTTCGGTTTTTTCGATAGAAGCATCGACTTTCACTTCGATCACTTTGCCAGTGGCCGCTACGTGATCAGCAGCAGAACTCACAGTTACACCGGCCGCTTTTAATTGATCGGCAAAATATTTTGCTTCGCTGGTGAGACGACCGGCGTAGCGAATTTGCCAGCTGCTATCGAGTGTTACATTGCCTTTGCGGTATTTCACTTCGAGCGGAGTCGGAATGATTTTCGGGCTGGCATCCAACTTGGCGGATGCCTGGTTTACCGCGAGGTTTTCCTGATAACGGCTTGCCGCTGTGGCAACCGCATAGAGATCAGCATTGCCGCCACCCGAGCGCAACAACTGCTCTGGTTTGGTGAATGGATCGACAAAATTTTTCACTTCTTCCGTATCGGTATTGGCAAACACCACCGGATTCAAACCTGCCTGGGTGATAAACGCGCGCGGCATAAAATCGGTGTAACTCACCATGCTGGCGCTGGCGGTGTAGGGAACCTCAAGGCTCGCACCTACGGCGAGGCCTTTAAAACCGGCGGTGGGCGCCAGCTCGTGCAAATCGCCCTGCACATGACGCAGGGTCAGGCCTTCTGGCGCAGCATCAAGCTTGCGCACCGAATGGAAGTAAATCCGCCAATCGCTTTTGCCCGCAGGCAAAGCAACACTGGAATCATTTTTCAGGGTTAATTTCAGCTCGGGTTTGGCCGTGAAGTTGCTCACGGTAGCAAAGCGCAATTCGGCCTTACCGCCAAATTCACCAAGTTGCTGCTGGGAGAGGCCCGCTGCCAAGGCGCTATGGGCAAGACCCACCGCCAGTGTCAATGCGCTTAAGCGCGCGAATAAATGTCGACCTGCAGATTTCATTATTAATACTCCCGCCCTTTTCGTTGGCTGATAAAGACTCGTGTGATTATGTGGTGCTATTTATAAAGTTGACTCGATTTATGGCGTTGATTTTTTCTGACAACGTTGTCCAGATTACACCAAAAATAACGATTCGCCAGTTTCTGAACATAAATTAACCCTTAATAACGCCAGCGATTACCGACCGAGCCAACCAAGGGGGGCAATACAAAGACAGGGGCAAAAAATAAGGGCGCCGAAGCGCCCTTATTGGTGTCGAGTAACAACGGGAATCAGCTCAGAAAGAACTGAGCCGCCTCGTTTTTGGTTTCATCCCAGTAGGGATAATTCAGCTCGTTCAGGAATGTTTTCAGCTCGGCGTAATCTTTTTTCGGCACTTGCATACCGACCAAAACACGCGCCGACGCCGAACCGTGGTTGCGGTAATGGAACAGCGAAATATTCCAGCGACCGGCCAACTTGGTTAGGAAAGTCATCAAGGCGCCCGGGCGCTCGGGGAACTCAAAGCGATAGAGGACTTCATCGGTCAGCTGCGGTGCATGGCCGCCGACAAGATGGCGGATATGCAATTTCGCCAGCTCGTTTTCAGTCATATCGACCAAATCATAACCCTGGCCTTTTAATTCGTTCACCAGATCAGCGCGATCATTTCCGCCAGCCGCTACTTGCACGCCGACAAAAATCTTCGCCGCCGTTTCATCCGCGTAGCGATAATTAAACTCAGTCACATTGCGCTTGCCCAACGCTTTGCAGAATTCTTTATAGGCACCCGGACGCTCGGGAATGGTCACCGCCAAAATTGCCTCGCGCTGCTCGCCGATTTCAGTGCGCTCGCTGATGTAATGCAGGCGATCAAAATTGATGTTGGCACCGCTGACGATAGCCACCAGGGTTTGGCCGGTGATGCCTTTTTCCGCCGCGTATTTTTTCAAACCGGCAACACTGGTCGCACCGGCAGGCTCGGCAATCGAACGGGTATCTTCAAAGATATCTTTAATACCCGCACAGATTTCATCGGTGCTAACGGTCACGCACTCATCGACGGTTTTGCGCAAGATGCGGAAAGTTTCCTCGCCAATTTGTGCCACGGCTATGCCATCCGCAAAGATGCCGACTTGCGGCAGTACCACGCGCTTTTTCTTTTCCATCGCCGCTTGCAAGCAGGCGGATTCTTCCGATTCCACCGCGATTACTTTGGTGTCCGGACGCAAATATTTAATGTAAGCCGCGATCCCCGCTGCTAACCCACCGCCGCCGACCGGAACAAATACCGCATCGATTTTGCCCGGGTACTGACGCAGGATTTCCATCGCCACTGTGCCCTGCCCCGCGATCACATCTGGATCATCAAAAGGGTGGATATAGGTGAGGCCTTTTTCTTCCGTCAATTTTTTCGCGTGCGCGGATGCTTCATCGTAGCTATCGCCGTGCAGCACAACTTTGGCTCCGCGCGCGCGCACTGCATCCACTTTAATCGCCGGTGTAGTGCGCGGCATAACGATAGTGGCCTTGATTCCCAGATGCTGCGAACCCAGCGCCATACCTTGGGCGTGGTTACCGGCCGATGCGCAAATCACGCCGCGTGCGCGCTCTTCTTCAGTCAGCTGTTGCAGCTTGTTGTAAGCACCGCGCAACTTGAACGAGAACACCGGCTGCAAGTCTTCGCGCTTGAGCAACACATTGTTGCCCGTGCGCTGCGATAACAAACGCGCGCTGTCGAGCGGGGTTTCGATGGCCAGATCGTAGATGCGGGCATTGAGGATACGTTTTATGTAAGTTTCAGGCATGACGGTTCTTGCTTGGAGGGAATGAAAAAAGTCGCCGCAGTGTAAACAATTTAGCCGCTGCTGGCACGGCGAAAATCCGTATAATGCCGTCAAGTTTTTACAGCATCCACCACCTGTGCTCAGCAAATAAAAAGCCAATCCCTCCCCTGCCCTCCCTTTTTCAAAGGGAGGGAGTTAGTACCCCCCTTTGAAAAAGGGGGTCGCCGAAGGCGGGGGGATTTGAACTAAACCAGAGACCGAACCATGACCCAAGACGAACTCAAACAAGCGGTTGCCCGTGCAGCAATCGAGTACATCACTCCCAAACTCCACAACGATGCCATCATCGGCGTCGGTACCGGTTCAACGGCCAATTTCTTTATCGACTTTTTGGGCGATATCAAACACCGCTTTGCCGGTGCCGTTGCCAGCTCCGATGCCTCGGCCGCGCGCCTGAAAAAACTCGGGATCGATGTGCTCGACTGCAATTCCGTGAGCGAATTGGTGGTGTACGTGGACGGCGCCGACGAGAGCAACGCCTATTTGCATTTGATCAAAGGCGGCGGCGCCGCGTTGACGCGCGAAAAAATCGTGCGCGCGGTATCGAAAGAATTTGTGTGTATCGCCGATGAAAGCAAATGGGTTGATGTGCTGGGCAAATTCCCGCTGCCGGTAGAAGTGATTCCCATGGCGCGTTCTTACGTCGCGCGCGAACTGGTCAAAATGGGCGGCACGCCGGTGTATCGCGATGGCGTGGTCACCGACAACGGCAATGTAATTCTCGATGTGTACAACCTGCAGATTACCGATCCGGTCGGGTTGGAAACCAGCATCAACCAAATTACCGGTGTGGTCACCAACGGCCTGTTCGCCGCCAAAGGCGCTGACGTATTATTGCTCGGCACCAAAGACGGAGTGAAAACGCTTTACCCTCGCTAATCGACAGGCTCAGGTTACATGCAAAAATTTTATAACAAAGCCATTGCGGGTCTGGTTAGCTTGCTAGCTGTGACCTGCCTGCTGGGTTATTTTTGCGTGGACAACACCTTCCTGCGCTTATCGCTCTTTCCCGCCGCTAAAAGTGCCCTGCCCTGGTATGCCGAACCGCACACGGATATCTATCAGGGCGGCAATTCCAGCCTCACGGTGCTGGACGACAAATTTAGCCTGGACGCCAACTTTACCCTCTCGCGCCAGGCGCAATACCCCCTCGCGGCCATCACTATGGTCTTTGGAAAACCGGGCAAAGTGGAGCTGGTTGATCTCTCGCCCTACGACAAAATTGTGTTCAACGCCAAATGTACCCACGCCAATTCGCTCAGCTTTTCGGTGGCGACTTTTGACGAACAAGTTTCGCAGCGCGAAGATTTTGTCAGCTATCGCGCGCCCGCCACGTTTTTTTCCTGCACGCCCGAGTGGACGCCAATTACCCTCGACTTGACCCGCATGGAGATCCCGCAGTGGTGGTTTGATAAATTCAATGTGGAGTTATCGCACAACAAATACATCCTCGATAAAGTGGCGAAGTTCAGTTTTGGCAACAGTTTCCAAACGCCCTTCGAGGTAGAAACCAATATCCAGCTGAATGAGATGACCCTGATCGGACACAACTGGGCTTATCTCTATGGTTTGGCCGCTTTCGTGTTGCTGTCATGGGGCGGCTATGCGTTCTGGTTTTTCCGCCAACACACCCTCGCCCTGACGCGCGAGCTGCACGACAAAATCCAACGCGACCGGCCATTAGTGGCATACCAACAGCTGTCGGTGGAGCCGCTGCGCGATAAAGACCGCAGCGCCATCCTGCATTATATGGCGACCCAATATGCCAACACCGATTTGACCATTGAGGCAATGTCTTCAGCGATTGGCGTGAGCCGCACCAAGATTAATGACATCCTCAAATCCGAGCTGGGTTTTACCTTTACCGGCTACCTGAACAAGTTGCGTTTAACTGAAGCGACCCGTTTGCTGGTGCAAGAGGAGGATGCAAACATTGCCGAGATCGCCTATTCGGTCGGCTATAAAACCGTCTCCTACTTCAATAAATTATTCAAAGAAGAGTACCGCTGCACCCCCAAAACTTACAAAAGCCTGTGCGACAAAACTGCCCATAACAAGGTTTGAATCCGCCCTACCTCTAGCCTCATCACTACCACTTCTGCCAAGCCACCCAACAATTTCTACAACTTGTCGTAAAAAAACTTCAACTTTTTTTAAATTGGTATGATTTTTAGACCAAGAATTAACCTCGCCCCGCCATTTTAAGCAAACTCACCTCACCACTACTCTCTTGTTGAAGTTCAACCATTTTGGACTTACGCAATTGTTGGGACGTTACAAATCATAAAAAGCCGCGCCAGCAGAGCGAGCTTTCAAACAACAATAACTCAGAGGTCCGCATGCGAATCCTAATGGCACTCGTGCTATCCAGTTCTTTATTAACTATGGCCGCATGTGGCGGTGGAGGCGGCGGTGGTTCAACACCTGCACCGGCCAGTTCGAAAGCTGCCGTTTCTTCGCCTGCGTCATCGCCCGCCAGTTCTGTCGCTGTGTCATCCAGCCTTGGTTTGTCATCATCGACTCCTGCCACTTCATCATCGAGTACGCCCGCGACTGCGGGTCTTTATCCCAGCTATAACCTGAATCCGCTACCGGCGGATGGCGTCGGCATGGAGAGCAGCGCTATCCAAATCGCGAGCAAGATCAGACTGGGCTTTAACATCGGCAACACCTTGGAAGCGACCGGGGGCAAATCCGAAACCTACTGGGGCAATCCGAAAATCACCAAAGAGTTTGTCGCCTTTGTTAAACAATCCGGTTTCAGTGCGATCCGCCTGCCCGTCTCCTGGGATCAATATGCCAATCAAACCACCGCTGAAATCGATGCGAATTGGCTAGCGCGCGTCAAAGAGGTGGTGCAGTACGGCGTGGATAGCGATTTGTATGTGATCGTGAATATTCATTGGGACGGCGGCTGGTTGGAAAACAATGTCGTACCGGGAAAACAGGCGCAAAACAATGCCAAACAAAAAGCGTTTTGGGAGCAGATAGCCACCTTATTGCGCGACTTTGACGAGCGTGTTCTGTTTGCCAGCGCTAACGAGCCCAACGTTGAAGATGCGGCACAAATGGCCGTACTGAATTCGTATCACCAGACATTCGTCGATACCGTACGCGCTACCGGCGGCAAAAACGCCCAGCGCGTCTTGATCGTGCAAGGTCCGGCTACTGACATCGATAAAACCAACAAGCTCTGGACGCAAATGCCGACCGATACCGTCACCGGCAAATTGATGACCGAAATCCACTTCTACAGCCCTTGGAACTACACCGGCATGACCAAGGACGAGAGCTGGGGCAACCAATTTTTCTACTGGGGCAAAGGTTTTCACTCCACCACCGATACCGCCCACAACCCAACTTGGGGTGAAGAAGATTATGTGGATGCGCAATTCAAACTCATGAAAACCCAATTCGTGGACAAGGGAATTCCCGTGATCATGGGTGAGTACGGCACAGGTGTTCGCAAGAATTTAACCGGCGCCGACCTGCAATTGCATCTGGATGGCCGCGCCCATTACCTGAATTACCTCACCAAACAAGCCATCGCCAACGGACTGGTGCCGTTCCTGTGGGACATAGGCGAATTGCTGGATCGCACCAACAATAAAGTACTCGACCAAAAAGCGTTTGATGCACTCATGACGGGTGCAGCCCAATAACAATTTGCTCAGAGAGATGATGGAATATGACCACAAATACTTCACCGCTGGACACCCATGACTTTACTACGAATCCCTACTTACAGGATAAAAACAATCTGTTCGCCGCAGTGGGCGATGCCAACCAACTCAAGCCGTTTATATCCTTCAAACCCCTTGGTGGTTGCACTGCAACCGCCTCAGGCCAAGCCATTATCCTGTACGTGGTTTCCGGAGAGGCGTCTTACTCTGACTCCACCGGCAAACGCGGCACGCTGAAGCAAGGTGGCTGGTGCTGGATTATTGCTGGCTCTGGTATTCGCTACACCATCACTCCCACGACACCTGACTATCAAAGTATGGAGCTGCGCGTGGCGCTCACTCCCGCGCTGGAAAACTCGCCGCCCCAAACCGCCTCCCGAGAACCTGAGCCAACTACGCCACAATTGTTACTTGGCTGGCATGGAAAAAACCGCAGCGATTTTGCGACGCCATCGCAAGTCAATTACCTGGTGGTGCGCCTCAACGCACATCAGGACTGGGATTATGAGCTGCCGTTAAACCACAAGTTTGCGTGGGTGGCGGTGGTCAGTGGCGAGGTAACAACCACCAGCGGAAAAATACTGAGCGGAAATATGAAGGTATTTAACCACCCCACGACAAAAATCGAATGCCGGGCGCATTCAAGTTCGATGCTGGTGGTGGGTTCCTCAATGGAATTTGGCTACGACCTGCTCTTTCATCAAGAGTCGATACACACTTCACTTGAGGCATTGAGACAAGGTCTGAAAGGCATTTCCGATCTAGCCACAGACTGACGCGTGATTACTCGGTATAAGCGATTAAGTCGGAGCCTTCAGCCGCGCTAGTTTCGCGTAAATTCATATCGATACCGAACAAAAAACAACCAAAAAGCCGTGCACCGAGTCACATCTTTCCTATACTCGAAAAACCCACTTCCGGGTTTTTCGAGAGTATTTCTATGTTTTCCTTTTCTAGCATCCAGGCGCGCTTGCTTGTTGCAGTAGGCGCCGGGATTGTGCTGTTTGTGATGATCAGCGGCATTGCCATCTCCCTGCTTAGTAACACCATCGCCGATTACAACCGCTTGATTGCCGGTTCGGTTGCGCAGGAGCGCGCTATCAACAACATGAACTACCAGTTCAAAACACAAGTACAGGAATGGAAGAACGTACTCTTGCGCGGTAAAGACCCACAAAAACTGGCGCAGTACTGGGCACAATTTGAAACCTTGCACCGCGATATCCAGCAACAAGGCGCCCATTTAAAAGACGAGTTACACGATGACAGCCGCGCGAAAGTCGAAGCATTTTTAGCGGCACATGCGACCGCGTTCGAGCGCTATAAAACCGGTCTGGAAGATTTTAAAGCCACCGGCTTTGACCCAGCCGCTGGCGATGCAGCAGTTACCGGTATCGACCGTGAACCGAGCAAATTGCTGGAAGAATCCGCCCAAATGATCACCGCCCGTGTTGCTAGCGATACGGCGATGAATGTCGAGGCGAGCAAAACCGTATCCTTCTGGGCGAGCGCACTGATTCTGATCGGTGGTGTGCTGGTGGTGTTTCTGGTGCTGGTGATTTTGCGCAAAAGCCTGATCACACCACTCTCTAATATCAACGATCACCTCGCATTACTTGCCGATGGCAACTTCCGCGAAAAGCTGCGCTTCTCCGATAAAGGCGAGCTGGGCAAACTGGGCGCGAATATCCAGCAGGTACAACAGAGCATTGTGCAGGTAGTCACGACCGTGCAGAACTCGATGAACAAGTTGGCCGAGGCATCGAGCCAAATCAGCCAAAGCGCCACGGCTGTTGCGCGCTACACCGACCAGGCGCACCACTCGACTGATCAGGTATCCGCCGCAATTACCGAGATGACCGCGACGGTGCAGGAAGTGGCGAGCAACGCTGGCGGCGCCGCTGATGCCGCGCAAAACGCAGACAAAAATGCGCACCAGGGTTTGAAGATCATGGATAACACCCTCGATGCCATCAACCAATTGAGCAACGAAGTTAACCACGTCGGCAGCGCCATGACGCAATTGGAAGCGGATACCAATCGCATTGGCAGCGTGCTCGATGTAATCAAAAACGTTGCCGAACAGACCAACTTGCTCGCGCTCAATGCCGCGATTGAAGCCGCGCGCGCCGGTGAACAAGGGCGCGGTTTTGCGGTGGTGGCCGATGAAGTTCGCTCACTCGCCAAACGCACTCAGGATTCCACCGCCGAGATCCAGCAGATCATTGAAGCGGTGCAAAAAGGCGCGGCCAATGCGATGAACGCGATGAAAACCAGCCAGGGCAAAACCGGCGCGACTCTAGAGATGGCCGGTCAGGCGGGGCAATCGATCAACCAGATTACCCAGTCGATCACCGCTATTTTGGGCATGAATATGCAGATCGCCACCGCAGCGGAAGAGCAGAGTTACACCGCCGAGGAGATTAACAAAAATATTATCCAGGTCGTTAACCTGATCGATAGTTTGAATCAGGATGCGCGCAAGTCCGAGCAGATTGCCCGCCGTCTGGACGACACCACCAAAGACCTGGAAACCCAAATCGCGCACTTTGCGGTTTGATAGCGAGTAATTCCAGACGAAAAAAAACCGGGCTATTGCCCGGTTTTTTTATATCTACACCAGCGGAATTATTGGCGACGACGCAAACGACCCAAGCCCAACATGCCCAAACCGGCCATCAACAAAATCAGGATAGATGGCTCAGGGACTTCAGTCTCTGGCGGCGTGTAATCCCAGTAGTAGTGATGGATTTGGCCAGAACCAGTGTAAGACTTGGCAGCCAGAGAGCCGTCAATGTCGTTCATGATTTTTACATCGGCATCCACCGCCAACACATTACCTTTCCAACCATTACCCAGATTCAGACTGGTGGCATCGTAGAAATTCCACAGGATGTTGGAGTAAGTGCTGTTGGTAAAACCACTACCGCTCAGGTTTACCGAACCCGGGTTGCTCAGGTTAGTACCGGATACGTTGATAACGACATTAGCCGCATTGCCAAAATTCAACTGCCAGTTGGCGTTGTTGGCAAACAGGTCTGCGCCGGCGATATTGAATACCACCAAATCAGTCGCCAAACCGCCGTAGCTGAGAGTGGTGCCAGAAACATCACCAGTCAGGCCAAAGCTGCGATAAAAATCTGACTCTGCACTCAATACATCGTAGAAAGAGTCCAGCTTGTCAGACACCGCAGTCACGTCATCCAACGCGCGGACGCAAGAATTTTGCGGCAGGCCGGATTCGTTGCAATTCAAATTGCCAATGGTTTTAGTGCCGCCGTAACCCAAATAACCATTCTGGATAGTCAGGTTGGGGGAGTTTACGTTGCCAATAACTTCTACATTATTGGTCGCATTGAAAGCGGAATCGGTCAGGTGTGAGCCAAACTCACCGCTGGACTTCAGATCGCCGCCAATCACCGCTTGGCCATAAACCTTCACATTGCTGTTGGTGTTCAGGTCACCAAATAAAATCAGGTTGTAGTCGCTCAGCGGACCGGCAGAAGCCATCGCCGAGAGCGAGGCAACACCGAGTGCTGCTGCAAATTTTGAGTAGAACTTCATAGCTATTCCTTGAGTAGTGGTCTTGTCATTGTTTTTAAAACTGCCTCTTCTAAGCACATCCTATGCCTTTTTTATTTTTTCCTTTCAAATCAATATTTGACGCCAACTAATGCCAATCACATCACACAAAACTGTCAATTTCGCCGACAGTTATTAATTGACAGCGAAAGACATCTTTTTATTGATAAAAAATAACAATCAAAAAATAAACTAAAAATCACTGCGAAAAACAATAAAACAACAACAAAAAAAGCCGCCTGTCAGGGCGGCTTTTGCAGACCAAATTCGTACGTAGATCACTCGTAAAGTTTAGGTAATTCACTCTCAAATAAAACGTAGGGATGTGCAAAAAATGTTTTGAAATCTTCCGCCGTGGTTTGGCCGGTATAGGGAGCAAAAAACTGTTCGGATTTTTCGCGCGCGCTGTTGGCGTTGCGCCACACCATCATGTAGGTAATCTGCTGCGCTTCTTCACCGGCGAGGATTGGGTTGAGGACGCGCTCGGTCCAGAAATTGGGAATGGTCAGGCGGTTGTTGCCAGTTTCGGTCAGCGCAGCGATTTTGTTGCGTACCTGCGCGATTTTCACAATGCCTTTGAGCGCGGCGACAAAACCGGCTTTTTGTTCGTCGGCCGAGGCGGTGTTGGAGTTGTGGCCAACATCCCAGTAGTTATCAAGGCCAATGACATCGACATATTCATCGCCCGGGAAGGCGTAGAAATAGCCGCTCTCAAAGGCTGCCAAATCGATGCGGCTGCGGTCGGGTGAATAGGCGTAAATCAGGTTGTGCAGGCCTTTTTCATCGCGCAGGTATTTAACAGTGAATTGCCAGAGCGCGATGTAATCCTGCTCGCTGGCGTTGCCTTTGCCCCACCAGAACCAGTCGCCATTGTGCTCATGCCAGGGGCGGAAAATAATCGGAATGTACTTTTTATTGCCTGCCGCATCAGTCACGGCCAAGCCTTCATTGAAGGCAACAAAAGTGTCGAGATAGGCTTTCAAGGTATCGTGTTTGGAGCCGCCGGGAATAATGTCGTGCACGGTCGGGGTTTTGTCCCAGGAGTTGCCACCCGACACCGGGCTGTACATATGCCAGCTGATGGTGATCACACCGCCGCGGCTATAGCCGGCTTTGATCCAGTCTTGCATCTGCTTGAAGTTAACGCCATCGAGGTTTTTCTCGTGCCCCAATTCCAGTCCGCCCAACTCCCAACCGTAGAGCGCCGGATTCGAGCCGGTCACATCGCGGATATCGGAGCGGTCCAAATCCCCTTCCCAATTTACGCCGTAGGCAAGGCTATCCTCATGGCCGAACAACATGTGCTTGCCGCGCAATCCGGCGAGATTGTTGTAGAGCGCGAGGGTTTCCGCCGAGGCAAACTTATCAATCAACTTGTGAGCGTGGTGATTGGCCGCAGGTTCGGCGGCAGTTACGGTTGCGCCGGGCGCCGCTTGGGGCGCGGGGGATTTATTATCGCAGCCAAGCAACAAACTACTCACCATCAGTAGCGCCGCAACGGGGCGAAAAATTAGTCGAGATGTCAGCATAAAGGACTCCTGAGGATCAAAGATCATTATTAGAATGGTCGAGCACACACAAATGTAATCGGTTTCAGAAAGCGGATACTACCAGCTACAGACCGGGATTAGACCATGATCCAAGGTAAAAAACTGTTGAGCTGCGCCCGACTTTTGCCTAGCCTTGCGCCACTTATCCCCATAGCGCCCTGCGCAGCGACCACTTATGGATTTCAATTTCCCCGCCATCGGCATAGTGCACTCCTGCTTTAAGGAGAAATTCGGCATCCCCCGTCAGCCGGGTCTAGCACCTTTGGCGCGCGCGGAAATCGAGCTGCTGCCGCCCTACGATGACCGCAGTGCATTTGACGGTTTGGACGGCAGCAGCCATATCTGGATTCAGTTCGTCTTCCACGCCAACAAGCGTGAAGATTGGAAACCCAAGGTGAAACCGCCGCGCTTGGGCGGCAATAAAAGCCTCGGCGTATTTGCCACCCGCTCGCCCACGCGCCCCGCGCCCATTGGTTTGTCCGTGGTCAGGTTTGAAGGAGTTGTCGAGCGTGCGGGAAAACTATTCGTGCAAATCAGCGGTGTGGATTTATTGGAAGGCACGCCGGTATTGGATATCAAACCCTATGTGCCCTATGTCGATTGTGTGCTCGAGGCGGAAAACCACTTCGCGGCAGCGCCGCCACAATTGCTCGCCGTGGATATCCCCGCTCAACTCATGGCCGAGTGCGTCGACTACTGGAAACGCACCGGCACCGACCTCGCTGGATTGGTCACCCAAATCCTGCAACAAGACCCGCGCCCACAATACCAGCAGCCGGAACCCGAGCGGATTTACGGCATGAAACTGCTCGATCTGGACGTGCGCTGGCGCTACATCGAAGATGATGGGCATTACCGAATTCAACTGACCGGACTTATTTCCAGCCAACAACCCTAAGGATCATCGCTGATGAAATCGACTAAAAAATTCCTGATCTCCAGCTGCCTGCTGGCGCTGCCCTTAAGCCTTGTTGCATGCAACGCGACTCTGCCGCAGATCGCGGAAACTGGCGCAAATGTTGCCGGTGCTGCGGGCTACAACAACCAAGCGCAATTGGTGCGCGGCATTAAAGAGGCACTGGAGCTGGGCAGTAATCGCGCGGCGACCAGCCTGTCGGCAACCGGCGGCTATGCAAACAACCCGCTCTATCGCATCGCACTACCTGACAATGTGCAATCGCTTGCTGGCAAATTGCGCCAATTAGGTTTGGGCGGCCAGTTGGATAAAGTGGAAGCGCTGATGAACCAGGGAGCAGAGAAAGCGGCGGTCGAAGCGAAAAGCGTATTTGTCGATGCCGTGCGCAACATGAGCGTGACCGATGCGCTGGGCATTATCCGCGGCGGCAACACCGCAGCCACCGATTACTTCCGCATCCAAACTGAGGCGAGTTTGCGCCAGCGCTATCTGCCGATCATCCAGCAAAACTTGCAGCAAATCGGTTTTTACAACCAGTACCAGCAGCTGCTAAGCACTTACAAAATGCTGCCGATTGCCAACAAACCCGATCTGGATCTGGAGCAACATGTGCTGAATCAGGCGCTGAATGGATTGTTTAAACAGGTGGCGGTGGAAGAACAATTGATCCGCAAAGATCCAGTAGGGCGCGGCAGCCAGATTATTGGGGCTGTCTTTGCTCAGAAGTAGAAAAAACAAACACGCGGCCAGTTAACCGTCGCGTGTTTGTCTTAATCGGGAATGATCAGGAAGATAATTCCGCCGCATCTTTAGGCGCGGCCGCCGAACGCCTGGCATCGGCGATCATCCAGTAGAACATCGCAAGTCCACCCGCCGACAAGAGCACACCGACCCAGCCGGTCGAAGCGAAACCAAAGCCGGCATCAATCGCGATACCACCTAAAAACGCACCCGCCGCGTTGGCGAAATTGAATGCAGAGTGATTCATCGCAGCGGCCATGGTTTGGGCTTTGCCCGCCACGTCCATCAAACGGATTTGCACCGCCGGGCCAATCACCACCACGGTGCCTACACAAAATACGGCGAAGCAGGCGAGCAGCAGGTGCGAGGCAGTGAGCGCAAAAAAGGCGCAGACCACCATCGACCAAATCAGGCAGCGCTTAATCGTCCCGAGCAAATCGCGGTCCGCCATACGCGAGCCGACGATATTGCCGGTCACCATGCCCGCACCAAAGAGCGCCAGTACAAAAGGCACGCCCATTTCGGTTAAACCAGCGAGGCTCATCAAGGTTGGTTTGACGTAGGAGAAAATCGAAAACAGGCCGCCAAAACCTATAGCGCCTATGCCGAGCGTGATCCACACCTGGCAATTGGTAAACATCGACAGCTCATGGGCGATACGCACGCCCTCTTGCGGTGCTTCTTTGGGGACAAACTTCGCCACACAAATCGCCGACGCAAGGGCGATCAAGCCCACCAGAATAAACGCCGAGCGCCAGCCCAACCACTGGCCAAGACCCGTCGCGACCGGCACGCCAATCAGCGTCGCCACCGACAGCCCCAACATCACATAAGCTACCGCGCGGGCGCGCATATTGGGCGGCGCGAGCGATGCCGCAACCAATGAGGCAATGCCGAAAAAGGTGCCGTGGGGGAATCCACTCAGCAGGCGCAAGGCCAACAGCGATTCATAATTGGGCGCAAGCGCGCTGGCGATATTGGCCGCGGCATACAGCCCCATCATCACCACCAACATGCGCGTACGCGAACGGCCTGTACTGAGGATCGCCAGCAGCGGCGCGCCTATCACCACGCCCAGCGCGTAGGCGCTAATGGCATGACCGGCTTGGGGGATACTGATGGAGAGAGAGGAAGAAATTTCGGGCAGCAAGCCCATGGAGATGAATTCGCCAACACCTATCGCAAAACTGCCCAAGCCTATGGCGAGGAGCGCGATGTAAAATGTTGATGAAGGCACTTCGTTCGATACAGCTGAAGAAGATGACAAACCTTGAACCTCGATAGCTATGATCATCCAGAACAGACGATCGGCCGCGCCATTATAAGGACTTGCCGTTACAAGGGAGTGTAAAAAAAGACTATAAGTCTAAGTAGAATCACTCATGTGAGCGCGCTGGCGCCTTTAGCCACCAGCAGAAATATCCTTGCGCTCCGCCCTGTAGTGACTGCTTTTCCCCTGTTTGCCTGTGGTATGATGCGCGCCAATTTTCAGCCCTCGCCGCTATCCTTGCGGCCCCTCTGTCTCCCGTTTGATGCCATTGCTCCCGGAGACGCCGCTGCACCGCTTTCACACTTTAGGAGTTGTCCCCATGAGCAAGACCTCGTTAGACAAAAGCAAGATCAAGTTTTTACTGCTGGAAGGCGTGCATCAGTCAGCGGTTGATACCTTGCACCAACAGGGTTACACCAATATCGATTACCTGAAAACCGCGTTGGGCGAAGACGAGTTGATCGAGCGCATTCAGGATGCCCACTTCGTTGGCCTGCGTTCACGCACCCAACTGACTCGTCGCGTATTTGAAAATGCGCCCAAGCTGATCGCTGCTGGCTGTTTCTGCATCGGCACCAACCAAGTGGATTTGAAAGCGGCGCAAGAACACGGCGTTGCCGTTTTCAATGCCCCCTACTCGAACACCCGCTCGGTTGCCGAGTTGGTTATCGCTGAAGCTATCCTGTTGCTGCGCAATATTCCGCAGAAAAACTTTGTCTGCCATCGCGGCGGCTGGGATAAATCGGCAGTGGGTTCTTACGAGATCCGCGGCAAAACCCTCGGCCTGATTGGTTACGGTTCTATCGGTAGCCAAACCAGCGTACTGGCTGAATCACTGGGTATGAAAGTGCAGTTTTTTGATGTGATCACCAAACTGCCACTGGGCAATGCCAGCCAAGTTCGCTCATTGGATGAATTGCTCGCGACTTCTGACATCATCAGCCTGCACGTGCCGGAAAACCAATCGACCCAAATGATGATTGGCGCCCGTGAAATCAGCCTGCTGAAGCCAGGTGCGATTTTGATTAACGCCTCGCGCGGCACAGTGGTAGATATTGATGCACTGGCGGATGCCATTAAATCCGGCGCTGTCGCCGGTGCTGCCATCGACGTATTCCCGGAAGAACCAAAAGCCAACGGCGACGAATTTATCAGCCCATTGCGCGGCTTGGACAATGTGATCCTGACCCCGCACATCGGCGGCTCGACCATGGAAGCACAGGCAAACATCGGTATCGAAGTGGCTGAAAAGCTGATCAAGTATTCCGATAACGGCACTACCACCAGCTCGGTTAACTTCCCTGAAGTTGCCCTGCCCGGCCATCCGGATGCACATCGCCTGCTGCACGTACATGCCAACGTTCCGGGCGTGCTTTCGAAGATCAACAAAATCTTCTCCGACAACGAGATCAACATCTCCTCGCAATACCTGCAAACCAACGACAAGGTTGGCTACGTAGTGGTTGATATCAACTCGCCTTACAGCGAAGTAGCGATTGAGCAATTGAAGAACATCGAAGGGACAATTCGCTGCCGCGTGCTGTTCTAAGCAACGCAAAAAACGTTGCTAGCTCCATAAAAAAACGCCGCATTAAATGCGGCGTTTTTGTTTTCGGCTACTGCAAAAGTTACGCAACCGAACTCGCTTTACTGGCCTTACGCGCTTTCCAAGCCTCGTACACAATCGGCAGTACCGACAGCACTAGAATCCCGAGAATCAGCAAAGTGAAGTTCTTGCGCACCACTGGCAGGTTGCCGAACCAGTAACCGGCGTAGAGGAAAATCCCCACCCACAGCAGCGCACCAATCACGTTGAACATCATAAAACGCTTGTAACCCATGCTGCTCATACCGGCGGCAAAAGGCGCAAAGGTGCGGAAGATAGGCACAAAACGAGTCATCACTATAGTTTTACCGCCGTGCTTTTCGTAAAACGCGTGGGCGCGATCGAGATAATCGCGGCGGAAAATTCGGGATTTGGGATTACTAAACAGCCGCTCGCCAAAGAAATGCCCGATGGTGTAATTGACCGTGTTGCCCAAAATCGCCGCACTGATTACCACCAGCGCCATCAGGTTTACATCGAGCGTGGTGCCCACTACCAGTGCGCCGGTAGCAAACAAGAGTGAGTCGCCTGGCAGGAAGGGGGTGACCACCAAACCTGTCTCGCAAAAAATAATCAGGAACAAAATGCCGTAAATCCACAATCCATATTGGTTAAACAGCTCGATCAGATGCTGGTCGACATGCAAGATAAAACTGATGGCTAGTTGTATAAGTTCCACGGTATTTCCTTCGTTTAAGAGTAAGTTTAAAGGTGTCTTGAAAGAGGTTCAGGGCAATTTACCAAAATAGTCCTGCAATTTTGCGAATACTTGGTGGCGATACTCATCGCTCTCGTTCACCAACTGGTGACCGGCGCCTTCAATAAAATAGAGCCGCGCGCGCGGCAGCTTACGTGCAAGTTGCTTGAGGTTGTAGCGCCAAGCCACGGTCTGGTCCTCAGTTCCCTGCAAAACCAATACCGGTCTATCAAGGGAGGAGAAACTGCGGAACTGCTGGTTCCAGGCTTTCATCGCCCCCACCCAGCGCACCGATAACCAGGGCGATTGTAAACAATCTTGCTCATCCACAAAGCGGAGAAAGTCAGGATTATGGGAATTGCGCGAATGTTTGCGCGGCATGCGTTTGATAAAACGATGCACCAGCGCATACACAAAACGCCCCGTGCCCCATCCTCTGGGCAAAATCAGCGGCGCACAAAGTGCGATACGCGCCAGACGCGGCGCAGTGCGATTGACCTCATAGCGCCATAAATGATTCAACAATACCGCCCCGCCAGTGCTCTGCCCCATCGCAAACCAAGGGGCAGGCAATAATTGCTGCGCATGGGTCAAGACAACATCCAATACATCGGCATAGCGATCAAAGGCATCAATAGACGCACGCTCCCCGCTGCTCAGGCCATGCCCGGGCAGATCAAAGGCGACTACCGCAAACCCTTGCGCCAGACCGAACTCTATCGCATTGCCATAAAGCCCCACATGGTCATAGTAGCCATGGACAATCACCAGTGTCCCCTTGGGTTTTTCTGGCAACCAATAATGGGTAGCAATACGGAAACCACCGGTATCAATGGCTCCAAAGCCGTGGCGTACACCGGTTTCGGTCTTGGCAAAATTGATCCCATAAAAATCGAGGTAAAGCTGCGCTGTATCGCCCTTTGCCCAAGCACTGTCCGGCTCGATAGAAAAATGCAAATTTGGCATTTGCTGAAACAATGCTTCACTGTGACTATGATTAAAGTGTCGCTCGCCTTGGGATGAAGACATAAAAAATAGAATCCACAGGTAAATGAAAAAATGTAATCGATATCACGCCTGTCCGTCTATCAGCACACAGAAGCCAAAGCATGCGCTAGGTAGAATGACCGCGACACATTGAGCGACACACACTAAGCGACACAATGGAATGCATCCTCTATAATCCTGACCAACCCACAGGCTAATCGGCTTGGCCTGACTAATCCAGACCTAAAAACACATAACAATGACAACCAGGGTTTGACCACAATGCAAAAACACATTTTCAACATACACGATGTGATTCTGTTTATGACAGTCGCTGAGTGTATCCTGCTAGTGATTTTCCAGGCGATACTTCCAGTCAAAAACCAACTCGCCAACCGGCTCTTAAGTATTTTTCTGTTATCGATTGCCATCAGTTCCGCGTGCATCATGGTACTGTGGAACGACGATGTGATGTTATTTGATTTATTTGATGAAACGCTATTGCCGTATTTTCTTGTCATCGCGCAATTATTAAAAGGGCCGATGCTGTTGTTCTATGTTATTGCGCTCACTGAAGATGCATTTAAATTTACCCGAAGGCATTTACTCCACCTTGCGCCAATTGTGTTAACTGTTGGATGGTTGTTGGTATTCCAGATCGACAGCTCCGGCCTGCGTTTCAAAACACCCGGCCAAACAGAAACTGAACGCCAGCTCGCAAACAACGTGTGGCATTTTATTAAAATCATGCCGTTCTTTTATGCATTGGCTGCGGTTAATCGCGTGCGTTTGTATCGCATTGGTTTGCACAACCAATACTCCAATTTTTCGCCGACTGAACCAACCTGGTTAAATATGTTAAGCCTCGGCTTTTTGTTTACCTGGAGCTTTTCTATTCTCGTTCACCTGATTGCCAACACCGTTGCCTTGGGTGAACCACAAATTTCGGATTTGTTTGGCATCGCTGAAAATTACATTGTCTTTATCCTGATCAACGCTCTGTTTATTAACAGCGTGGTGCATACCCATAAATTGCTCACTACCAAACCGGAAGTAGCCAAAGATAAAACCGATGAAAAACTTACTGACTCTGCGATCCAAAAAGTACAGTTAGGAATGGAAGTACAAAAACTATTCCTGAAACAGAACCTCAATATCGATGAGTTTTCAAAGCGGATTAATTTGCCGGTAAAAGAAGTATCTGCCGTCATTAACAAACACTACGGCACCAACTTTTTTGAGTTTATGAATAGCTATCGTGTAGAAGAAGCAAAGCGATTGCTGGGCGATACCCAACATGCTGATATGACCGTAATGGACGTACTGCTGCATGCAGGTTTTAACAGCAAGTCGGCCTTCCATCGCTTCTTTAACCGTTTGGTTGGCATGTCACCCACGGAATACCGCAAACAACATCTGCATAAAGAAACCAAAGCAGCTTAGTTGATTGTGCTTTACGCCCGTGCAATGCGGGCGCAAAGCAATTAATACTTAAGGCAGCTGCTTTATCCCACCGGAATCCAATTCCAGCAAAAAATGATCACTAGGTGCATCGCCGGAAAACTGCAGCAAAATACTTAATAACTTACCCAATTTTTCATGATAGGACCGACGTGGACCTTCAGCACCAGATTTCACAAACTGCTGCGCGAGCAATTGATAATGCACAAAACGCTGTGGGTCTATATCACGTAGTGCCAGCTGATCCGCATTCCACAGGCGATAAAAATCCAGGCTTAAATCCCGCCCATTCCATGCTGCAAAATCTTGCACATCTAAACCATGCGCTCGTGCGACCTGCTCTGCTTGCTGCGCTGCAGTACCCCACGCGAGCTGCAACTCCTTATTAACCTTATCGCCATTGAACATTTTATGAATGTCCGCAAAACCAATATCGGCATCAAGCTGCGACAACACCAACATCTGCTTGCCATTCATCGTCATTAATAATTGACGAATATCAGCAGGCCACTCTTTTGGAAAGAAGCGCAAGCGCGATAACTCACGCAAATGCCATTCGGTAAACTGGTGATAATTTTTTGCTTGCAGAATATCTTTGTTCCAAATATCCGGAGCATTAATACTTTGCAGATAATTCCACTCCTCCTGATAGTGAGGAAACAGTTCATCGAAGCGCGGCACTTGATTTAACACCACTGTTTCAACTTTAACCTGTTGATTAGCCTTGGTGGTTAGTATTTTGTACGCAGGCAAGTAGGCCGCAAGCGATGGAGCCTGAATATTGAATAATACCTTACCGTCGTCGCCGCGATACACACCGGTATCATTAATATGCATGTGCCCGGCGACGTGAATTTTTAATCCGGTATCAGCGAGCATTTTGCTGGTATTGGTTGCGGGTTTACGGCTCAGTTGAAAACCTCCTTCACCCATTAATTTTTCGATGTCTGCAGCAGCACCATCATAAAAATCCTGCATAGGAAAATGCGAGAAAGCAATGAGAGTTTTGTGTTGCGCTTTTGCGCGCTGAACAACATCAGAAATCCATTCCAACAAGTGGGTTTTGTGCGTAATAACCCTGTTGTAACCCGCATCACTGGAACCAATAAAATTTTCCGCATCCAGCGGATTACCATTACTATGTTGTTTAGGTTGGTAAACATTGGCATCAATCGCTAACAACCACAGCCCCGGCGTTGGCTCAACCAGATAACTGCTGTCCGACACCTGATAACAATCGCTGTAACTTGCCTGTTTATATTTTCCGCCCGCGCCCTGGTGGCAAATTTCATAGTGCCGTTTTTCAAACTGCGCCTGTTGCAACGCCACTGAATATTGATAATTCGAATAGGTGTAATCGCTGTAAGGAGTTTCAAAATAGCGGTAATTTTCCTTTGGATAAAAACCATGCTCACCAAGAAAATCCATGATCGGTTGGTAACCTAACTCCTGCACTTCATCAGAACAAATCACCGTAAGCTGTTGTGAAGTACCACTGCTTTGGTCGAGGCAAGCAGGATGTTGCTTACTAAAAATAGGCTGCTCTTTTCCACCTACCCCTAAAAAATCCGGTTTACCTGCAGGGTGTGAAATTGGTTTGGTTGGATCGTGATTGCCCGGCGCGGCGAAGAATTCAATTCCGTATTCGCGACGGTATTTATCCAGAATCGTTTTTAACCCGCGCATATGCAACGGCTGACCGTCATCACTAAAGTCACCGGGCAAGGCAACGTATTTTATGTTCCGTTTAACTATGTCATCGAGCGCCGCGAGCAACGCAAAATAATTTTCGTTAAATAAACGTGTCGAATGCAATTGCGCGCGCATGGAGCGAATACTTGCCTGTCGTTCACCTTGTGCGGTCTGCGTTGGCAAACCAGCAAATGCACCATCACTGAAATTGCCGTAGATATCGTGGAAGTGAATATCCGGCATAAACGCGACACTGATCACCTGCGTTTGATCAACAAAGTTAGCAGTTTGTTTATTAGCGCCAAATACAAAAACGAGGAAAGTAATTAATAGCAAGGAAAGGATGTGTTTCATAAAAAATAGAGCCAGTCGCATTACATCTATAGGGTCACAAGACTGTGATAACGCAGTTTATGACACTCTGGCTACACTTTTGTGACACCCACCATTGCACCATATTTCATCACTTTGTACATAATTTAACTGCGAAAAATATGCATAAAATTAATATTTTTTAATATAAAAAATGAACATGGAAATAAAAATGAAACACATGGCCATTAACTTGCCGTGGCGTTTCTAATTCCCTTATGGGGAAATAAAAATGGATTTTTCTCTTTTTTATGAGAGCTAGAAATGGTTGACCGTTGTTTTTCTAACTGTAATAAATTAGGGGAAGAGAAGTGAGAACGACTAAAAAAGCATCTACCGTATTGAGTAGAAATAATCTGAGCCAGGCAATTGGCAGCATTATTTTCGGTGCGACCTTGAGCACCATTTCATTACAAGGTATGGCACAAAGTGCTGACCAACTCGAAGAAATCGTAGTTACCGGCAGCTATTCAAAAAGCCTGGAAAAAGCCATCGATATCAAACGCAATAGCGTGGGCTTTTCCGATTCAATCGTAGCAACTGACATTGCTGACTTCCCTGAGCAAAACCTCGCTGAAGCTTTGCAGCGTATGCCCGGTGTGACCATCGAGCGCAACAAAGGTTTGGGTAGCAAAGTAAACGTGCGCAGTCTGCCAAGCGATTTCACTTATGTTTCTATCAACAACCTGTCAACTGCATCAGGCAGTGGCGGTCGCGATGTTGAATTCGATATTTTTGCCTCGGAAATTATCCAGAGCGTAACCGTGCAAAAATCACCGACGGCTGCTGATGAAGAAGGCGGTATCGCCGGTTCAGTGTTGATGACAACGGCTCGTCCGTTTGATTACAACGAAGCAAAATTTGTAGTGTCTGCCGAAGGCGCGCACAACTCTATCTCTGAAGAAATCGATCCCAAAGTGTCCTTGCTTGCGAGCAATACCTTTGGCGATTTTGGTGCATTGGTTTCTTTATCGGTTGCAGAACGCAGCAACAGAACCGATTCCAACTCAGGCATTAATTTCCGTCCGCTGTCACGTTGGACTGAAAAAACCGGTTCATCAAAATGGCAAGCTGATCAAACCATTTCTGTATTAGAACGCGATACCGGTGTGAAAATCACCAACCCGATGGATAAAGAACAAACCAATCGCGTTGTGTTCCATGACAAAATCGGCAACCGCTCTTATTTAAATGAGCAAGATAAATGGGGCGCAACTGCTGCATTCCAATACAAACCTAACAGCACATTTAGTTTAACCTTTGATGCAATGCTCGGCGGTTACGACAACACTGAAGACGAATACGATGCAGCGGCTTACACCGCATCCAGTATCAGTGCGCTCGAAACTGTACATGGTTACGACAACACTACTTTGGCTAAACACGGCATAGTGGTACTGACCGATGTATCTTACGCAGCGACCCAGCACGAATTTCTGAGCAAAGAAAACGTACATAAAACAGATTACACCCAATACAGTTTGAATATGGATTGGGAAATTGGCGGCTGGATTGTTGAAGGCCTTGTGGGTTATTCAGGCGCAGAAAAAACCTCTGATACCAGCAACCTCAAACACGTTGCTTACGCACCATCACGCAGCCGCTACACCAGTCACGGCGGCGAAACACTGGTAAGTGCCAATCCAAACAGCATCGACATGTACAACTCACCAGAGAAATACTTGTTCGACTCTTATGAAGTTAACCTCGAAGAAATTCAGGATGACAAATACGCAGCGCAATTGGATTTTATCAAACCAATGGATCTGGAATTTTTGCCAGCATTGGATCAAGTACAATTTGGTGCGCGCTACACCGACAAATCCAAAGAGCGCGACCGCGGCACCAACACTGTTAGAGGCCCAAGCAAAGACAGCACTGCATGGCGCAATGTACGCACTTTGCAAGACAGCGAGCTGACATTGATCTCTGATTTGGTTCCCGGTGGAAAGTATTTGTCAGAAGCATCTAACAGCCCGCAGTGGTCACAAATTTCCAACAGCTACGCGCGCGAAACTTTTCGCTACGATGGATTTAAAGTAGATTTCGCCGATAGCGAATACTATCGCGTCGATGAAGAAGTATTGAGTTTGTACGCGATGACCGATTTCAAATTCGATATCGCCAACATGCCAGTTATGGTTAACGCCGGTGTGCGTTCAGTGGATACGGATGTGCTGTCGTTTGGTTACCATCAGGTTCAAAACTCTAATGGCTCTACCGGTTACACACCTACCCCAATTTCCAAAAAGGGTAATTACAAAGATGTACTGCCAAGCTTGAACGCAAGCATGGAATTAACCGAAAACTTGTTGCTCCGTGCAGGCGCATCACAAACCCTGATGCGTCCCGCGTTAGGTGATATCGCTTACAAGCGTACAGTTAGCGTCAGCGAATTTAAATATCGCGATGGTAACCCGGACTTGAAACCAACCTATGCTGATCAATGGGAATTAGGTTTGGAGTGGTACGTAGGTGAAGGCGCACTTTTCGCCGCATCTTACTTCGAGAAAAAAATCGAAGGTGTTGTACGTGAATCGCTTACCGGTGTTGTTAAAGATGTAACCAAATACAACGCTAACGGCACTATCGATGGCGTGTACGATTTTGAAATTTACCAAAAAGTAAATGCTGATGGCGCCTACGATGTATCCGGTGTGGAATTGATTGCACAATTCCCGCTGAGCATGTTACATCCATCACTGGAAGGTTTTGGTATCAATGCCAACTTCACCATGCTGGATAACTCACTCACCGGTGAATCTGATTTGGGAATCCCAACTCCACCGGAAGGTTTGGCGGATGAAACTTACAACTTGACCGCTTACTACGAAAACGACAAATTCGATGCGCGCATTTCGTATAACTACAAAGATAAGTATGTAGAGTCAATTGCCAGCGATATGTACCCAGTGTATCGCGATGCTTACGGCCAAACTGATTTGTCTTTAGGTTATCAAGTGACCGACAATATCAAAGTTATGCTGGAAGGTATCAACATCACTGACGAAGAAACCAGCGGCTACACCATCGATCCAGCATTCCCGACTATGTACGAATTTTCTGGTCGCCGTATCAGCCTGGGTGTAAGAGCAGATTTCTAATTCATTAAAATTAACAACAAAAAACCAACAATAAAGAATTAGATTAATAGTACGTAAAAAATAAAAGGATGCACCGCGAGGTGCATCCTTTTTTAATATCAAAACTTAACTACAACTTCGCAAGCTTCAGTTAATGCAGGAATAGCATAACGCCCTTCCCACAAAATGCCATTGCAACCAGTTACCGAGCTAATTGAACGTCCCATGTTTGGCTCTATCCTCAATGCGAAGGCCCTATTTTTGGGTGCCATCATTACCTTGTCTACCATACGTTCATGGGTAACAAAATCATTTAAAGGCTCATATAAATCCAATAGTTGCTTGACCACTCCGCCACTGCCCACCGTCAGCTTTACCTCAACTCCGGCAGTATATTTTCGCTTTTTCAGCGGATTACAGCTGCCACCATAAAAGTACTCGCATAACTCAATTTCATCTTTGCTTGCTTTAGTTATTTCGATAAAACTGTTCAGCCTCGGCAAATAAAGTCTATTGCTTGATACCTTATAAAATTGATTACCAAAATAACTGCTCGAATTAGTGCTGGATTCAATTACTCGCCCAAATCCCGTCATCCAAACTGCGCCGCTAGCGTTTTCCTGAAATACAGGATTTGACCAGGAATTCCAAAAAGCAGCCGAACTAAAATCAGCTGATTTTGACTGAATTGATAGATAACAATTCTGCGGAATGAATGGAGTAAAATCCGCTCCCTGGCAGATACTTAAATAATATTTTCCATTGTGGATCGCCACTACATCGCGCTCCATTCGCCAACTGGCATTAGCAATTGCCGCTTGACGATGCTCATCAACCCGCACCCAACTACCTTGTGATTTTGCTTCAAGGCCATCGCGCCAGGTTTTATCTGCATTCACGTCATAAGGATTGTTTGATACATCAGCTGGATAAAAACTCCAACGCCCCACCCAATCTGATTCTGTCATGGAAACCGTAGCGCGCTTGAATAATGCATCGCGATATACCGAATTATTCCCGCTAAAAAATGTAGTGAATCCGCCTTCATTTCTCGCTCCAATCCAAATGTGCATGTCGCCGACTTCAAGACGATTTCCAGTCAATATCCAATCGACTGTTTGAGTGGTGTTATCAAACAAATATTTCTGCACCGCTTTACCATCAGCCGATAAGGTGAAGCTGTAATCTCTACCAATCCACTCTTCACCAACCAAATCACTAACGACCACATTCGCTGTAGCGTCCAGATTGATCAACCTAACCACCTGAGGTAAAAGTGCGCCTTGATACAGGCTGCTGCTGTCACTTTGCTTAATTGCATTGACCATAAGTTTTAGCGAGGCGATGTGGCGGATATCAGACTCGGATACCAAATCCAGCTGCATTGAATTGAACGTAACATCGCACAATTCAACTTTCGAGGTAAGACTGCTATCACAATTTTGCTTCACTCCGTTTTCATCATCAAAACCATTCGTTTGATAAATAACAGAGTCAATAAAACTGATAGTCACCTTGGCTTGATCGCGAATCCAGGTAATATTCGTATTTACTTTGGGCGTATCTCCGCCACTTAGAATATCGGTATTGATTGAATTTGTTTTTATGTTCCCGGTGCCGTCGGCATTAAGTGTTAACAAATAGTGTGAAAGACGGCCCTCAAGTGCAAAATTCCCAGCTACATTTTTGGCTGACACATTTAGGATAGAGGCTTGAAGATCATTAATATTCTTGTTTAATTCAGACTCGTTAGTAATGCGCAACGTTTCCAAATGTGCCTCAGCAAGATTTGCGTCAAGTAGATAATCCAATGTTGTCTGCTTACCACCGGGAAGGGTGCCACCTACATCAGGTAGTAGCTGCGTTAACATTGCTGCCTGCTCTACAGCACGAACAGGATGTAAATTAGCCAGCGCTTGTTTGCGCTCAGCATCAGAAGTCAACGGCCAATTATTATTTTTAATTTCCGCATATTCAGCAGTAGTAAGCGCAGTGATGCTCAAACCAGAGAATTCATTCTGATCTACAGCATTATCACTCCCGGCCAACGATGCTAAATGTTCTGCAGACGGCAGTAGACTAACAAACTCGACCCTCGGTTTAATCAAACCACCTTTGACAGTAACAACGATAGGAATACTTTTATTTTTTTGCTCTACATCAAGCTTGACCTGATAGTTTTTTCCATTCGTAAGTGCGGCATTAAAACTTTGCGTGCCCGCGTTAAGCACTAAAGTCGCATCAGCCAAACTGTCGGCTTCAACTTGACCATTGAGTGTGAGGACTGAAGTAGTAACACCTGACGATGATGATGTAATTGCCAGGGAGCTTCCTGCCGCTGAACTACCCTGAGGCTTTGGATCAGATGAGCCGCCACCGCCGCCACATCCATGTAACAAAAATAATCCACACAACAGCGGCACATGAATCTTTGCAGAAATCCGATTTGACATCATATTGAAACCCATTTAATTATTAATATTTCCCGATTGCGCCACCGAAGTCGCGAATATTACTTCCAAGGTCGACTACATATAAGCAGCCACCCAAACCAACACTATACATTTAATCACCAGTGACATGACCAAAGCTATATCCATAAAAAAATCCCTCCTCCTGCATCAGCAGGAGGAGGGATTTTTTCGCCAATAAAACTTAAGTCCAACTTAATACAACCAATGAAAACCTATTGATTGTTAGCTAATGATTTTTACAACGATGGCTTAAGTGGGATTATCCACCGATCATTTTTAGTATCGATACTGCCACCCATCAGCTGGATAACTACTTTATCCACAATAGCCACGCCGGTTTCAGCCATATTTTCAAATGTATCTATCCCATTCTTGGGAAAATTTTTGCGCGTGCGATGGATATTAAAGCGATTGGAAAACTGCTGATTAAATTCAGTTTCTATTCTTTCTTTGCCATACATAAAACCGAGTAGGCCACCCCAGGTTGCAGTAGGATTATCCGAATCCCAACCGGTAAGTGCGCCAATTTTAATAGTTTCTTTTAGATCACCTTCACCGTAAAACAAACTCACCAAACTTGCGGCAAAATTAATTCCCGCTGCAAAACAGCCGTTACAATACAAATTTCTGGACGTAATTGCGTAGCCATCAAATTGCTGCACTTGATAGCGCTGATAAATTGCATCGCGTGTTGTTTCCCACGGTGTATTTTTGAGATAAAGACCTTTAACAAAATCATACATAGCCGCCGGATATTGCCCCTCTGGCAATTGCTTGCGCGCTTGTTCTGCCATCCAGACAACTTGCTCTTTTCTCGTTAGGGATTTGTCGACTACCGAAGCAAGTGAATACATAGTGATATAAAAACGTGCTATATCAGCGGCCTCTTTGTCGGCTACGGTTCTTACCGGTAGATCACTTATTTTAAGTGCTGCATCTACACGTGCAGGCGCGAAAAACCCAAAAATTTCTGTGGTCAATTGCGCATCGATCATGTCGTAATGCTCATTGAGCATTTGGCTACCGGTAAGTGGTGGCAACACGCCTTTCTGCATTAAATCAAATGCTTTTTGATTGGATACCCATAAATAGTTTTCGTAGTTTCCTTCAGGATCACGGCCAAAAGGAGTTGGTTCAGATGCAGAATAAATATGCTTGAGCCAACCAGCGCGAATCTGCTCTGGTGTTAATACAACTGCATCGCTGTTTTTCAATAATTCCTGATAGATGTATTCAATATCAGTATCGTCATCAGATCCCCAAATACCTTCCGGGCCAACCGTTACAAAATCAATAGTGGCGGATAGATTGCTCGGAATGCCCTGCCCCCAAATACTTGGCTGATCTGCTTTCCCCCAATCATGACGGGTATAGAAATCTCCGGTTTTTAATTCGCCAATATTGCCTATTTTATCCATCTCGGTAACCAGACCGGTCCAGTTGGCAATGCATTGCCCGAGCCAAAAACCATAGAGTGAATTGCGGTATTGGCTGCGTGATATTTCAATCGTTGCTACTTTTTTTGTATTAGCCGAGAGTTCTCGATTGGAATTATTCACACAACCACAGAATGATAATAAAAACACAATGAGAACTAACTTACGCATAAATTAACCCTTTTATAGAATCGATTTAAAAAAACAGTATGCCAAATTAACCATCAGGAAAACAGAAATAAAAAAGCCGGGAATATCCCGGCTTTTTGTTCAACTACATCCCAAGTCTACTATTTTATTCAACCTCTAAACGAATATTATCAAACACTATATCCATAGCGCCTGAGGGTTCTATAACAAACATATTAGTAATTGAGTTGATATTCGCTATACCAGCCGGATCAATTGAATTGCGGCGACTTATCAGATCTGCAACGCTAATACTAAAGGATTGCCACACACCATCAGCAGGTAGTGGCACACTTACATCGCTTAAGTTAGGCCAACCGCTATCCGTCTTCACTAACAACGTAGAACCGTTCGCTTTGCTATTCACTTTGAAATCAAACTTCAATTTACCGGTGGCAACCCAGTGGTTCAAACTGATTGGGGCATCGAGCACATGGAAGGATACATTACCATCCCCACCGGTTTTAACAACTTTGAAAACACTTCCACGCCCTGCTTCTGTTACTGCAGATGTAGAAACGTTTTCAGGTTTATAGATTCCAATATCCAATCCAGAACCAATCGCATCACCAAATACCGTAAATAGTGGAAGCGGTGCAAACACATCTACACCAGTGCTCGCTTGGCCTTCAATACGAATATTGTCGAATGAAACATCAATTGCACCAGTCGAATCAACAACAAAGGTATTATTGATTGATGCAAGGTTAGCTTTACCATTGCCACCATTCATTGAATTGCCCTTATTTTTGAGAGTCGCGAGACCAATGCGGAATTCCTTCCACACACCATTCTCAGCCACAGGCACTTCTACGTCGCTAACATTTGGCCAGCCACTATCGATTTTCACTAACAGTTTCGCACCATCCGCTTTACTGTTAACTTTAACATCGAAAATTAACTCACTATCACCAGACCAATTTGTTAGGTCAGTTGGATCACCGTCAACTTGAAGGTACAAATTGCCATTCGAGCCAGCTTTAACTACATTCAAAACGTTTCCACGGCCAGCTTCTGCCACTTCTGAATAGCTAACAATCTTGTCGGGGTTATAAGAGTTTACAAACAAACCATCTGTAACTTCATCACCATACATTACCAATAACGGCGGGCCAGCAAAATCTACTTTACCGATTCCGGGACGACGGTGACCTGGAACATGCTCAGCATTTTCACTAATAGTCGCGCAACCTTTGCCAGTTTCTGGCGATCCGGTGCACTCATATACGCGCACAAAATCCACTAACATTTTCTGCGGGAATACGGACTCATCCACACCTTTGTTATTAACATTACCGGCCCAATTACCGCCCACCGCAAGGTTTAATAGCAAGTGGAATTTCGATTCACGATCAAAGGGGGCACCGACCGGCGCATCGGTTAACACTCCATCTTTCATATACTGGCCATACCAGCCAGCTTTAGTTTGAGTTGCGAAGTGCACGTCATCAACATACCAACGAATTTCACCTTCTTCCCACTCAACTGCATAAGTATGGAAATCATCCGCCGGATTAGCATTATTCGGTAATGCATAAGCAGCACCTGCATTTACATTGCCCGGCCAATTTCGGCCGTAATGCAAGGTACCATGCACATTAGCTTCTGGAGCACTGCCATTGGTAACCACTTTTAGATTAACGGCCTCCATGATGTCAATTTCACCACTGGATGCCCAAACGCCATAAGGAGAGTTCGTCGGTAACATCCAGATCGCCGGCCAAGTGCCTTGACCGAACGGTAATTTTGCGCGAATTTCAAAGCGACCAAATGTCCACTCTTTAATATTTTTCGTGCGTAAGCGAGCAGAAGTATATGGCAAGGTTTTTACACCAGTGCCCTCACCCTCTGCATTATCAGAACCCGTAAAATCTTCACGTTGCGCAACAATGGTAAGCACACCGTCACCCACATAAGAGTTAACGGGACGGTCGGTGTAACACTGCTGTTCCTCATTACCACCACCCCAGCAATTTCGTTCAAATCCCCATTTACCTGTATCAATTGTTGTACCGTCAAACTCATCACTCCACACCAACTTCCACTCAGGTGCAGCGGGTGCTGAACTGCTCGCAGCAGTAGAAGAAGGTGCAACTGACGAAGGTGCAGCTGAAGCTGACGAATCGGAAGCACGTTTGCCGCCACCGCCAGAGCCGCCACAACCGACCAGTCCCACTATGGCAAGACCGACACATAACTTGGTTAAAACAGGAGTAAAGCTTCGCTCGTGATTTTTCATAAATACCTCTATTGTTATTGTTGAAATACCCTGGATTGTAGTAACGCGTTTAACACCTAACTATTTTTATCTTTGGAAAAGAGCTGTAGTAATTATTAAAAAAATAACTGGCGCCGCAAAAAGCGACGCCAGTCCAAATCACACATTATTCAGCGCAGGCAGGAGCCGTTGCATTTTTCTCGATACGCACGTTGTAAATAGACACGTCCAAACTGCCCGCAGTGCTCAACATAAATGGTGCGAGAACCATATCCATTTTGACGCGTTTTTTCGCCAAGCATTCCAGCGCAACACTCACACTGGTCCACTCGCCTACTGTTGCGGCATTCAATTCTTTAGTGACAGGAATTTCACCGACACAGTCGCTACCGCAATACATTCCCAAGTTAACTTCGCCACTTGGTTTTGCATTCACTTTCACATCAAATACCAACGCGCCTTTACTCTCAGCGTATGCGCTGAAATCGGTACGAGTAGTTGAGCCTAAGGTAACGGTTGCTTTAGCTGAACCATCAAATTGCAAACGACGGGTATCTTCCTGCACTTGTTTATCTTCTGATGAAACAATTACTGCACCTAACTCACCACGACTGGTAGTGACTGGCAACATATTGTTGACGTGATCCAACAACACCAGTGTCCATGGATTCACAACGCGTTGATTAAAGATTGGCGCGCTATCCGGAGTATTCG
This sequence comes from Cellvibrio sp., assembly GCF_039207905.1. GTDB lineage: Bacteria > Pseudomonadota > Gammaproteobacteria > Pseudomonadales > Cellvibrionaceae > Cellvibrio. The sequence goes on from NZ_JBCECX010000040.1 coordinate 35,237, forward strand.
CAGCGGCGATTGTTGCTGCAGTTTCATCAAGTTCAGCAGTTTCAACTTTATCTGCGTAAGTAAGGCCAAAGTCGTAAGCAAATTGCGGTTTATATTCTGCATCGCCCACATTCAATGGTGATTGTGCTGGCGATGACGGCCAGGAGAACGGCAGCTTGCCTTTCACATCAAAGTTCACTGAACCATCAGCTTTGCTCAACACAACATCAGCAACACCTACACCTTCTGAACCTGGCAACCAGATAACAGCAAATGCGTCGGATGCATTGATAAAGTTGTTGGCCCACAGCGGACGACCGGTAATAAATAATGAAACCACTTTAATGCCGTCAGCTTTTAATTTTTTCAGCAGCGCGAGATTTGCTTCATTTTTGTAAATCAAGCTACCAACATCACCTTGCATTTCGGCGTAAGGATCTTCACCAAATACGACGAAAGCAACATCAGGTTTGGTTTTGTAGCTGCCACTTTCGCTCAACTCAACTGAACCGCCTGCGGCTTTTGCTGCATCAGCGATACCTTGATAAATAGAAGTGCCACCGGGGAAATCCGCATTGGTATTGCCGGTGCCCTGCCAGGTGATACTCCAACCACCGGATTGTTTGCCGATATTGTCGGCACCATCGCCAGCAACCAAAATTTTGCTCTTGGCATTTACCGGCAATGTTTGTTGGTTATTTTTTAATAACACTACAGATTCGCGTACAGCTTGACGTGCGATTGCGCGATGCTCAGCGGAACCAATCACTTCGCGCTTGCCTGCCAGCTCACGTGTTGATGGTGCACCTTTCTCAAACAAACCTGCACGCAACTTCACACGCAGGATACGGGATACCGCATCATCCAAACGCGCTTGCGAAATTTCACCGCTTTTAACTTGCGCCACAGTGTTGTGATACAGCTCTTTCCAATTTGGGTCCGGCGCCATAAAAATGTCCAAACCGGCATTGATTGATTGTGGACAGCTCACAGGTGTACAACCGGACACAAAAGCGTGGCCATTCCAATCGCCCACCACCAAACCATCAAAGCCCATCTGGTTTTTCAATTGATCGGTCAACAAGTATTTGTTGCCGTGCATTTTTACGTCCTGCCAGCTACTGAATGACGCCATGACAGTTTGTGCACCAGCGGCCAACGCAGTTTCATAACCGGCATTGTGGATTTTTACCAATTCTTCTTCACTGATCGCTGCATCACCGCGATCTTGTCCACCCAAGGTACCACCATCAGCCAAGAAGTGTTTTGCAGTGGCGATAACGTGTTTCTCGCTCAGCAGATCTTTACCTGCTACACCTTGCAAGCCTTCTACCATTTTTCCGCCATAGGCTTTCACGACTGCCGGATCTTCTGAGTAAGATTCATAAGTGCGCCCCCAGCGATCATCGCGCACTACTGCCAGCGTCGGGGCAAAACTCCAATCGATACCGGTGACTGCAATTTCAGCTGCAGTGGCAGCGCCGATCTCACGAATTAATTCAGGGTTGCGCGTTGCACCCAATGCGATGTTGTGCGGGAACAAGGTCGCGCCAATAATATTGTTATGGCCGTGTACCGCATCGGTTCCCCACATAACGGGAACTGGAATACGGCCACCTTCAGTACTCATGGATGCGTTGTAAAAAGCATCAGCCAGGGCAATCCACTCTTCCACTTTGGCGTGTTTGTTTTCACCTGGGAAAGATCCACCACCATTAAGAATCGATCCGAGTGAATATTCAGTGACATCAGCAGGTGTCACTTGACGCAATTCAGGCTGAATCAACTGTCCCACTTTTTGCTCAAGGGTCAACTTACCCAATAGCTCGGTAATTTTTGCTTCAATAGCCGGATCTTTTTTAACCGCGCTCTCTACTTTCGGCCAGAGGGAGTTAGCAGCCGGTGCAGCATTGCTATCAGCAGTAGTTGCCTCGTTAGATTTTTTATCACAACCGCTGAGCGCGGCTAAAACTACTAAACTGCAGGCCGCTAATGCGCCCGGCTTATAAAGATTAGGCATAAATTACCTCGCCAAAAAAGAATGTTGTTGTAAGCGTTTGTTGTTTTCTCAGTCAGGATGCGGGTTGATTTAAACCAAAAATAAAAAAGACCCCCTTATGCAAAAAAGCCCCCGCTTTCTACTTGAGGAAGAACGCGGGGGCCAAGCAAGGAGAGCTAACAAGAATAGATAGGATTGGCATATGTGTACCTAGCCAAACTTGCTAACACCCATGGGGACCTGACATCACCCAAGGGTTCATTTGTTAGTGAGAAGTTAATCGCACCAACAATAACTCGCATGCGGCTCAACCACGGGCACAGCACTTGAGTTGCGAATTGATGATGGCACCTGATTAATCAGGGTGTCGTCCCACTTTTGCCACCAGCAGAACGTGGTGCACGAATTGACAATAGTGGGCAGGCTAAATAACGCGCGTAGGAAATAATTGTGTTTTTCCGTACATGATTACTGAAGAGTCCCGTCGCGCTTCGGGTTCGGCTAATTAACAGAACAAAACATCGAACCACCAATCAGACCAGTTTTTAATCTAATCAAAAGTGGGACAGCTTTTTCCAAACGAGTTGTTATAGTCTTTTCGCGTGATGATTTTTCATCAGTCACGTTTTATCGACTAGCGAAGGATAATAAGGATAATGACGCAACTCATAAAAATCAGTTTAATCGCTATTGCATCCGCCATTGCAGGCGCTTATGCAATGCATCATTTATATCCAATCGATAATGCTGACACCCAAAACCACGAACAGCATAAAGCGCTACAACAATTGCAGTCGGAAAATGATCAGCTACGCGCGCTAATTTCCCAACAACAATACACTGCTGAACACACACCATCTGTAGCCAAAAAAATAAACCTGCCCCAGAACGATGCTGCGCCAATTGATGCTCATCAACTCGATAATAGTGACGCCGAAAGTCACCCTTCCGAGCAACCCATGGCTGAAAACGAATTCAGCCGCTGGATGACTCAGGCCAACAAGGCATCAACAAACTTTGATTTGGGCGCTGAGATGCAGCGTCGTTTTGAGGCCGAGCCAATCGATCAGCAATGGGCCGAGAAACAAGAGCAGGAATACCTTTCACTTTTCACCGAAAACAAAGAACTTGCAGGCGTTGCGTTTCGCGATTCCCAATGCCGCAGCAAGCAATGTGCAATCAGCATTGGCATCACTGATATTGAACAAGCCAACCAACTTGTGGAAAAAGTATCGAGCGCTTTGCAAGCACAGAAAAAATACTCACTTATTGTCGCAGCGCCCGATCCCCAGCAGGGTGTAACCAAGCTGTATATCGGAAAAGATGCGCAGAGTTTTGGGTTCAATGAATGATTGAACTTGAAGGTTGGACCGGATGCCAATTCGCTGCTTGCAGCACAGGTGATGCTAACAGCCATCATGGTTAATTCAGTGTATGGATGCTGATGTAATTAACATCAACAATAACTCGACATAACAGGAATTTTTATGAAGCTTAATAAAATTGTATTAGCGACAGGTCTCTCTCTACTCAGCTGCATTGCGGTAAATACCAGCGCACAAACTACAGTTCCTTCCGGTTGTACCTGGACTTATGTCAGCAATCAATCCGGACCAACCGGCACCATCCTGAATACCGCGTGTAAAGTAGGCAGCACTACACTTGCTACGCGCGAACAAAAATATAACCAACATTCACCAGCCAGTTGCAGCATTACATGGGTAGCTCCTGGCTATACCGTGTCAGGCAGTTGCGATAGCGCGCAAATCTTACAATATGTAACGACCCAGACAGCAGCACAACAATGTTACACAGGATCAACCACTGTTTATCAACCCGGGCCATTTACACCACCTTTTAATGTAGCGCAGTTCTGCGGTCAAAATTGTCCGTACTCAGTACAGCCGTTGGCAAACTATTCTTATCCGCCATTGCGCTACACCTGCCTGTAACCCAAAAAAAAGGAGCGGGCCCGCTCGCTCTTTTTGTCATTACACATGAATCGTATATTCAAGGAAAACGAATAACATGGTGCAATTATATAAATTTGTTTTAGTGGCGTTAACTGCGGGAGCCAGCGGTGTTTGGATTGGCCACACACTTGATAATAACGATAGTAAAATCAATACCAGCCAAAAAATTATTGACTCGTCGGCAACTGTTACTACCAGACCCGACGCGCTTAGCCAATTGCAGCAGCAGATTCAGCAATTACAAGCTGAAAATAATCAGCTCAAAAAACAATTGCAGATCAATATTGCTAAAGCATCCACATCAACTAACACAGAACAAAAAGAAATAGATAATGCCTCACAGTCTTTAACGACGCATCTGCAAGCACTGGAAATGGAAAAACAACAGCGCAAAGCGGCAGATGTTGTTAACTGGATAAAACAATCTCAAAACAATAATCGCAACTTCGATTTAAATAACGAATTGTCAACGCGTTTTGAACAAGAAAACCGTGATCCTGCGTGGGCAGAACAACAAGAAAACCACTACCGTCAATTATTCACCAATAATGACACCTTAAGTGGTATCGCACTGCGTAACACCCAATGCCGCAGCAGCCAATGCGAAATCACTGTTGGCATTACCAACACTGAACAATCCAATCAACTTCTTCAGACCATAACCAAAGCCTTAGCCAGTGATGAGCAGCCCGTTTCCATTATGGTCGCGACTGATGAGCGCGGCGGCACCAGCAAACTCTACATTAGCAACAACGAAGACGCCTTCGCGTTCAACTAATTATCTTTATTCCAACATTATTTGAGATTGCTCACACCTTTCATTTACTCAATGAAAGTGTGGCGATCTCAATAATTGATAGAGCAGGATGCTTTATTTGCTGCAACTAGCAGTGGTGATATGACAGCTATCACCGTGAACGCACGCAGGAGCGAGCGAATTCACTTGGACAATAACGTTAAATCAACTGGAGTTTTTATGAAATTTTCAAAATTATTAGCGGGTTTCGGTCTTATGTTTTTAGGCAGTTTATCTGTTGGCGCAAGCGCCCAGACAACTGTGTGTACATGGGGCTCAGTGTATGGATATAGCAGTGGCGGCACATCTTACACAACCTATATCTGTCGCGTCGGCGGCGGCAATGTTGTCGCAGCTTCCCGCACAGATACCTGGACTTATGGCCCAGGATACACTTGCGGAGCAGTGACTGTTGCAACCGGATATCAAAACACTTATGCAACGCAAGGCAGTAGCTATCCGTTAAACTGTAATACCAACGTTATAGCGACTGGCACACCACCAGCAAGTTCTGCTGCGGCATCTTCAGCGGCGAATCCTTGTTACACTGGCTATTCTCAAATTATTCAAACCAGCCCAGGATCTTACCCTTCATTTAATCCAGCAAATTGTGGCCCGCAACCGCAATGTAAGCACAGTGTCGTTGCCTTGGATCAGCACTCTTATCCACGCTTGAAATACACCTGTTTATAAAATAAAAAAAGCGGTGCAAATGCACCGCTTTTTTTTGATCTCGCAGTATGTAAAAACTTATTCGCCAGATTTTCTTAGCTAGCTACTTTTTGCTTCGATACTTTTTTAAATTCCATTTTTGGAGCCGGACAAAACTCTTGCAAGAACTCATCGTGAGTTGGCAGTTTCTGCACCAACTCATCAAGTAACACTATTGCCCGATCCAGCATAGGTGTAATTTCCGCTATATTCATATTATCGATACGCGGATGGTATTTGCGCGGTCTAATTTGCATGCCTTCCAATACGGCCTGCCAACTTTCAAAACGGAACAGTTCATCTGTACCATCCCGCAAGATCCCGTGGGATTTAAATAACTCCAAGCGCTCTTTAAGAGACTGCGGCAATTCCATATTCTTGCAGAACTTCCAAAATGGAGTGTCATCGCGTTCGGTAGTGCAATAGTGCATAACAATAAAATCACGAATTTCTTCGTAATCATAAATCATGCGACGATTAAACTCATTGATTAATGCAGGTTCACACTCCTGATCAGGGAAGAAAGTCAGTAAAAAATTTACCGCACGAACTGCAAGGTGAATTGCGGTTGATTCCAGCGGCTCGATAAAACCTGAAGACAAGCCAACTGACACACAGTTATATTTCCATGGTTCCTTGCGCACACCTGTGATGAAAGGAATCACCACCGGTTCCATAATCATTTCGCCCTGCAGATTCTTCAACAAGGTCGCACGCGCTTCGTCATCACTGATATATTGATTTGCATAAACGTAGCCATTACCACTGCGATGCTGCAGCGGAATTTTCCAGATCCAACCAGCATCCTGCGCTGTGGCTTTGGTGAAAGGTGGAGTCGCATCTACGTTTTCTGTTTGTACAGCAATTGCCCGGTTACAGGGCAAATAATCTGACCAATCGTGATAGCCAACACCCAATGTTTTTTCAATCATTAATGCACGAAAGCCAGAGCAATCCACAAATAACTGCCCTTCAACCTCACGACCATCTTTCAACACAATACTTTTGATAAAACCATTATCTTTTTGTTTGACTTCGGTCACCATACCTTCAGTGCGTACCACTCCATGCGCTTCTGCATATTTACGCAGATACGCAGCCACTAATTTCGCGTCCATATGCAATGCATAACTCGCACTGGCAATCGGAGTTTTGGGTGCTTTCTGTGGCAAGAAGAAGCGCCCATGCTTTGCCATGATATTACATGGAGAAAAATCCATTAGTTCATATGATCCACCTTGCAGTTTTGTTTTCAACCATAACTGAAAGAAATCATAATGACCAATATTTGCACCGGCCCTACCAAATGGATGGAAATAAACATCATCCTTTGTTCTCCAATTGGCAAATCGAATACCCAACTTAAAACTGCCTTGAGTCTTACTAATAAAATCCTGCTCGTCTATTCCAAGCGTGCGTAACATTTCAACGAAGGGAGGGATCGTAGATTCCCCTACACCAATCGTTCCGATCTCTTCAGACTCAACAAGCTCTATCGAGCAAACTTCGCGACTCAATTTGTTCGCCAGAGCCGCCGCTGTAATCCAACCTGCAGTACCGCCACCAACAATAACAATTTTATTAATAGGATTCATAAATACAACTCACCGGTTATTTTTCCACCGCACAAAATTGCGCAATAAATTCTTCATGTGTTAGAGAATCATCTACCAATGCCTGAATAGATTGACGCATTTGCAAGAAACTCTCTTTTAAATAATCTTCATTAAAAGTATCGACTGCAATATCGTAGTCATCGGGCAGATAATTAAACCCGGTGTAGACTGCCAACCAGCTAGGCGTTTGGAACATCTCCCAGCGATAACGGATAAAGTGTCCACGCGCTTTGAATATTTCCATTTTTTTGCGCAAACTATCAGGCACTTCCATCGCATTGCATTCGCGCCAGAAGTTGCTATCAGTACGCTCGGACAACTTGTAATGAAGGATGATAAAATCACGCACCCGCTCATATTCTTCAAGCGTAATCTCATTGAATTCTTCTATCAACGCTGGATTAAAGCTTTTATCCGGAAATAGCATTTTAATTTTTTCAATTGCAGTTTCAACCAGCGCAATACTGGTGCTTTCTAACGGCTCCAGAAAACCGGAGGACAAGCCAATCGCAATACAGTTTTTATTCCAGGCTTTGCGCCGACGCCCGGGAGTGAACGATATTTTTCTCGGTTCACTGAGCAAATCACCTTTTACGTTATCGAGCAATATTTTTTTCGCCGCATCATCATCCATATGACGACTGGAAAATAC
>NZ_JBCECX010000041.1:0-42845 GCF_039207905.1 Cellvibrio sp.
ATGCTAAAAAAATCACGCGTGGTCATGCGCGTATGGTAAGCCGACGGAATCTCCGTAGATTCAGGATGCTGGATAGTCGCTCCAGCCTTACGCATCACGACAACTTCGTCTGCTACATGTGCATCATAAAGCGCCTTGGCATCTTGATAAGTCACCTGAGGCGGAATGGCGTTGAGGGCGAAATATTCGCGCTCGGGATCCCACGCATTGAGTTGCACGGCAAAGATTTGATCATTTTTATGCGCCATCGGATTACTGGACACCACTGAATGCATGGTGAGAATAGTCAGATTGGCAGCGATGCCGGTTGCTATGGCAAGCACCATCAACAGCGACAAGGCTGGTGTTTTACGCAGGCTATGCAACGACAATCGAAAATAATATTTCCACATGTTTTCGCTCCGGGCTAAATAGTGTTAGCAGCCATTTTTTTTGCAATGCCATCCGAATGATTTGTGGATTCGCCATAAGATTCATAGATTTTAAAATCAGTGACTTGCCCGTCGACGATTTGTATATTGCGGTGTGCGCGCCGTGCCAAATCCGGATCGTGAGTCACCATCACAATAGTCATGCCATTTTTATTGATGTCTTCGAGCATATCCATTACCTGCTTTGCCATCAGTGAATCGAGATTACCTGTTGGCTCATCTGCCAATAAAAATTTGGGTTCGCCGGCAAGTGCACGTGCGATGGCAACACGTTGCTGTTGGCCGCCGGATAATTGTGAAGGGAGATGACGCGCACGCGCAGCCAGACCCACCATATCCAGCGCGTTGTTAATGCGCTTTTTTCTTTCTGCTCCAGAAAACCCTAGGTAACGCAGAGGAACATCAACATTGTCAAAAATATTGAGATCAGAAATCAGGTTGAATCCCTGAAAAATGAATCCAATTTTTTCGTTGCGTAATTTTGAGCGAATGTTATCGCTTAATCGGCTAACATCTTTTCCGTCCAGCCAATACTGCCCTTCTTCAAAGGTTTCCAATAATCCGGCGATGTTGAGGAAAGTGGTTTTCCCGGAACCGGATGGCCCGGTAACAGCGACAAACTCCCCCTCCTTAACCTCAAGGTTAAAATCACGCAAGGCATGGGTTTCAATCATGTCAGTTCGATATATTTTTTTTACGGATTGCATTTTCAACATGGAGTAGTCCCCTGAAACTAATCAGTTATCAAAATTTGTTCGTCAGTGGTTGACGTAGTGAGTGAAGAAATAATGATGCTGTCGCCTTCTTGTAGGCCATCCATAATTTCAATGTGTTTTAAGCTTGAGCCACCGAGTACTACAGGTACACGTAGCGCTTTATTATTTTGCAACCTATAGACATGGCCACGAAAACTATCGAAGAATGGACCGCGATTAACAATTAGCGCATTCGGTTTATTTTCTAAAAAAATCTTCGCGGTCAAGCGCTGGCTCTGGCGAAGATTTTCAGGCAGCACATCAGCGAAACGAATGCGCGCACTAACACCACCGTTGACAACCTCGGGGGATATGGCGGTGACCACGCCGGGATAACTTGAACCACCCAAGGTAATTTCTGCCTCCATGAGTGGCGCCATGTCATCCGCAAACCCTTCTGGCACTACCGCTTCCACTTCGAACGCACTCAAATCAACCACTGTAATCAACGCCTGGTTAGCAGCAACAGCCTGCTTATTTACCACCTGAACATTGCCAACCATTCCGGCAACAGGTGACCGAATCGTTAATTCATGCACGCGCCTTTGCAAAGCATCAACCAGAAGCTGCTGGCTTTTGAGTTGTAATGTCAGCGATTCAACATCAAAGCCCAAGGACTCTTTAGCGAGTTCGCCATTTTGTTTGGCTTGCGTTAACTCAAGTGCAGCGCGCTCCAGATCATCCTCGGCTTTTTCGTAATCCAGTTGCCTAATCAGTTTTTTACTGATGGCTTCATCCGCACGTAGCTTTTCTCGCACCATGGCTTTTTCGCTGACTTGTGCCATGGCGATGATTTGTTCCAGCTCTAGCTTGCGTCGCTTTGATTCAATTTTCTGCCGCCCAAGATCGGCTCCAATACGTGTGAGGTTGGCCGTTTCACGCGCTAGCAACTCATTTAAATCCGGACTAACAATAGTGGCAAGAACCTGATCACGCCCCACCGTATCACCCGCTTTAACCGCTATATCAATATATCCCTGCTCGGGGCTAAACAACGTAGGGCTATTGGCGGTAACAATTCGACCTTGGGAAATTACTTCACGTACCAGCGTGCCGCGTTCCACTGTCGCAACGCGAATTGCAGATCGCTTCATTACCAGCCCAGACATAGACACATCGGCCACGTAAATAAAAGCTGCTACAGCAACACCGACTAGCAACGCCACTGCGCCCACAATAATAATGCGCCTGTTCTTGCGACTCGTTTGACCCAGCACTAAATCCTGGGCAGAGGTATCGGCAATTTTCATATTCATACAACGAAACTCGGGGACTTTTGCTTTAACATTTCAAAGCTCGTACCAAGTGCGCAGAAAATTTTTAACCCGATGTTTTTTAAGAAATTATTAATTTGTGCAACAGTTTTACGTTATTGAAAAGTGTCCGAAAAAAGTGTCCGGTGCGGCCGCTTTGGACTGAGCGGACAGCCTGAATCTTTTTATAGTTATACCGGCAAACACATGTAGTTACGCTGCCCGCCATTCGGTGGGCAGTGCTTCAACCAAATAATCCATAAGCGCGCGCACTTTTGGTGTTAATTGATGGCGGTCGCGCACGCAAGCGTAAATATCCAGCGGTTCAATTTCCGCATCAAATCCGGTGCACTCATCGCAGGTAAATAATTCTTTCAACTCACCTCGACGCAAATAATCGTTGGCGACAAAAGCAGCCAAACGCGTAATACCGCCGCCCGCAACGGCAAGCCGCGCGAGCACATCAATATCATCGCTAACAATTGCTGCACGCACATCGGCATCAAAACGCAAACCATTTTCGACAAAACCCCAGCGCAAAAAGCGCCCGTCGGCCGCGAGGCGAAATACCAGACAATCGTGTTCGCGCAAATCCGCCGGTGTGGTTGGCCGACCAGCGCGCGCGAGGTAATCCGGTGATGCGCAAAAAATGGTGGGCACTGTGGCGATTTTGCGGGCGATCATGCCGTCGTCCAGCTGCTGCTTGATGCGGATGCTGACATCGACCGATTCCTGCACATGATCCACTCGCCGGTCAGTGGAGGTCAGTTCAATATTCAAGCGCGGGTGGCGCCGGTTAAACTCCGGGATCATCGGCGCCAATACGTGGCGACTAAATGCCGCCGTGGAAGCGATGCACAATCGCCCCTGCAATTCCTCCTGCGCATCCGTTACCGCCGAGCGCGCCAGCTCCAGCTCGTGGATCAGCAGCGCGACCTTGTCGTAATAGACTTTGCCAGCATCGGTCATCGCCAAACTGCGGGTGGTGCGGGTGAGCAGGCGCACACCCAGATAGGACTCAAGGCGGGCGATATTCTGGCTGGTCGCCGCCGCACTAATGCCCAAGCGCCGGGCAGCGGCGGCAATACTGCCGCCCTCCACCGCCCGCACAAAACTCTCTATACCGCGCAATGTATCCATTGACTTAGCTTCCGAATCAATAAACCAATTACCAAGTTTTACTTAATACAGCAAAAGCCAGCGCGTATCTACTGCGGTTCGGTCGATATCCGTAAAGTGCCTCCCATCAGCTGATGTTTATCACTGCAACTACTCAAGAGGTATCGAAAATGCAAGAAGCCAGTATTCAATCAAGCAGAAAACTGCACGCGAAATACACCCCGCTGGTATTCGCGTTTTATATGTCGGCCATCATGGCGTTTTTAATGTCGCTGATTATTGTGGCGGCCAATAGCGGCATTTCTGATCACTATCTAAATCAGGTGCTGCACGCTTACCGCATCGCTATGCCCGCTGCCTTTTTCTGCATTTTGGTGGTGCGCCCGCTGGTGATGTTGCTGGTTAAAAACACGGTAAAAAATTAACCCCAAGGGCTTCATATCGGCTACTCTCTTGCGCAATTTACCCCGTGTGCAACAGGAGATATGAAGATGAAAACAGCACTGATTACCGGCGCAAACCGCGGCATTGGCCTGGCCCTGACGAAAACCTACCTCGCCCAGGGCTGGAATGTGATTGGCCTGTGCCGCACCGCATCGCCCGAGCTGACCGAGTCTGGCGCGCGGGTGATTGCCGGGGTTGATGTAACTGACGCTAACGCACTTGCCCAATTGGCCTCCACTTTGGCAGGCAAACCTATCGATTTGCTGATCAATAATGCCGGCATATTCCTGCACGAAAATTTGGGCAACATTGATTACAACTCCATCCAGCAACAATTCCTGATCAACGCCGAAGCACCGCTGCGCGTGACCGAGGCGCTGCTCGGCAATCTAGCCAGCGGAGCCAAAATTGCGTTTATCACCAGCCGCATGGGTTCAATTGCCGATAACACCTCCGGCAGCTACTACGGGTACCGCATGTCCAAGGCTGCACTCAATGCTGCGGCTATGTCGCTCACGCGCGATTTAAAACCGCGCGGCATTGCCGTTGCGATACTGCATCCGGGCTATGTGCAAACCGCGATGGTGAACTTTGGCGGTGATATTTCTGCCGATGAATCGGCCCAGCGCCTAAGCCAACGCATCGCCGGTTTAACCCTGGAAAACAGCGGTAGTTTCTGGCATTCCAATGGCGATCAGCTACCTTGGTAAAACTGTACAAAAACCTGCAATAAAGGTCCTGCGCGGCTCACCCCACGAGCCGCGCTTGCGCTACACTGGTCCCACTATAATCAGCTCTGGTTTCGGGACATCCTATGACAAAAATTCGTTGGGGCGTGCTCAGCACCGCCAAGATCGGCCGCACTAAAGTTATTCCCGCCTTACAAACCTCCGCCCACAATGAAGTGATCGCCATCTGCTCGCGCGATACCGACAGCGCACGCAAAGCAGCCGATGAGTTGGGAATCGAGCGCGCTTACGGCAGTTACAACGAATTGCTTGCCGACCCGGACATAGATGCGATCTACAACCCACTGCCCAACCACCTGCATGTGGAGTGGTCAATCAAAGCTCTTGAAGCTGGCAAACACGTACTCTGCGAAAAACCCATCGGCCTGAGCACTGAAGATGCGCAGCGTTTACTCGCTGCCAGCCAGGCTCATCCGCAATTAAAAGTGATGGAAGCGTTTATGTATCGCTTCCATCCGCAATGGCAAAAAGCCAAAGCCTTAATCGACGCGGGCGATATCGGCCAGCTGCGCACCATCCACTCGCATTTTGCGTACAACAATCGCGAGGCGGACAATATCCGCAACAAAATTGATATGGGCGGTGGCGCCTTGATGGATATCGGCTGCTACAGCATTTCGCTGTCGCGCTGGTTATTTAATGCTGAGCCATTGCAAGTGATGGGGCATATCACTCCCTACGAAGATTCTGAAGTGGATTGTTTAACTTCCGGCATTCTGGAATTTGATTTCGGTACCGCGACTTTTACTGCATCCACCAAAATTGAATGGCAGCAGTACATGAAAGCGAGCGGCGATAAAGGCAGCATTTATATTCCGCTGCCGTTCAGCCCCGAAGGCGATAGCGCAACCGAATTTGAAGTGCGCCATGACCAGCAAAGTGAAACTATGGCACTCGCGCCCAGCAATCACTACCGCGAAATGGGCGATGCCTTTGCATTAAGCATTTTGAATAATCAACCAGCGCCAACACCGCTGGAAGATGCCATCGCCAATATGCGTGTGATTGATGCCATTTTTGAAAGTGCAGCCGAAGGCAAATGGATCGAGCTATAACGGCAGCGCGAATGCACGATAGAAATTGCAATAAATAAAACTACAGCTCAATAGCAATAAGAACTCGATAGTAAAAAAGTTCACGTCAAAAGAACTGCTATATATTTTTTTGGAGAGAGTGCGTGTCAGATTTTTTAGTGAAGAAGTTGTGCCTGCGCGCGTTGCTGGCACTAAGCCTTATGGTCAGCGGTGGGCAAGCACTCGCGGCAGATGTGCAGAAAGCCGAACGCATCGCCCCGCCACTAAAAGCCCTGGCACGTAGCATTGATAGCAACAGCACCAGTGAAGCGCAGGTGCTGTTGCGCAAAACCCAGGTGCATATCGATGATAAATTAATGAGTCACGCCACGTCTTACATCGCGGTTTATATCAACAGCGATGAAGCGGTGCGCGACTACAGCCAGATCAGCGTGACCTTCAATAGTTTTTACGAAGACATCGCGCTCGAATTTGCCAATGTACGTACACCTGACGGCAAAATGGATAGCATTAAAGCCGACGCCACCCAAATCCAAAGCCCCACCGACGAAAACTTTTATCACGATCGCAAGGAATTATTATTTTCGCTGCCGAACGTGCGCAAAGGTTCGATCATTGAATTCCAGTATCGCTACACCGATACCAAAAAAATGGTACCCAACCAATGGTTTGATAGTTTCAGTTTCCACTGGTGGGAAGACCGCGCCGCCGGGCAAGGCACCCGCGCCGACAGTATTATTACCAGCGAACTGCAAATCACTGCGCCGAAAAGCATCGCACTGGTCAGCACCGACACCAAAAAATTTAACATCAGCGAAAAACGTAGCCAGAAAGGTGATCAACAACAAATTACCTGGGTAGGAAAAAATCTGCCCAAAATCGAACTGCAAAGTGCAATGCCGCGCGAGCATGACTATGCGCCCTACTTGCGCGTAGCCACTACCGCACAGTGGAATGATGTTGCGCTCTGGGCCAACCAATTAATTACGCCGCATCTGGTCAGCGATGCAAAACTCAATCAGCTCATTGCCGATATTAAAAAAACGGCGCTCACACCCGATGAAAAAGTAAAAGCGGTCTACCGTGCAATTCAGGATCGCGTGCGCTACGTATTCGCCCACGTTGGTCGCGGTGGTTATGAACCACACGACGCAGCAGAAGTGCTGAAAAATGGTTACGGTGATTGCAAAGACCAAACGGTTTTGGCCGTTATGCTGTTGCGCCAATTAGGGATAGCGGCTGATCCGGCATTGATTGTCACGCGTGGTCGCGGCATTCCTGATATGACCGTACCCGGCGTGAGCTTCGATCACATGATCGTGCATATCCCGGCGCAAAACGGCATTGAAGAAATGTGGATGGATACCACCGGTGAAACCAGTTTGTATCCAGGATTTTCTGTTGGGATCGAAGGGCAACCGGCGCTGATCGTCAATGCCAACACCAAACAAATCAGCGTGTTGCCCACACTGGCAGCCAGCGAACATTTTGCCGACCTAGAATTGGTATTCGATAAATTTGATGGCCGCAATGCACAGGCGAGCTTTAAATTACACTTTGGCGGGCTTTACGAACAGCGCCTGCGCAGCATGTGGCAATATTCCCACGAGCGCGATAAATATTTTCGCGAGCTGATTGGGCAAATCTACAACTCCGCCGACGTTATCGAACTCACTGCGAGCAATGCTGACAACCTGTGGCAGCCCTTCACCATTAGCGGCCGATTTGCCTTTACCAATGTATGGGGCGGAGACAAAGAACCAATCAATTACGCGTTCAGCATCACCCAGCTAACCAATTTATTTGCCGATTTACGCAACCTGCACAAACCGCAGGACCGCAAACAAATTTATGCCACTGATCCGGGTTACACCTTGCGCTCACGTATTGTATTTACCAGCCCCGATGGCGATCACCAGTTGCATGTAAAAACCCAGGGCGAAAAAATCGACAACGCTTACTACTCACTCAATCAAAGTGGCAAACAAGAAAACAATCGCTATGTAGTAACGCAATCGCTCACCGTAAAAACAGCGAAAGTTGGCCTGAATGACTATGCCGATTTTTATCAAAAAACCAACGAGCTGCTAGAGTCGAGCGATTGGACACTGAGCTATGAATACAACAAAACTGCCGCCGAACTTGCTGCGCTGGAAAAAAGTGGAAAATCCGATGCGGCCAGTTTAATTACCTTGACCTTGCTGCACATTAAAAATGGCGCTTACGAAAAATCATTACAAACTGCACAGCAAGCAGTTAAAGCCGCACCTAAAAATGCAGAGGCACACTACGCATTAGGCTTGGCACAGGGTTACAACCAATTGCTGAATGAATCCGATGCATCCTTTAAAAAAGCTGAAGCATTGGGCTACAAACTCTGAGGCCGCTATGTATTTGCATCAACGTGTAGCACAGAATTTTTCCAAGCATGTACCGCGACTGGCACTAACTGCCGGGCTATCGCTAATGTTAGCGATGACCAGTGGCTGCAGCCAACAACTGCGTACTGATACATCAGCAACGCAGTTCGATGCCAGTGCAGCGACAGAAATTGCAGAGCTGGAAGCACAAAGCCAGCAAGATCCCAACAATGCCGAGTTGCTGTATAAATTAAGCCTCGCCTACATTGTCGATGCCGAAAAAACCAAATCAACGGCCAGCCGCGATGCGGGAATAAAAAATTTGCACAAAGTGCTGAAGCAGGTTCCCGGCAACACCGCAACACTGAAGCTGCTGTACAACCTGTATTATGAAGATGTTGCCGCCGGTAAAGATAAAGCCTTTACCAAAGCGGCGGATATTTTTAATCAATTACCAGCGAAGACTCGCAGCCAGGTCAACGCACCGTCGCTCGGGGTATTTTTAAATCGTTATCTCGCACAACAAAAAAGCGGTGAAAAAAATCTTCCCGAGCTTTACCAACTATTGCTGAATGCCATTAATGAACAACCTGACAGCGATAAAGCCTATATCCAACTCGCTAAAATGTACCGTGAGGAAAATTATTTTCCGCTCGCACTGGCCACACTAAAGCTGGGTGAAGAACAAATCACTTCATCCAAGGGTTTGTATGAAGCCATTGCCAATACCTACGAAGCCAGAGCACAAGCCAACGGCTGCAGTTATGAAAAATCGTCCTATCTAAGCGATGCCATTCATTACTATCAACAAGCCGTTCCGCTCGCACCTAAAGATGCCAGCATCCACTTTGCACTTTCGCGCTTGTATCTGGACCAAAATCTTTTCCAATTGGCATTGCACGAATCCAGTATCCTGATCGAGCTTGATCCATCTGCAGAAAACATTGCCTTTAACGCGCAAAATTATTCCGTCATCGGCAACGAGCAAAAAGCGCACACACTATTGGAGCAAGCAAAAGAAAAAGGGCTGCCTGGCAGTGACTCTGCCTATCACGAAATTTACATGAACTCCGGCGATTGGATGAAAGCCGCAGTGAGCTTTACCGAGTATCTGCAAGCAAAGAAAAATATCAGCGTGTATGACATCATCAAAGCAGATATCATTAGCCAACAGGCTGATATGGATTTTCTTGCATCAATCCCGGAAAAAGAATTGACATTCAACAGTGACTGGGAGATGGCGGTTTACGCCTATTGGACCGATAAGATGACACGCGCCCAATTTGAACAGCAAGTCAAAAACCGCTGTGAGCGCACTGAATACTTTTTTTATTCCGGCTATCGCGATTATCGCGCCGGCAAAATCCCTGCCGCAAAAGCCAATTTTTCTGCCGCTCTTGAACAAAACACTTATCGTTTTATCGAGCGGCCCTTAGCGCGACACTTTTTACATGGACTTGATTCCCAGTGATCGCGTTATTTGCATACCGATTTATCAACTTACCATGCAGGTATATCAATGCAAAACCCAAGTAGTAAACCCCGGATTGTTGTTGTAGGCGGTGGTGCAGGCGGACTTGAATTAGCCACCAAATTGGGAGAGAGACTAGGCCGCAAAAAACAAGCAGAAGTAACCCTGATCGACCGCAACACCACACATTTATGGAAACCGCTATTGCATGAAATTGCCGTAGGCACTATGGATGAAGATGTGGATGCAGTGAGTTATCGCGGCCACGCCAATGCGCACCACTTTTTCTTTCGCGTCGGCACCATGATCGATATCGACCGGGAGAGCTGTGAAGTTGTACTCGCCCCCATGCACGACGATGAAGGCGTTGAATTCCTACCCTCCACCCGCATTCCTTACGACTATCTGGTTATCGCATTGGGCTCAATCTCCAATGACTTTAACACCACCGGCGTAAAAGATAATTGCCTTTTCCTCGATAGCCCAACGCAAGCGCATAAATTCCACAACAAATTATTAAACAAATTTCTGCGCATCCAGCGTGTGCCTGGTGCAGAAGATCGCGTGCGCATTGCAATTGTCGGTGCAGGTGCAACCGGCGTAGAACTCTCTGCTGAATTGCATCACGCAGTGCAGGAAATTAATAACTACGGATTTAATGCAGTATCCAAAGAGCACTTACAAGTAACGCTAATTGAAGCTGGCCCGCGTATTTTACCCGCATTGCCCGAGCGTATTTCCGGTGCTGCACATGGCGAGTTGGTGAAAATCGGGGTTGATGTAAAACTCAACACCATGATTACCTCGGCCACCAAAGAAGGCCTGCACACCAAAGATGAGCAATTAATTGAAGCAGATTTGATGGTGTGGGCAGCGGGAATTAAAGTGCCGGAATTTATGGCCAATATTGCCGGGCTGGAAACCAATCGCATCAACCAATTGCACGTGAATGAATTTTTGCAAACCACACGCGATGCAAATATTTTTGCTATAGGCGACTGCGCACAATTCACCAACCCCGATGGCTCAAGAGTTCCACCGCGCGCGCAATCGGCACACCAAATGGCAAGCACTTGCTACAAAAATCTCATCGCATTACTGAACAACAAACCACTGCACGCCTACAAATACACCGACCACGGCTCGCTCATTTCCTTGGCAAGCTATTCAACCGTCGGCAACCTAATGGGCAACCTCAGCAAAGGTAGCATGTTTATCGAAGGACGCCTTGCGCGCATTGTTTATGTATCCCTCTACCGCATGCACCAATTAGCCATCCACGGATTAATCCGCACTGGTTTGATTATGCTGGGTGGTAAATTAAATAAATGGCTGCGTCCGCGCTTGAAGTTGCATTGATTTAAATCCCCCCAGCCCCTTTGAAAAAGGGGCTGGGGGGATTAGCTTTTACTCAACATAACCTTTATTCCCAAGCTCCACTGGGAAATTCATTCATAGGGAAATTCTAATGTCCTACCCCGACCTAAGCGATCTAATTAATCATCTTTTCGGTACCAACATTCAACTTCCGATTGCGATGTTCGGTACTTTTGTTGCGCTAGCAATTGTTGTGGCCGCATGGATTGGTAAAAAAGAGGTTATGCGCTTTGAACAATTGGGTAAACTCCCATCCACAGCAAGCTCGGGCAACAAGAATATAGCTCCCCATTTGCTGATCTCTGATCTTGCGATGATATGCGCAATATTTGGCGTAATAGGTGCGCGCCTTTTTCATTTACTCGAATATCCACACGAATTTGTTCAAGACCCAATTGCGAAGATTTTTTCGCGCGATGGTTTCTCTATCTATGGCGGGCTTATTGTAGGCGCTATTGCCGGAGCAGTTTTTTTAAGAAAGCGTGCGGTGCCGCTAATTCCAATGCTGGATGCCTTAGCACCGTCAATCATTTTAGGCTACGGAATTGGTCGGATAGGTTGCCAAGTCTCTGGTGATGGTGACTGGGGCACAGCTGCAAATGTAGCAGCTAAACCCAATTGGCTTCCCGACTGGCTGTGGGCGCAAACCTACGAGAATAATGTTGTCGGTGTGGTTATTCCCGCACCAGGCGTTTACCCAACACCACTTTATGAAGCTGCTGCAGCATTTCTTATTTTTGCGTTTCTATGGAGCATCCGTAAAACTAACTATAGAACCGGCTTTCTTTTCTCAGCTTATCTTTTGCTAAGCGGTTTCGAACGCTTACTGATAGAGAAAATTCGCATCAATAGCGACTATCATTTGTGGGGAATGAGCTTTACACAGGCGGAGTTTATTTCTACCGCATTCATTACTGCTGGAGTTGTAGGTATCATAAAAACAACAAACTCCAACCAATTAACGAAAATCGTTTTCTCGATCGCGATTGCGGGAGCCTTATCAGCCTGCACGCAATTGTAGGCAGCGCAACAACGGAGCCCAGCATGGGCTCCGTTCTCATATCACAATATTACCCGCATCACATTAACCTGCCGCCCACCCAACCGGGTGCGACGCACAATTTCCCAGCCGCGTTTTTGGTAGTAGTCGGTGTAGTCAGTGGCGGACAGCCAAAGTTCTTCCAAGCCTAGATCCTGTGCGTAATTTTTTGCGGCATCGATTAGTGAATTGCCGAAACCTTGATTACGAAATTCTTCCAGCACAAATAAATTCGTCAGCCATACCGGACTGGGGCTGGCGACTTTGGGCATGCGTTCGCTGCTGCGATAGGTGTAGTTGACGAGGCTCGCGCAGCCGACTAATTGTTTACCGCGCAGTGCGATCAGTGTTTTGGGAATAGGATTTTCTTGTACGTGCAAAACCAACCGCTGTTGGCGCAGCGCGATGGAGGATTTTAATCCTTGGCGCTCGCATTCCTGATGATGCCATTGCGCGACCTGCGCAAAAAATTCCGGTTTTTTTTCCAAGACAAAAATATCAGGGGCAAGCATGAGTGTGGAGCTGGGTAGATTCACAATAATTAAACGCAACAAAGAGGTGAATTAACTATAGCCGCAATTTTATAAGTTGCAGAATGGCGCGCCAGTTAAATAAGTGACATCAGCAGAGACAAAAAACTCCCGACTAGCGGGAGTTTTTGCGACGCAGTACAGAAAACGTTTAGGCTTTTTTCGTTTCACCAAACCATTTAACGTCTTCGCCATGCGCTTGTTTATCGGCGTGATAAGACGAGCGGACCAATGGACCACAGGCGGCGTGTTTGAAACCCAGTTCTTCGGCGAGTCTGGTGTACTCGGCAAATTCATCGGGATGCACGTAACGCGCAACGGGAATGTGATCTTTGGATGGCTGCAAATATTGGCCGATGGTGAGCATATCGATGTCGTGATCGCGCATGTGCTGCATCACTTCGATAATTTCTTCTTTGGTTTCACCAAGGCCAACCATCAATCCGGATTTGGTCAACACATCCGGGCGGCGCGCTTTGTATTGCTTGAGCAATTCCAGCGACCAATTGTAGTTAGCACCCGGGCGCGCCTGGCGATACAAACGCGAAACGGTTTCCATATTGTGGTTGAACACATCGGGCGCTTCTTTTTCAAGAATATCCAATGCGATATCCATACGACCGCGGAAATCCGGCACCAATACTTCCACTTGCAATTTCGGACTCAGCTCACGCGCTTCGCGGATACAGTCAGCAAAATGCTGAGCGCCGCCATCGCGCAGGTCATCGCGATCTACTGAAGTAATTACCACGTATTTCAAACGCATCTCGGCGATGGCTTCGGCGAGTTTGCGCGGTTCGTGTTCATCGAGTGGATTGGGTTTGCCGTGGCCTACATCGCAGAAGGGGCAGCGACGGGTACAGATATCGCCCATGATCATAAAGGTGGCGGTGCCGCCGCTGAAGCACTCGCCCAGGTTCGGGCAGTTGGCTTCTTCGCACACGGACGATAATTTGTTTTTGCGCAGGATGGTTTTAATGCGCTCAACTTCCGGCGAGGCGGGGATGCGCACACGAATCCAATCCGGCTTGCGCGGCATGTCGTCGCGGTCACTGGCAATCACTTTTACCGGAATACGTTCGACTTTGTCGGCATCGCGCAGCTTCTCGCCCTGCTTGTGACGTTCGGTACGCTTGACCGGTTGCAGTTCGGGAACAAAAGTAGAGACGGGAGGAAAGTCAGACATAAGAATCTCGTGACGTTAATCTATGGCGCGCATTGTACAGGTTTCATAACCCAATTTCCGCGCGAATTCCGTAACAAGTTGGTCTTGAACCTGCGCTAATGCGGGAGGTTCAGGAATAAGGTCGCGCATTTGGGCCATGGCGAGGCCTTGGTAGCCACAGGGATTGATGCGCAAAAAGGGCCCGAGATCCATATCCACGTTGAGCGCCAGCCCATGGAAACTGCAGCCGCGCCGAACGCGTAGACCGAGCGAGGCAATCTTGTCACCATTGACATAAACCCCCGGCGCATCTGGTTTGGCGGCCGATTCGATGCCGTAATGGGCAAGGGTCGCGACTATGGTTTGCTCAATCGAAGTGACCAACTCCCGCACTCCGATCTTCAAACGGCGCAGGTCGAGCAGCGGATAAGCCACCAGCTGGCCGGGGCCGTGATAAGTCACCTGCCCGCCGCGATCACTTTGCACCACCGGAATATCACCGGGGAACAACAGATGTTCCGCTTTGCCCGCCTGCCCTTGGGTAAATACGGGCGGATGCTCAACCAGCCACAGCTGATCGATAGTATCCGGCGTGCGCTGGTTGGTGAAGTCGGTCATCGCCTGCCAACAGCTTTGGTAATCCTGCCGACCGAGGTTGATGACCTCTAAAACGCGGGATGACGACAACTTACATCACCATTTTGATATTGCGATTAACACGTAAATCTTCGTGGATCGCGGTCAACTGCTCGACGCCAGTGGCAGTGATCCACACAGTTACCGAGTGATAGCGGCCTTTGCTGCTCTCACGCACGGTGATGCGCTCCTGATCAAAACCCGGTGCATGGCGCTCCATGATCTCAACCACATAGCTGTGCAGCTCAGGGCCAGCCTCACCTAGGACTTTGATCGGGTAGTTTTCACAGGGAAATTCAATTTTTGGAGGTTCTTGCTGGGACATATGGGTAAACCTATGGCTCTGTAAATCTGACGCGAGGCGCGAATTATAACGCCTAGATGGGGGCAAATGCCCGTTTCGCAAGCGACAAAGAAGCAGTCGTTGTCAGTTCAGTAGCGCGAGAATCCACGAATGTTAATGGATATGAACGTTGACCGCATGCATAGACGCGGTCAACAAACATGAGGTTAGTGCCCAACCGGAATCGGATTTTCAACCAGCGATTCGTTAAATGCGTTAAATAAAGCATGCTCACCAGAGCCCGGATTATCACGCAACGGTTTTATCGCATCCACATAAACTTCGTCCACATCAGTTGCTAGAATACGTATAGTTTCACTGACAAAAAGATCCAATGGCATAGCGCGCGGATCGCCACTTTTATGAATCAAGTCGGTATCCACCCAAGGTGGAGAGACTTCAAGCACGCGGACACTGGAGTGACGCAATGCAAAACGTTGTGACATAGCGTAAGAGTGAATAGCTGCTTTGGTTGCCGAATACAATGCATTGGTTGCCAGAGGCAAAAATGCGAGCACCGATGAATTGTGAATCACTACTGCATCTTGTTGCTGTTTCAGATGCGGCAATAACGCCGCCGTCATCCGCACAGGGCCAAGCAAATTCGTACTCACGGTAGCGAGTGCCGTTTCTTCATCCAACCCACCCGCCGCATCATCAAACGGCATAATCCCGGCGTTATTAAATAGCACATTTAGCGCGGGAAATTTACTGATCAGTTGCTCTGCTGCAGCGTTGATTTGTGCCGGGTTTTGAATATCCAACTGAATTCCGTGCATACCCGGATTAGCTTGGGTAACTTCATCCAACAGCGCTTTACGACGACCACTGATAATCACTTGATTTCCCAGCCTATGAAACTCCTCAGCAATAGCGCGACCAATACCTGAAGTCCCACCGGTAATAAAAATTGTGTTTCCTGTCATTTTCATAATGCAATCCTCTTAGTTGACTTAATGTGTTGCTTGACGGGATCATTGTGGCAGAAGACAAAAAACACAAAATGACACAAAAAGCGCATTTAAGGACAAGAAGCACATGAAGAGCAAAGCAAAAAAAGCAGATTTTATATTTTAAAAAAAGGTTAAACTAAGGAATAAAATGAAAATACGGCACCATGCAAATTTTCACATTACCCTCATTTAAGGACACACAATGGATAAACGTATCGGGCTGATTGTGTACGATGACTTTCAGATTCTGGATTTGGCGGCACTGACGGTCTTTGAGTTTGCAAACTCCCTGCAACAAAAAATCCGCTATCAATTTGCCTCATTATCGGTAGCCGGTGGGATGGTTAAAAGCTCAATGGGTGTGGCGGTAGACACCCAACCCATCGGCTTTGGCACCTATGACACCTTGATGATTTCAGGTGCACTGTTAATACCGAAAGCCATGCCCGCATTGGAGGCAATTTTAAAAGAGTCAGCCTCTGGTAAAACCCGCATAGCCAGTATTTGTACCGGCGCTTTTGTGCTGGCCAACGCAGGCTTATTGGATGGAAAAAAGGCGACAACACATTGGGTATGGGGTCGACATCTGCAGGAGCAGCACCCAGCAGTTCAGGTGGATGAAGATAAAATCTATGTCAAAGATGGATCTGTGTGGACATCCGCCGGGGTAACCGCCTGCATAGATCTAGCCTTGGCGTTAGTCGAAGCCGATTTGGGCTCTGAAGTTGCAAAAAGCATAGCCCGACTGATGGTCGTACACCATCGCCGCACAGGTGGGCAATCACAGTTTTCTGTGATGGCGGAACTTGAACCCAGCTCGGATCGGGTAAGGGACGCACTTAAGTTTGCCAAAGAGAACTTGCACAAAGATTTAACGGTGGAAGATTTGGCTGAACATGTTCATTGGAGCCCACGTCACTTTAGTCGGGTATTTCACAGCCAAACAGGTATGGCACCCGCCAAAGCGATTGAAAAACTGCGCCTGGAAGAGGCACAAGCGTTAATTGAGCAAGGCCACTCCTCGATCAGCCGCATTGCATCGTTAACTGGCTTTGGCGACGAAGAAAGAATGCGGCGCGCCTTTTTGCGCACTTACGGTCATTCACCAAAAGCATTTGTGCATTTGTCGCGGCTACAGAAAGACAACGTCTATTTATCCTGAGCATGAAAAAACAAAAATACCAAGGTTGATGGCATATGCACTGTATTTATTAATAGCAAAACAACGCTATCCATTCGCCCCCAATAATCGCCCCATCCGCTGCAGTTGTTCTCCACCGCCCAACATTTACTCACTTACCGCCGCGATACCTGTTCATTAAATGCCTTATCCGCTATCCTCCCGCACGCTTATCCCGCTCAAAACATAATTTACACGACATCACCTGCTGTAGTGCGATAGCCATCGCTGTATAAAAGGACAATTGGATTTGTTACTCGATACCCGCCAATCACTTGAAACCCCGGAAGGCGCCCTGCTCCCGTTGACTCCAGCAGGTTTCGGCGTGCGCATACTGGCGCAGTTGCTGGATATCCTGATCCGCTTCGGCATCACCGCCGTGATCTTTATCATTCTCTCCCTGCTGGGCGGAATGGGCGTTGGTATAGCGCTGATCCTCACCTTCTTGCTCGAATGGTTTTATCCCGTCTTTTTTGAAGTCACCCGCCAAGGGCGCACGCCCGGTAAAAAATGGATGGGCATCCGCGTAGTCAATGACGACGGTACACCTATTACCTTTGGCCCATCGCTGCTGCGCAATTTGTTACGCGTGGTAGATTTCCTGCCGATGCTCTACCTCACCGGCATTATCGCCAGCCTGTGCAACCGCCAGTTCAAACGCTTGGGCGATTTAGCCGCCGGCAGCATGGTGATTTACGAGGCACCGCCTGCACGCGAACCCAATTTTGAAGTGCGCGGCCAATTGCCGGTGCCCGCCGATTTCTCCACCGATGAACAACGCGCACTGCTCGCTTTTGCCGAGCGCAGCAAATATTTGTCGGCCGAACGCCAAAGTGAATTGGCGACTATTCTGCAACCGCTGCTCGCCAGCAAAGACCCGGTAATCGCCATCAAACAAATGGCGAACACCATGGTCGGCAAACACTAGGAGCGGCAGCGATGAAACAAGGACAATTTGAACAACTTTACCAACCGCTCTGGCAAGTGATTGAACTGCAGATCATTGAGCTGGAAAAGCCCGAGGGCAAACTCAAAGGCGAAGAGTTGGCGAGCTTTGCCAGCCGCTATCGTCGCCTGTGCCATTTCCATGCACTGGCGAAAGATCGCCATTACTCCAGCCACTTGGTCGATAAATTGGGCGATCTGGTGGTACGCGGCCATCAACAACTCTATCGCCGCAAGCAGCCGTTTATGCAGCAATTCACCAGCTTTATTGTGGCGGGATTTCCACGGCTGGTGCGCGAGCAGCAATCCTATATCTGGTGGGCGACGGCGCTGCTGTATATTCCCGGGCTGCTGATGTTTTTAGCAATCCTCTGGCAACCGGATTTGGTCTACACCATCAGCCCACCTGAACAAGTCAGTCAATACGAGAGCATGTACGATCCGCAAAACCGTGTGCTCGGCAGCGCGCGCGATTCAGAAACCAACGTGCAAATGTTTGGGTTTTATATCAGCAACAATATCGGCGTTTCCTTCCGCACGTTTGCGTCGGGAATTTTATTTGGCGTCGGCTCGATTTTCTTTCTCGTCTTTAACGGTTTATTGATGGGTGCCGTTGCAGGCCATCTGACCAACGCCGGATTCACCGAAACCTTTTTTACCTTCGTGGTTGGCCATGGCAGTTTTGAATTGACTGCGATTGCCATCTCCGGCGCCGCCGGATTAAAACTCGGCTACAGTTTGCTCGCACCGGGCAATCTCACGCGCAAAGAATCGCTCAAGCGCGCCAGCAAAATTGCGATCCAATTAGTGTACGGTGTAATCGTCATGTTGGTGATTGCCGCCTTTATCGAAGCCTTCTGGTCATCCAATAATATTCTCGATCCCTGGCAAAAATATTTAGTCGGCGGATTTCTATGGGCAATCGTGATCGGCTATTTAGTGTTTAGCGGGCGTGGCCTGCGCGGTGAAACTGCAACACCTGCGACGAAAGACGAAAGCGGGAGCGCGCGCGGATGAATCTGGATCAAGTCACACTGGAGATTCGCCCACGCAGCGCATGGGAAGCAGTTGATCTCGGCATACTCATGGCAAAACGCTGGTGGGTGCCGATGATGAAAGTCTGGCTGCTCGCGAGCCTGCCTATTTTTATTCTAGCGCTGATAATTCCATGGAAATGGTATTGGCTGGGCGGTGCTTTGATCTGGTGGCTCAAACCTATTTACGAGCGACCACTGCTGCATATTCTCAGCCACGCTGTATTTAATGATCTGCCCGATACGCGCAGCACCTTCAAATTATTTCCATCACTCGCGCTTAAACAAATTATCGCGAGCCTCACTTGGCGCCGCTTCAGCCCGAGCCGCTCAATGGATTTACCCGTATTGCAACTCGAAGGATTATCCGGTTCAAGAAGGCAAGAGCGTCTAGGCGTATTGCATCGCGAAGACTCTTCGCCCGCTGGTTGGATCAGCTTTATGGGATTGGGCATGGAATTTTTCTTGTGGATGGGCATTCTCAGTTTTATCTGGGCATTGCTGCCACAGGAATTGGATATCGAATGGGCGGGATTATTTTTCACCCAGGACTCCATCGAATTACACAACCTGCAATTATTGCTCTGGTATCTGGCACTCGGCCTCACCGCACCCTTTTATGTCGCTTGCGGTTTTGCCCTTTATTTAAATCGCCGCATTAAATTAGAAGCCTGGGATATCGACATCGCCTTCCGCCGTATCGCCAATAAACGTCGCACCAGCAATTCAACGCTCGCGTCATGGCTGCTTACATTTGCGCTTGGCTTCGGCATTTTTTCTATTGATGCACAGCGCACTGCTTATGCCGACGATCAATTACCGCAAGTTGAATCATCTGCGGAAGAATTGCCCAGCGAAGAATATAAAGGCGAGCCCTTCATTGACAAACCTGTCGGCGAATTTACCGAACTTGATCGCACCCAAACGCAAACTTCGATAAAAGAAGTGATGCAGCAAGAAGAATTTAGCCGCAAAGAAATCAAACGCACTATTAAATTTGACGATCCGGAAGATGACGAACCCGCAGAATTTTGGGAACACCTCATCGACTTTTTGCGCAACTTCGAGGGTTTTCTCGCAGCGGCCAGTTTGCTTGAAATACTCTTGTGGATAGGCGTTGCTGCGCTGATTGCTTTTGTAATCTATCGCTACCGCAATTGGTTGGCGGCGCAATTTGTACGCATCAGCCCGACACCTGAACCAAAAGCAAAACCCATCACCCTTTTTGGGATGGATCTTACGCGCGAATCGCTGCCGGAAGACATCAACACTAGCGCACTCAATTTACTGCAAACCGGCAACACCCGCGCGGCACTCGCCCTGCTCTATCGCGCCAGCCTGTTTCATTTAATTCACAGCGGTGTTGATATTCATGATGGCCACACAGAGCAAGAGTGCGTGGAATTAATGCGCGCACATTTTATAAAAAATACTAACGCCAAAATCCGTATTGATTATTTCGCGCGTTTGACCCGCGTATGGCAGCATTTGGCTTATGGTCACCTGATGCCTACCGGCGCCACAGCGCAAGAACTCTGCTCAACCTGGAATCAAAGCTGGCTGCAATCCTCCGCCACTTCTGCACAAGGAGCGGCACAATGAGCAGCAGTAAAAATCTAAGCGTAAGGCAGCGCTGGTTGTTGCTCGGTGCTATAGCACTGATCTTAATCGGCGCGGGTTACTGGTGGTATACGCAATTAGAGTGGGAAGAAAAAGAAGTTGATCTCGGCTACTCCAAAGAGGCAATCCAGAATGATTTTCTTGCGGCCGAAATTTTCTTGCGCAAACACGGGATACAAGCCACTACCGTTAAAAACCTGAGCCTGCTCGACAAACACTCATGGCGCAACATCCAGTTGGGTGCGCAGGACACTATTGTAATCGTCAACGGCTACAAAACCCTGAGCGAAGACCGCTACGACTCGCTTTACGAGTGGGTGGAAGGTGGTGGAACACTCATCACCTCAACACAAAACCCGTTTGTCGGCACACACACCAGCGAAGAAGATGTGCTGCTGAGTGATTTCAATATCGAACTGGCGCCAGAAGAAAAAGACGAAGATGATCGCGACGCGCTCGAAAGACTCGCCGACGATCTCGAAGAGGCAGTCGATGGAAAATCAAAACCAGACGATGAAGAAGATTCGGACGATGAAACAACTGATTCAAACGATAATCGTGATGAAACAAAAGAATCATCAGCAAATAAAACCAACAGCGATTCCGCTGATAAAGTAGAGAAGACTACCGATACCACAAAAAGCAAAAATAAGAAGAATAAGAAAAAGGCCGAGGAAGAAAAACCAGAAAATTACTATCGCTGCTCAATGGCTGAGCCACCGGTAGAAATTACCTTTGCTGGCGAAGAAAAACCCCTCGCGTTTGATTTCAGCAACTCGCGCCAATTTATTTACTACGACTACGCCGAACCTGATGAAGAGCAGGACAGCGATACACCTGAGGACGAAACAAGCAGCGAGCAAGATGAGAATCCCGCGACTGAAACGCCGGAAGAAGATGGCTCTTTCAGGGAAAGTTTGGAAGCGGCAGTTGCCTCTGGAGAAAGCAGCGATAATGAAAATTATCAATATCGCGGCAAACACGAGAACCTGCTCTACTTCGATATAGGTGATGGCTCAATCACTATCACCAGTGACAACCATATTTGGGCGAACCATCGTATCGACTGCCATGACCACGCTTATGGTTTGTGGCGTCTGGTGAACCCTGAAGGTCGCGTTTGGTTTTTAGTGAATCAGGATGCACCTTCGCTTGCGACCATTATCTGGCGCAATGCCAGTTACGGTGTGCTCGCTGCACTGCTCGCATTAGTGTTGTGGCTCTGGGCAAAAAGTCTGCGCTTTGGCCCGGTATTGGTTATCGAGCAAACTGGTCGCCGCAGCTTGGCGGAACATATTTATGCCAGTGCAATGTTGCTTTGGCGCAAGCAAGAGCATCCGCAATTACTCGGACTATTGCGCAAGGAAATTCTGGATCGCCTCGATGATCAACATCCAAATCTCGCTCAAGCAACGCAAGATGAACGCGCACTATTTTTACAGGAATTAGCTGGTATTAACGCGGCTGATATTCAAAAAGCACTTTACTCAATTGCGTTGCGCCACCCACAGGATTTCGCTGCAGCGATTGCCCATTTGCAAACCATCCGTAAGCAGCTGCATGGCAGCAAGCTGTAACCGGAAAACTTTTAGGACAATACTATGACTGATTCAAACATTAACAATGACAGCATTGAAAATAACAAAGCAGCGGATGCCGACGAGAGTTTGCAAAATCGCCTGCAACAAGCCAGCACTGTTGCCAACAATTTACTGAACGAAATCAAAAAAGTATTGATCGGACAAGACGCCGTGATCGAGCAAGTGTTGATTGCACTGATCGCACGCGGTCATGTATTGATTGAAGGCGTGCCCGGTTTAGGTAAAACCTTATTAGTACGCAGCCTCGCCAAGTGTTTTGGTGGACAATTTTCGCGCGTGCAATTCACACCGGATTTAATGCCCAGCGATGTGACCGGCCATGCGATGTTTAATATGGCAAAACAGGAATTTGAAATTCGTCGCGGCCCGGCATTTACCAATTTACTACTCGCCGACGAGATCAACCGCGCGCCCGCTAAAACCCAAGCGGCATTGTTGGAAGTAATGCAGGAAGGGCAAATCACTATTGAAGGTGAATCATTCAAAACCGGCGAGCCTTTTATGGTGCTGGCGACACAAAACCCGATTGAACAGGAAGGTACTTATCCGCTGCCAGAAGCAGAACTTGATCGCTTTATGTTGAAGGTGATTATTGATTATCCCAGCGAGAGCGACGAGCAATTTATGCTGCGCCAGGTAACTTCACAGGCACAAGGTGGTTTTGGTTTGGAACACATTCGCACCTTGTTAAAACCAGCCCATGTATTGAGCCTGCAAAAAATCGCCGAGCAAATTACTGTGGATGAACAAATCCTGCAGTACGTAGTGAAACTGGTGCGCGCCACACGCAGTTGGTCCGGCATTTCACGTGGTGCGGGCCCGCGCGCCTGTATCGCATTGCTATCCGCTGCACGCGCTTACGCCCTGCTCAGCAACAATTCGTTTGTAACACCGGACGATGTGAAAAAAATGTTTATCCCCGCACTGCGCCACCGGATTTTGTTATCGCCGGAATTGGCGATTGAAGGTGTTGCTGCTGAACGCATCCTGCACAATATTCTGCTGCAAGTTGAAGCTCCGAGACACTGATTCATTTATTGAAACAATATTATGCGCAGAACATGGATTCCCAGCTTACGATTGATTATTGCCTTTGCGCTTTTGGGCGCACTGGTTTTTATCAATGCATTTAGCGCCCATTATTTTAAATGGAGTGCTGCAGCATATTTACCGCAGACGATATTTTTTGGTATTGCCCTTATCGCCCTGCTCGACTGGTTGCTATCGCGCCGCTTACCGCCGGTGGAAATCACCCGCGAATTGCCCGGCAACCTTGCGGTTGATAAATGGACTGAAGTAAAACTGCGCATCCGCCATCAATTTACTGAACCTACTGACATCCAGATTTTTGATGGTGTGCCCGCCAATGCCAACCACGATAATTTGCCGCTGCAAATTGCGCTGCAACCCAATAACACCAGCACCAGCCAATATCAATTGCGTCCACTGGTGCGTGGCTCGCTGGAATTAAATAAAACCCACGTGCAATTTAAAAGCCCGCTAGGTTTTTGGCATATTCGTTACTGGGCCGGTGAAACCACTAGCCTCAAGGTGTATCCGGATTTTGTTGCCATCGCTAACTACGCAATTCTCGCCACGGAAAATCACACCAGCCAAATTGGTATTAAAAAGAAACAACGTCGCGGTGCGGGAATGGAATTTCATCAGCTACGCGAATATCGTCAAGGCGACAGCTTGCGTCAATTAGATTGGAAAGCGACATCGCGTCGGCAAAAATTAATCGCACGCGATTATCAAGATGAACGCGACCAACAAATTGTATTGATGATCGACAGCGGCCGCCGCATGCGCGCGAAGGACGATGAACTCAGCCATTTCGATCACGCACTAAACTCAATGCTACTGGTCAGTTATATCGCATTGCGCCAAGGCGATAACGTAAGCTTGATGAGCTTCGGTAACCAACACCGCTGGATTCCGCCGCAAAAAGGTGTTGAGCGAGTGAAAGTTTTGCTCAACGGCATTTACGATCTGCACGCAAATCAATCTACTGCAGACTACATCACCGCCGCAGAAAAACTCGCCATCCTACAACCAAAACGCTCGCTGGTTATTTTAGTCACCAACTCGCGTGACGAAGACAATAGCGAATTATTGCTTGCAGTAAACCTGCTAAAAAAACGTCATTTGGTAATGGTCGCCAACATCCGCGAACAAGTACTCGACCAAATAAACGACCTCCCCGTCCGCACCTTCGACGATTCCCTAAACTACGCCGGCGTCCGCCGCTTCCTCCACGAACGCAGCGAATCTCACAAAAAACTCACCGCCGCCGGAGTCTATGCAGTTGATTGCACAGCCGATCAATTAGCAGTGCGCGTAGCGAATGCGTATTTGGAAATTAAGAGTGCGGGCGTTTTGTAGCAATTCAGAATTTAAATTTTAAAAACACAATGAAAACGGAGAAAAAATGAAAAATTTAACTATTTTAGCATCACTAATAATAATGGTTTCTGGATGTGCACAGATGGTTCCTGCTCGATCAACAGAAATTGGAACTGGCAAATACAAACTGGAAGCATCCGGAAATGCATTTGCATCCATTCCATCCCTAATTGAAAAGATTGACCAAAAAGCTATTAAGCTCTGCGGAGAGGGGAAATATGAGTATCAGGATAACGGGGATTTTTCCACGCCACACTCTCCAGCTTATGCAAACGGTGTAGATATTGGCAGCTCATATAAAGTGCTAACTCGCGTAGTGACTTGCAAATAATTAACAACATAATAAGAAAGTTAAATATCTGAAAAGTGCGCAGCCTGATTCCACTAATCTCAACTTTCTTATTTCGAGAAATAACGCAGCAACTATCCAGTAATAAGACAAGGATAGTTGCTATTTAATTCGGTCTACCGCAAGAAACCCGTCACTCCTCCCGAACTATTCCCATATCTTCCCCAATTCAAACCAAATGCCTTGGAGATATCGAGATACAAATTCGACATACCAGTATTATTTGCATCTATGCCGGTGCCAGAACGAATCATGTTGTTTGCACCACCTGCAACATAAATGCCGGGATTTTCTTGTTGGTGGTTGCCGCCACCGACTTCGGACATTACTAGAATTAATGTGTTATCCAGCAAAGTCCCGCCGTAGGTTACATCCGGACGACCGGCGAGTTCATCCATCAAATACGCGACCATGATGTTGTACCAGCGGGTTTGTGCATCGAATAAAGATGACTCATTGTGCGAGCTGACGTGGCTGCGGGTTTCGTTGTAATTTAATTTTTCGCCAGAACCATAGTCGCCCATGTAAGCGCGGATACTGGGGAAATTAATTTTCAACGATTCATCTTGTGCGCCCATAAATTGGAATGTGGCGGTGCGCGTGATATTTGCCTGAAATGCCATAGCGATATTGCGCATTTGTGCTTTGGCAATTGCATCTGCATCATCATCAATTCCAGTCATACCGATAGCGGGACGAGAAAAACCGGTGCCGCCAATATCCAGAGTACCGCTGAGGGTATTTTGATAATAATTCAGCGCTTCTTCATGGGTTAATAATTTCCCCTGCTGCTTTACATTGAGGGTATTAGCCTGCAATAAATCCAGATTTTCATGTAGGGTTTCCAATACTTTTTTGCGACGCGCCGCGTCTGGATCAGGTGTGCCGCTACTGCTGCCCACCACATCGGCGAGCAGCGCGTCGTACACTTGTTGCGGATTATCCGACACCTGGATTTTGTTGCGATTCTTATCCGTAAAGGGCATGTATTCCGTGCCCTTTGCTTTGCTCGACCAAACACCCACGTGCATATTTTTAGTCAAACGCCCACCAAGGGCCTCACCGATGGCGACATCGAATGTCGTGGCGTATTCCTGCCCGCCAGAAAATACCGCGCGACAAGCTTCCGGGTGGCCGGAGCTGCCGCCATGGCCGTTATAGGTGAGGTTTTTTATCGGCACAATTTTAGTGAGGTGCGCGTTTAAATGTTGCAACGGGCTGGTTGCAAAACTATTGCTGCCCAATGCACCTGCATTGTAGGAATGCCATTTATCGCGCACGCATCCATTCGGGTAATAGACCATGATGAAACGTTTAGCGCCCGCTGTTTGTGCAAACACATTGGCTGACAACATAAATTGACTAGTAAATGCGGTAGTCAAACCCAACTTGGCAATACTGCGCAGGAAATCGCGACGCTGCATTTTATTTTTTAATACATTCATCTTAATGCCCTCCTCAGTTATTTACGCAAGATGTAATTTTTGGTTTGGGTAAATTGGATCATCAGATCCAACATACTTGCGTTAGACGATTCTTTAAAAGTTTTACCAAACACTTGCAGCGTGCAACTGTCAGTCACTTCTTCCAGTTGACCGCGTGTATAGCGATACCACTGCCGCACATAACAGGCTTTGGCATTGGAGCTACCGGCAATCAAGCCTGCCAATTCATCCATACCTTGATAATTCACTACAGGCTCTGATTCGGACAAATAGGTTTCCGCCGAATTTAAACTACCGATATAACCGAGCGAGTTAATTGCCTTAACCAAACCGTTATCGGTTTTTTCGGTAGTGACATATAAACCGAGGGCGTTGTAATTCTCCAATCCGAAACCAATACCGTCGATATATTGATGGCAAGATTCACAACCTTCTTTCAAGTGCGCATGTTCAAAACGCTCACGCACTGTGAGGCTCGGATCTTCCTGCGGTTTTAATTCCGCACCCACCGGTGGTGGCGGGAAATCCTGGCAGAGCAAATTGCGACGTACAAACAAACCGCGTTTTACCGGATGTGTTTTTTCTGACGCTGATTGGATCGCAAGAATTCCTGCGTGCCCCAATACTCCACGGCGCTCAGCATTAGCTGCATTGTAATCCACACGCTGTACACCACTGCCACCCGGCCAAGTCAAACCGTAGTGAGTTGCGAGTTGTTGGGTCATGTAGCTGTAATTGGCGTTAAGCAATTCGTTGTAACTGCCACCACCAAATACCGTACGTTTTACCAACTCAACGGTTTCGGTTTTCATATCCGCTTTGAGGCTTGCACTGATCGCGGTGGTTTTTATTTCTTTATCCAAATCCAACCAACCGGTAATAAAACGCTCGAATGCAATTTGCGCTTTTGGATCTTGCAACATCTGCGCAACCTTGGCAGAAATTTGTGCAGGCGTACTTAATTGCCCTGCATCTGCTGCGGCCATCAATGACGCATCCGGCGTCGTTGCCCAATAGGTGTAGGACAACATGGCGGCAACTTCGTAATCAGTGAGTTCGTAATAGGTGCCTTTTAATTCACCCACTTCCGAGCGATACAACATCGAAGGCGATGAGAGAATTGCCGTCAACAATGCGAGATTGCCTTGCGCCGATTGCAGCGCAACTAATTTCGTCACCTCTGTCGTACTCAGCGGACGACGATACGCGCGCTTACCAAAGTTCTGCACAAAACAAGTCGCGTTGCTACAACCGGGAGTAAGGCTATAAATATTACTCACCATTGCCGCAGCCGCTTCCGCTGCTAATACATAACCTTTGGCGTAATCGTTAGTGAAGATTGCATTGGCGTTGGTTTTAAATCCATTCACCGGTAAGTCCGCAGGAATACGTCCGCTGGTGACATCGATATTATTTGTCAGCCCCAATAAATCGCGCACTGAATTGTTGTATTCGAGTGTGGATAACAAACGGAAACTGCGATCTTGTGGAATTAAATCGTCAAGGCTATCTGCGCTACACACTCCCGCCGGTGGAATAAATGCTTCGGCAAAAATCATCGCGGCAATACTGGTTGCACATGTACCCGTACAAGTACCGACATTACCTTTAGGCATATTCGCGGCGATGTAATTTGCGAGGCTGGCTTGTGTGTATCGCGTTTGCAGATCAAGCAATGACGGAGTGCCGTTTCCATCGCTGCCATGACAGCCGACACAGCCCTGGCTTTGATAATGACTGCGCGCCACTTGATGCTGATCGGTAATGCTATCGAACACTGCAAGCAACGTAAGCGAAACTGCATTACCCACCACCATTTTTGTAGTCGCACTATTTGCATCCAACAAATAGGCCGCGCCTGTTCCCTCCCAGTGAACAAATTTCATTCCGGGGCCAGCAGCGTTTGCTTTGATATCCACCAGAGTACCGGGCACAAATAATTTTCCGCTCAGGTTTGCACTGCTTGCGATTGTCGCTGTGCCATTGCCCACCTGAATTTGTGTACCTGCTTCCACTACCGCTAATGCAGGTTCCGCCGTTAACCAAGCGGCGTCATACCAACTTGGATTGGTTTGGCTCACCGTTAAATCAGCAGTTTGGTTTGCCATATTGTTGCTGAAAATAATATTGGTATTGCCAGATGTATTCGCCCATGCCGCTGGAATAAATACACGCAACCAACCAGCACCATATTTAGGCGCTGTTTCTGTTACTGCTGCCCCAGGCCAAGTACCAGAACGCACGGTTAACGCACCATTCTGATTTGTCCAGATGTGCGTATTAACTGTCGTCCATGCAGCTGGTTTTTTCACATAAACATATTGGCCAGCACCTAAACCTGTCACCGTGTAAGTGGTAGAAAGTGTGCCGTAGGTTGCGGTGATAGTTGCAGTGCCTGCAGTAGCGCCCGCAGTAACTAATCCGTTCGCCGATACGCTCGCCACTGCAGCATTACTGCTCGTCCAGGTAACTTGTGCAGTCATTCCCAACAAACCATCGCCTGCGGTAGCAACTGCTGCAAGTTGTTGTGTCTCGCCCGCTTTAATGCGCAGATTTGCAGTGCCTG
Source organism: Cellvibrio sp. (assembly GCF_039207905.1). Lineage (GTDB taxonomy): Bacteria > Pseudomonadota > Gammaproteobacteria > Pseudomonadales > Cellvibrionaceae > Cellvibrio. The sequence continues at coordinate 28,806 of NZ_JBCECX010000041.1, forward strand.
CAATCGCTAATGCGGTAACAGGATTTGATGCAGCGATAACCTCCAGCGTAACGCTATCGCTGTAGCCATCGCTGCTCGCCGTAATAGTTACTGTGCCTGTTGATAATGCAGTGACATTAATCGCTGCACCGGTTTTGCCTTGAGTGGAAATCACCGCAGGATTGCTGGATGTCCAGGTCACTGTGCCCGCAGCTGTCAGCCTGGTGCCGTTGCTGTAAACCGACTCCACACTTAAACCAACCACTTCATTTACTTCGGGCGATGATTTGGTTGCAGTGATATCAATTCCGATTTGGCTAACATCAACACCCAATTCGTTAATCCAATTGCGGAACAAAGTTTCTGCTTCAGAATTTGTCGCTACCGAACCGTACGGCATACGCATGCCCGCTCCGGTTTGATATTTGTAGACATTACTGTTCGCCGGAATACCGGGCACAATGCGGTTGTGATCATTCACCAGTTTCATTGCTTCCAGTGCGGTACTGAAACGCAAATCCATACCACCCGAAATACCTGAGTGACAGTGCGCGCAATTAGTGTGTAGATAAGATTTTGCGCGCGCAGTCAAATCAACACTCGCGTCAGTTGGCGCAGCAAATTTTTCGTAACTGCTGCCGTTACTAATGCCGGCAGTAAATAAACCGATGGTGTTGAAAACCTCCAACTGATTTTTAGTTACACCTTGATAATTAAAATTACCATTCAATTGATGTGTGCCTGTCGCAAGCGGCGTTAATTTTCCGTCGGCATCTTTATGGCAACCGGCGCAGGTGCTGCCGGTTTCAACTTTGCGCACCACACTCACCAAACCACCATCGGGTTCTACGGAAGATTCAGTCACTAAATTTGCATCGGTACCAGCGGCATTCCAGCGATAATTCGCTGCTTGCCAACCTGTTTCCTGACGGAATAATACTGAAGTGGTAAATGATTTATTAGCATTCGCCGATGTCGCCACTGCAAGATGTTTCACTACCACAGAACCAACCGGTAAATTCCAGAGGACAGTTGGATCAAAGGTGATTTTGCTTGCATTGGGAATCGCTACAAAATGCCGCATCTTGCCACCATCAAACCAACCGGTGGTATTCAATGTGTATTCCACAACGCCGTGCGCGGGAATGACATTGGGCAAATCGGCAAATAACCCGGTTGCCGATAGCGTTAGCGGAATTTGTGCCGATGCAACATCGTCATCCACTACTTTGAAAATACTGGATGGCCCACCGAGTTCGCGGCCGTGACTTGAAATCAGTAAATTCTTTTTAAGGTCTTTACCAATGGATGAAATGTAATGCGGGAAGGCCTCGCTAATTAATTTTTTGGCTTGACCGTCATTCGCAACTGACCAGAGGCGTTTGCTGACGTAATCACCAAAAATAAAACTGCCGTTGAGATTAGGCAAATCAGTGCCGCGATAAACAAACCCACCGATAATGGAAACACCCGAGGTGCGGCCATAACCTTCACGCGGCGGGACAAAATCCGTCAAACAATTTTTTGCTGCATCGCCACCCAGCGCTCCGCGGTTGCGCACGCCTTCGCATACAGGCCAACCGTAGTTCTGGCCTTTGGTAATAATATTAACTTCTTCGTAAGCGAGATCTGTATCCTGCCCGATTTCTGTTTCCCACAGGGTATATGGTGCATCGGTATCAAACGCCCAGCGCCATGGATTGCGATGGCCCATTGACCAGATTTCCGGTAGATATCCATTGCGCCCGACAAACGGATTATCTGCAGGTACGCGATAATATTTTCCATCCACTGCCTGTGCTAATGGTTCGATACGAATAAATTTTCCACGCAGTGTGGTTGGATCTTGCGCGCTGTTATTGGTGCGACGATTGTAAGGATCACTCGGCAATGGATTTTGTGTGAATGCACTATGGCCGTAACCGCCCTCGCCTATGCCCACATACAAATATTGTTCGGTGGGATGAAATTGCATCATGCCGCCTTTGTGATCCTCACCAATTTGCGGAATGCGCAAGACTTCTACTTTAGAACCAGCAGAGGTTGGATTTGCAGGATTATCGACAGTCCAACGTTCGATAATTGCATCGCCGGTTTTACCACCGACCATGCCATCTGTGCGCGGATAAAAATTATCCGTCTCACCAAAAATGTAATAGACATAAATAAAACCATTAGTGGCGAAATGTGGATCAAACGCCATGCTCAACATTCCACTTTCGTTGTTGTTGAGTACGGTAGATTTTATATCCAGCAATTTGCGCACTTCAGTTGCGATCACATTTTCTTTATTGGGGAATACGTAAATCGCACCTTCTTTATCGACGACATACACCAGATCATTAATGCCATCATTAGTTACCATCACCGGCGAGAAGAAAAATTCATTTAAATTCGGATAGGCGTTTACGAAACGGTATTTTCCAGTGCTTACCGTACCGGTGATGGGGAATCCCAGGGCTGCAGCCAATTGCGGACGTTCGGGCAACGCTTGCGTAGCAGCTACAACATTAATCACCATTGTATCGGTTGCAGTGCTGCCATCGGCGGCAGTCAGCGTAAGCGTTACAGTGATATTGCCCGCAGCAGTAAGCAACGGCGTAACCACTTGTTTGCCCGTCAGCGCACCTGACCATGCCGTACTTGTCCAGCTTGCAGTTGCATAATTGCCAGTTGATGCTGCTGCCGATAATGCCTGACGTGTATTGATATTGGCTTTGCGATCCACACCTGCATTTGCAACTAGATTGGTGGGCACACCACAGGCACTTTCGGTTTTCCAACTTGTTGTACCAAAGTCATAGCAGTTATTCGGTGCAACAAAATTTAAATCCAGCGTTTTTGGATTTCCATTAGCACTAAACACTATGCCCGCAGAATTAACACTAGTCGCAAATTCATGACTGAAAAAAGTAGGCGCACTGGTATTTTTAACCATCGCTACACCCGGCCATGTGGAAGCCGTTAGCGCAGGCAGAACATTAAAATAATGAATATTGACCGATGCCCAGTTGGCAGTATTTTTAAAATATATTTTTGTTTTTGCAGCGGCGACTGAACTGCTCGAAGAACTCACTGCAACGGATGACTGACTGGAAGATAGTGCAGCCAAACTTGATGAAGAGGCAACAGATGAGCTGGACTTACTTGACGATACTGCAATGGAGGATTGCGATGAAGATGAAAGAGCCAGAGAAGATGACGATGCAGAAGAAGAAATGCTCGCAGCCGATGAATTAGTCGCAACGCTAAATCCACATTGCGACAAGGCTTTCCAGGTATTAGCGTCATAGCAAGCTGCACCGGTAAATTTCAGGTTCGCCGTTTGGTTTGCACCATTATTGCTAAAAATAACATCAAGCGATGTTGGCATTTGCATACCAGCAGGAATCGAGCTAGTGAAATCGTAACAATAAAAAGTGCCACGCTTGGTCATACTCTTACCGGGCCAAGCGGGCAAAGGGGTCACTGCGCCAGCGGGCAGTGGATTCCAAAAATAAATATAGGGATTGGCAAAGTTTCCCGGATTACTGAAACAAATATTATTGGCAGGAATTGCAATGGGGAGCTTGGTCGCAACCACCGCTTTGGTGGTGTCATTAAAGGTAATTTTATAATCGCCATCACCACCGGTAATTAGATAATCCTGTGCGGGATAGGCCTCATTCCAATTATCGGTATAGCGGCTGATTTTAAAGCGCGGGTTGGTGCCAGAAAATGCTTGCTGTGTTTCCCACAAACCGCTGCTGGTATTTTTAGTTAGCGGTGTAGCGGCCCAATTATTGGGTGTACCGCGAAAATAACTGTTACTCCAGTTTTGTGCTTGTGCACTTGGAGCATTTAATAATGCGGCCGCAACAAGACAACTGAGTAAAAAATAAATTGGCCATTGCCCAACGACATGATGAGCAATAAATCGGGTTGATAGCGTATACATAGCGTCTCCCTATGGGTAAACAGGCAAGGCTTAAACACGGCGCGCCTGGAAATATTATTGTTATGTAAATTGATATTATTTAAGGCAAAGCGAAGCCATAGGTGGCTATGCACCTGTTGTTTGGCAGTTAGTAAATTTGCAATCTGGTTTCAATACGGAAACAAAATTGCGCAGCCTTCCGGGTCGCGACAAGTAGCGACTATTGGCGGTGGATCTACTATGTAAGAGTATTTGCAAGGCGTTGAATCAACGCAGGGTGGAGTTGCCCGAATATCGTCTTTATTATGAAATTATTTAGTTGTTTATCCGTTACCGGATTTTTACAAATTGACTACAACTACAGAATAGATTTTCAGGTGATAGCGGGCAAGATGAATACGTATGCAGACATAAGGCAAAACCCGGACTATTGCGGGATAAATATAAACGACCAAGCACTTAGAAATAAAAGGAAATTAGGGAAAAAGCTACCGATGAAAACAACTAAGGCAGCCGAAGCTGCCTTAGTGGTAAACCAAAATATCGATTGCGGTTTTATCGATTATTGTGGAGTTTCAGCTTCAGTCGATTCGATAACTTCAGCCTCTACCTCATCAACCGACTCGTCCGCTTGCGCATCAACGCTCTCGTCGGCCGACTCATAGGAGCTGCTCTCCTCAACACCTTCCTCGCTATAGGCAGAATCATCTATCGCCCCCTCTTCGGTGTATTCGGACGGATAAGCATCTGAATCTTGAGCATCATATGAGGATTCAAACCCTTGCGCTGCACCCACGTAAGCTTGATAAGCAGGTAGTGCGACAGCAGCAACGATACCCAAAACCATTACAAACGCAGGAATACCCAACGCGGCGATCCAATGCCAGGTTTTGTTGGGTGGGGTTTGCAAACCAAAATTGTTGCGCCCTTCAGTGCCCTTGAAAAATATCAGCAACACAATCAAATAAATATTCGCAAGCGGGATAATAGCCAGCAGCGACATCCAGCCGGTTTTATTTAAATCGTGCAGGCGCTGGATAATTAAAATAAAACTGAACACGATGATGCCGATGTAAGCCACCACTCCAAGAACGATCCCAAGCGTAGTAGAAACAAATACCGAGATCGCGCCAATGATGGCGAGCAGTACTAATGCAGCCAAACTAAAAAGGCCTGAGTGCGCCCAGTAGCGCAAACGGTTAATACGTGAGGATGGAGAGAAGAATTTGACTTCGCCATAAGCGAGATCATCGGTGGTCAACTGACCTTCGGGGGTTTGGTAGGGATTAGTAGACACAAAAGCTCCTTGAGTTGTTTTATCTGAGTGAGTTGATAATAACCACCCAAACCATTCCATCGGCAGCACATCAGCAAAAGCAACACAGGAGCTAGTAAAAGCAACAACAAAACCTGTGTGAGCGGAATTGCTGAAGCCGGAAAGTTCTTATAGAACTAAAGGGGAGAGGTTCAGAGGTTCCGGGTAGTTGCCCGCACATCTATGCACGGCAACTACCAACGGATTGATTTTAGCGATCAACTAAATAAATTGCGAAAAAATAGTTTCAAATTGTCGATCAGGCGTGCAAAAAATCCAGCCTCTTCCACCGCATGCAACGCAACAATCGGGGTATTTACCAACAACTGACCATCCAACTCAACCGTGAGATTACCCAGCTCCTGACCAACAGCGATAGGCGCTTTGATAATTTCATTTACATGCATTTTTGCTTGCAGTGATTGTTCGCGGCCTTTTGGCAAGGTTAATACGATATTGTTAGGAATACCCAGAGTGACTTCTTCAGCCTTACCGGCCCACACACGCGATGTACTTACTTGTTGCCCTGCTTGATAAAGCGGTGTGGTTTGGAAGTAGCGGAAACCGTACGCCAATAATTTTTCAGTCTCGGCTGCACGCGCGTTCTCGCTGGCAGTACCCATCACCACTGCAATAAAGCGCGTGTTTTCACGCTTGGATGATGCAACGAGACAGTAGCCCGCTTCGTCGGTGTGGCCAGTCTTTAAACCATCCACAGTTTCATCGCGGAACAACAACAAATTGCGGTTGGGCTGGCGAATGTTGTTATAGAAAAAATATTTTTCCGCATGAATTGGATAGTGCGTCGGGTGATCATTAATAATCGCACGTGCTAACACCGCCAAATCTTTCGCCGTTGTTAAATGCCCTTCTGCTGGCCAACCAGTTGAGTTCTCAAAATGGGTATTGGTCATGCCCAATTGCGCCGCTTTCTGGTTCATAAGGTCAACGAATGCATCTTCATTGCCCGACACAAACTCAGCCAACGCAACCGTTGAGTCATTGCCCGATTGAATAATCACACCGCGCAACAAATCAATTACCGGTACTTGCGTGCCTTCTTTCACGTACATGCGTGAGCCGCCCATTTTCCAGGCTTTAACGCTGATATTTACCATTGCATCTTCAGTGATGCGGCCTTTTTCAATTTCATCCACCACCAAATAGCTGGACATCATTTTAGTCAGGCTTGCAGGCGGCAAACGCTGTTCTGAATTACTCTCTGCAACGATATTACCGGTAGTTGCATCTACCAGAATAAAACCGGTTGCAGCTAATTGCGGTGCAGCGGGAATAACCGCCGGCTTTTGCTCTACCACCGGTGCAGCACCGGGAGTTGGCAGTGAGTTGGTAGGAACAGGAGCAGCCGGTTGTTGTGCGTAAGCAGTAACGGCGCTCGCGAGAAGAAGTGTGGTAAAGATATTTTTAATCATGACGGGTTAACACTCTGTAAAACAAAAAATAAAAACGGAATACATGAATTGTAACAGTAATACAAAGGCGTGAATCAAACCTGAATCCCAGGCTTATTGATTGCCGATTTACTGATAAACAACATGCGCCTGAAATACTTTGATCTTCGCTAATTGGTCGCGCGCGTCTTGCAAACTTTTTGCGTCTTTAAATGGACCTACACGCACACGATGAACTTGTTTGGGTTGTGTTGCAGAGCTGATTGCAACGGGGTAAGTCAATTTAGTGCCGATGCTTGCTGCAAATTGCTGTGCGGCTTCTTTATTGCCAAATGCACCGACTTGTAAAAATGTGCCCGCAGGTAAAGCTGACTCAATTTGTTTCGGCACAGTGTTGTCGGCGCGACGGGGAATTGGGGCTGCATCACCCGGCAATGCAATTTCTACTTCTACTCTGCCAGTACCGGTTTTATGGATGCCGATACGCTGTGCAGCGGCGTAACTCAAATCAACAATGCGCCCTTGATGAAACGGGCCGCGATCATTAATACGCACCACAACACTTTTACCGTTATCCAGATTGGTCACTCGCACGTAGGAGGGAATGGGTAAAGTTTTATGCGCGCCGGTCATAGCGTACATATCGTAGCGCTCGCCGTTGGAGGTGTTGTAGCCGTTGAATTTTTTGCCGTACCAGGATGCGTAACCGCGCTCTTTGTAAGAACTTTCATCCGAGATCAAATGGTAGGTTTTGCCAAGTACCGTGTAAGGATTTTTATTGCCGGCGCGCGTGCGTGTTTCATAGCGCGGCACTGCATCGGGAACATGGGAGAGATCAACATCTTCATCGGGGCCGAAATCTTTATCGTGCGCGTAACGGCCATCATTGGGATTGTAAGGGCCAGTCGCTGCAGGTTTGGCCGGTTTTGATTTATTGCCCGAACAAGCGGCGACCAGCATGCATAAGATCAACAACACCAGGAAGTTGGTTTTTTGCTTCTCGCCGTAGCCGGACAACATATGCATTATGGTTGTGCTCCTGCCAGTTTTTTATCGGCTGTTACCATGGCTTTTTTTATTTCCAGACTCAAATCATAAACCGCCATTGCATACATCGGGCTGCGGTTATAGCGGGTGATGGTGTAAAAGTTTTGTAATCCAAACCAATACTCCAAACCTTTAGCACCTTCAAATTCGATAGCTATCGCTGGAAAATCTGCAGCGAGTTGCGTGAGCGGTGCAACACCTACTTTTTTCCAATCACTCACATTCAGTTGTGGTGGCACTACTTTATTGAAATCGTTATTGGCAAGCACTTTGTCGCGCGCGCGCGTTAACTTCGCAGGCACTACTACAGATTTGCCAGGTTGCCAGCCGTGCTTTTTAAAATAATTCGCCACGCTACCAATAGCATCAGTCGGGCTTTTCCAGATATCGGTAAAACCGTCGCCATTAAAATCCACGGCAAAATTGCGGTAGCTCGATGGCATAAATTGGCCGTAGCCCATAGCACCGGCGTAGGAGCCTTTGAATTCAAGTGGATCGTGTTTTTGCTCGCGGGTCAGAATGAAATAATTGACCAGTTCCGAGCGGAAAAAAGGTGCGCGCGGTGGGTAATCAAATGCGAGTGTGGAGAGCGCATCAATCACATACCAGCTGCCTGTATTTTTACCGTAATTGGTTTCCACACCGATGATCGACACAATCACTTCCGCCGGTACGCCGTATTCTTTTTCGGCGCGTGCGAGTGCTTCACGATTTTCCTGCCAGAAGCCGACACCGTTGGTGACGCGCATAGGGATGATAAAAATCGGGCGATATTCTTTCCAGGTTTTGGATTTTTCTGCGGGGCGTGCAATTGAATCCAGAATTGGCTGGCGCTTCAGCGCTTTGCTCAGCCAGTGATTAATTTCTTCTGCCGTAAAACCGTGCTGTTTTACCATCTCATCGACAAACGCGGGCGCAAGTGGATGCTTGCTGTAATCTGCGGCGGCTCCGGCACTCAAGGTCAAACCCGCTAGCACGCCCACACATTTTTTAGAAAAATTGTATCCAAACGAAAACATAAAGCCTCTTTTATAACTGGTTACGACTGGGGCGTCATAACGCGTTTTTTCTCGGTGGAGATGGCCATTAAAATGCCAAAACCGGCGAAGAGCGCAACAATTGCGGTACCACCCTGACTGATCAACGGTAAGGGTACTCCCACCACCGGCAACATGCCCGATACCATACCCATATTTACAAATACGTAAACAAAAAATGTGGAGCTGATACTCGCGGCAAGCAAGCGGCCAAAACTGTTTTGCGAATTCATGGCGATCATCAACCCGCGCACAATGACCATTGCGTAAATCGCCAGCAACATCATCACACCCAGCAAACCGAATTCTTCCGACATCACTGCGATAATAAAATCCGTGTGGCCTTCCGGTAAAAAATCCAAGCGCGATTGGGTGCCTTCCATCCAGCCTTTACCCGATAAACCGCCCGAGCCGATAGCGGTTTTCGACTGGATAATATTCCAGCCAGTACCGAGCGGATCTTGCGTTGGATCGAGCATGGTCAGCACGCGCTGGCGCTGGTAGTCGTGCAACATAAAATGCCAGATCGGCCAGAGGCTCGCGCCGAATACCGCCACTGCCGCCATGATGTAGCGCCAGAGCAGACCGGAGAAAAACAACACCATAATTCCCGAGGTCGCCACCAATATCGAGGTGCCCAAATCCGGCTGCTCGATAATCAGTGCCGTAGGCAACCCGATCAATCCGATGACCGCCATCACATGCTTGAAGCGCGGCGGCATAAAACCGCGCCCCAGATAAGCTGCGACCGCAATCGGCATGGCGAGTTTCATAATCTCGGAGGGTTGGAAGCGGAAGCTGCCGAGTTGCAGCCAGCGCTGTGCACCCATGGAGATATCACCAAATATCGTCACCGCCAGCAGCAGGAAAATCCCGCCTACGTAGGCGAACGGCGCCATGCGCCGCATGAAATCCACCGGGATTTGGGCCACTACAAACATAGTGGCGTAGGCGATCATAAAGAAACTGCCCTGCTTTTCCACACTGGGCAAGTTGTGGCCACTCGCGCTGTAGAGCACCGTAAGGCCGATCACGGTCAACAACATCAGAGGCAACAGCAGGTAAAAATCGATATGCAACCGCTCGGCTAAACGTGCGCGGCGGCTGAATGCGCTCGATGCTTCCGGCATGCGCCGTAAAAAGTCTTGTCTACTCATTGGGAAACCTTCGGCGCCGAAGAAGATGAAGCCGATGCTGCGCTACTGGAGGTCGCGCCCTCTACACGCACCGCATTGCGTTCAGCGATATAGGCGTTAGCGCGCTTGATGATGGCGGCGTGGTGGAATCCGGCAGGGGGTACAAATTCGTCTTCGTTGAGATAATAACCAAGCAAATGCGCATCCATTATCCAGCGCGCTACTGGTGCCGCTTGGCTGGAGCCACCTTCAGCATTTTCCAACATCACCGCTACCGCAATTTGCGGGTCTTCCAGCGGGGCGAAAGCCACAAATAAGGCGTGGTCACGATGACGCTCTTTAAGTGCAGCGGAATCGTATTTGGCATTTTGTGCGATGGCGACTACCTGCGCCGTACCCGACTTACCGGCCATACGATATTCGGCGCGCTCTGCCGCACGGCGCGCTGTTCCGCGCGTACCGTGCATTACCTCGGCCATGCCATCCGCAATGGCATTCCAGTATTCCGGTTTAGTCTCGATAGTTTCTTCGATAATCGGCTCGTGCACCTGATCACCAATCTGCTTGATAAATTGCGGCCGGTAACGAATCCCGTGATTGGCGATGGTTGTGGTCATCACCGCCAACTGCAGCGGAGTTGCCAATACAAATCCCTGACCAATCGACATGTTGACGGTATCACCCGGATACCAAGCCTGACCTTTACTCGCCCGCTTCCATTCGCGCGATGGCCAAATACCTTTGCGTTCGCTCGGGATATCAATGCCAGTGAGCTGGCCCAGCCCAAAATGTTTGCCAAACTCGCTCATATTGTCGATGCCCATGCGCACTCCCAGATCCCAGAAATAGGTATCACAGGATTGTGAGATAGCACCTTTAAGATCCACCTGACCGTGACCGCCGCCAGTGGTTTTCAAAATCCAGTCGCGCCACATTCTCGAACTACCGGGAAGAGTGAACACACCACGGTCAGCGATAGTACGGTTGACATCGGTAAAACCGGTATGCAAACCAGCAAGGCCAACAACGGGCTTGATGGTGGAACCAGGCGGATATTGCGCCTGTAAAAAGCGGTTAAACAGCGGAGTGTCTATGTCTTCGTTCAGGCGTTTGTAATCGGCAAAACTAATTCCGGTCACAAACAAATTCGGATCAAAACCTGGGTAACTTACTGCGGCAAGAACACCGCCCGTTTTTACGTCAATCGCCACCACAGCACCGCGGCGACCGCGCATTACCGCCACCGCCGTTTCTTGTAGGCGAACATCCAAATGCAGACGCAAATCGCTGCCCTGCTTGGGGTCGATGCGATCCAGTACGCGCATAACGCGGCCGCGCGCATTGGTCTCTACGTTTTGGCTACCGACGGTGCCGAGCAATACATCTTCATAACTCGCTTCAATTCCGCTTTTACCAATCGCATGGGTACCTGAGTAGCGCTGCACTTGTTCGGGCGTAAACGCATCTACATCGCGCTCACTGATGCGGCCGGTGTAGCCGATCACGTGGGCAAACGTATCGGCATGCGGATAGTTGCGCACCAACTCTGCATTTACCTCAACACCTTCGAGCAAATGCTGGTTAACTGCGAGCCGCGCGATTTCATCTTCGGTAAGGCGATAGCGCAGCGGAACCTGATCGAGCTTATGACGACGCTGCTTTTGTGCTTTGTAAAATTTTTCCAAATCAGAGGGAGTAATTTCGATCAGCGGCTTAAGCAGTTCGATGGTGTTATTTAATTCTTCAGCACTGGAGCTGACCACTGACAAGGTAAAGCTGGGTTTGTTATCGGCGAGCAAAATACCGTTGCGATCAAAAATCAAACCGCGCGTGGGCGGGATGGGTTGCACATGCACACGGTTGCGATCTGATTGGGTCGCGTACTCTTCGTAATTGACGATTTGCAAATCGTAATAGCGATAGAGAAGTGTGGATACCAACGCGAGCATAAACACGGCCATCACCACCACGCGGGCACGAAATATTTTTGCTTCGCGCTGGTGATCCTTGAACTGTTGGGTTTCTTGCATGCTCGGGCCGGAAATTCTTCGTCAATCAGGGTTGATGTTGTTGTGTATTTTTATGGCGATAAATTATTTGTGGTACGGATGGTTTTGCAAAATCGTGCAGGCGCGATACAACTGTTCAATCACCAAAATCCGCACCAGCGGATGAGGCAATGTCAGCGGCGATAACGACCATTTCACTGATGCCAACGCAAGACACGCCGGCGCCAAACCATCGGGACCACCAATCAGCAATGAGTAATTAGAACCACTCATTTTCCAACCCGCGAGATTTTCCGCGAGCTGCTCGGTGCTCCAAGGTTTGCCTTTGACATCAAGGGCGATGACTTGTTCGTCTTTTCCGCCCTTTTCAATCATCGCGAGCATCGCCTCGCCTTCTTTTTCCATCGCTTTGGCGATATCACTGTTTTTGCTGCGCTGGGCGAGCGGCAATTCAATCATTTCGACACTGACATCGCGCGGAATACGCTTGGCGTATTCCGCGTATCCAGCTTCAACCCAGTCGGGCATTTTGGTGCCCACCGCAATAATGCGAATACGCATAAGCAATAATTATCCGCGGCTGGCAGGTTTCATCGACCAGAGTTTTTCCAACTCGTAATAATCGCGCGTTTCCTGTTGCATCACGTGCACAACAGTATCGCCGTAGTCGACCAACACCCAATCACCGGCATCCAGACCTTCAACACCTAAAGCACGGAAGCCAGCTTTTTTGGTTTCTTCAACCAGGTTTTCAGCGAGTGAGCGCGAGTGACGGCTGGAAGTACCGCTGGCGATAATCAGGGTATCCATTACGTCGGTGAGTTCATGCACATCAAGCGTTACGATATTTTTGCCTTTGAGATTCTCAAGGGCGTCGATGATGGCTTTGTTTAAATCAGACATTCAATTACCTATTACAATTAATAAATCAACAATAAAATTTGATCGCTGCGTATTCAATAGCCATATAAAACCTGCGCGCGAAGGTATTCCAACACAGCATCAGGCAGTAAAAATTGTGGCGATTCACCCGCGCCAATTTGCGCACGAATTTCCGTAGCGGAAATCGGCAACAGGCGCTGCTCCAGTATCACCAACTTACCAGCCGCTGACGTATGGATTTCATCGGCATTAGCGCGATGCTGTGCAACCAAATCCGCTATCGGCCCGGTGGTCGGCTGTTCCCAACCGGGGCGCGCTACAACAACCAGATGTGCAAGCCCGATTAATTCCTGCCAGCGATGCCAGCTATCCAACCCGGCAAAACTGTCCATTCCCATACACCAACTCAAACTAACATCGGCGCCGAGTTCAGCGCGCAACTCGCTCAAAGTATCGAAGGTGTAGGAAGGCTTTTCCCGCTGCAGTTCACGTGCATCCCAGCGCAACTCAGTGCAATCCGCGAGTGCCAACTGCAACATCGCCAACCGCTGCTGTGCATCCACACTGGGCGATGCACGATGTGGTGGTATGTAGCAGGGCAAGAGATGCATTTCATCCAAAGCCAGCTGCTGTTTTAATTCCAGCGCAAGACGCAGATGCCCAAGATGGATCGGATCAAAAGTACCGCCGAAAAATCCTATGCTGCGCATACGGAGTTAGACACGAATATGTCCATCACCAAACACAACCCATTTTTGCGAGGTCAGGCCTTCAAGGCCAACCGGGCCGCGCGCGTGGATTTTATCGGTGGAGATACCAATCTCAGCGCCCAAACCGTATTCAAAACCATCAGCAAAACGGGTCGATGCATTCACTATCACTGACGCGGAATCAACTTCAGTGATAAAACGGCGCGCGCGGGTATAGTCTTCGCTCACGATGGCATCGGTGTGCTGCGAACTGTATTGGTTGATGTGCGCGATAGCTTCATCCAAACCAGAAACAATTTTGATCGACAAAATCGGCGCGAGGTATTCAGTCGCCCAATCTTCTTCGGTTGCTACATTGGCACTGATCAGATCGCGGGTTTTTTCATCGCCACGCAGCTCTACACCTTTTTCGGTGTAAGCAGCAGCAAGAAGCGGCAGAATTTGCGCCGCGACTTGCTCGTGAACAAGCAAAGTTTCCATTGCGTTGCACACACCGTAGCGATGGGTTTTGGCGTTCATGGAAATGGTGAATGCCTTGTCGAGATCGGCTTTATCGTCGATGTACACATGGCAAATACCGTCGAGGTGTTTGATCAC
>NZ_JBCECX010000042.1:0-42529 GCF_039207905.1 Cellvibrio sp.
CGCTTTATGATGCACATGTAGCAGACGAAGTTGTCGTGATGCGTAAGGCTGGAGTGACTATCCAGCATCCTGAACCTACGGAGATTCCGTCGACCTACCATACGCGCATGACGACGCGTGATTTTTTTAGCATGTTCGATGTGCAATTTATTTACGGCGGCCCCTGGAGTAAAAACGCGGACGAAAGTCCAGAGCATGTCGTTATCCTTAGTGAAGGAATGAATAATAAGTTCTTTAAGGGAGAGAACAGTTTGGGGCAAGCGATTTTGCTGGATGGTGAGTTATTTACGGTGGTCGGTGTAGTCAGCGAGAGATGGCAGTTGGTGCCCAATGTTTACGATTTGAATAATCTGCCGTTTGAAGCTGCACCTGATGCGTACATTCCTTTCTTTTTTGCTGCAGCCAAAGCTTATCAAGGCTGGGGCAATGTTCAGGGGTGGGCAAATGAAAACATACGAAATCACCAGGATTTTTTACAAAGTGAAGATATATGGATACAAGCCTGGGTTAGCCTTAACTCTGCGGAAAAACGGCAAGAGTTTACCCAGTTTCTGGAAAACTATATTGCCACTCAAAAAGAGCAAGGCCGGTTTAAGCGATCACCAGCCTATCAATTGAATACTCCAGAAGAGTGGTTAAATATTAATAATGTGGTGTCCAAAGACAACAAACAATTGTTAATGATCTCATTTGTGTTCTTGATGATTTGTCTGGTCAATAGCACGGTATTGATGCTTGCAAAATTTTTGCGAAAAGCACCTGAAACGGGCATTAGACGAGCCCTCGGAGCGAGTCGTTATTCGATATTTTTTCAGCATTTAACCGAAGCCTTTATCGTTGGCGTTGCTGGCGCTTTACTCGGGTTACTGTTATCGCTAGGCGGGTTGGCAGCTGTGCGCGCGCTTTACAGCAATTACGAAAATGTTGCCGTGTTTAACAGTGTTACGGTCGCAGCAGCGATGTTACTTGCTTTGGTTGCCACTCTATTAAGTGGCTTTCTACCTGCCTGGCGAATTAGCCACTCAGCACCTGCAAAATATTTAAAAACCCGATAACAGCAATCAATAAAAATGAGCGCCAAGCTCATTCCAGGATTATTTTATGTTAGATGTCATTATTAAAAGTTTGTGGCGAAATAAAACCGGGCCGTTGCTTATTATTATTCAACTTTCGCTCACCATTGCCGTTGTCAGCACTGCATTATTCGTAGTCAGCGAGCGAATAGCGAAAATTGAGCGGCCGAGTGGAATGATCGAAGAAGAAATATTCAATATGTGGATGCGACAAAATTCATCCGATTCAGATATGGAACACATTGTGAAAAGAGATATGGACATTATTCGCGCAATGCCAGGTGTTATTGATGCTGCGCCTGTCTCTAATATTCCTGTATCAGGTGGTGGATCTGCAACATCACTCTACAAAAGCCCGGAAGAAAAGCTCACAGATTTTAATACTGCGATTTATGAAATGACCGACCATGGCTTGCCGACGCTTGGGCTAGTGCTGATAGAGGGGCGAAATTTTAATGCAAACGAAGTTAATTTTTTTGCGCAAGAGAATGCACCTGAACAGACGGTAGCTATTATTACCAAGGAGCTTGCCGGGAAAATGTTTCCCGATGAGTCCGCTGTAGGTAAAGCGGTATATATGGGAAACGTACAACTGACAATCATCGGGGTTGTAGAGCGCTTGATGGGCCCCTGGCCGGATTCTGAATACGCCACTAGTGCGACAATTATTCCCGAGATTATTAAAGACAACACTATCAATTACCTCGTGCGAGCCAATAGCGAACAACGCAATGAAATAATGCTCTCTCTGGTTGAAAAGCTGCGCTCGATCGATAGCACGCGTTTAATCTCAGATGAAAAGTCAGTGATGCAAATAAAGCGTGAGACTTACACCAGTGACTATGCAATGATCAAAATTTTGTCGTTTGTTATATTTCTGCTGACTTTTGTGAATGCCTTGGGAATCTTTGGTCTTACCACATTTTGGGTAACCCAGCGCCGCAAACAAATTGGTATTCGGCGTGCGCTGGGTTCTACTAAAGCGGGTGTCATGCGCTATTTCATGCTTGAAAATGTCACCTTGGTGGTATTCTCTGCAATTGTCGGCAGTGCTATCGCTTATGTGAATAGTAGCTATATGGCGCGAACACATGGGACGGAATTGTTGCGTATCGAATATGTGCTGATAACAGTGGTTTTTCTGTTACTAGTTACGTTATTGGCAGCCTACTCGCCAGTTCGAAGAGGTGCGCAGATTTCCCCGGTTGAAGCCGTGTCCAACGTTTAAATACATGTGAGATGTATGCCAAAAGAATCCGCTCAAAAAGTTCTGATTGTTGATGATAATCCCGCTGTCGGAAAGGCGCTTCACTTGCTGTTTGATGTGCATGGTATTGCAGCAGAAATTGCGCTGACACCACAAGCGGCAATCAAACGTTTGCAAGGGGATGGCAACATTGCTTTAGTTTTACAGGATATGAATTTTTCTGAGGACACTACGTCGGGCGAGGAAGGCAAAACACTTTTCTACAAGCTCAGGCAAGTGCGGCCAGATATCCCCGTCATTTTAATCACTGCGTGGACACAACTCGAAACTGCCATAGAGTTGGTTAAAAATGGCGCAGCTGATTATATTGCCAAGCCTTGGGACGATATTAAATTAGTGACAACCGTTAAAAATTTATTGGAACTGGAAGACTTGCAACATCAGCAACGATTGCAAGCTCAAACATTGCTCACTGAAAAAGCGCGCTTATTAGCAACCGCTAATCTTTGTGGACTCGTTTACCAAAGTGCTTCGATGCATGCATTGGTTGACCTTGCTGTAAAAATTGCTCGTTCGGATGCGCCAGTATTGATCACTGGTCCCAATGGTTCAGGTAAGGAAAAAATTGCGCAAATTATTCAAAAAAACTCGCAGGTCAACAGTGGCCCCTTTGTGTGCATCAATGTTGGTGCATTACCACAAGAATTGATTGAGGCAGAATTGTTTGGTGCTGAGGCGGGTGCTTATACCGGCATCAGTAAAAGGCGTATCGGTCGTTTTGAAGCGGCAGATGGCGGTACCTTATTTCTTGATGAGCTGGGCAACCTGTCAGCAACAGGGCAGGCAAAGCTGCTGCGAGTTTTGCAATCCGGAGAATTTGAGCGGCTGGGTTCGAGTGAAACCCGTCATTGCAACGTGCGGGTTATCAGCGCCACCAACACCAACCTTGAACGTGCTATTAAAAGCGGTGAGTTTCGCGAAGATTTGTTTTATCGCCTTAACGTATTTGAATTAAAAGTTCCTCCTCTGGAAGAGCGCAAGGAAGATATATTGCCGCTCATACACCATTTTCTGCGCGGACAAGCCAAGTTGGAGGATTCGGTCTTGCAGGCCTTGCATTGCTATTCTTGGCCGGGAAACATACGTGAACTGGAGAATGCCTGTCAACGAGCATTGATATTAAACGAAGGTGGCAAGTTTCTACTCAAAGACTTTGGCTTACCCATAGATGAAACAATAACTGATAGCTACAAGCCCCTTATTACAGAGCCCTCGCGCGACGTTATCGAAATGGTACTCAAACAAAATTATGGTGTAGTCGCTCAAGCAGCGCGACAGCTTGGCTTTTCCCGGCAGGCACTCTACCGTCGATTGGAAAAATATAAGATTGAATATAACCAATAAAAAATTCTCCCTCGAAGGAAAACTCTGCGCGATAGTTGCGCTATCGGTCACGCTTGGCTTGGGAATTCTTGTTATAGGGTCGATGTTCATTGATGAGCTATTCGTTGCGCTTGTAGTCGCTCTCCCAATCGCACTGTCGGTCTCAATTTGGTTGGTGCGTAAATTGGTGCTGAATCAAAAGGTCAAAATCGCCGCCATCCAGAGTGGCATGCTCAATCTTATGGACAACGATTTTAGCGTGAGCATCGCAAATACCGGCGGTGATGAGTTAGGTGAAATCATCACCATTTTTAATCAGCTCTCTGAAAAGTTGCGCAAAGAACGTCAACATGTTCATCAGAGAGAATTACTTCTGGATATGGTGATTCAAAATTCCAATATGGGTGTGGTGCTCATCGATCAAGAAGACAGGATTATTTATTCAAATGGATTTGCAAAAGAAATGCTTAACGCCGGCAAGCCAATTAATGGCTTGCACTTTGTAGATGCTATAGAAACAGTTGGTAACTCGCTGAAAGAAATTCTAACCAGCAGGAGCAATGGTTTATTCAAAGTGAAGGATAAATCAGGTGAGGAGCTGTATCACATAACTAGCGGGCATTTTATTCTCAGTGCACGCAAGCATGAGGTGTTGCTGCTAAAACGAATGACGTTTGAACTCCATCGCCAGGAAGCGATGATATGGAAAAAAGTGATTCGCACTATTACCCATGAACTCAACAATTCGCTAGCACCTATCTCTTCAATGGCGCATTCCGGGCAGTTGCTGGTTGAGCAGGAAAAATACAATCAATTGAGTGTGGTTTTCGAAACTATAGGCGAGCAAGCTCAGCATCTTAGACATTTCATTGATGGTTACGCGCGAATTGCCAAATTACCAATACCTGAAAAAAAGTTAGTTGATTGGTCGGAGTTTATAAGAAAACTATCGATAGCATTGGAGTTTTCTTTTGACGGAAATATGCCTGTCAGACCAGGATATTTCGACCCGGTGCAGATCCAGCAAGTGATAACCAATTTGCTAAAAAACGCTCACGAATCCGGCTCAACCACAGATCAGGTGTATTTGACGTTGGAGCAAAATAGTCAAGGTAGTGTGCTGCAGGTTTTGGATCGAGGCTCAGGTATGTCTATCAGCACTATGGAAAACGCGTTGCTACCTTTTTACACCACCAAACAATCGGGCAGTGGAATAGGTTTGTCTCTGTGTCGCGAAATAGTGGATGCCCACGGAGGACATATCTTTCTTGAAAACCGTAGCGGTGGTGGGCTCTGCGTGAAGATATTACTACCTAACGACCCTGGTTACAGTTATATAAAACATTGAATACTTGGTGTGTCTAACGGTACCCGTGCTTTATAAGCTATGAGTAAACTGATATTTAACCAGATTGAAAAATAGCGGCCTAAAGTAGAATTGTTTGGCAGTCACGCTAAACAGTTCTACCTTCAGGCCACATCCGCCTAGTCACAGTCACATGTACATACAAATCATTAATTGCGTTTCATGCTCGGCAACAAAATAGTCACTACACCGAGCAGTGGTAAGTACGCGCAATAAGCAAACACGTGTTCGATCGTGGTTGCGTCTGCTAATGCGCCCAAGGCTGCTGCTGCGATTCCGCTGATTCCAAACGCAAAACCAAAAAATACTCCGGAAATCATGCCGATTTTGGTCGGCACCAATTCTTGTGCGAGTACGATAATCGCGGAAAATGCTGAGGATAAAATCAAGCCAATCACTACCGATAACACCGCTGTCCAAAATAAGTTGCAGTAAGGGAACAGCAAGGTGAACGGCGCAACACCGAGAATGGAAATCCAGATTACTGCTTTACGGCCGATCTTGTCGCCAATCGGGCCGCCGGCAAATGTACCCAGTGCAACGGCTGCTAAAAACACAAATAAAAACAATTGCGCATCAGAAACTGACGTGGAAAATTTTTCCATCAAATAAAAAGTGTAGTAGTTAGCAAATGCTGTCATGTAAATGTATTTGGAAAATACCAACAGCGCCAATACCGTTAATGCACCTATCACTTGATTGCGCGACAGATGCGCGAAGTGCGCGTGTTTTTTTACGCTCTTGATTGATGCCTGCGAGCGAATTGTCCAGCGCGCTACGCTGAATAACACGGCAAATCCGACAATCGCAAACAATGTGAACCAGCCGATTGCACCTTGCCCACGCGGAATAATAATTGCCGCCGCCAGCAGCGGCCCCAAGGCTGCACCGGCATTGCCACCAACCTGGAAAGACGATTGCGCAAAGCCAAAACGGCCGCCCGATGCCATACGTGCAACACGCGAGGCTTCCGGGTGGAACGCCGATGAACCCAAACCAATTACCGCAGAAGCAATCAACAGCCAGGCAAAATTATTTGCGAATACCAGCATCACCAAACCGACCAAGGTGAATAACATTCCGCTCGGCAATAAATAGGGCTTTGGATGTTTGTCGGTGTAGAGCCCGATTGCTGGTTGCAGCAACGATGCAGTCACCTGGAACGCGAGGGTGATCAGGCCGACCTGGGTAAAGCTCAGCGCGTAGTCTGTTTTCAACATCGGGTAAATCGCCGGCAAAACCGACTGGATCAAGTCGTTAATCAAATGCACAAAGCTGACCGCGCCGATTACCGGTAACACCGTTTTGGTTGCATCAAAGCTGTTGGCAGGAGCGGTAACCGGCGGAATTTCGCTCAAGACTGCACCGGCAGGAGTAAGGGTTTCTATCTGGCTCATAAATACCACTTTTAAAAGGGAACATGCGGCCATCACACAGGTAATGGCCGGGCAGGTCAGTATAAAATGTCAGAAAAAGTAGAAATGACATAAACTGTCGAATAAGTGACAAACTGAAACCTGTTAGTGACTGATATCGAGTGGGAGCCGTGATGAGTATTGTCGAGCAGCGCAGCCCGGATGAGTTGCAGTATGTGCCGCGCCCTATAGTGGCATGGGGTGGGCACTATGCCAGCGGCGATGAAATTCCCATCCACACCCATCGCCGCGCGCAGTTACTGTACGCGGTTGAAGGCGTGATGCGGGTGATTACGCCCAACAGCGTCTGGACTATTCCCTCACACCGCGCACTCTGGGTGCCGCCCAATGTTGAGCATCACTCGTTTATGATGAGCGATCTGGAAATGCGCACGCTCTACGTTAGCGAAGATGTTCCACTAGCACTTGGCAAAGAGTGCCGCGCAATTTCGGTGTCGGGATTATTGCGCGAATTGATTTTGGGTTTGCTGCAAGAACCAGCGGAATATCCGATACCAGGGCGCGGCGAACATTTGGTGGCGTTGATCCTGACCGAGATTAATCGCGCGGCGACGCAATCAGTAGAAATTCCCTGGCCGCAAGATCGACGTTTACAAACCGTTTGCCAATTTGTAATGAACTCACCCGGCGTCAGTCACACCATTGATGATCTCGCGGCTATGGCGGGCGCAAGCGCACGCACGCTGATTCGTTTATTTCCCAAAGAAACCGGTTTGAAATATCACCAGTGGGTGCAACAAGTCCAACTCGCTGAAGCGCTCTGTCGGCTTGGTCGCGGCGAAAGCATCGCGCGCATTTCCAACTTCCTCGGCTACTCCAATCCCAGCGCATTTTCGGCAATGTTCAAACGCAACTTTGGCGTTACACCGAATCAGTATTTTCAAAATAAAAGCGATAGCTAAAACTTTCTAACAGTGTTTATTGATTTTACTCGGCAGGGCACCGGTCCATTTTTTAAAGGCGCGGCGCAAGTTAGCGGCATCGTAGAAGTGAAGTTTTTGGGCGACTTGCTCGTTGGTCCAACCTTCGTGGCTCAACCAGTAAATCGCCAAATCCTTGCGTACTGAATCGTATTGCTCCTGAAAGTGGCTATTATGCTTTTTCAGTTTGCGCTTAAAGCTGGCGCTGCTCATACCAAAATCCTCGGCGGTTTTTTCGAGGTTGGGATTGCTGTGAATATTATTGTGTAGATAGGTGTAGGTTTCCGCCAAAAATCCCTGCTGCAATTGCAGTTCTGCTAATTGTTGTTCGGCCGCGCGTTGGGCAATAACCCGCGCACTGGGCGATGTATTTTTCCATGGGCGATGGAGATGTTCGCGTGCAATCGCCATTGCATTTGCTGCTGCATTAAAATGTACTTCACCATCCAGATGCACTTCGTATTGTTCGGTATGTGCAGGTTGTGTGCAGGTAAAATAGAATTGCCAGGGCAGGGCTTCACCACCCAGCCATCGTGAAAGAGCGCCCAGAGCTGTTGCCATCATCTCCAGTAAAAATAATTGCGTCGCTTCGTTTGCGCCTGTGCCTTGCCAGTAAATCACCAAACGCTCTTGCTCATAAATAATGCGTGGATTGAGCAGTGGTACAAGCAGGATTTTATAGCTTGTTAATGAATCCAGCGCATCTTGCAAATTCGTTGCGTTCACCAAGGCATTTCCTGCGGCCGCGTAATTTCCCGGAAATAAACGGTGCCCGAGCAAAAAGGCTAATTCATTTGCGTTGTGATGCTTGCGCGCATTTTCTATCAGCTGGAAACACTGTTGCGGCGATACGGTTAAATTACCGCTGAGTATATCGGCATAAAAAATTCCGGTTCCGCGCAGCAATTTATGTTCTTCCTGCCCGCGTCCCAACGCCAAATCAATAAGCGCTGCTGGCCACTGGTGCGCAGCAATAAACGGCGTGTCTATTTCGTAAAAGCTGCCGGGCATGTAGTTGTCGGGCGAGAGAGTCGTGTTCATATCAGGCGGCGAGATGAATAGCGCATTGGGATTTTTCTTTTGCGTGCAACAAGGCTTTGTTTGCGCGAGTGATCAATGCTTCCGGCGTATCGACTGTTTGATTGTCCGATACCGACAAAGCAACACCGATACTCACGGTATGAAATACACTTTCACCTTGGTTATAGGTTTTAAATGCAAAGTGACGCACTGCATTGGCAATTTCCTGTGCGAGGGTTTCTGCCATCAATTTCCCGGTGGTTGGCATTACTACGGCAAAGCGGTCACCCGCGTAATGGCAAAGCAAATCGTTGCGGCGGATATTAAGTAGCAGTAATTCGCCGAGCGATTGCAATAAACGGTCACCTTCGCTATTACCGTAGCGACGATTGATCTGAGAAAAGTTGTCGACATCGATTAAGAGTAGCGCTAGCGGTGCGGATTCACTTTGATGCATAGCAAGTTCATGCTGTAGCTGCTTACGCAAATAATTCGCACCACTTAAATTGGTGGTGAAATTCAAATCGCGATGTTCGCGAAAAAGACGTTCGCGCTTGCGCAATTGTTCGCTGATGATCAATTGTTCCCTGTGCCAGTGATAAATACCGATAGTCAGTAAAATTAGTCCAATTGGCATAAAGCCCGATTCAATCCAGTGATCCCATACCACGACTTCCGGTAGCGCAATAAATTCGTCGAGCACATCCTGAAATCCTGCCAGTGCAATACAACTTAATCCAAGGCTGAGCAATTGAGTTACGCGGCCGGAAGGGCGGCTGTGCAAAATTAACATCAACCAGACTACCGCCAGCGTCGCTAAACCACCTTCACTGAACACATCCAGCCAATTTATTTCCGCCCAGGTTTTTACATCCCCTGCGCCAAGGTTAGCGATCAGGGCGATATTGGTCGCAATTCCCAGCAGGGCGATTTTCCATTTATGGAGTTTCAACATGATTCTTTAGCGCTCACGAATAAGTTCGCGCACTGTTAACAGGTTTTTGTGACGATTTTGTGACGGAGAGTTGTGTGGTTAAAAAATGCTTCAAACGGGCGCAGGAGGCAAATCAGATCAAACGAAATTTTTCTCTTGCGGTGCTTATTTTCAGGCGTTGAACATAAGCCGCTGATTTAATTGGGAACATGAATGATAAAGATGTATATGCCGCTGCTATTCGATTGATCGCACGGGAGTTCTTGAAAAATACAAGAGTCATATCAGCTCAAATTAATCCGTTTTTTAAGAGGATTTAGCAAAAAAAATCCCTTCTTCTAATGCGCTAAAAAAACGCGTCACGT
Source organism: Cellvibrio sp. (assembly GCF_039207905.1). Lineage (GTDB taxonomy): Bacteria > Pseudomonadota > Gammaproteobacteria > Pseudomonadales > Cellvibrionaceae > Cellvibrio. Next base: position 9,705 of record NZ_JBCECX010000042.1, read on the forward strand.
AACTGTCATTTATCCCCATTAGCGTGGCGGCGTCTAAAGCCCTGTGGCATTTATTAAACCAACACCTTCGCATTCACTATTGGGGACCAGCCGTGAAAAAGCCTGCACGATTTACTTCTGCTACACAAAAACATTTTGCCAAAACAACCTTTGCTTTGGTGTTCGCTGGCCTTGCAAGCCACGCCTTCGCCGACGGACAAGTAGAAGGTGTAGTAAAGGCAACCGAGCAGGGTATTGCGCTGCAGGGTGTGAATGTTCGTATTGAAGAATTGAATCGTCTTGCAGTCAGCCAGCGCGATGGTCGCTATACATTCCTCAATGTAAAACCGGGTACTTATACATTGGTAACCAGCTACATTGGAGCGGACGATATTCGTCGCTCGATTGTGGTACAGGACAACCAAACTACCAAATCCAATTTTGAATTGAGTGGTGTATCGGGTGCGGTCGAAAACATTATCATCATCGGTCAGGCTGCGGGAATTAACAAAGCGCTGAATAATCAACGCAGTGCTGACAATATTATTACTGCAGTTTCTTCTGATGCGATTGGCCAATTCCCGGATACCAACGTTTCAGAATCTTTGCAGCGTTTACCAGGGCTTTCAATTGAGCGTGATCAGGGCGAGGGTCGCTATGTGCGCGTACGTGGTATGGGGCCGGATTTTAATGCGGTAACCATTAATGGTGTTGGTGTTCCTGGGCCGGATGCAGATCGTCGTGCAGTGGCGCTGGATGTAATTCCTTCCGATTTGTTGGAAGGTTTGGTGGTAACTAAAAGTTTGACTCCGGATATGGATGCTAACTCTTTGGGCGGTAGTATTGATGTGCAAAGCCTTTCCGCATTTGATCGCGATGGTTTCTTTTATCAATTAACCGCTGAAGGAAGTTATGACGATAACACCGAAGAAGTCAGCCCTAAGATTGCGGCTACGGCGAGCAACCAATTCAGTATCGGCGGCGATGACAATAATCTCGGTGTTGCATTCGGAGTGAGTTCGTTCAAGCGTGAATTCGGTTCCGATAACGTTGAAACTGGCGGTGCATGGGATTTTGAAGACGGTGCCCGTCTGGAAGAAATGGAGCAGCGCGATTATCGCATCACCCGTGAACGTTCTGGTTTAACCTTGAACTTTGATTACAAACCATCAGACAGTACCGATTTATATCTGCGTAACCTGTACAGTGAATATTCGGATTCAGAAATTCGTCTGGCTAACGTGATTGAGTTTGAAGATGCACTTGCCGAAGGTGAAACTGGTACTGCAGAAGTACAGCGCGAATTAAAAGACCGCAAAGAAACCCAGAAAATACTTTCGACTTCTTTGGGCGGGCAAACCCGTTTGGAGAAATGGACACTGGATTACCGTCTCGCTTACAGCAAGTCCAGTGAAGATGAACCACAGAATGTTGCGGGTGCGGTTTTTAAAATCGATGACGATGTAATTGCCGATGAAGTATTTGATGTTTCTTACACCGGCACCCAAAAAATCAGTATCTCTGCACCTGCTGAATTTTATCAGCCCGCATCCTATAAGCTGGACGAAGTAGAGTTGGGTAGCACTAACACGAACGATGAAAGTTCCGCATTGAATCTGGATTTTACTCGCGAGCTTGAATTGGGCGGCAACGCTGCACAAATAAAGTTTGGTGCAAAATACGTTGAGCGCAGCAAAGATAATAATGTTGATATCTGGTTGAGCGAAGATTTTATCGGCGATACTTCACTCGCGGCTTTCTCGGGTGGTAATGTGGATTATCACTTCGGTCAATTTGGCTCAACTATCAATGCCTCAAGTGTTAAAAAATCGCTCGATAATATTGAGGTGGATGAAGTTGAAAGCAGTATCGGTGACTACGAAGTAACTGAAGATACCAGCGCAGCTTATATCATGGGGCGTATTGATATTGGTGATCTGCGTCTCTTGACCGGTGTGCGTTATGAAAATACCGATTTTACCGCGCAGGGTTTTTCTTATGAGGAGGCGGCTGAACAGCAATCATTTGAAAACTCTGATGATTACTTTTTACCAGCACTGCACATTCGCTACAGCATCAGTGATCAAACCCAATTGCGTGCTACCTGGACTAACTCGGTTGTGCGTCCCGGATTTGCGCAGCTATCGCCCGGTCGTTTAATTGAAGAAGATGACGGTGATATTGAAGCCGAATTTGGCAATCCGAATTTGAAATCGTTGGAGTCAAGTAACTTTGATTTGGGTATTGAGCATTATCCCGGTGTGGCCAGTGTAATTTCTGCTTTCGCCTTTTATAAGGCAATTGATCATTTTGTATATCAAACTGATTTGGGTGGCACTGAGGGTTACCAAGAATTTGATAAAGCAGTGACTTACGTAAATGGTAAAAGCGCTGATATTTTTGGTATCGAACTGGCTGCATCAAAACAGTTTTCAAGCTTGCCAGCGCCCTGGGATGGGTTGTTAATTGGCGGTAATGCGACCTTCGTTGACTCGACTGCCGAGATTGGTGGTTATGACGATGGTGAATTTATTGCACGCGATATTGCTATGCCAAGCCAATCCGACACCTCTGCAAACTTTATGATTGGCTATGAATCAGATCTTCTCAGCATGCGTTTGTCTGCCAACTACAAATCCAAATATGTATTGGAGGTGCTCGATCCACTGGATGCAGATTACGATGCCTATGTTGATGACCAAGTGCAACTGGATTTCTCTCTACGTTACTATTTAACTGATTCTATCAAGCTGCATTTTGAAGCACTGAACCTGACCGACGAAGTTTATTACACTTATGTGAAAGATAAAAAATACAACACCCAGTATGAAAGTTACGGCCCTACTTACAAATTGGGCATTACTTTCCTGCAATTCTAGAATGTTAAATTAAGATTTTAAGAATCAATTAAGCATGCATTTGTAAACTCGTGAAATCACTCCACGGCTAGCAAAATAGCCGTGGAGTTTTTACTCACCAGAGACTGTATCCATGAATAAAACCAATATTATTTTTGCGGCGCTTACCTCGGCTGTTGTGTCAATAAGCGCAGTGCAAGCAGCACCAACCCCTGTTGCAACAATGGGTAACAACTTTTCGGCTGCGGCGATTGCTCCGCTAAACGAAGGGAAATCAACCTCCTATCTCGCCGTGGATGAGTCTGCCGGTATCCGTTGGCTTGATGCCAAAGGCAAAACCCTGGCTCATTTAAATCAGCCAGCCGAATTGCTGGATTCGCGTTTATCTGTTGTCGTGAATGAAAAAGGTGAAAGTAAATCGCTCACTGTGGGAGCAACTGTTTTTCTACCTGAACAACAACCCGGTTTAGTGGTGCTGGATTCGGCAACAAAAAAAGTGCGCGAATTATTACGCCTGCCTATCCCGTCTTTTAAAATTGAAAACCTGTGTTTAAGTCGCGATATTGCCAATAATCTTTCCATTTATTTGCTGGATGAGCGTGGCACCGCGGAACATTGGTTGCTGTTGGATGCAAAAGGCAACCAACGTATCCGTCATTTGCGTAACCTACCCATATCACCCAATAGCAAATCTTGCGCAGTGGATGACCAGCAAAACTTGTTATTTATCGCAGAAGAGTCAATTGGTGTATGGGCTTATGGTGCCGATGTAGAAACAGCGCCGGGACGTCGCGCGGTTGATATGGCCGCGCCGTTTGGGAAATTGATTGGTGGTGCTGAAGTTATCGCGACTATTCCTCAAGGGTTGCTAGCGATTGAGCCTGAACAGAAAAACCTTATGGTTTATCGCACAGCTAATAATCAGTTTGTATTGCAACAGACTATTTCCCTTGCTGGTTTGGAAGAGCCTGAGGGGGTGAGTGCACAATACAATGCGACTACCAAAAAAATAGATGCATTTATTTATGATGAAGAAAGTAGCCAGCAACAGCATGTGCAATTTGACTGGGATTATTCTGCGCCTGTAGCAAAAACAGAGTTTCCTATAGTGCCGGTAACTGCATCGGTACAGACGCAAGTAATGGCACGTTTTGGCGATGCTGCGGATGATCCTGCTATTTGGGTTAATAAAAAAGATGCTACCAAAAGCCGTGTTATAGGCACCAATAAACAGCAGGGTCTATTTGTTTACGATATGCAAGGGCGCGAAGTGCAGCACTTCAATACCGGTAAGTTAAACAATGTCGATGTACGTTACTCGGTTTCTTTTGGTAAAAAAGTGGTGGACGTTGCGGTAGCGACTAACCGTGATGACAACAGTCTTGCGATCTACACTATCGATCCTGACTCAGGCGAACTCGCTTTCTCTGGCAGCGTAGCTACTAATCTCGAAGAAATTTATGGCTTCTGTCTTTATCAATCACCTGCTAATGCAAAAAATCCTAATGGAATTTTATATGCAATCCCCAACGCAAAAAGCGGGGAGTTCCAGCAGATCCAATTATCGGCTACTAATACTTCTGCAAACAAAGCTCCATGGAAAGGCAAAAAAGTGCGCAGCTTTTTTGTGAAGAGCCAACCTGAAGGTTGTGTTGCTGACGATAAAAACCAGCGCTTGTTTGTCGGTGAAGAAGATGTAGCCGTGTGGACAATTGGTGCCGAGCCAAATGCGGGTACTAACGTCGAATTGGTGATGCAAGCGGGTGATGTACTGGTTGCTGATATCGAGGGTATGGGAATTTACCAAGGTAAAAAGGGAAATTATTTAGTGGTGTCCAGCCAGGGTAATAATAGTTACGTCATTCTTGATGCTGTAGCTCCTTTTAAGGTTCGCGGCATTATCCGTGTGGATATGGATGCGGAATTGGGTGTTGACGGCGTGTCTGAAACTGACGGCCTTGAAGTGACGCATTTTAATTTGGGTGGTGAATTTACTGAGGGAATGTTGGTGGTGCAGGATGGTCACAAAGTAATGCCGGAAGCGCCGCAAAATTTTAAATATGTAAGTTGGGAAAAAATTCGCACTGCTCTGGGTTTGGAGTAGTTGAAAAATGCTAGCTGATAAATCAAGCAAATATGAAATTGATGTGGATGACATTCCGGTTAATCCAACAACCAATCCCTGGCTGACTGATGTTATTGCCAATCGGCGCAATTTATTAAAAGGTGGTTTAGGTTTGGCGCTCGGCGGTTTTCTTGGCGGTACTTTGTCTGGTTGTTCTACTGTAACAAAAGAGACAATAGGAATTTTGCCAAAGAAAGGATTACCTCTAATTGGTTTTTCGTCTGTACCATTACAACACGCGGCCGATTTTGATCGCGTGTTGGTTGCTGAGGGCTACAGTGCGCGCGCGTTTTTTTCCTGGGGTGATGAGGTAGTTGCAGGTGCTGTGCCCTGGAAAGCAGATGCGACTAACACTTGGCAAGAACAAATGTTGCAAGCGGGACAAAATCACGATGGTATGGCGTATTTCCCGTTTGCCGATGCACCTAACGATCACGGCTTGTTGGTAATCAACCACGAATATACCAACCCGACCTTGCATACCAATGGCCCAACGGAAACGCGCGATGCACAGGGAATGATTCATCGCCCCGAGCAAGAAGTATTGAAGGAGCAAGCTGCGCATGGTGTAAGTGTTATCGAAATAAAACGTGATCAGCAAGGCGTGTGGCAGCGCGTAAAGGCGTCGCCTATTAATCGTCGTTTGACCGCCAATACACCAATGCAGTTGACTGGTCCTGCCGCTGGTTCTGAGCATTTGAAAACGATGCAAGATCCGACGGGCACGCGCGTATTGGGAACATTAAATAATTGCTCAATGGGGAAAACACCTTGGGGAACCTATTTGGTGTGCGAGGAAAACTGGCACAACTATTTTGTGAATCGCGACAAGTCCGATTGGCAGGCGCGCAAGTCTCATTCGCGTTACGGTATTTCCAATGAATTAAATAGCAGCAAATATTTTTGGGAAACGGTTGATCCGCGTTTTGATGCAACACCAACGCAAAAAAAATATCACGGCGGTTATGTAAATGAACCTAATCGCTTTGGTTGGGTGGTAGAATTCGATCCCTTTGATCCAACATCAGTCCCAAAAAAACGCACGGCCATGGGGCGCTATTCGCGCGAGTGCGCTACTGTATCAACGGGAGATGATGGAAAAATCGCGATCTATTCCGGCGATGACACCCGCGGTGAATATGTTTATAAATTTGTGCCCAAAAATCGTCTCAATAAAGATGACGCGGCAGCAAATCGTGATCTGCTCGATGAAGGTACGCTATATGTCGCGGCCTTTTATGCTGATGGTCGCGGTGCATGGTTGCCATTAGTTTGGGGGCAGGGTGGCCTTACTGAACGCAATGGATTTTTTAGTCAGGCGGATGTTGTGATTAATGCGCGTGTGGCTGCCGATATTCTCGGTGCGACGCCCATGGATCGCCCTGAGTGGGTGGCGGTTGATCCGCACTCGCGCGAAGTCTATGTAACGCTCACGAATAATATTGAGCGCGGCATAAAAACAGACCAACCGATTAACGCGGCAAATCCACGCGTAGAAAATCATCACGGCCAGATAGTGCGTTGGACAGAAAGGAATTCCGATCCAACTGCAACAGAATTTAACTGGGAGATTTTTTTACTCGCGGGCAATCACGCACAGGCAGCAGTGCCTGAAAATCAAAAAGGCAATATTCGCGGTGATTTATTTACCTGCCCCGATGGCCTTTGGTTTGATGCGGATGGTCGCTTGTGGATTGAAACTGATTTTGACGATGAGGAAGATGTTTATCATCCGATGGGGTGTAACCAGCTACTGTGCGCAGATTCCGTAACCCGTGAAGTAAAACGTTTTTTGGTGGGGCCGCGCGGTTGTGAAATCACCGGCTTGACCGGAACACCGGATGGCAAAAGTTTGTGGCTGAATATCCAGCATCCGGGAATTAGTTATCCTGCTAGCGACGGCAAAACCCGCCCGCGTTCTACAACGGTTTTGGTCACTAAGAATGATGGCGGTGTGATTGGCACTTGAGTGGATTTTATCCGGCACAAATAAAAAGGCTCGCTGAATAGCGAGCCTTTTTATTTTTGGCGAAGAGCGGGTTATTGGCCTTTGCGCGACTCGCGGATATAGAAGCGCGCGTCTTTGGCGTGGTTGTAGCAATTATCAAAATTTTCCACGGTTTGCATGGTGCGTGCGGAAGTGATCAATGTGAGGGCTTTGCCATAACTTACAGTCCCGCTAAAACCTTCTGCTTTGGCAATCGACAATTCGCTCCAGGCGGCGTCGACTTCCTGAGCACATGCACTGCGATACTGGGTTTTACCTGCGCAGGCCGATAATGCTGTGGCTAGAACCAACACACTGCTAATACACAGGATTTTTGCGGATGTCATAAGTGATTCTCCATGGGTGACGTCGATCATTGGATCAATATCTGGCTCAAGAGTTCACATTCTCGCTGGTGCCGAGGCGATTGCCAAGTGGGATGTTTCAGGCGGGCAGTGCATCGGTCTGGCAGTGCAATTCCCGGTCGATAATTTGTATCGCGTTTGCCAGTACTTGATCAAAGCTTGCCTGCACATTAATTTCAAAAACATCGGCTTCAAGGCTGGGATCTTCCAAGCTGTCAAACTGGCTATCGACCAAACTCGGTGCCATAAAATGCCCTGCGCGTTGGTTGACGCGGGTTTGGATTGTGCTTCTGTCGCTGTGCAAAAACAGGAAGATTGTTTTGGTTCCGGCTTTGCGTAGTTCATCGCGATGGACGCGCTTCAAGCCCGAGAAGGCGAGGGTGGAATGCTGATGGTTGCGTGCGGCATCGCGAAAGTAATCACGCATGCGAATCACCCAGGGTAAGCGCATTTCATCGGTCAATGGCAGGCCTTGAGCCATGCGGTCGCGCGACTCCTGGCTGTGGAAATCATCACCGTCCAGATAATCATAACCATAATGCTCAGCGAGGGCTTTGGCGATAGAGGACTTACCGCTACCGGAAACGCCCATCAGGATAATGAGATTAGTGCTGGAATCCGGGTTGGAAATGGCAGTTGGGTGAGGCATGTGAAGGCTTCTCTTGTACATCTGTGATCACGCTTTGCACATCTGCAAATGATAGCGCAATCATTGCGCTTGTGGTATGTTAGCAAAAAATAATAACTGCGTGCAGAATTTGCCTATGAAAACAACAAAAAAAAGAAGTTCAGATAAGAAAATCACCCTCGTAGATGTTGCCGACGCTTCCGGTGTTAGTGCAATCACCGTCTCCCGGGTCATCAACCAGCCAGAAAAAGTATCCGAATCCCTGCGTATCCAGGTGCAGAAAGCCATTGATTCGCTTGGCTATATACCCAATCAGCACGCCAGTTCCCTCGCTTCATCCAGATCCAAAGTGATCGGGGTCGCCATTCCTTCATTAAGTAACATCGTTTTTACCGAGGTGTTGCGCGGTATTTATGAAGTGATGGGCGCGGCTGGCTACAAGGTGTTGTTGGTGGATACCCATTACTCGCCGCTGGAAGAGGAAAAAATGGTGCGCACGCTGCTGAGCCAATCCCCGGAAGGATTGATTATCACCGGTGGCGACCAGACCAAAGCTTGCCAAAACTTCCTGCAAAAGGCGCGGATTCCAATTGTTCAGATCATGGAGTTGTTGGCGGAGCCTATCGATATGAACGTGGGCTTTGCCCATGGCCGCGCAGGTTTTGATGTGGTGCAGCATTTGCTCGGGCAGGGTTACCAGCGCATTGGATTTATAGGTGCGCGCATGGACCCGCGTGTGCAGCAGCGTATGCAGGGTTACAAGCTTGCGCTGGAGCAGGCGGGTAAGTTCGATAAAAACTTTATCGTCACTACACCTGAACCTTCATCCACTGGTGTTGGTGGTGAATTATTTAAAAGTTTGATGGCATCGACCAGCGGTGTTATCGATGCAGTGTTTTGCGTAAACGATGACCTCGCATTGGGTGCATTGTTTGAAGCGCAGCGCATGAATATCCGCGTGCCGGAAGATTTAGCGATCTGCGGATTTAACGATATTGAAGTCGGTGCCTACACCAATCCATCGCTGACCAGTGTTTCCGTTGGTCGTTATGAGATGGGTGTGAAAGCATCGGAGATGATTATCCGGGTGCTCAATGACAAGCCTGTTGAATCTAAAAAAGTGGATATGGGTTACGAAATTAAAAAGCGTGCGTCGACTAGCCGGCTCTAACAATCGCTGCTGTTATTTATGTGTTTATAAAAATTATTCGTGGAGTCTGTTGTGACCACTGACCAAACTACTACATCTTCTACCAGCTCGCGTCTTGGCTGGCGGGAAAAAATCAGCTATGGCGTTGCCGATCTAGGCTTTAATTTTTATTGGGCCAACATCGCAACTTTTTTAATGATTTTTTATACCGATGTATTCGGTATTTCGGCGCTCGCTGCCGGTAGCATGATGTTCACCATCAAGCTTATCAACGCGTTTACCGATCCAATGATTGGTGCGCTTTCGGATAGAACTCGCACTCGCTTCGGAAAATTTCGCCCTTATTTAATCTGGATGGCATTGCCACTCGCGTGCGCGGGTGTGCTTACCTATACCACTCCCGATTTGGATGAAGATGGAAAATTGGTCTGGGCTTATGGCACCTATTTGTTGATGATGGTGTGCTACACCTGCATCAATATTCCTTACAACGCTTTATCCGGTGTGATGTCGAGTGATACACAAGAACGCTCGACCATTAATGGTTTGCGTTTTATTTTTGCATTTACTGGCAGCACCATAGTCACTTATTTAACGCCGGATCTGGTGAAGTATTTAGGCCAAGGTGATGAGCGTTTGGGTTGGCAATTAACCATGGTGGTCTGGGGAATTGCAGCCAGTATTTTATTTATCTGGACATTCTTTAATACTAAAGAGCGTGTAAAGCCAATCGCACCTGAACCAAGTTCTGTTATTCAGGATATTAAAGACCTCACGCGCAATGGCCCTTGGGTTGTGCTGTTTTTCCTCGCCTTGATTATCATGATCACCATTACTCTTCGCACTAGTTCATCGGCTTACTATTTCAAATATTACGTGGGTGATGCGGATCTGATCAAAACATTTGTGCCGGCTTACATGGCCGCTGCTGCGGTTGGAGCATCGCTTACGCCCTTGATGACGCGTTTCATCGACAAAAAAATCCTGATGATGATTTTGATGAGTATTACTGCCGCTTTATCCTTCGCGTTTTATTTTATTCCCAAAGATCAAGTTGAGTTGATGTATGCATTGCAAATTGCGATTGGTTTTGTGTTGGGGCCAAAATCGCCGCTGGCATTTTCAATGTATGCCGATACGGCCGATTACAACGAGTGGAAAACGGGTCGTCGTGCAACTGCAATGACATTTGCGGCCGCTACTTTCTCGCAAAAATTAGGTAATGCATTGGCTGCATTGATGATGGGAATTATTTTTGCGTCTTTGGGTTATGTCGCCAATGCTACTCAATCGGATACGTCACAAACTGGCATCGTTATGCTGATGTCATTTATTCCGGCCGTCTTTGCTGTGCTGGCTGTGGTGGTGATGTTTTTCTATTCACTCGATAACAAGCTGCTCAAACAAATCCAATTCGATCTGGCTGCCCGTAAAGCCCAGCTGTAAATCATTTAAGTTCAGGTAATGTCGATGTTAAAACCTTCTCAAAATGGTGAGCGTTACGATTTGTTAACGCCCACCGCCATGCCGCGCGCTGCTGGTTTTTTATGGAACCAACGCATGATGATTCAATCCACTTGTCGCGGTTACGCGGTCGCACAATTTATGCAGCCGGAGCCGGCAAAATATGCCTATGCGCCCAATCTGGAAGCAAAGACATTTATGCAACCGGAGCAACCGTATTATGCGCATCATCCGGGCCGCTTCTTTTATGTGAAAGACGAAGACACCAATGAAATTTTCTCTGCGCCTTACGAGCCTGTACGCGCGGCTTATGAAAATTATGTTTTCTCGATTGGCAAAAGTGATTTGCGTTGGACCTTGCAATCATTTGGTATTGAAATAGAAATTACCTTGTCGTTACCTGTAGCGGATGTAGTTGAGTTGTGGAGCGTAAAAGTCACCAATCGCTCCGGGCGTGCCCGCCGGATTAGTGTTTATCCCTATTTCCCTGTGGGTTATATGTCGTGGATGAACCAATCTGCGGAGTATCGTGCTGATCTTGGCGGTATGGTTGCGACCTGTGTAACGCCCTATCAAAAAGTGGCGGATCACTTTAAAAATAAATTCTTTAAAGACAAAACGTTTTTCCTGCACGAACAAGCCCCCGCAGCATGGGAAGCAAAACAGGAAACCTTTGAAGGCGAGGGCGGGCTGCATAATCCGTCCGGCTTGCAAGAGGAAACTTTATCCGGTGGTGATGCTCGTTACGAAACCCCTGCGGCAATTTTGCAATACCGCCTTGAGTTGGCGGCTAATGGTGAGCAGGTTTATCGTTTTATTTTTGGTCCCGCATTTGATGATGCAGAAATCAAAAAAATGCGCGATAGCTATTTAAGTGAACAGGGTTTTGCTAAAGCGCACGCAGAATATTCCGCTTATGTGGCCAGTGGTAGTGGTTGTTTGAAAATTGAAACGCCCGATGCGGAGTTGGATAATTTTGTAAATAACTGGCTGCCGCGCCAGGTGTTTTATCACGGCGATGTAAACCGCCTCACCACTGATCCGCAAACGCGCAATTATCTGCAAGATAATATGGGCATGACGTTTATTAAACCCGACGTCACGCGCGCTGCGTTTTTGCATGCATTAAGTCAGCAGGAAGAGTCGGGGGCAATGCCTGACGGTATCTTGTTGGTTGAAGGTGCAGAGCTGAAGTATATCAACCAAATCCCGCACACCGATCACTGTGTATGGTTGCCGGTCTGTTTAAAAACCTATCTGGATGAAACCAACGATTACGCTATTTTAAATGAGCTTGTTGCCGGTCACGACGGTAAAACCCTGAGCGTTTTTGAGCGTATTAGTGGTGCGATGCGCTGGCTGTTGCAAGCGCGTGATTACCGCGGCTTAAGTTTTATCGCACAGGGCGACTGGTGTGATCCGATGAACATGGTCGGATACAAAGGCAAAGGGGTTTCCGGCTGGCTCTCGGTCGCAACCGCATATGCATTAAATTTGTGGGCTGATGTGTGTGCGAAAACAGCGCGCGCCGATTTGCAGCAAGAGTTTATCGCGGGCGCACAAAACGTAAATGCAGCGGTGAATAAATATCTGTGGGATGGTGAGTGGTTCGGGCGCGGCATTACTGATGATGATGTTGTGTTTGGTATCAGTAAGGATAGAGAAGGGCGCATCTTTTTGAATCCGCAAAGCTGGGCGATTCTCGGCGGCGCTGCCGATGAGGAGCAACGCAAAAAAATGATTGCCGCCGTGGAAGCGCAATTGGAAACACCTTACGGTGTTGCCATGTTGGCGCCGGCATTTACGGCAATGCGCGATGATGTTGGTCGTGTGACCCAAAAGCATCCGGGTTCGGCAGAGAACGGTTCTGTCTACAATCATGCGGCAATATTTTATATCTACAGCTTGTTCACTATTGCTGAAAAAGATCGTGCTTATAAGTTGTTACGGCAAATGATTCCTGGTCCAACGGAAGCGGATTATTTACAGCGCGGCCAGTTGCCGGTGTACATCCCCAATTATTATCGCGGCGCTTATTACCAATATCCGCGCACAGCGGGGCGCTCATCGCAGTTGTTTAATACGGGTACAGTATCCTGGGTTTATCGCTGTTTGGTGGAAGGCGTATTTGGTTTGCAGGGTGACGAAAATGGCTTGCGCGTCGTGCCGCAATTGCCGGCAGAATGGAATAGCGCCAAAGCTACCCGACAATTCCGCGGGGCGGTATTTAATGTTGATATCGCGCGCAGTGATGTCGATGCAATTGAGGTTCGTTGTGACGGTAAATTGATTGATGGAAACTGCATTCAAGACATCGAAATAGGGCGCGAATATTCCGTGCAGGTTGTATTGCCCCGGTAATTTTTTTGCAGATCATCGGCCAATAAAAAAGCGCTTCCTATGAAGCGCTTTTTTTACGTCCCGCCTTACCGGTTCATTAATCTGTTTTTGCGGTTTTCTTAGGGGCTTTGGCTTTAGCCGGTTTTGCTGCCGGTGCGGCTGCTTTGGTTTCTTCTTCAGCAGGTTCGGCGGCTTTTGCTTTGGTTGCCTTTGCTTTGCTGGTTTTGGCTGGTGCAGCGGCTTGACGGGTTTTTACGATGGAGAGGTATTTGACCCAGGCTTGCTCGATTGGACTTTTAGGGGCGCTTTGGTTGGCGATGACTTTGAGGATGTGTTGGTCATCGGCCGTAGCATCAGATACTTCTTCCATCATCAAAGCATTAACCAGAACGCCTTGCTTGCGAATAAGGCGAGCCTGAATATCAGAAAGGCCACCTTTTTCAAAACCATCGGGGAAATTAATAGCATCCTGAAAAGTTTGTTTCAGATAGTGGTCGCGCGGCAGCATAAAGTATCTCCATTATTAGTATGTGCTTCGGGGACTGGCGCTAACTGTAAACAACCGCGTCCTTGTTGTGGATTGTCTGCAGGTTGATACCGCCCCAAGCCCAGCTCTCTTTTTGTTATGCCGGAAAAGCCTTCCGAGCAAAAGTTGCTGCCGAAGATAATCTGTTTTTGTGACAGTGTATAGAGCTAAAGTTGTGCTTTGTGGTGCCTATGTCGCCAGCTTGGGTAAATTGCAGGCATAAAAAAACCGGCCTGAGCCGGTTTTCACGCTTGAAACCAGATGAGCAATTAGGCAGCTGCCAATGCTTTGATCTTGGCGTTCAAACGGCTCTTATGACGAGCAGCCTTGTTCTTGTGGATCAGGCCTTTGTCAGCGATACGGTCGATCACTGATACAGCTGAAACATAAGCAGTTTGGGCAGCTGCTTTATCGCCAGTAGCGATAGCGGCAAGCACTTTCTTGAGGTAAGTACGCCCCATAGAGCGCATGCTTGCGTTGTGCTTGCGAGCTTTTTCATTTTGACGCGCGCGTTTTTTGGCTTGGGGTGTATTTGCCACCTTAGTGCTCCTGTGATTCTAGATAAAGGATAAATTCTGGATTAAACACCCGAAAAATAGGGTCGGGATTCAAGGACGCGACATTATGCCGTGTTCGATTGGTTTGTCAACCAAAGATGCACCCCTTTTATGGTCAGGCGGCGATAAACGGCCGGTTGTTATTTGGGCGGTTCCTGTCTGGTGGTTTGGGTGACTATTTGCATATGTTTACACGCTCAATCGGGCGCCAAAACCGCAATACTGGATACACTTTGGGCTAATCATAAATATAACGACCTTTAAGTGGAGCCTATCCGATGAAGTACCTCCTTATTCCTCTATCTATCCTGTTCCTGGCTGGTTGCGGCAGTGGTGGCGGGGGCGGGGGCGGAAAGACCTCCGGAGGTGGTACATCCAACGCCGCCAGCTCCTTGCAGGCCAGTTCAGTGGTTGCATCTTCGGTTGTGGCTAGCTCATCTACTCCCTCGTCTGTGGCCAGTTCTGTTGGTGTGACCGCCAATCAGATGGTGCCCTTTGTCCTGCCGTTTGACGATGCCAGCGGTGGCATCACCAATTTTGGGGAGCAGCTCAATCATCTGCCTGCCGGGAAGTTCGGTGCTGTCAAAACCAATGCGCAGGGGCATTTTGTTGCGGGCGATGAGCGAATTCGTTTCCTTGGCGTCAACATCACTGCGAGTTCTACCGTGACCTCCAAGGCGAATGCAGAGAAGGTTGCTAAACGGTTGGCGAAATTTGGGGTGAATCTGGTGCGCTTTCATCATATGGATAACCACTTCGGAGGCAAAAGCATTATCAATTATGCCGCTGGTACCAGTCGTACCCTGGATGCAGAAAATCTCGATAAGTTGGATTACTTCATCTACCAATTAAAACTTAACGGCATCTACACCAATTTGAATTTGCTTAATTCACGTGAGTTCTCCGCTGCCGATGGTTTACCTGCAGAAATCAGCCAGCTCAGCTGGAAACAATCCCACGTGCTGGGTTATGTAAATGACGCTTTTCGTTCGCTTGAAAAAGAATATGCGACTTTATTAATCAGCCATAAAAATCCCTACACCAATTTAACTTACGCCGAGGACCCCGCTGTTGCATTTGTCGAGATCAATAACGAGAACGGCATTTTCCAGCAATATTTTGATGGCTCCATTGATAAATGGCCGCAGGTATTTCGCACGCAATTAAATAGCAAGTGGAACAATTGGCTTGCAGCCAAATATACGACAGCAGCTGAGCTTGAATCTGCGTGGGGCGCAGTCGATGAGCCACTGGGTGCAGAAAAGCTGGTTAACAATAATTTTTCCGACGGCATCAGCAGTTGGAATCTTGAGCAGCACGACACGGCAAAAGCCAGCGCAACAACCGGCAGTTTTGATGGCCGCACCGGTGCGCAAATAAAAGTGACGCAAGCAGGATCGGCAAGCTGGAATGTGCAGCTCAACCAAAGCAATTTGGTAATTGTTAAAGACCAGCTCTACACACTGGGTTTTTGGGCTAAAGCCGATAGCAGTCGCACCCTCGGTGTTGCTGTGGGGCAAGCATACGATCCTTGGGCGACTTTGGAAGCGCGCAATTACGATATCGCTACTGCTTGGCATTATATCGAGGTGCAATTTATCGCTCGTCAAAGTGATAACAATGTGCGTATTAATTTCAACGGTTTTGGCAACCAGTTGGCGACTGTTTATTTAGCTAATGTGAGTTTTAAAAGCGGTGGTGTGATTGGCAAATTACCCGCCGGAGAAAGTCTTGCTGCAAAAAATATCAGCAACAACTTGCGCGCTGAAGGTTATACCGATGGGCGCAATAAAGATTGGGTGGCATTTTTACGTGAGTTGGAAACCGCTTATTGGGCCGATATGAACAGCCACATTAAAACTGGTTTGTCATATCGCGGTTTGGTGACGGGAACGGCAATTATGAATACGCCGCCCGGCACACATAAACAATTTGATTTTGCCGATGCGCACGCTTACTGGCAGCACCCGGTATTCCCCACTGCCGATTGGAATGCAGTGGAGTGGACGGTAGAAAACCAATCGATGGTGAATACCTTTAATAACACGCTCACCGGTTTAGCGAAGCAGCGTATTCACGGATTGCCATTTACTATTTCTGAATATCAGCACTCATCACCCAATTCTTTTGGTAGTGAAGGACCATTATTGGTTGCTGCTTATGGCGCGTTACAAGATTGGGACGGCATTATGATGTTTGCCTATGATGCTGCAGAAAATGACAATTGGAACGCAGGATTTTTTAACGATTTTTTCAGTATGAATGCGCATCCAACTAAAATGGCGAACATGTTAATCGCTGCAACTATTTTCCGTCGCGGTGATGTGGCGGCAGCGCAAAGTCAACTGTTAATGAATTTTGATCCTGCAACTGAACTGGATATTCTTGCCAGCAAAGGCGGTGCATGGAATATCGCCAATGGCTCGCATTTGAATGTCCCCAATGATGTGCCGCTCACTAAACGTTTTGCTCTGGATGTAAGCGCAACTCCGCAGGGGCAAACTACTGCCCCGGTGGCATCAACAGCTAAAACAATGGTGGCTGATACTGGCGAATTACAGTGGAATCTGGATGTCGCGAACCAAGGTGTGGTTACCGTGAATACCAGTAAGACGAAATCGGTGATTGGTTTTATCAGCAATCGCGCGCAGCAGTTAGGTAACGTCAATATTAAGGTTGCCACGACTACGCGCAACTGGGCAACGGTTTCACTGACGGCAGTGAGCGGAAATTTTATAGATACAAATGCAGCCGCGCGAATTTTAGTGGTGGCAACGGGCGATGCTGAAAACACCAATATGCAATGGAAAAGTGCGGCGAAAAATTCAGTCGGTACCCAATGGGGCCGCAGCCCGACCTTGGTAGAAGTGATTCCGGTTACTATCGAGTTGCCCTTCGCCAGTGCACGAACCAAAGTGTGGGTACTGGATGAAACCGGTCAGCGCAAGGGCGAGTTGGGTGTAACCGATAACGCAGGCAAGGCGCAGTTGATCTTGAATGGGGCGACCGCCAGTTTGTGGTATGAGATTGAGGTGAGCGCGGCGAATTAGTTTGCCATTGCGATTTTTTCACCCCGCGTTTTGGTAGCAGAACGCGGGGTTGTTTTTATCTGATATTTTGCCTGCGGGGGTGGCGCTGTATTCTGTGTAAATCCCTGCGGTTTTATTGATGCATCATGATAATATCGACGCCAGCGATCAAGGTTGAAACCGGTAGGGGATTTTTTGCGTGGCGACTCACAAACAATCGGGCGAGGATGAATCCGGTCAAGACCAATCAAACCAGGATGGTGCTAATCCCACTACCATTCGCGGTGGTGACGAACCTGTTCCTGCCCAAAACGCCACTCAATTCACCCAGTACAGCGCCCCACACAATCACTCCGCCGGTTTTGCGCAAGCGCGCGAGCTGGTCAAGCAATCCCAAAGCGGCAAAGGCACGCTGCTGAAAAAGCGCTTTTTATTGGAAGATGTTTTGGGGCATGGCGGTATGGGCACCGTCTACAAAACTAAAGATTTACGCAAAGTTGAAGCAGAAGATCCTAATCCTTACATCGCCACTAAAGTCCTTAACCAGGATTTTAAAGATCACCCCGATGCATTTGTTACCCTGCAGCAAGAAACAGCAAAATCGCAAACACTCGCGCACCCGAACATAGTCACGGTGCACGATTTTGATCGCGACGGTGATACGCTGTTTATGACCATGGAGTTGCTGGAAGGTCAGCCGTTGGATCAGCTTATCAAAGGCCGGCAAGGCAAAGGGCTTGCGAAAGAGAAGGTGTGGAAAATCACGCGCGACTTGTGTGCCGCACTTGCCTATGCGCACCAGCGCCATTTAATCCACGCTGATTTCAAACCGGGCAATATTTTTGTTAACACCGATGGCAATGCAAAAGTATTGGATTTCGGTATCGCCCGCGCTACTTCTAAAGAAGTCCAAAAACATAAATTTGATGCCGGGCAATTAGGTGCACTCACACCCGCTTATGCCACTATCGAGATGGTAAAAGATGAACCGCTTGGTTTTAGTGATGATGTTTACGCACTTGCCTGTGTGGTCTATGAAATGCTGGCGGGGCGCCATCCTTACAGTAATCGTTCGGCTTTATATGCGTTTGAGCAAAAATTTCAACCCAAGCGGTTGGATTGTTTAAGCCTGCGTGAGTGGCGAGTGTTGAGCCGTGCGCTTACACCTGTAAAGGCTGAGCGCTATCAAACAATTTCGCAGTTTGCGGATGAGTTATTTCCCAAACGCAATCCGCTGTTATTCACAGCGGTGTTTGGATTTTCATTAGTATCATTGGCGGGAGCTGGTTGGTTTGGATATAGCCAGCATCAAGCGTCACAGCATTTGCAAAAAACCATTGCAGAAAAAATCACGGCGGCGCAAACCTGTTTTGCATCGCAGGATTTTGATTGCACTATCGAGCAGAGTTTGGTGGCTACCAATCTTGATCCACTGAATAGCGTTGCAATGCAATTGCTGGAAGCGGCACAAAAGGCAAAAGAGCAGAGGATGAATGATGAACGGGTGCGAGAACTTATCGCCGAAGCGCAGCAATGTTTGCTGCAACAGGATCTGGATTGCGCTGCTTTATTCCTGCAAAAAGCGGAAGCCATAGGCGTACACAATTCCCATGTGGTTAGTTTCCACGAGGCGTTGAGTGTAGCGCGTGCGCAGCAAGCCCAATCTTCTGCGCAGAAGCAACAGCTGATTGCTTCTGCATTGGCGAGTGCACAAAACTGTTTATTGAATAAGGATTACACCTGCGCGCTGAGCAATACCAATACTGTTCTGGAGCAAGACGCAGCAAATGCCTCGGCGATTGAAGTCAAACAAGCGGCTACTCTCGCACAAAACCAGGCGAAAGGGCTGACAGGAAGAATTAACAAGCTGATGGCTGATGCTAATAGTTGTATGGAAAAGAAAAACTATTCCTGCGCAATCGCTAAAGCGGAGTCGGTGTTGGATCTTGATGAAGGTTATCAGCCGGCCGCAGCCTTAAAAAACCGGGCACAGGAAACCCAG
Source organism: Cellvibrio sp. (assembly GCF_039207905.1). Taxonomy (GTDB): domain Bacteria; phylum Pseudomonadota; class Gammaproteobacteria; order Pseudomonadales; family Cellvibrionaceae; genus Cellvibrio. Next base: position 28,715 of record NZ_JBCECX010000042.1, read on the forward strand.
CGCAAATTGAAAGAAACGGGCTTTACTATTAAATAATGAAATAAATAACCTTCTTGGGGCGGGTCATATGAAATCCAGATTATTGGTTGCGATCATAGCGTTTGCGTTGGTAAATCCGGTGGCGGCATTTAGCCTTGGGGATCTGAAGGACAATATTGATCGTTCACATAAGTGTAAAAGTAATGATCAAGGCTGCAAAAACCGCGAACGCTTAAAGGCAGCAGCACGTGTTGCCGCCGTCGCAGTAGCGGTAACCTTGATCACCAAAATGATTATCAACTATCGCTCAGAGCGAATTGCTAAGGAAGAGCAAGTAGCTGAAGAGTACAAAACCAAAAACCAAAACTTGCCTGCAGAACCCATTGCAACTGAATACCAAACCAAAACCCTGCCAGGTAATGTGGTATCGCCCGGGCAAGAGGTAATTATTCAGTCAGATATAGTCGTGGTGCCGGGCACCCAACAAAAAACAGCATTGATAGAAGAACGCATTGCCATCTATGACAATGAAGATAACACCAAAGAATTAAAAAACTTCACCAAACCAGTCAATGAAAAATCCAAGCAGGGCGGACGCTATCAAAATGAGTTTTCATTCACCTTGCCAGAGGGATTGCCGCAAGGCGTTTACCCGATAAAAACCGAACTGTTGTTAAATGGCAAAGTAGTTAATACTGCAAACAACGATATTCAATTGGTATTGCAGGTGAATCCAGCCGGCGTAATGCAACTGGTTGCGATGAGATGATTTTGTGGCAGGAAGATAGCATCGGTTGAAAATAAAAAGGGCGCTATTTTTAGCGCCCTTTTTAATTGGTACTGAGTGTTTATTTGTTGGTGTTAAAAAATGGCAGTGTGCCATTCGGCAGCATAGTCGTCGGCAGTTGCCCGTTCCATTTTTCCGCTTTAGTCAGCTCAATCAAGTTCTGGTTTTGAGCGAGTGCTTCAGCGCGGCTTTTAATTGCAGAGGCTTCAGCATCGCCTTTAATACGGATACTTTCCGCTTCTGCTTTCGAGCGAGCAAGTTGTGAGTCCGCTTCTGCTTGCGCTTGTGTTACAGCGATCTGCGCGGTGACGCGCTCTTTTTCCAGATTTTGCTTTTGTGTCTGCACTTCAACTTCTGCACGCATACGGTCTTCTACGGATTTTTCATAGGCTGCACTGAAGTCGATATTTTCAATTTGCACCGAGTTAATCACGATGGGGCCATTAATGGATTTGGTGATTGCATCGGTAACATCAAGGCCGAATTTGATCCGTTCCTGCACAACAGAAATTGCCGTGTATCTACCGAAAATGTTTTCCACTTGCGTGGGGACCTGACGATCAACCAGACGTGCAATCATTGCCTCGACACTTTTAAAGTTCTCGTACACTTCTTCCACTTTGTCGGCCGGTACGCTAAAGGTTACCGATGCATTAAGCGTAGCTGGTTGTTGGTCGCGGCTATAGGCTTGCAGATCTTTGTAGCTTGCAGTGTGTGTTTGGACCGAAATTTTCACAACCGTATCGATTAGCGGAACTTTAAATCCCAAACCCGGTGATGCTGTGCCGATAATTTTGCCGTTGCGCAAATGTACACCGCGCTCACCTTGGTCAACGGTATACCAGCTGCCGTAGAGCACGGTGAGAATAAAAATAACAATTATTACCGGGATAATTCTTTTTGCACTGATTGGGTTGGGTGAGCTGAAATCGGTTTTTAACATGGTGCGTCCTTTTGTGTGTTTAGCTATTGTTTTGAGTGTCCGGTTTTGTTGGTAATTCAGTTGTTAATGGTGTTTTTCAACGGGATAAATAATCTTCCAACTCCTGCAGTCGTGCGGGTGTGCCCACATCACTCCAATGGCCTTGATGTAGTTGTCCGGTTAGTTGCCCGTTACTGATCGCGCGGCGCAGTACTTCTACCAGCGGAAATTTTTGGCGCTTGTCTGGATAGCCTGCAATCAATTCAGGGCTCAATAAACTGATTCCACCGAAGGTAAAACGCTGTGGATGCGTTTTATCGGGATCATCAATTAAATGGCTGTGATTATCCAGTGCAAAATCGCCGAGCGGATGAAAATCGGGATTGGGTACCAACAGCAGGTGACCGAGTTGGTTTTCTACAAACGGATGTTGAATGAATTGCGTAAAGTCCAGATCGCACCAAACATCGCCATTCACCAATAAAAAAGGTTCTGTGCCGAGTAGCTCCAGCGCATGCAAAATTGCACCGCCTGTTTCCAATGGCTCCGGCTCGGTGGAATAAATAATCTCCAGGCCGAATTGTTTTCCATCGCCCAGTTGCGCGCGAATTTTTTCGCCGAGATAAGCGAGGTTGATAATGACCTCGTGGATACCGGCTCGCTGCAAATTTTCCAGGTGGTATGCGATCAATGATTTACCACCTGCTTGTAATAGCGGTTTTGGCAAGTGATCGGTGAGTGGGCGCATGCGGTTGCCGAGCCCGGCGGCGAGAATCATTGCTTTCATTGATCGCCCGCCGTGCGGTAATCCTGATACCAGGATTGTTGTTCAGCGAGCGGCAATAAACGTTGCTTGAACCAATCGGCGAACGCCTGCAGTTCAGGATATTGTTCGGCCACTTCCAGGGTGTAGCGAATCACTAATGGCAGGTCGTTGAGATAGCCGGTTTTGTTATCGCGCAAACACAGGCGCGCAAAAATGCCGAGCACTTTTATATGTCGCTGTAGGCCAAGCAAATCAAACCAGCGCAAAAATTCTGCTTCGCTTACGGCAGGAATAATGCCGGCGCTGATGGCTTTGGTGCGATAGTCGAGCGCCCAGCGATTGACCTGATCGGATGGCCAGCGCAGATAACAGTCGCGCAGCAGCGATACCAGATCGTAAGTAACCCCGCCCCAGAGTGCGCCCTGAAAATCAATTACGCCTAGGGAATTGTCGGTGAGCAATAACAGGTTGCGTGAGTGATAGTCGCGATGCACAAAAGTTTGTGGCTGGGCGAGGGCACTGTCTTCAAGCTGGTTGAAAAGGGTATTGAGCATTTGCTGTTCGGTGTCGCTGAGGGGATATCCCAACAAATTACCGACAAACCACTCGCTAAAAATCTCCAGCTCGCGGCGTAACAGGGCGCGATCGTAACGCGGTATAAGTGCGCTATCGTCCTGACTGCGGTGGAGTTGCAGTAGAGTATTCATGGCTTGTTGGTAGAGCGCATCGGCGGTATCGCTGGTCGCTTCGCGGAAGAACAGGCGATCACCAAAATCCTCTACTAACAAGAAACCCTGGGTGGCATCCGCTGCGGGGATCGCCGGGCTACGCACACCTTGCTGCGCCATAAAGCGGGCGATAGCGAGAAATTGCTGGGTATCCTCAGTTGCCGGTGGTGCATCGACCGCCAGCCATTGCGATGGAGTTTGATAGCGGAAGTAGCGGCGAAAACCTGCATCACTTCCCAAGCTATGCAACTCTATAGGATGTTCGTGTTCAGATGTATTCTGGGTTACCCAGTTTGCAAGTGCTAACTTCCTGGTGTCAATTGGCGATGATGCCGCATCAGGATTCAACGGGGATTGGGGGCTGGTCATGCAGATTCCGCGATCAGGTTAGTTATTGGCCGGGCTTGGCGCCTGGTTGTCTTGATGCCCGAATTCTAACCCAGGCAGGTGATTTCCCCCAATTCATTCCCAGTACAGTCGCTTTACAGTAGAATCGCTGCAATTTTTTCGGCGGCATACGCATGGCGCGCCTATTTGAGACCGCGGTTAATGGCTCCAAACCAACATCATTCCAAACAGAACCTGCGCAGTAAATTCCTTCGCTCCCGCCTTGCCCTGTGCGTAGCAGCTCAATGCGCGGGCATATTACTGGCGTCCCCCTTGTCTTCCTGGGCGGTGGATGCGGCAGTTACCGTTAATAAAGATCCTAATGACGAATTGCGCGAGCTGGACTGGATTCCGCTCGAAGAGCTGACTGAAGAGCAGAAAGCAAAGATACCGACCTCTTGTTGCGGTGCCTATGTCGCGCCACCGCGCGATGATGCTGAAGCGGAGATGGATCCGGAAACGGCCAACATTTTCGGTACAGCTGATTATTCGGAAGCGGAGAAGCAGACCAAATTCATCATGCGCAATGATGTGCACCTGACTCAGGGGCGCAGATCATTCCGTGCCGATACTTTTACCTTTGATAAAGGCACCCGCGAGGCAGAGCTGGATGGCAATATCCAGGTGCGCGAACCGGGCCTGTTGTTGCGTGCGGATCACGCTTATGTCGATACCAATACCGGTGATGCCCGTTTGGATAACGCCCGTTTCGTGCTGTACGAAACCCGTGTGCGTGGGCGTGCAGGAAGCTTGGAGAAATTTGGCGATGCCATAATTCGTCTCGATCAAGGCACCTTCACCAGTTGTGAGCCGGGCGATAATACCTGGTCAATTGAAGGCTCCAATATCACCCTGCACAACGACAAGCATTACGGCACCGCCAAGCATATGCGTCTGCATATCAAGGATATTCCGGTTGCCTATGCGCCTTATTTCCGTTTCCCGATTGGCCCTGATCGCCTGACCGGTTTCTTGTTTCCATCGGTTGGGCTTGATCAATCCGATGGTATCGGTGAGTTTTCTGCACCTTTCTATTGGAATATCGCACCCAATTACGACGCGACTTTCACGCCCCGCTATTTGTCGGATCATGGCTATATGTTGGCGACCGAGTTGCGCCACATGTCGTCGTATTTCGATACCGAGTTGAGCGGCAGCGTGCTGAACAATGATCGCAGTGGCGATACTGGCCGTGATGATGATGTGATCGATGACCGTTATCGCGGCAAAGATCGCTGGCAATACAATGTGCTGCAAACCGGTGGGCGCAACCAGCGCTGGTCGACCGAAGTCGATTACACCGATGTCAGCGATACCGATTACCTGCGCGATGTAGATGGCAGTGCGGTTGACCTCAATCGTCAGGCTTATATTCGCCAGCGCGTTGCCGCCGGTTATGCGAGTGAGAACTGGCAGTTTGGTGCAAAAGCAGAAGAGTTCCGCTTGCTGACCAGCACCCAATTGCCTTATCGCGAGTTGCCGCGTTTGCATGCGGATGGCCAATACCGCGTTAGCGATTGGCTGCTTGAGTTGGACAATGAGTACACCAACTTCAGCATGAACCGTTATTTTGAAGAAGATCCCGCCAACGCACTCTACAAAGCTGACCTGATTACCGGTGAGCGGGTGCGCACCAACTACAAATTGACCTGGGATAAAGAGTTTACCCAGGGTTATATCAAACCCGGTGTGGGTGTAAAAACCCTTGGGTACGAGTTGGAAGCGACCAATATGCGCGCCGATGTAGACAGCAGCCAGCAATACGCTGCGCCGCAAGGCTCGCTGGATATGGGATTGTTTTTTGAGCGCGATACTTCCATGTTTGGCGATGCGTTTATCCAAACCCTTGAGCCACGTGCCTTTTATCTGTACCGCGATTACGAAAACCAGGACGAGCTTTACGGCCTGACCTCAGCCGCCAGTTATGTCAACTTTGATACTTCGGATCTGGTGTTCACCTACGACCAATTGTTCCGCGATTCACGTTTTTCCGGTGGCGACCGTATCGACGACACCAACCATCTCACATTGGGTTTGACTAGCCGCTATGTCGAGTCAGATACCGGCATTGAGCGTTTGCGGATGAGTGCAGGCCAGATCATCTATTTTGAAGATCGCGAAGTCAGTATTCTCAATGACGATGATGCCTACGCAAACACCCGTAGTAGTTCAGCGATTGCGACCCAAGTGAGTGCGCAGATTGGTGACCATCTACGTATTACCAATGATTTGCTCTACGACCATCAGCAAGACCATGTAAACACTGTCAGCACCAGCTTGCACTACATGGACGAGCAATACCGCATTCTCAATCTGGGATATCGCTACAGCCGCGATCCGGTATCGCTCAGCCCATTGGAAACCGCCCCGAGCATTGGTCAAAATCTTAATCAAGTAGACTTCACCACAATCTGGCCAGTCTCTGACCAATGGGCACTAATTGCCCGTGCCAACTACGATTTTACATACAATGCGGAACTCGATACCTTTGCCGGGCTCGAATACACCGATTGCTGCTACCGTGTCCGCGTTCTCGCACGGCAGTGGGTGGATTTCGACTTCAGTCCCGACTTTATGGAAAACCTCAACAGTGATGATTATGACCGTGGGGTTTTTATCGAAATTCAATTGCGCGGCTTCGGCAGTCTAAGTCAACGTATTAGCAACCTGCTCGACAAAGCCATGTTTGGCTACGGCGAGCGTGAAAAATCTCTACAATAAAACAGTGATCGAATTATGAGTAAGAACCAAAACAAGCCACAGTCATTGCGCATGGGCTGGACATTATTACTGAGCGGTTTGGTATTAACTGCCAGTCAGCTCAGCTTTGCCCAAAGCACGGCGGTGTCACTGGATCGCGTGGTTGCGATTGTGGATAAAGATGTGGTGCTGGAAAGTGAGTTGAATGATCGTAAAGCGTCGGTATTGGATCGTTTGCGTGGTCAATATCAACAATTGCCACCGGAAGATGTGCTCAACAAACAAATCCTGGAACAATTGATTATCGAGCGTATTGAATTGGCGATGGCTGAGCGATACGAAATCAAAGTAGATGAAGCAGAAATCGATCAGGCAATTGGTCGTGTCCTGCAAAAAAACCAAATTACGCTGGCGCAGTTGGAAGCCGACCTTAAGCGTCAGGGGCTTGACCTCAATGGCCTGCGTAAACAAATGCGCAATGAGCTGACTATCAGTAATTTGCAGCAAGGCATTGTGAATAGCCGTATCAAAGTGACTGATCAGGATATCAATAACTTCCTCGCTTCCAGCGACGGCAAATATGCGACTTCACCGGACTTCCACATCGGCCATATTCTGATTGCAGTATCGAGCAGTGCCGATGCCGACGCTGTTGCAGCAGCGGAAAAGCAGGCGAATGATATTTACCAAAAATTGCAGGCGGGCAGCGATTTCTCGCAAATGGCGATCAGTTTCTCCAATGACCAAGCCGCACTGCAAGGTGGTGATATAGGTTGGCGTAAGCTGGCGCAATTGCCAGAGTTGTTTGGCAACCAAATGGCTAATCTGGTGGTAGGGCAAGTGTCCAAACCTTTCCGCAGCGGTGCCGGTTTCCATATCCTGAAAAATATTGAGCAGCGCGGTGGTGGTGAGCAATTGATTGATCAAACTCACGCACGCCATATTCTGGTGAAGACATCGGAAATTATGGATGATGCACAGGCGCGCGAAAAATTACTCGCCCTGAAAGCCCGAATTGAAAAGGGTGAAGATTTCGCTAAGCTCGCACGTGAAAATTCAGAGGATACCGGCTCTATGCTGAGCGGCGGTGATCTGGGTTGGTCAACTCCCGGTATGTTCGTGGCGGAATTTGAAGAGGCAATGAGAAACACCTCTATCGGCAGCATTAGTCGTCCGTTCAAAAGTCAATTTGGCTGGCACATTTTGCAAGTGATTGAGCGTCGTAAAGAAGACATGAGCGATAAAATGAAGCGCAATCAAGCGGCTAACGTTTTGCGTTCACGTCGTTTTGATGAAGAATTCCAACTTTGGTTGACGCAAATCCGCGAAGAGGCTTACGTCGAAATCAAACTCTAAGTTAGCTTTCTTGCCCGCGGCGGCTAAAAATGAATTGCGTTAAAACATAGCGCAATTTGTTTTTAGCCGCTGTGCATTTGGATACTGCATTTTTATCGTGTATTTTTCTCCCGTGTATTGTTTCAGGCTCAGACCACTATGACCTCCTGTTATCGAATTGCGCTTACGCCCGGTGAGCCGGTTGGTATAGGCCCGGATTTGGTTATCACTCATGCGCAACAAGCGCAGCAACATGAAATTGTTGCTATTGCCGATCCGGATTTATTGCGCGCACGCGCGCAGCAGCTTGGCTATCCGCTAACACTGCGTGAAGTTAACCTGCAAGATGCACCGCGACCTACGCTAGCCGGTGAACTTGCCGTGCTGCCAGTTGCGCTTGCTGAAGCAGCTGAGCCGGGCAAATTGAATGTTAAAAATGCGCCCTATATTTTGCGCACGCTTGATGCGGCAATTGCTGGCTGTGTCAGTGGGCAATTTGCGGCGCTGGTTACCGGCCCCGTACAAAAAAGTATTATCAACGATGCGGGTATCGCCTTTAGTGGCCACACCGAATATCTTGCCGAGAAAACCAATACCGAAAAAGTCGTGATGATGCTCGCCACTGAAGGCCTGCGTGTTGCACTCGCCACTACTCATTTACCATTAAAAGATGTAGCGGCAGCCATCACCGACGACGAACTTACGCAGGTAACGGAAATTTTGCATCGCGATATGCAAGTGCAATTTGGTATCGCCGAGCCGCGTATTTTGGTGTGCGGATTAAATCCTCATGCGGGTGAGGGCGGTCATCTCGGGCGTGAAGAAATCGAGGTGATAGAGCCGGTGCTGGAAAAACTGCGTGCACGTGGCATGAATTTGATTGGCCCACTGCCTGCCGATACCTTGTTCACCCCAAAATACCTTGATCATGCCGACGCTGTGCTCGCTATGTATCACGATCAGGGGTTGCCGGTTTTAAAATACAAAGGCTTCGGTCAGGCGGTAAATATTACGCTCGGCTTGCCGATTATCCGCACCTCTGTCGATCACGGTACGGCGCTGGATTTGGCAGCAACCGGCAAAGCCGATTTGGGCAGTCTTCGCACTGCATTGAGCTACGCACTGGCAATGGTGCAAGCGAAACACGCGCGCAACTAAGTGGAAATTGTTCATGAAAAAAAATCTTAACCAAGAGTCACAACACAAAGCGCGCAAACGGTTTGGGCAAAACTTTTTGATCGATCACGGCATCATCCGTGACATAGTTCGCTCAGTGCATCCACAAAAAAATGATCTGATTGTCGAGATCGGGCCAGGTAAGGGAGCGATTACCCAATTGCTGGCTGATAGCTGTGACAATCTCAGTGTGATTGAATTGGATCGTGATCTAGTGCCCTGGTTAAAAGTGAAATTTGAGAGGCATCCTAATTTCCAATTATTCCAGGCTGATGCTCTGCAATTTGATTTTGCGCAATTAATTAAAAATGGCCAGCCGTTGCGTATTGTGGGCAATCTGCCCTATAACATCTCAACGCCGTTGATTTTCCATCTGCTGACTTATGCTAATCGCGTGCAAGACATGCACTTTATGCTGCAAAAAGAAGTAGTAAAACGCATGGCCGCGCAACCGGGCGATAGTGCATACGGCCGCTTGGGGATCATGGTGCAATATTATTGTGCAGTAGAGGATTTGTTTGATGTACCGCCAACGTCATTCGACCCTGCACCTAAAGTCGATTCAGCGATTGTGCGTTTGACTCCATACGAAACTCTACCGCATGTTGCCAACAACGTGAAAAGTTTGGAGACGTTAGTGAATGTTGCGTTCCAACAGCGCCGCAAAACGCTGCGCAATTCACTCAAACAATTACTGACCGCAGAGCAAATGGAAAGCTTGCCGGTTGATTTACAATTACGCCCGGAAGAAATCAGCTTGCCTGAATATGTAGCAATGAGTAATTTGCTCGGTGAGTTATCGCTTAATGGCCAAACGCTGAAAGAGGCAGATTAAAATGTCGGATATCCAGGTTCTGGTGCGCACTAATTATATTGAAGCGCAATCTGTACCACTTGAACATCGCTATGTGTACAGCTATACCATCACCATCGCCAATAAAAGTGCGGAGCCAGCGCAACTAATCAGTCGCCATTGGCGCATCACCGATGCCAATGAAAAACTGCAAGAAGTGCAGGGCATGGGGGTGGTGGGTGAACAGCCACATATTAAACCGGGTGAGAGTTACACTTACACCAGTGGCGTTATTTTGGAAACGGAAACCGGTATTATGGAGGGTACTTATCATATGCGTGCTGATGATGGCGCTATGTTTGATGCAGCGATCCCCACTTTTGCATTAGTTCCCCCGCACGCGATTCACTAATCCAGTCCAATCGTTTTTACAGGTATTGATATGGCAACCTACGCAATTGGTGATATACAAGGCTGTCTTGAACCCCTGCAATGCCTGTTAAAAGAAATCGAATTTAATCCAATCAAAGATAAACTCTGGCTCGCGGGCGATTTAATTAATCGCGGGCCGGATACCTTGGCAACCCTGCGTTTTTTATATCGCCTGCGCGACTCCATTACGATTGTATTGGGCAACCACGATTTGCATTTTATCGCCGTGTATTACGGGCTGCGTAAACGCGGTAAAAACGATACGCTCGATGAATTGCTGCGCGCACCTGATTGCGCCGATCTGGTGTATTGGTTGCGGCACCAAAAACTGGTGCATCACGATCCCATTTTAAATTTCACTATGGTGCACGCTGGCATTCCACCGCAGTGGGATTTACACGATGCGCTGATACGTTCGCGTGAAGTAGAAGCCGTTTTACAAACCGATAAAATCGAAAGTTTCCTCGCCGGTATGTACGGTAATTTGCCCGGGCGCTGGGATGATAATCTTGATGGCGTTGATCGCTGGCGACTCATTACCAATTATTTTACACGCATGCGTTTTTGCAGTGCGGACGGTGAATTGGAATTGCAAACCAAAGAAAGTGCCGATGCTGCGCCAAGCGGTTTTGCCCCTTGGTTTTCATTCGCTGAGCGAAAAACCTACACCGATAAAATTCTGTTCGGCCATTGGGCAGCGCTTGAAGGCCGCACCGATGTTGAAAACGCTTATGCGTTAGATACAGGTTGTGTGTGGGGTGGATCACTTACTGCATTGCGCTTGGAAGATGAGCGCTGGTTTTATTGCGATTGTCTGGCGTAAAAAATCAATATTGTTTTATTTTTGTGTGTTTTGATTGCCAAATAAACACAATTTGTAACGCTCTGTATCGTTCAGGTTAAATTCAAATTTGTCCCTCTAGTATGAACTCAAGCATCAATGCAGATGCTGTTGTTTTTATCAGAGGATAGATTATGAAAATCAAACTATTGCCTACCATTATTGCAGCCGCCGGTTTTTTAACTGCACCTTTCGCACTTTCTGCAACCTATCAAAGTGAAATATCCGCCGCTTACGCTGACATTGATGTCAGCAACGATTCTGAAGAAGGCTATTTTGTTGGCCTTGAAGGAACATATTATTTCTCTCCGGTGGACACTAAAAATCATCCACTGGCCGAAGCTGCCTTTATTGAAAAGGCGAGTAATCTTTATATAGGTTTGGGTAACTTTGAATTTAAAGAAGCGGGTGATCGTCTTGATATCTACCAGCGTTCAATCGGCGTAGATTTTTATATTCCCAATACTATGTTTTATTTAGGTGCTGGCGTAAATGAAATTAAATCCAAATACACCTGGCCAGCAGAGGGCAATTTTGCAGGTGGTACCGATTCGTCCAAATGGGATTCCACCTGGTTTGTAAAAGCCGGTGTAGCACCCGTTACCGGGTTATTGGTGTGGACTGAATTTACCGAAGATATAGATGTATCCGATCAATGGAATATCAATGGTAAATACGTTATTCCACTATCTGGTGAGCAGGCGTTGAATATTGAAGCCAGTTATGAAAAATCCGATATCAGCTACGCCGAAGATACCATCACCGGTACGGTAGATTATTATTTGGATCGCAATTTAAGTCTTGGTGCTGGTTTTGTGAATGTCTCATACAACAGCGATGAAGATAGCACTACTGATTATTTTGTCCGCGCCCGCAACTTTTTTACCGATAATATTAGCGCTGAGCTGACCTATACCGATGGTGACTATGAAAGCAGTTTAATGCTGGGCGGTACTATTCGTTTCTAGAGCCAGTTTCCAAAAAATTACTGTGTTTATGCAATAGGGATGTTTAATGTGTTGATAAAACGCCAAGGCTGTTCCTGCTTGGCGTTTTTTTGTTTTGAGATAGGTGATCGCATTCGGTTATATAAAAATATTTAGTTATCGTGGATATTTTTTAAAGGGTTATTATTAGTTTGTTCTGATGTTGTTTCTTGCGTTTTAACCCGATGGGTTTATAGTTAATCCGTCGGGTAGCTTTTTATTCTCAGTCGTTTTTTAGCTTAACCGCTCTCTGGGAACCTTGGCATCCCGCCGTTGTTGGAATTGAGGTGTCCGGTTTTATCTGGTACGTCCTGTGTTCTGGCTGTGCGTCTTTGTATTTTAAAGACCAGGGAGTTGAAAGCTTTTTTGTTGAGGCTTTCCCAAGTGTCCCCCTCTTATTAGCCAGTTGGCTGTTTCTGTTGTCAGGTCGCGCCTGTGGTCCAGTTTGAATTGCTGGATATGTTCACCTGATTCCTTTGCCGGTGTTTACCGGCGCCTGTGCGTTGCTAAAAAAGCATGTGCAATATCAATTGCCAGTCATCTGGTTATTTCGTTGCTATTGCCAATCGTGTTTGCCAGTTGCTTTTTGTGAGTCGTTGTTGGGAATAGTAGGTTGGATCAAGTTGCAATCCTGCGCAATGCGTGGGATGGACTCGTTCATCTGTGCATTCCGCTCCGCAAAAAATGCATAAGGCCAAAGCATAAGAATTAACGCCGTAAAAAAGGAGTCGTGCAGTGAAACGCTATTTGCTCAGCATGATAGGTGCGGTGAATTATTTGGCCCTGATAGTGGTGCTGTTAACCAGTTGGCCAGTGCAAGCACAGCAAGAAAGATACAACATGACCCGCGGTGCAACCGATATTAGCCATCAGGTGTACAACCTGCACATGGCGATTTTTTATATTTGCTGCGCTATTGCATTAATCGTATTCGGATTGATGTTTTGGTCGATTGTGCGGCATCGAAAATCCAAAGGTGTAACACCTGCACAATTTCATGGCAGTTTAAAAATTGAATTGCTGTGGACTGCCATCCCTGTGGTCATACTAATAGTTATGGCTATTCCCGCCAGTAAAACACTGATCGCAATGGAAGATACTTCAAAAGCCGATCTCACCATTCTCGTTACCGGATCACAATGGAAATGGCATTACAAATATCTGGAATACCCGATCGAATTTTATTCGCTGTTAGCAACCCCGCGTGAACAAATAAATAATGCGGCAGAAAAAACCGAATTGTATTTGCGCGATGTAGACAAGCCTTTAGTTATCCCTACCGGGAAAAAAATACGCTTCCTTGTTACTGCTGATGATGTGATCCATGCCTGGTGGGTGCCTGCATTTGCCATCAAAAAGGATGCAAACCCCGGGTTTATTAATGAGACCTGGACCAAGGTTGATACGCCCGGTATTTATCGCGGCCAATGCGCTGAGCTGTGCGGCAAAGACCACGGTTTTATGCCGATTGTGGTGGATGTAAAAACTCCAGAAGATTTTGATCGCTGGGCTGCAGAGCAAGTCGAGCTACAAGCCCAGGCAAAAGAGGCAGAAAAAGCTGCGGCACTGGCAACCCAAAGCATGGATGAATTAATGAGTCTCGGGCAAAAAGTGTATGAATCCCATTGTGCCGTTTGCCACCAGGTTTCCGGTGAGGGATTGGCCGGTGCTATTCCCGCGCTCAAAGGTAGTGTGATTGCAACCAAAGATATTCCTGCACATATTCACATGGTGGTATTTGGAAAACCCGCAACCGCAATGCAAGCTTTCGGTAAACAACTGACTACCAGTGAGCTAGCGGCGGTAATTACTTATGAGCGTAATGCTTGGGGCAATAATACTGGCGAGTTGGTGCAAGTGTCCGATGTTGCCGCCGCTTTAGAAGCAGGGGAATAAATAATGAGTGCAGATAATACCAACACCCTCGATGCCGGAAATGAACACGCACACACCGATGAGCACGATCATAAACCCAGGGGATTG
>NZ_JBCECX010000043.1:0-2259 GCF_039207905.1 Cellvibrio sp.
ATGATGCATGGTTGGTTGACCGCGAAAAACGCTTGCAGCCTATGCCAACGGATGCGCAGCGTGTACAAGCCTATATCGATTTTGTACGCAGTGTGCGCGCTAAATATCCCAACGCGCAGATTATTTGTGCATTGGGCAGCATGGACGCAACTGCTACACCGAAATGGCCGGGATACATCACTACTGCGGTTGAGCGGATGAAAAAAGAAAATAAAGATCAGAAGTTGGATACGATTTTCTTTGAGTTTACCGGCTTCGGCGGTCACCCGCGTATTGCCCAGCACAAAGCGAATGCAGAAAAATTAACGGCATTTATCAAGCAGAAAATGAATTGGTAATCTGGAGTGGAAAAAACGGGCGATCAAACATCGCCCGTTTTTTTATGGCTAGCGTTTTAAATCCAACAGGCGGAAATAAGCTGCTTTTGGTTCGTGTTGACGATTAAACAATAGTGGATAGTTAGTTCTGCCCTTGATGGGGAAATCATTGAGCCAGCTGGCATCATCGCTTACACCCCAGAAGGTAACACGGTCGATTTTATCGCGGTGTTTCAGCAGAATTTTAAAAAGTGATTCATAGGCTTTTGCGAGTTTTTCATCGATCTCTTTTGGTAGCCCTTTAATATAAGGATCGCGCTCCGGTTTGTATTCAAAGCGCGTAGAAATTTCAGCAACTGGCAAATTCCAGACGGAAGGCAGTACATCAATATCCAATTCGGTGAGATGAACTTTCAGCCCCAGTGCAGAGTAGGCGAGGATGCTATCCTCAAAATCCTGCATATTGGTTTCCAGGCCGATGTGCGCCTGCATACCTAATCCGTGAATTGGTGTTCCGCGTTGTTGTAGACGTTTGATCATTTCGATGGTTGCCTGGCGTTTTTCCGGGCGCTCATTGTTGTAATCGTTGTACATCAGGTGCGCGTTGGGATCTATCTCATGAGCGAGATTAAATGCATTCACCAGAAAGTCATCGCCCATGATTTTGTACCAATGACTATCGCGCATTTTATTGTCATCGCCAACGGCCTCATTGACTACATCCCATGCGGCGAGTTTACCTTTGTAGCGGCTCACAATAGTGGTGATGTGTTCTTTCTGCCTTTTTGCCAACTCAGCTTTTGAAATGTAAGTGCCGTCTTTATTTTTAAAAACGCTGTCAGGAATCTGGCTGTGCCAGCCGAGCGTGTGGCCGACCATGTGTAACTTATGTTTTGTTCCAAAGTCGACAAAAGCATCAGCGTCTTGCCATTTCCAACTGCCGTCTTCGTTGCGCATCTCGCCCCATTTCATGCAGTTTTCCGGCGTGATGGAATTAAACTCTTTATTCACCAATGCAATCAGTTTCGGGTCCTGTTGTTTGATAATGGTGGCGCTCAAGGCTGCACCAATCAAAAAATCATCTTTATAGGCATCTTTTAAACCTGTTGCAGTGCTGGCTTTTTCTGCAGCTTGTAATTTGGCGGCGGCCATAGCGGTCGTTGTGGCACCGGTTAGTGCGAGTAATTGCCTGCGTGAAATATTCATGGATGAGCCTCGTGAATTATGCGTTATCGGAGTTCTTATCATTTTTGGTCGACCAGGTACTGTATTAAAGCTGCAGTCTGATTTACTGTTGGTCATCCTTTACATTTATTGAATGTGTATTCTTGTATACCAGTGATATATTTGCAATGACTATAAGATGCTAACTAAAAATAATCCACGGGGGTTGGTGTGCGCCGTATATTTCTTTACAAAATATTCATTTTATTGACGCTTGTGCTCGGCCTTAGCTCGCCTGTCCGGGCTGAAGACGGCTATGAGATGTGGCTGCGTTACCAACCCTTAGTTGATCAAAAGCTTCGCAAGTCTTACCAGCAGCAGTTGGGCAACATTGTGGTAGAGGGCAATTCGCCCAGTTTACAGGTGGCCGTTACCGAGCTGCAGCGTGGATTGGGTGGATTGCTGGCCAAACCATTTGCGATCAGTAAAACCTTATCAACCGATGCGCTGTTGGTGGGTACACCTGCAAATTCCCCTTTAATTGCTTCGCTACATTTGAACGAACGCCTGTCGCTTTTGGGTGCTGAAGGGTATTTGATTGAAAGTACAAAAGTTAACAAGCGCAATGTCACCATTATTGCCGCTAACTCCGATATTGGTGTGCTTTACGGTAGTTTCCATTTATTGCGTTTGATTCAAACACAACAATCGCTCGATAAAATTTCAATCGCCAGCGCACCAAAATTACAGCACCGGGTAATTAATCATTGGGACAATT
>NZ_JBCECX010000043.1:2269-8999 GCF_039207905.1 Cellvibrio sp.
ATTTAAATCGCTTGGTTGAGCGCGGTTATGCGGGGTTATCGCTGTGGGATTGGGGCACCTTGCCTGATCATAAATCGCAGCGTTATGTGGATTATGCGCGCATCAATGCATCACTTGGTATCAACGGGACAGTGATCAACAATGTGAATGCTGATCCGCGTATTTTGAGTGATCAGTTTTTGCAAAAAATTGCTGCGTTGGCGGATGTGTTGCGCCCTTACGGCATAAAAATGTATTTGTCGATTAATTACAATTCGCCGCGCGCATTTGGCGATTTGGATACGGCTGATCCTTTAGATCCTCGCGTACAAAAATGGTGGCAAGAGCGTACCAAAAAAGTCTACGATTATATTCCCGACTTTGGTGGCTATTTAGTAAAAGCCAATTCAGAAGGCCAACCTGGGCCGCAAGATTACAAGCGCAATCATGCTGATGGTGCCAATATGTTGGCCGCTGCGTTAAAGCCTTATGGTGGAGTAGTGTTTTGGCGGGCGTTTGTATATCACCCGGATATTGGTGATCGCTTTCGCGGCTCCTACGATGAATTTAAACCGCTCGATGGCAAGTTTGCAGAGAACGTAATTCTGCAAGTGAAAAATGGTCCTATCGATTTTCAACCCCGTGAACCTTACTCCGCATTATTTTCCGCGATGGAAAAAACCAACATGATGATGGAGTTTCAGGTTACCCAGGAATATTTTGGTTTTGCTACGCACCTTGCTTACCAAGGGCCGCTATTTGAAGAATCATTGCGCACTGAAACTTTCGCGAAAGGCGAGGGCTCAACTATTGGCAATATTCTCGAAGGAAAAATATTTAATACCAAACGCACCGGTATGGCGGCGGTGATTAATCCTGGAACTGACCGCAATTGGACGGGGCATCCGTTCGTGCAATCAAGTTGGTATGCGTTTGGGCGTATGGCCTGGGATCACAATATCTCTGCCGAAGTCGCTGCCGAAGAATGGTTGCGGATGACATTCTCCAACGATAAAAAATTTATCGAACCAGTGAAAAAAATCATGCTGGCCTCCCGTGAAGCTGGGGTGAATTATCGCTCGCCCTTGGGACTCACGCATTTGTATTCACAAGGCGATCATTACGGCCCAGCGCCCTGGACGGCTAATCTGGAGCGGCCAGATTGGACGGCTATTTATTATCACCGCGCGGCAAAAGACGGTATTGGTTTTGATCGTACTAAAACTGGCTCAAATGCAGTTGCGCAATATCCTGCTCCGCTCGCACAGTTGTATGGCGATTTAAATTCGGTGCCAGAAGAATTAATGCTGTGGTTTCATCATGTAAGTTGGGATCACAAGATGAAATCTGGCCGAACGCTTTGGGATGAACTGGTGCATAAATATTACGCAGGTGTCGATGAGGTTCGCACTATGCAGCGCGAGTGGAATAAGTTGGAAGGTTATATTGATGCTGAGCGCTTCCAGCAAGTCAAAGCACTGCTGCAGGTGCAAGAGCGCGATGCCGTTATTTGGCGCGACTCTTGTGTGCTTTATTTCCAGACGTTCTCGGGCAAACCTATTCCGGCAGGCTATGAGCAGCCACAACATGATTTGACTTATTACCAAACATTGGCACGTACTCGTTATGTTCCTGAGCCTTGGCATCCTGCGAGTTCGAGTCGTGTTTTAAAATAATCCTTTTTCTTTTGCTCCTGACCATCAAATAAAAAATCCTTCGCTCATCGAAGGATTTTTTATTTGTGCGAGAGAATAGTAATTAATTTGATCGTTAATTATTTCGATATATTGGGATGTCCTATTAAAAGTTTTTAACCTTCAGGTTGCTGATAGTGACCTGGATGAACATCAGGATTGTTTGGGCGGTGCAGGCTAATAACCTGAATGTCAGTGATGTGTCCTGCTTTTATGTTGTTGGCCAAGTGTATATATGTTTCGGCCTCATCGCGATCCATTGATTCTTTATCACTGGATATCTCAATCGTATTGGGTTGATTGTCGCAAAGGTAACTTATCAAAAATCTATTTTGCTTCTTCATCTCTTCTCCAACTGCTTTTTACGTTTTTTAATTGCACGTAGTTTTAATTTTCCTTCAGTGTAGAGTCAGTTTCCTTTGCGATTTTGTTTGATTGAGCGGGTTTAGTGTATTGGTGAAATATGGGGCGGAAGTTCGGTAAGCTCAGGTGGATCATTGGGGTTTTTAGGTTGGGGCGGGGTGTTTGTAGTGGGTGGAACATTAGTGCGCGGTGGAATATTCGGATGAGCTGGTGGAGTTGGTAATTCCGGTTGCGGTGGTGCAGGATCAACCTCCGGTTTTGCATCAGGATCAAACGGCTCGTCTGGCCCAATAATGCTGGGAATGTCCGCTGTGGTTTCTTCCAGATTCTCTTCTTTTTCCGTGTCTGTTTCCGTGTTTGTGTCTGCCGCAGCCGCCAGTATTTTCCATGGGGCATATTCTTGCACAGATGATTCTGCTGTGACATTTATTGTCTGGAGCAATAGCCCAGTTCCGTTTGATTCCTGAATGCTCATGATAATTTCCTCTGCAGATGAATAAGGAAAACGGTGGATTATCGAGTTAGGGTTGATTGTAGGCGGCAGGAAAATCATTCTCGGTGTGCTAGCCAACGTAGTAAGCCTCGGGCACAAATCCGGTGAAAACCAGTTATACTGTTCACCCAACCAGTAATCCTCTGTTTCTGCCATGACTAATGCTTTTTTACTTACTCGCCAGTGGCGCGACACCCGTGATGGTGTTGCGCTGGATTTGTGGTGGGCGACGGAGCGGGGCAGTTGTTGGACACAGGTGACCGGTCAAGAGGTCGTTTTCTTTGTGTTGCGCGAACAGGCGGCAGTGATTCAACCGCTTATTCAACGGCTGCGCCAATGGCGGATGGCGGAAGTTGAATTAAAAACGTTTTTAAATAAACCGGTGAATGCGCTCTACTTTAAAAGTCATCGCACCGCGCGCGATGCGCAAGATATTTTTAATCAAAACGATATCCAATTTTGGGAAAGTGACATTCGTCCACCCGAGCGTTATTTGATGGAGCGTTTTGTCACCGCTGGCGCCCAGCTGGATTTCAACGATCAAACGCAACAACCGATTATCAATCCTCGCATAACGCCACTCGCCGACGAGCAATCACTGTGGCGCCCGCAGCTGCGCATGCTCTCACTCGATATTGAAACAACCATGGATGCTAAACAGCTTTATTCCATTGGTGCCTGGTCTGAGTTTGGTAATAAGGTGTTTATGGTAGGCGAGGGCGACGATACGGATATCGTTATGTTCTGTGCGAATGAAAAATCCTGTTTGCAGCAATTTTTTCAGTTTTTACAGCAAGCTGATCCGGATATTTTGATTGGATGGAATCTGGTGCAATTTGATTTGCTGGTGCTGGAAAATATTTGCCAGCGTTTAGGAATTGAATTTCAGCTGGGACGAGGCAATCAATTGATTCATTGGCGCCATGAAGAGAACGAGGGCGGGCGCAGTTTTGTAGTAGTCCCAGGACGAGTTGCGCTGGACGGTATTGAATTGCTCAAGACTGCCAATCACCAGTTTCAAAGTTATTCGCTGCAGAATGTATCGCGCGAGTTATTGGGCGAAAGTAAGTTGCTGACCAATAAAGATCGCGGTGAAGATATCACGCGGTTGTTTAAGGAGGATAAGTTAGCGCTAGCCGAATATAACCTGCGCGACTGCGAGTTGGTGTGGAAAATTTTTATCCAACAAGAGTTGTTGGCGTTTGCGATGGAGCGCAGCCAATTAACCGGATTATTATTGGATCGCATTGGCGGTTCGGTTGCTGCGTTTGAATATTTATATTTACCTCGTTTGCATCGGCGTGGATACATAGCGCCGAATCTGGGTGAATTTGAATCTGATGTTATCAGCCCTGGCGGTTATGTGATGAACTCGCAGCCGGGCATTTACGATAATGTGTTGGTGCTTGATTTCAAAAGTCTGTACCCGAGCATTATGCGGACATTCTTGATCGACCCCTGCGCGTTTTGGGTTGCGCAGCACAAACAACTTGATGAAGAACACACTGTAGCCGGTTTTAATGATGCGTATTTTTCTCGGGAAGAGCACATACTTCCCAATGTGATTGAACAGCTCTCCGCTGCGCGTGACCGTGCAAAGCAACATAAAAATGCGCCGCTCTCCCACGCCATTAAAATTATTATGAATTCATTTTACGGCGTATTGGGTTCGACGGGATGCCGCTTTTTTGATCCGCGTGTTTGTAGCTCAATTACCTTGCGTGGGCATGAAATTATCCAACGCAGCCGCGACTGGATTGAACAACAGGGATATGCCGTTATTTATGGCGATACAGACTCGCTGTTTGTGTGGCTGGAAAATAATTGCGTGGGAAAAACGCCCAAGACTGCCGACCAGTGCAATAAGATCGGTATGCGTTTAGCAAAAGAATTAAATAGCTGGTGGCAAAAAACCTTGCACGCCGAGTTCAAAATAAAAAGCGCATTGGAGATCCAGTACGAGACAAATTATCTGCGCTTTTTAATGCCGACTATTCGCGGCTCGGAGTTGGGCACCAAGAAACGCTATGCCGGTATGATTGAAGTCAACGGCCAGCGCGAGATGGTGTTTAAAGGTTTGGAGAATGTGCGCACGGATTGGACGCAGTTGGCGAAAGAATTCCAAATGTTGCTCTACCGAAAAATATTCGACGGCGAAGATTATCTCGATTTTGTGCGCACGACTAATGATCAGGTGTTGGCGGGCGAGCGCGATATGGAGTTAATTTATCGCAAGCGTTTGCGTCGCCATCTGCACGAGTATCAAAAAAATGTCCCACCCCATGTGCAGGCTGCGCGTAAGTATGTGCAACTTACGGGAAAGAATTTACGCCGTGGCGATTGGATCAGTTATGTGATTACGACCAATGGGCCTGAACCAGTGGGTTCGGATGAAATCAGGATGGAGATGCGCCTGAGCCCTATTGATTACCAGCATTATATTGATAAGCAACTAACTCCCGTCGCCGACAGCATTTTGCATTTTTTAAATGAATCCCTGAATCAATTGGTGGATCAACAACTGTCGCTGTTTCATTAAGTTCTTGTAACAATCCGTATCCTGAGGGAACTGCCCGACAGATTTTTGGGTCGATATCGCATCACTAATAATTAGCGAAAAAGGTGCGTTTATCATGAAAATAGTCGGCATTATTTTTCTGTGTTTTCTATCGGCCTGTTCCCAGCGCGAAGTCTACGATTCCGTCCAAACCAATCAGCGCAATGAATGTGAATTGTTGAGTGGCGTGCAGCGGCAGGAATGTTTGTCTCGTTTATCACCCGACTACCAGACTTATGAGCGTCAACGTAAGGATTTGCTAAAGGAAGAGTAATTGTCCGAGGATGAAAATCGCTACAGGGATACAGCTATTGTTAGGGGGTGTGGTTCAGGCTATAGTCCCTGTCCCCTAATAATGAGCAGGTAGAAATATGTCTGATATCGATGAAGTTCTGGATATGCTGCGCGAGCATAATGAATCCGTGCCAGTACCTTTGGAATTGCCCGATGAAGACCGGCTGGTCGAGATAGAAGAAGAAATTCTTCTGCCCATCCCGCGCGATATGCGCACCTTTTTATTAGAAGCCAGCGATGTGGTGTACGGCGGAATCGAGCCGGTTACCGCTGCTGATCCCCATTCCCATACCTACTTACCTGAAGTCACTGCCGTTGCCTGGTCGCAAGGCGTACCTCGTTACCTCATGCCTTTGTGTGAAGTGAACGGCAATTATTATTGCGTGGAGCCGGAAGGTGAAGTGGTGTTCTGGCGCGATGGTGATCTGACTGACGAGACATGGCCATCGGTTTGGCATTGGATTCGGGATGTGTGGTTGGAATCCTGATTCACTGGAACTTATCCCCCGGTGATATCCCGCTAAAGTTGTCACTATTTAGTGGCACCAAATCACGAAAATGGATTTTGATGTCATGGCTTTTTGGCAGGCTGGGCTACACTAAATCTCCCAGCCGATAGTTTTTATCGGCAACCTGTTGTGTAGTCGTCAGTAAAGAGTGTTCCCTGTGCGTAAACCCCTTTGGCTATTAGCGTTTCCCCTACTGGTTCTTACCAGTGGCGCGCTATTGGCGGATACCGGGGAGCTGGCGATGGGCGTGATCACCTCCGTTTCCCGGCAAGAGTCCAGCGTGGAAGATTTTGAGGCTCATGTCCGGCGCATTGCAGAAAAAACAGCTGCCGATGAAAAAGCGCGCAAAGAGCAGGAGCGATTGGAAGCTGCTGCGAGTAAGCAGCCAGTGCAAACCTTCAAGTTTTTCAAGTATCACAAAGACGGCTCGACCGCATACTCTGATCGCCAGCCAAAGAAATCAGCTTACGAAGTTATCGTTTACAACTCTTGTTTTGCGTGTAACCCGCTATCGCGCGTGGATTGGCGCGGCACCAAGTTGTACATGACCCAATTTACCTATTCGATTACCCAAGCCGCGAAAAAGTACGGTGTTGATCCTTCACTGGTGCGTGCGGTAATTCATGCTGAATCCAATTTCAATCCGCTTGCCCGTTCGCGCAAAGGGGCGATGGGTTTGATGCAATTGATGCCTGGTACAGCCAAAGATATGGGCGTGAGCGATACCAGCGATGCCGCGCAAAATATCGACGGCGGCGTGAAATACTTGTCTCGTCTGTTGAATCGTTTCAACGGCGATATCACTCTGGCAACGGCTGCTTACAATGCCGGTCGGGGTGCA
>NZ_JBCECX010000043.1:9009-42236 GCF_039207905.1 Cellvibrio sp.
GGGTGCAGTTGAACGATACAGCGGTGTACCGCCATACGAAGAAACCAAAACCTACGTATTCCGCGTCAATATCCTCCATCAGCGCTACAAAACCCAGCTGACTCTTGCTAGTAATTAATTGCTAGTAATTGATCGCCCTCCATTTATTCCTGCTCTGACTTTTTGTTTCTCTTATTCGATCTATTCCTCTGAAACAGGGTTTCATCCATCGGTTAATAGCCATTAATTCTAATTTTGATGCCAAATTCAGCTCAAAAAATCAGCGTTTTTGCCGCTATAGAGATTAGCCCTCAGTCTCTTTGCTGTGGGGCTTCTTAAATCTCCGGTAAAAAGAGGATGGCAATATGATCATTTCTAACGCGCAGATCGGCATGGCAGCACAGCAAAGTTATCGTGAGGAGCATAGCGTTAGCGAAAGCCTCGGGCTTTGGGTGGATCGACAGACGCCCATTACCCCTATTACGGATACTACTTCGGCGCAGTCAAAGGGCGTGCAAGTTGACTTCTCGCGCGCCGGCTCCTTGTTGGCGATGCATCGCCAAACACAAACACTCGACCTGACCACCGAAATGGATTCCCGGACGCGTTTGAACAAGATGATCATTGAGGCGATGTATCGCGCGATTACCGGCCGGGAGCTGAATATGTCTACGCCGGCAGACTCGTCATCAAGCGATAAACCCCGGCAGTTGGAGGTGGATACCTCTGCACCTGCACAGGTGATTAGCAGCCGTGGCTCTGGCAATACGGGCTTGGTTTACCAGCGCAATGAGCGCTATCACGAGCAGGAATCCATGAGTTTCCAGGCGGTTGGGGTGGTGCGCACTGCTGATGGTCGGGAGATCGACTTTTCGGTGGCGATGAATATGAGCCGTGAGTTTGTGCAGGAGTCCAATCTTCAAATCGGAGGCGGCGCCAAAAAAATTGACCCGCTGGTGATTAACTTTGATGGATTGGGGGCATCGCTCAGCCAAACCCGGTTTGAGTTCGATCTGGATAGCGATGGCACCACTGAGCAAATTGCCACCTTGCGCCCGGGTAGTGGTTATCTGGCGCTGGACAGGAATGGCGATGGCATTATCAATAACGGTAGCGAGTTATTTGGCCCCAGCAGCGGGCGCGGTTTTGAGGAGCTCGCGGCCTATGATGAAGATGGCAATAATTTTATCGACGAGGGCGATAGCATTTATCACCAGTTGCGCATATGGATGACCAATGAGGATGGCACTACCCAGCTGGCAGCACTGGGGGATAAAAATATCGGCGCGATTTTTCTGGGGCATGTGTCGTCACCTTTCCAATTGAAAGATGCGCAAAACAATTTGCTGGGCGAGGTTGTTAATTCGGGGATTTATCTCACCGAAGATGGCAAAACCGGTGTAGTGCAGGAAATAAATTTAACAGTGTAACTGCTGATCCAGTAAGAACAATAAGCCCCGAGCGGGGCTCATTGCAGTGGTCAAAGCAGCATAAACATTCGGACTTAGTTATCGGTAGCAAGCTACCATGTCATTGTCCCTGCGCGTTTTTGCACGACTAGCCAGGGCTAGAACTACCTGCAAATTACGCAGCACGTTTGTACGTGTAATGTGTTTACGCGATATCAGTCACGTAGTTATTAATTGGCTGACAAAGTGTTTTCTTTGATGTCACCGGCAGGGGTAGAAACACGGTTCTTCAATACCACTGTGTCGCCTTTTTCCAACGCACCCAAAGTCATTACGCGGCCTTTAGTGGTCGCTACTTTTGCGCCTTTGATTACGTTGAAGGTTTTCTTAACGCCTTCGTCGGTAGTGATGGTGATAGTGCTTTCTTCAGGATTCACACCAGTAACAACACCGGGAACTTCTTTGTATGAAGCAAAGGCTTCTGCGCTTGAATAAGCTGACAACGTTGACAGACTAACTAATGAAGCAAAGGCAACGAATTTAGAAAAAGATGATTTAGACATGATAAAGACCTCAGTAAGTAAGATTAACCAGAATATTTAACTGCACCCACGGACGTATTATAGGCATGTTACGTTACTGTTTTGTTACTTTAAGTTACGATTTTTCAGACTGTTTTTTTACTAAAACAAAATAATTGATATTTTTTATGAATATAGTGAATATAAATTAATATTTAGATTCATTAATGTTATTAAAATCATCATTTTGGGGCATTTTTACTGGAATGTGTTACCTAATGTAATATTTTGGTGATTTTTGTGTGTTTCGCTGTGGTGCATCACCTGACAACGTTGTCCTATTTGTGTGCTTTTTTGGTGTCAATAAAAAACCCGTCAATCCAATGAGGATTGACGGGTTTTATTTTTACTATGAATTTCGTGCTTAACAGGTCGGATTACTGATTAAACAGGAATTCCATCAATGCATTTTGTGCGTGCATGCGGTTTTCCGCCTCTTCCCAGACGACTGCATCAGGTGCATCCATAATTTCGGCGGATACTTCTTTACCGCGATAAGCAGGCAAGCAGTGCATAAATAGTGCATCGGCTTTGGCGAGGCTCATCAGTGCAGTATTGACTTGATAGCCACTGAAGATTTTCTCGCGTTGTTTCTTCTCGTCTTCTTGCCCCATTGATGCCCAGGTATCCGTCACAACCAGATCAGCACCAGCTACTGCCTCGCGCGGATCGTTAGTCAGGGTAACGCGATGCTGGTAGGGTGCGACAAATTCATCTTCCGGCTCGAACCCCTTGGGGGTAGCGATGCGCAACTCAAAATCGCACAGCTCTGCAGCTTGGATATAGGTGTTGCACATATTGTTGCCATCGCCCACCCAAGCCACGGTTTTGCCAGCGAGTGATCCGCGGCGTTCAACGTAGGTTTGGATATCTGCCAATAATTGGCAAGGGTGATATTCATCAGTCAGACCATTGATTACCGGTACACGTGAGTATTCGGCAAAACGCTCCACTGTGTCGTGGCCGTAGGTGCGGATCATGACCATATCGACCATGCTGGCGATACAGCGAGCGGCATCTTCAACTGGCTCGCCGCGACCTAACTGGGAATCTTTGGTCGACAGGAAAATTGCGTGACCACCCAGTTTGGCTACACCTGACTCAAATGAGACACGGGTGCGGGTTGAGTTTTTCTCGAAAATCATCGCCAACACTTTGTTGTTGAAAACTTCCGGGGCTTTACCCTCGCGTAGCAGGGCTTTGAGTTCGATAGCGCGCGCAATAATCTGCTGCAGTTCGGCGCGGTTGATATCGGCGAGGGTCAGGAAATGTCTCGGTGCCTTTGGGGGTACCATAATCATTGCTCTTTATTGCAGCGCGCGCCTTATGCGCGCGCCTGTTTAAAACTCATTAATTGCTGGGTTGAAACTCGTTAACCAGCTGTACTACCTTGCTCACCAGCTCATCTGCTTCCGCATCGGTAAGGATGAAAGTCGGCAGCAAACGAATGGTATTAACGGCAGTAACATTGATCAAAATACCCAAATCGCGGCCTTTTTGAACAAGGTCGGGGCAGGGGGCATTAAGCTCGATGCCAATCATCAATCCTTTACCACGGATATCAACAACCTTGGCATTGCCAGCAAGTGCGTCTTTGAAGCTTGCCAGCAGTTTGTCGCCAAGCACTTTTACCTGTGCGATCAGGTTGGATGATTGCAGGGTTTCGATTACCGCAACACCGGCGCTGCAAGCCAGCGGGTTACCACCAAAAGTGGTGCCGTGATTGCCCGGTTGCAGTACCTCTGCCGCTTTGCCGCGTGCGAGGCAAGCACCGATAGGCATACCATTACCCAAGCCTTTAGCGGTAGTGACTACATCGGGCAGCAGGTTGTTGTGTTGGTAAGCGAAGAAAGTACCGGTACGGCCGTTGCCGGTCTGGATTTCGTCCAGCATCAATAACAGGTCATTCTTATCGGCAAGAACGCGCAGCTTATTCAGGTAATCTGCCGCAGGAACGCGCACTCCACCTTCGCCTTGAACCGGCTCAACCAGAATGGCGACAACATTTTTGTGGTCGGCGATGGCTGCTTCGACTGCTGCCACATCGTTATAAGGCACGCGGATAAATCCTTCGACCAATGGCTCAAAACCGATTTGCACCTTGGTGTTGCCGGTCGCGCTGAGGGTTGCCAGAGTCCGGCCATGGAAACTATTGGCCATAACGATGACGGCGGGATTCTTCACGCCTTTATCGTTGCCATATTTACGCGCGATTTTGATCGCGGCTTCATTTGCTTCGGCACCGGAATTGGAAAAGAACACTTTATCCATGCCCGATTCCTGGATTAGCAAATCTGCCAAACGCTGTTGCTGGGGAATGTTGTACAGATTGGATACGTGCAGCAGGGTCGCCGCTTGCTCGGAGATCGCCTTCACCAGCGCAGGGTGAGAATAGCCCAGGCCGCACACAGCGATACCGCTGATGCCATCCAGATAGGATTTACCGCTGTCGTCCCATACTCGGCTGCCCTCGCCCTTGGTGAGGGTCAGGGTTCTGGTGCCGTAAGTATTCATGAGCGTAGACATGGTGTTCTCCATAAAAACAACGCCGGGGCGTCAACAATAAAAATATGCTTTGCGTGAAAAAACGAATCCGCCAAGGCCTGTTTATAACAGGCCAGCGGATGATTGATCAGGGGATTTTTTCGCTACATCAGCACTTGCGGCTGATGGTACATGGCTGGAAACCAGCGTGTGCGCGGCAAAAACAGACAGCAAATATATAAGTTATTGCGATTATTGGCAAATTTGCGCCCATAACCGCTGATTTGTTACAAGTTAAAGCCGCCCTGGACAAATTCCTTGGCAAAGATAATGTCGTTCTGCAGATGGAAATTAGTGTCTGGTGGCTGGATAAAAAAGCCCTCAAACAAACGTACACCCTGCATCCATAAAGTGGAGAGATTGCGCGAATTTTCGATTTGGGTGGCGATCACTTGTATCCCTTTTTCGGTCGCGAGGGAAATGACCTGTTTCATTAATGCGGGGTTGGTTCCCTCTCCGGTCAGTTTGGGCGACAGGCGCACATAGTTGATCGGCAAATCATTTAGCAGCATTACTATTTGGTCATTCTCTCCCGCGCGCGTGATACATACACCACAGCGAATATCGCGTAAGGCTTTAATGATCTCACCTGCCTGGTGAAAATGATTAATCACCCAGTTCTCCTCTAGCACAAACACCAGTCGCCCGTCACCGCGCAGGCGGGATGAACGCAAGACATTGGCCGCAAAAGAGAAGAACGCACTTTGCTGCAAGGTTTCTTCAGCGAGGTGGATAAATAAAGTGGCTTGTTCCCGGGTTGCACTGTTATCGGCAATCGAACTTACCGCTTGTTGCAGTACCCAGCGATCCAGCTCCAGTCGCTTGCCTGGTTGGGTCAGGCGACTGAGAAATTGCCCTGCGGGAATGGGTTGGCCATCTTCGTTACTCAAGCGAGTAAGCACCATGAAGTGCTCAATTTGTGCTTCTTCAAGGCTGATAATGGGTTGAAAGGCGAGGCTGAGGTCGCGACTAAAGACAATATTGGAAAACACCGGCGCCGCTTTTTCGGGGGACGTTGCGGCTACAGCGGGTGCTGGTGTGCCGCTGATATTCGAATCAAATGCATGCTCTGCCTGCAATAGCGCATTATTGGCTGTCGCAAGCGCCGGGCTTAGTTGCACGAGTCCCACTTTAATCTGTAAGGAGAGGGATTTGCCTTTGATGTTGTAGGGCTGGGTGCTGAGGTGTTTGGTAAATTGTTCGCTGCGCTGGCGATGGAAGTCGGGGCTGCGTTTTCCTGCCAGGACGCAGGCGACCATAGTGGTTAGATCCATCCATTGCTCGTCGCTGCCTACAGTTTCGTTAAGGCGCTGACAAAATTGATCGTGCAGATCAATCATTTCAATGGTTCCGTACTGCTTATTGAGCTCCTCCAACTTATCGATACTGAAGTAGTAGAGCGCGCTGGTTTGATTCCCCAGTCCATTGTTATGCAGCTCGTCTTCCAGAGCTGCAAAGAAATAGCTGCGATTAATTTGCTGCGGCTGTTGGGTGTGGCGCGTCACGCGAGCGACGCGGTTTTTCAGGGCCGATGTATCGGCGAGCGCCTGCTCACAGACAGCAAGTAATTCGGTTACCTCGAAGGGTTTGGTGAGTAGGGCGTTAATGCCGAGCGCCTTAATGCTTTTGTGTAAATTGGCATCCGTATCGGACGTAACAAAAATGATTGGCAGCAATAAAAATTCCGGATCCTGGCGCAACAAGACGGCCAGCTCCATGCCATTGATGTCGGGCATGTGCATATCCAGAAGTACTAAATCAGGCTTGAATTTGGCAGCGCGCTGCAGGCTGGTGAGTGGCTGATTGACACACAGGACTTCCATCCCCGCGTGGCGCAAAACTTCAGATTGCAGGTTGGTGATGTTGGGGTCATCGTCGACCAACATGACACGGTAAGTTTTGGTGTTATTGGTGATGGTATTCACCAGCTTCTCAACTAGAAAATTGAAGTCGAGTGGTTTGACAAGATAATCGCTACTGCCCGCGCGCAACGCGCGCAATTTTGCATTCACATCGGTGCGACCGGACATCAGAATGATGGGGATCTCGGTTGTTAGCAAAGCTTTGATCTGGTGTAGATTGCCGAGCGCCTTAAGGCCAGAGCGCTCAAAGTCCGGGTCCATCAAAATGGCTGCCGGCGAATCCATATATAGTCGCTGCATGCAGGCTTGTGGATTATCAAAGTATTCCACCAAGAACCCGGCTTTACGCAGATACGCGGTGCAAAGCGCTGCCAGGATGCGGTCAGGATCTATTAAAAAGACGGTTTTCCCCTGGGCTTCAGGGTAACTTGCTGTGTTAGTGGTGAGTGGAAGTGGATCTTGGCGCGCAGAACCACTCGCCGCTAGCGTCATGGCTTTACCGAGTTGCTCAACTTGGTCTTCCAGTTGAGCATACTCTTGCCCACCGAAGCTGCGTCCCAGTTCGGTAAGGCCTTTAATAAAATCGTCTAATTGTTGAGCGGCGAGGCGTAATTCGGGGAAGCCAAAACTGGTACCGGCTTCTGCATGTTTATGTGCAAATTGTTGCAGGGCGTTAATGCCTTGCTCGCTCCAGTTGAGGTGGCGCAAATGGCTCCATATCTCTTCAAGGCGGCGTGCTCGCTCAGGTAAGCTGTTGGCAAACTGCATGCGCAAGCGTTCTAACTGATTTTGAAATTCTTGTTGCATATGATCATCCTGATGATTACATCTTGAGTATAGAAGCTGTTGGCCAAATAGCAGGCCAAGGGCTAATCGATGTAAAAAATCGTTTTACTTACTGAGACTTTGTCGCATTTTTAGCAAAATAGTTGCATTACTTGCGTTGTAAGATACGCGTTGATTAACAATTTTGGATGCATATGAATTATTTGCGCACGAATCTTTACGTATTTTTAGCCGGAACTTTACTCACATCACAAGCGCTTCATGCGCAGGCCCAAACAGGTGCAGCATTATTAGAAACACTGGTGGTCACTGGTGAGCGCAGTACAGCGGGTGATCTCAAGCAACAATTGGTGATAAAAACAGCAGACGATTTTGCCGTCGGTGCGCGGCTTGATCCCGCTGAACTATTGCAAATAATTCCCGGTGTGCAGGTTGATTCACGCACCAATTATGCACAGGACACGCGCATCAGTATGCGTGGCTTCGGCGCCCGTTCTGCATTTGGTGTGCGCGGTATCGAATTGCAAATTGATGGTATCCCCATGTCGACACCTGATGGGCAAGGACAACTTGCCAGCGCGATGCTCGATAACATTGCCAGCGCGCAAGTATTGCGTGGCCCGATTGCAGCACTTTACGGTAATGGTGCCGGTGGGGTGATTGCGTTGCAAAGTGCCGCACCCAGCGTGAGTCAGTTGAGTGCGGGGTTTATTGGTGGCGATCCTGGACTTGAACGGCAAACACTGAACGGTGAGTGGCGCAAAGACAATGTTGCGTTGCGCGCGCAATTTTCCAATACGGATATTGATGGCGAGCGCCCGCACTCCAGTGCTGAGCGAAGACAAGCAGGTGCACAGTTTTTTTATACAACAGCGAATAATATCGATGTCATTATCAAACACGATTATGCAGACGATCCCTTGCTTGAAGATCCATTGGGACTGACGCTGGAGCAATGGCGAAACGATCCCTGGCAATTAAATCCTGCCGCAGAAACTTACAACACGCGCAAAACAATTGAGCATCAGCAAACATCAATCAGTGTGCGCGATAATACAGGTGCGACCCGTTGGCAGGCAGCGCTCTGGCAAGGTGAACGTTCTATTACACAGTACCTCGGTTTTGCAGGCGATGCCATTTCCAACAGCGGTGGTGTGGTGGATTTAGCGCGGGATTTTTCCGGCGTAAGCGGAACACTCACGCACAGTTTTGATTTTTTTTCGCTGCCTGCTGAATTCAGTCTCGGTGCCGAAATTGCGCAGATGAAAGACCGCCGTCATGGTTACATAAATAATCTTGGTGTTGCGGGCGACTTGCGTCGCAATGAAACCGGTGAGGTTGAGAGCCACGATATTTATTCTTTAATCCAAATTAATCCTACCGAAAAATTAACACTCTATACTGGTGCGCGCCATACCGATATGGATGTTGATGTCGACGATTATTTTATAGTTGCCGGCAATCCTGACGATTCCGGTGCGCGCAATTATCGCGAGGAGGCTTTTGCCTTAGGTGCAAATTATCAGCTTGCTACGTCGTGGGAAATATTTGCCAGCAGCGGACGTGGTTATGAAACACCAACGCTAACCGAGATGGCCTATAAATCCGGCACCACGGGTTTAAATACCGATTTGGAGGTGGCAGTTAATCGCCAGCACCAATGGGGAATTGGTTATCGTTCCTCAGCAAATAACGAGCTCACCTTGACGCAGTTTTACATTGATACCGACAATGAACTTGTTGTTGATCAATCCAGCGGTGGTCGCACCAGCTACCGCAATGCGGCGGCGACCAAACGCGATGGAATTGAATTGTTTGGCCGTTATGCATTCAATCCTGAATTGCGTGTGCAGTTAAGCTTGCAGTCGTTTGATGCTATCTATTCTGCTGGCCAGTGGGATGGCAAACAACTACCGGGCGTAGCACGCGAGCAATATCAACTGGGTGTACAATGGCTACCTTTTGCGACCGATGTGTTGCAGCTGGGGGTGAATGCACAGCAGCGTGCGCGGATTTTTACGGCCGATAATAATCAGGTTTACGCTCCTTCTTTTAATACATTTGATATCAGCGCACAGGGCAGTATTCCATCGCACTTTATGCAGTTTGATTGGTGGTTAAAACTGGCCAATGCTACCGATAAAAACTACGTAGGTTCTGTTGTTGTAAACCAAACCAATGGTCGCGCATTTGAACCAGCATTAGGGCGCAATTTTTCTGCCGGTATCAAATTAACCCATCAATTTCGTTAACTAATTTTTATCCCATTCTATTTGGACTTTTATGCTGTTGCCCGACTTACCTTTAAGTGCGCTTCACGATGATTTTGTCGCGGCGCTTACCAATACGCCGCTGCTGCTTGAAGCAGAGCCGGGCGCTGGTAAATCAACGCTGGCACCGCTGTGGGTATTGGCGCAAGTTCCGGCAGGGCAACAGGTATGGTTGATTCAACCGCGGGTACTAGCCGCGCAAGCATTAGCGCAACGGCTTGCACAATTGTTGGATGAAAAACCCGGGCAGCGAGTAGGCTATCAAGTTCCCTACGATTCACGCATGAGCGCTGAGACGCGTTTGGTGTTGATGACCCCGGGAGTTTTATTGCAGCATTTATTGCAGAATCCAACGCTTGATGGTGTTGCCTGTGTAATGTTGGATGAGGTTCACGAACGCGCCGTCAATCAGGATGTTGCTTGGGCATTTCTGCAAGAGGTGCAAATCCTGCGCGATGATTTGCAATTGATTTTGATGAGCGCAACGCCCGACCCCGCATTGCAACAGCAAATTGCTAATCGTCTTTTTGCTCCCGGACGCTGTTTTCCGGTGACTGTGCAGTATCTTCCAATCAAACAAAATCCAAATGCATATCCCGAAAAAATAGAAGAGCATTTGCTGCGGGCATTGCAATCCTATCCGCAATGGCAAGCACAAAGTGTGTTGGTTTTTTTACCGGGTTGGCGTGAGATAGAAAATTGTGCGGGCTTGATCGCGCAAAAATTTCCGCAGCAAAAAATATTTCGCTTGCACAGCCGCGTACCCGCGAGCGAACAAGTTGCTGCGCTGGATTCCGCGCAGGGACCGCGTCTGATTCTTGCGACCAATATTGCTGAAACATCTCTGACTATTGCCGATGTCACTTTGGTCATTGATTCCGGTCTGGCGCGCCGCGCTGATTATGAACAGCGCACCGGCATCACCCGCTTGCGCACCAGCCGCATCAGTATGGCAAGCGCTGCGCAGCGTACTGGTCGTGCGGGGCGTGTACAGGCAGGGCATTGCATTCGCCTTTGGTCGCAAGACCAACCACTTGCTGCAGCCGATTTACCGGAAATCCGCGCGACCGATTATTTACCGCTCGCGCTGCGTATTGCCCATTGGGGGAGCCCGGTCGATTCGGTGCCCTGGCTTGAAGCGCCGAATAAACTGGCCTTCCAATTTGCGGTGCAGCAATTGCAAAAAATGCAGCTGCTGGATGAAAAAGGGCAGGTGACGACAGCGGGGAAAAAAGTAAGCGAGCTAGGTACTCATCCCCGTATTGCGGCGTTTTTATTGCTCCACGAAAAAGTAATTTCTGAGTCAGCGCTCTTGCTTGCGCTCGCGCTGCATTTTGAATTATCTGCAGAACAGGATCTTGCTACCTTGCTGGAGGATGCAGCGCGCGAGCTGGCGCGCAATCGCCAATGGCAGCAGCAACAAAAACGCTGGCTGGGCGTGTTATCGCTGCAACAAAATACAGCGGCATTAGACCCGTTGCCGCTGGCGAAAGCATTCAGTGATCGCATTGGTTTTCGTCAGGAGTCTGGGCGCTATCGCTTGAACTCGGGCATTAGTGTTGATCCCCAAGGCAAGCTTGATGAAAGCTGGGCAGTATTTCCATTTATCAATACCAAACCGAAAAGTCACAGCGGTGTTGGTATTCTCTTGCAACTCACTGCTGCGCAGCAACGGCAGCTGAGTGTGCAGCAAGCTGAGTTGGTTTTTAAACAGCAGCGCTGGCAAGAACATATCAGTTGGTCGATGGGTGGTGTTGTTATTGATGAAGAGTGGCAAGCGATTCCAGCGGCTGATATAGCACAAAAATTACTGGAGCAAATTCTTGCGATGATTTCACTCAAAGGTCTGGATCATCTGCAATGGAGCGATAAAGCGCGCGCATTACTCGAGCGCGCACGTTTGGTAACTGCTTATGAGTTGTGCGAACTGCCTGCATTGGATGAACAAGCACTTATTGATGCTCTGCCGCAATGGTTGTTGCCATTTTTGAATGAGGCAACACGTCTGGATCATTTACCTTTGCTGGAGGCATTGGAGTTCTATTTAGGTTTTGATAACTGCCAAAAGATTGCACAGCTGTTGCCGGAAAAAATTGAATTACCCAGCGGTCGCAATGTAACAGTTGATTTTGCCAGCGATGGCAGCGCGCAAATATCGGCCAAATTGCAGGAGTTTTTTGGCTGCGAACAGTTGCAACTCGCCAAAGGAAAAATTCCATTAAAAATTCATTTGCTCTCGCCAAACGGAAGCCCGTTGGCGATCACCAATAATTTACAGACCTTCTGGCAACAGGCATATCCTGATGTGCGCAAAGAGATGCGTGGCCGTTACCCAAGACACCCTTGGCCTGAAAACCCTCTTGAGCATGAAGCGACTGCGCTCACCAAAAGAAAGTTGGCAATCCAGCAGCAACAGGATTGATCATTTTTTAATTTAAACGATTCGTTTTAATTCCATTCAACGATAACAATATTGTTTTTGCGCGATAGTCATTGGCGTGCTTAATCCCTGTCTATACTGCAAGTCAGCATTGCCCTGTTGTGTTGTTTTTTAGCAGCACAACCCTACCAATAAAGGCATAGGGATTGTTGGCTATGAAAAAACTGATCAGTTTTGCCTTAATCACTTTCCTCAATACTGCCACCTCCAGTCTGGCCGCGACGCCTTATGAATGGGCGACAGCTCTGACGTTGGAATCCGTCACTAATCTTGATGGTGGAGTTAAAGAAGGTTCGCGTGAGCTGGCCAATTTTGATTTGACATTAGCAATTGATACCGAAGCTGCAAATTGGTGGAGTGGCGGTGAATGGTTTGTCTATGTGTTGGGTAATGCGGGCAAAAATCCGTCTGATTACGTTGGGGATATTCAAGGTGTTTCCAATATAGCTACAGATGAAGCCTTAAAGGTTTATGAGTTTTGGTATCAGCACACATTTTTGGATGAGCGTGTAAGCCTACTGTTTGGTTTGCATGATTACAATTCTACTTTCTATTCACTTGAATCGGCTGGTTTATTTACTCATCCCTCATTCGGGATTGGGCCTGATACGTCACAAGCAGTTCCGTCAATTTTTTCAACTACTTCTACTGCGCTGCATTTTACTTTTCGCGGCGAGAGCCAATATCTATTGGCTGCTGTTTACGATGGTATTCCCGGTGATCCGGATAATCCGCGCGGTACCCACATTCAGTTTAATAGCGGCGATGGTTTATTCAGTGCGCTTGAATGGGGTTGGGCAAATGAAAGCCGTGACAAGGTGGCGATTGGAGCATGGCAGCAAACGGCGGAGGTAGAAAATCCGGTTGATGGTCAACAGGCAGATGACAATACCGGTGTTTATTTTATTGCTGAGAAAAATATCAATGACGTTGCCGCTATTTTTATTCAATTAGGGCGAGCTGACGATCAAGTTAATCAGTTGGAATATTACGGCGGCACCGGCATTACCTTTTCCGATTTTTGGTTGGATGGTGACGGCTTGGGGCTGGCTGTTGCGCAAGCGCGTAACGGTGACCCTTATCTTGCAGAAAATAGTGAAACAGGTCGCACCGAAACCGCATGGGAATTTACGTATTTCGCCCCGGTAGTTGAACACCTCAGCGCACAAGCCAGTTTGTATTATGTACAAAATCCATCGATGGATCGAACTCTGGATGATGCTATCGCTTTGGGGGCTCGCGTTTACATCGAATTTTAACAACACATTCAGGGAACAACCTGCGAGGTAGTAATGAATATTAAGCAATCCGTTGTGCTGGTCATTATTGGCTTTGTTGCCTTGATTGGTATTAATACCTTTGTTGGGTTTAGTGCGAGCCAAAAATTGGGCGGGCTGCTCGATTATATTTCCGGGCCTGCATGGAATGCGGCTGATGGTGCAATGGAAGGGCAGATTGGGCTGGAAGCGCAAATTATTGTATTGCAAAAACTTTATTACGATGAAAAACCTTTAGCGGAATTACAACCAATATTAAATGATGCGATTGCGATGGAAAACGAAGCTCTTGGGCGTATGAAAAAGTCCGGCTTAATGGAGCAAGCAACGGTGGCCAAGTTGGATCAGCTACTCAATAATTATCACAGCACGCGCACTGCACTGATTACTAAATTGCAAGCCACTACTCCGGCGGAAGCAGAATATACCCAGCTCAATAATCAGTTGGACGAGCTGTTGGGATTTATTGGAAAAATGGAAGAAGAGGCTGACGGCAAAGTGGAAAGCGAAACCGGTAATGTAGAACAATTGCAACAGTCATCCACGGTAAAATTATTTGCGGCCTTTATTGTCAGTATTGTGATGGCGAGTGTTATTTTTGTGTTTGCCAATAGAGTGATCGTGCAACCTATATCCAGGGTGACTGAAAATTTGCATGAACTGGCATCGGGCTCGGGCGATCTGACTGCGCGCTTACCGAATGCGCATCAGGATACCGAGGTAGGACGATTAGCGCAGGCGTTTAATCGTTTTGTGGAAAAGTTGCAGCTGCTTATTGGTCAGGCGCAAGGAAGCAATCAATCGCTCACAGCTGCAAGCGTACAAATTACCCAATCGATTACCCAAACTGCGCAAGGAGTAGATGCGCAACTTAAAGAGATTTCCCAAGTCGCTAATGCGGTTGAAAAAATATCGAGCACTTTGGATAAAGTAGTGGATGCCGCAGTGCGTGCAAATCAGGTATCGGTTGAAGCGGCGGCGACAACCAGTGCAGGTAGTCGCGTAGTCGCTTCTGCGCAGCAAGGCGTCGATGAGGTGGTGCAAGAAGTTAATAACGCATCACAAGTTATTTCGGTTTTGGTCGCTGATAGTCGCAATATTGGCGCAATGCTGGAGGTGATCCGCAGTATTGCCGAGCAAACGAATTTGTTAGCGTTGAATGCGGCAATTGAGGCGGCGCGTGCAGGAGAGAGCGGTCGCGGTTTTGCGGTGGTCGCCGATGAAGTGCGTAGTCTTGCTTCGCGTACCCAAGAGTCCACCAAGGCAATTGAAACGATTATCACCAACTTGACAACTGGTTCAAGTAAAGCGGTTGACGTAATGGGCGGTGCACAACAAAAAGCCTTGGTGATTAAAGAGCGTATTACGAATACCTCCCAAGCTTTTTCCAATATCGTGAGTGCGGTGGATCAGATTCAGCAAATGAATTCGCAAATTGAGCGAGCTTCTGAAGAGGAAAAATATTCCATGCAACAAATTACCGGCAGCATGAATGCAATTTTGCATCAAGCTCGTCGCAACCACGAAGCGGGTGAGCAAGTTAGTCGCTCACATAAACATCTTGAACGGGAGATCACCAAACTGGATGAGCTGCTAGGTGAGTTTCGCACCTAGCAGCGATCATATTTACACCGCTATCCCTACCTCCAATTCTGCGACTAAACCATCGGTTACGCTGCCGGTGATAGTCGCCAATTGATATTCCACTCCATCACTAAATACATTGTCTGCTGCAAAGGTTCGTACCGATGTGTTTTGCCCTTTGGTATAAAGCGCGGAGTTGTATACCGCTGTAGTTGTTTCCGCTGGAAATGCCATTTGTGAAATGGCAGTAGACCGCGCGCTGCTGCCGTAGTTAGTTAAAAAAATCTGAAAGTGGATGTGGGTAATGCGGCCTGCGTACCAGCCGGGATAAATAGTGGTGAAATGGGCAACACCGTTGGTATCTGTGTACTGCACACCGCGACAATAAGTTTTACCCGATTGGCCAGCGTTGTTGCTTTGCGAATAACCTGAATAAAGTCCGTCTTTATCGCAATGCCAGATGTACACATACGCTGATACCGGTTTACAGCTGTCATTCACATTGACCAATTTAATTTTTACTTGCAGCGGCACACCGGTTTTATCTTCAGCGATGTTTTCGCGCAGCACCAAGGAATTATCCAATAAGGTTGAAAGTGGAAATGGTCCGATAGTTTCGGTGGGAATTAATGTGCATATGCCGGATGAACTGCTGGCAGTGCTACTCACTGAACTGGCAACCGCGGTTGATGACGCCGCTGTGCTGGTTGCTGTTGAATTTGCCGCGCTGCTTGCAGTACTGCTACTGGATGATGAACCGCCTCCGCAGCTAATCAGACCGGTGGCACCCATCAGGCCGAATGCACCCAAGGTGCCCAGCGTGCGACGGCGATCATTATCGATAGTAGATGGTTGGTTTTTATGTAATGGATTGGACATGATTTTCTCTCAGCGTGGTTGTTGTAAACCTATGACAGCTGAATGAAAAATGAATGCGTGCGGGATTGTGAAAGGATTCAGCAAGAACTATGGAAAGATTATGCAAGTCGGTTTTTCGTGTAAAAAACGCGTATCCGAAACTGAAATGAAGGGTGGTTTTGCAGGATGTTGCGCTGTTATTAAATGCCTTCCCTGGCATTGCGTTGCCTATAGTGATCAGGAAATTTGCAGGCGGTAACCTACACCGTAAACTGAATGAATAATGTCTTCATTGCAAATCGGCTGTAATTTTTTGCGCAATTTAGTGATGTGGGAATCCATGGTTCTATCACTCACCACGCGGTGATCGGTGTAGGCATTTTTTAATAAAAGATCGCGCGATATAACTCGCTGTTTATTGAGCAGCAGTGTTTCCAGAATGCGGAATTCAATGCTGGTTAATTCAACACACTGATCGCCGACACAGGCGTATTGACGTTCTTTATCCAGACGTAAACCTTCATCGCCTGCTTCTTCGTTTTTGTTGCTGCGACGCAACACCGCTTTTACCCGTGCGACCACTTCGCGCGGACTAAAGGGTTTGCAAATATAATCGTCGGCACCCAATTCCAAGCCGATCAGACGATCAATTTCTTCAACCTTGGCGGTGGTCATAATAATCGGCACCTGCGAAGTCTTGCGTACTTCCTGGCAAATGCTTAAGCCATCGCGTTTGGGGAGCATTAAATCGAGCAATACCAAATCCCATTTTTCGGTCAGGATTTTTTGCAGGGCTTCTTCACCATCGCTCACTAATGTGGCAGTAAAGTTTTCGCTGATCAGATAATCTTGCAGGATTTCCCCGAGATCGACTTCATCTTCAACAATTAAAATATTCATGCAGATTCCTGTAGTGGTAAATAAACGGAAATTTTCAGGCCGCCCAAATCGCTATTCTCGATGGTGATACGTCCACCATGTGCATCGACTATGTTGCGGCAAATACTTAATCCTAAACCGGCGCCGCCAGTCTCGCGGCTGCGCGATGATTCCGCGCGGTATAAACGTTCAAATAATTTTTCATGCAATTCCGGATCAACTCCCGGCGCTGAATCTTCGATCACAAAAATGGCTTGTTGTTCATCTACCCTTAGCTGCGCGTGAGTTTTTCCGGGCGCTTCTGTGTAGTTGATACTGTTATTGAATAAATTTAATAACAGTTGATGCAAACGTTCTGCATCTGCAAACAGGATGGTTGGTGTGGATGGCAATTGAATGTCCAGCTCCAAGCCTGATTGGTTGAGCTTGTCTTGTAAGGAAATACTTAATTCCCCGAGTAATTCGGCGATATCACACTCTTGTTTGCGATAGCTCATCGCACCTATATCGGTCAGCGATAGCTGGTATAAGTCATTCACCAAACTTGCAAGTCGGGTGGCGTGTTTTTGCAAACGTGCGATGGCTTTTGCATCAAATTTTCTTACGCCGTCTTCAAGTGCTTCCAAATCAGCTTTGAGTACAGCAAGTGGCGTGCGCAATTCGTGGGAAATATCGGCAACCCAACGTTTGCGTGACTCTTCGGTTTGGTTAAGCGTGTGCGCCAAATGATTGAGATGTTCGGCAAGCGTAGAAATTTCATCTTGCCCTTTGGTTGAGAGTCGCTGTTGATAATCGCCTTTGCTAAGCAGTTGTACATGTTGCGCCAGTTTTTTAACGCGCTGGGTTAGCAAGTACGACATAGGAATTGCACAGGCCAATGCGATTGCCAAGGCAACCATCGCCATGACTAAAAAATGATTTTGCTGGCGCTTGGCGAATTCGTTGTCGCGCAGATCGCGCAGCGCCGGGTTCATCGGTGTGCCCAGAAAGCCGGCTAACTTTTGTTTGCCATCTTCAGTGATATATAAGTCGCTGTAGAAATAAACTTCATTGCGCCATTTTTTTCCGCTGACCACTTTCTTTTTCTGGTTGAGCAAAATAAAACGCTTGTAGGGTTGATGCCGCAAAAAATCATCGGGCTGCGCGGCTTCGCGACGATCATCGCGGCGCGATTCCTGAGTGTCCCGGCGCATCAAAATAGGATTGCGATCATTGTCGTTGTCATCATTGTTAAAACGCGTATCCAATTCGGGCGGGAAGGGAAAGGGAATTGGGCGCTCGTTGCGTTGACGCACATTCACACTGTATTGCCACACAAATAATTCCCAATATTGCTGATTGGATTTAAATGCATCCCAATTGCCGTTGTAGGTGTAATGCCGCTCCAGCGCGCTGATTAAACGTGCATTGCGTGCAGCTTCTTTTTGCTCCATGTAATGGTTAAAGCCGCGCTCAAAACTCATGCGCGAAAATAAAAATAAACCGCCGGTAAGCAGCACAGCGAAACAGGCAAAGGCCAAAAATACTTGGATACGCAGATTAAACTTCACAGTCTTGAACAACCCTTAAACAGTTAAGTGATTACGGACTAACAGGTAACAGGATATGCAAAATCTACCTTTTGGCAATCGCACGCGATTGGCCTGCGGGGGCTGGCTGGGGTAAAATGGCAATACTTGAGCAAAATACTCGGATATGGATGATCTTATTCTGTTGACCTTATCCAAATTGACCCCATTTAGTCCTTTGTGTAGCCCTGTGTGAAGATCCCCTATTGAATATCGAGGTAGTAAAGATGGACGTGTTAGATACGATTAAACAACAAATCAGCGAAAACGACGTGATCCTGTATATGAAAGGTTCACCGAGCGCGCCGCAATGTGGTTTTTCCATGCGCGCATCGCAAGCCTTGATGGCCTGCGGCCAGCGTTTTGCTTATGTAGATATTTTGAGCAACCCGGACATCCGTTCTGAACTGCCCAAGTACGCCAACTGGCCAACTTTCCCACAGCTGTGGGTGAAGGGCGAGTTGATTGGCGGTTGCGATATCATCACCGAGATGAATGAGAAAGGTGAGTTGAAGCCGTTGATCGACGCCGCTGTTGCCGGCTAATTCCCGTGTGTGCCGATACCCGCTGGGAATCGGCACATCGTTGTTATTTTAGTTAGTTAGCACTAACAGCAATAAAATCCCCGCACCTATCACACTGATTGCACAGAGCGATAAGCCAATTAACCGCTGGCGGGCGCGCTGTTGTTCATCGCCCTCACTTTGCAGTTGGTGGGCACGCCAGGCGATCTCTTTGGACTTTACCAGTTTGGTGCGAATCTTTTGCAGTGCCAGGATATCCTGATCGATTTGCGCGTTGGAACCGTTATTGTCTGGATGGCTTCGCTCTTGTTCCAGCTTCTTTAATTGTTGGTCCAGCTGGGAGAGTTTGAGATCCAGCGCGGCGGACACCTGTCGAATTTGCATAATTATGGCTCTTAATGGGGCTGGTTAACCTTAGCAGAAGCCTTTCAATTTGTCCGTTTGAGGCTTTCCAAAGAACAATTTACCGTGAAAACTTAATAAAATAGGTTAAGTTTATTTGGCCTATGCTATAAAGCCGCCAAATCAGTGGGATCCACCGTAAACCTTGAAGCTGCAGGAGATAAACACTTATGTTGAGAATGTTTAAAATTCAAGGTAATACCCTGCGCGAAGACAAACAGCCGGACGAAAATACCCGGTTGGAGTTGGGCAATGCGCTCTGGATCGATGCTAACGAGCCCAGTGACGAGGAGCGTGAGGAGCTGAATACCTTCTTGCGCGCGGAGTTGCCTGAGTCTGACGATGTAGAGGAGATCGAATTCTCAGCGCGTTACTTTCAGGATAACGTCGGTATCCACGTTCACTCATTATTCCTCGCACCCGGCGAATCCGGTCGTCACAGTACCGCTACTGTGGCGTTCATCCTGCAAGAAAAACGGTTGATTACCGTGCGCGATGGCGACCTTGCTGACTTTCGTTTGCTGCGTATGCGCGCGCGTGCTGGTCAGGTGCAAGTGGCGTCATCCCAGGATTTGCTGGTCACTATGTTCGAGCAGAAAGTGGAAAATCTCGCCGATGCCCTCGAAGATATTCATCGCAAACTCGAAGAAGTCAGCCATATGGTGTTGGAGGATGCGGACGCCGAACTGGAAGATGCCATCGATCAACTCGCCAAGCTGGAAGACAGTAACGGAAAGATTCGCCTGTGTTTGATGGATACCCAGCGCTCGATTTCCTTCTTGCAGCGCCACCTGCGCGAAACCTTTGAATTGCAGGAAACGGCGCGTGAGATCAAGCGCGACGTGGACACATTGATGTCGCACACCGCCTTCCTGTTCGACAAAATCAACTTCTTGATGGACTCGACCCAGGGTTTCATCAATATTGAGCAGAACCAGATTATCAAGATTTTCTCCATCGCCGCCATGGTATTCCTGCCGCCGACGGTGGTTGCCAGTGCCTACGGGATGAACTTTGAGTTTATCCCGCACAGCCATTGGAAATACGGTTTTGCGGTTGCGGTGGCGCTGATGTTGTTGTCGGCGATCCTTCCTTATTGGTACTTCAAGCGTAAAGACTGGCTGTAAGGAATTATCTTTACATTAATCTGAAGCCGCCCGACTCACCCTGGGCGGCTTTTTTATTGCCATGGGTTTGTTGATGATATTTTTCTATTTACGCGTAAAAAGTATGCGCTCAGGCTTTATTTGGCGCCAAAATACTCTAATCTTAAGGCGTTTCCTCTCGTAGTTTTGTTGAACAGGCAATTGTGATTGATCAAGAGTAAAGATTCCCGGCGCGGCATCAGTTTTGTTAAGCGAGTTTATCCTGCGCGTACTTTGGGTATGGGCATGGGCGCGATGGCAATTGCTGCGGTGCTCTACACGCATCAGGTGCACTGGGGATACTGGGTGCTTTTGGTACTCAACGGTTTTGTCTGGCCGCATATCGCCTATCTGATTGCTATCCGTAGTAAAAATCCTTTTTTGGCTGAACATCGTCACCTACTTATAGATAGTGCGACCGGCGGTTTTTGGGTCGTCGCCATGAGTTTTAGTCCGCTCACCAGCTGCATGGTCATTATGATGATGTGGATGGACAACATTGCCGCTGGCGGCTTGAAGCTGTTTATCCGAAGTGTCGGAACCAGTCTGATTGGCCTGCTGGTAGGCCTATTGTTGATCGGCTTTCATCCCCGTTTGGAGATGAGTGACTGGTTAATTTATGCCTGTTTACCGATGCTGGTGGCTTATCCGCTGGCGATTGGTTCTATCACTTATCGTCTGGCTATCCAGCTCCATAAACAGAAAGAATTACTGCAGCAGTTGAGCCGTACCGATGGCCTGACCGGGCTGTTCAATCGCCATTACTGGGAGAGCCGGGTAAATGATTTGATTGCCCAGGCGCGCCGCCACCCGCAGCCGTTATCGATGGTGCTGCTGGATGTGGATCATTTCAAATCTATCAATGACACCCACGGGCATAGTGTGGGCGATCTGGTCTTGCAGCAAATTTCCCGTCAGCTACAAACCAATCTGCGCGGAGCTGAGTTGTTGGGGCGCTACGGTGGTGAGGAGTTCGCGCTGCTATTGCCTAATACCGGGCGAGAGGCGGCAGCGGCGACGGCAGAGCGTTTGCGCCAGGTGATTGCCCAAGCCTGTTTCTGTGAGCAGGATCTTGAGCATCAGCAGGCGTTGCGCTGCACAATCAGTTTGGGCGTGGCCACTTGGGAAAACGGGTTTACGGACTACGCTGGCTGGT
The DNA here is from genome assembly GCF_039207905.1 of Cellvibrio sp. Classification (GTDB taxonomy): domain Bacteria; phylum Pseudomonadota; class Gammaproteobacteria; order Pseudomonadales; family Cellvibrionaceae; genus Cellvibrio. Next base: position 30,274 of record NZ_JBCECX010000043.1, read on the forward strand.
TTCGCGCGGCAGATAATGCACTTTATGAGGCCAAGCGCCGCGGGCGCAATACTACGGTAGTACATGGAGTGAAGCGTAACGAAAAGGTTGCAGAACCCGCGTAATTGGCGGTTATTCCTCAACCCATTCCCAGCGCAGTGGTTGACCAAAATCATCGAGGATGACCTTTTTTCGCGGGCGCGGCTTTTTGGGTTTGAGTGCCAGTTGCGGCTTTTTACGTGCTTCGATTGCCGCGACAACCTCGGGCAACGGGGTGCGATCTTCCTGACTGGTACCGTCAAAAATACTGATCAATGGCCCGTTTGCATCGGGGCGACCACTCAAACCGCGCGGTACTTCGTTCACCTGCCCACCCTTATGCAGGAACTCCTGGACTTGTTGCTCCAGTTCCTGATGCATTTGGCGGCGGGTTTTGGTCGGTTTGATCATTGATTACAAAGCTGGTTGATAGTAGTAAAAAGGTAATTCTGACAAAAAGCGCGATCTGCCAGCATACCAGCGCTGGCGGCGACAGGGCAAATCGCTGGGCGGATTGCCTCGCATCGCGGGGCGCCTTTAGGTAAACTGCGCGTCTTTCAACCGCGCCTGCATTTCCAGCGCCCGGCATTAAGCATTAAGTGCGGCAATTTGAACCTGGTTTCAAGTCGTCGCTGTCCGATTTTCCTGGCTACACAACGTCCAATCCACATGACCCAAGCTAGTTTAAAAATTACCGAGATCTTCTATTCGCTGCAGGGCGAGTCCACAACTGTTGGTTTGCCGACAGTATTTGTGCGCCTTACTGGTTGCCCGCTACGCTGTGGTTATTGTGATTCCGAGTATGCATTTTATGGCGGTGAGCGTATGTCGCTCGATGCGATCCTCGCCAAAGTTGCCAGTTTTAATCCGCGCTATATTTGTGTGACCGGCGGTGAGCCGCTTGCCCAGCGTGAGTGCCTGACGCTGCTGACGGCGCTCTGCGATGTGGGATATAGCGTGTCGCTGGAAACCAGCGGTGCGCTGCCGGTCGATAACGTTGATCCGCGGGTGATTAAAGTTGTCGATTTGAAAACGCCCGGTTCAGGTGAGGTGGGGCGTAATCGCTGGGAAAATATTCCGCTGCTTAGACAGCAGGATCAAATCAAGTTTGTTATCTGTAATCGCGCTGATTACGAGTGGGCGCGTTTCAAATTGGACGAGCATCAACTCACTGAAAAAGTGTCGAATGTGCTGTTCTCGCCCGCGTTCGGTGATGTGACGCCGCTGGAATTGGCGGAGTGGATTCTTGCGGATAATCTTCCGGTGCGTTTCCAATTACAGCTGCACAAAATTCTTTGGAACGATGCTCCCGGTCATTAATGCTCTTGTTCATTGATAGCAGATTCTATTTTTTAGTTGCCTGTCTTTTTTAAATTTCATTTCTGTTGGTAGTGGTTATGTCGCAAAAAAAAGCCGTAGTACTCGTGTCGGGTGGCCTTGATTCCACCACAGTGTTGGCGATAGCGCGCAGTGAAGGTTATGCCTGTTATTCAATGAGTTTTGATTATGGCCAACGCCATCGCTCAGAATTGCTGGCGGCGGAGCGCACTGCAAAAGCCATGGGCGCAGTTGAGCATAAAGTGATTAAATTGGATTTGCGTTCAATTGGCGGTTCGGCGTTAACCGATGATGCGATTGATGTACCGGAAGAAGAAACCGGCGGAATTCCTGTTACTTATGTTCCAGCGCGGAACACCGTATTTTTATCGATTGCGTTGGGATGGGCTGAAGTGTTGGGTAGCGATGATATTTTTATCGGTGTTAATGCGGTGGATTTTTCTGGTTATCCCGATTGCCGCCCAGAATATATTGCCGCTTATGAAACTATGGCAAATCTCGCTACTCGTGCTGGTGCTGAAGGTAATAAGTTGCATATCCGCACTCCGCTGATCCATTTAAGCAAGGCGGAAATTGTGCAATTGGGCGTGAAGTTGGGAGTGGACTACGGTCTGACTGTTTCTTGCTACCAAGCGAACGACCAGGGCGAAGCCTGTGGTAAATGCGATAGCTGTCGTCTGCGCAAGCAAGGTTTTGTGCAAGCGGGGATTGCTGACCCTACCCATTATCAGGCTTGAGTTTGATTTCAGGTTTTTACTTTCTATAAATAATTCCGCTCTACCAATTGCTGTTCAAATTCAGCGACAGCTACCGGCCTGCCAAAAAAGTAACCCTGGAACATTGAACAACCGTTCTGTTCCAGGAAGTTTTTCTGCGCTTCTGTTTCAACGCCTTCCGCTATCACCTGCAAATTCATGTTTTGCGCCATCGCAATAATGGTGCGCGTGATAATTGCATCATTCGGATCAATCGCAATATCGCGTACAAAGGTTTGATCGATTTTTAATTGATCGAGCGGTAAACGCTTAAGATATGACAGTGAAGAATAGCCAATACCAAAGTCATCCATGGAAAAGCCGATGCCGGCATTTTGCAATTGCTGCATTTTTTCGATGCTTTGATCGACATTCTTTAACAGCGAACTTTCAGTTAGTTCAAGCTTCAACAATTTTGGATTGATGTTGTTCTCGCCAACAATGTGCAACACATCTTCCACAAAGTGAGATTGGTTAAATTGAATAGGGCTGACATTCACCGCCACACTTAAATGTGCAAATCCGGGTTTTTGGCTCCATGCGTGTAGCTGCTCACAAGCTTGGCGAATCACTTGTTTGCCAATCGAAATAATGAGTCCGGTTTGCTCTGCCACCGGAATAAATTCAGCGGGCGAGATCATGCCATTTTCGGGATGTTTCCAACGCAGCAATAATTCTGCGCCTATTGCTTTGCCGTTGCTGTCCGTTTGTACCTGATAGTAGGGGGCAAGTTGGTTGTGTGATTCGTAGGCGATACGCAAATCAGCTTCGATAGCGGCACGTTTTTCCAAATGCGATTGCATATCCGGGTCAAAAAAGCGGATCGCATTGCGGCCGCTGTCTTTGGCTTGATACATGGCAACATCGGCATGGCGTAACAAATCATCGATGGTACGTGTTTGGCCTTTAAATAAATTTACGCCAATACTAATCGTACAGTGAAAAACCGATTGCTGTAACGGGTAGGGTAGGTTGATCAAATCGTGCAATTCTTCTGCGCGCTTTTTCGCCTCCATCGCTGCGGTTTCGGCGTTATTGCCCAGATTATCAAACACCACCACAAACTCGTCGCCACCCAGGCGCGCGGCTAGATCGGTGGTGCGGATAATGCTGTTAATACGCTCAGCAACTTGCACCAACAATTGGTCGCCAATGTGATGGCCGCGTGTATCGTTCAGCAATTTGAAATGGTCGATATCGATAAACAGCAGCGCGCCGTGTTGATCAGTACGTGCGCTTTGTGCGGTTAATAATTTAAGGCGATCCTGCAGCATACGTCTGTTCGGCAGGCGGGTGAGTGGATCGAAAAATGCAAGGTTATAAATTTTTTCCTGATCTTGTGCGCGACGCAATTCACCGCCAATGCGATCAGCAAAAATAAGTAATAGCGAACTGATTTGCGGTGAAATAGGCAGCGGATGCTCGCCCAACAACACCAGAATACCAATCGGTTTCCCCTGCGCGTTTTTGATACCGACGCCCAGGTAACTATCAATGTTGTACTGGACTAGCAATTCGTCTTGCGGATATCGCTCGCGTGCACCGGTGCTCATAAAACACAGGTTTTCTTCCATTACATCATTGCACGGCGTACCCGCTAATGAGTAGCGGATATTGGGTTGCAGTTGCCCATCTTTTAAATAAGTGTGAGTGAATACTTCATTGGGATTTTCGGGGTCAATCAAGCTGATCACGGCGTGCTGTGCACCAATTGCATCAGACAGCGCATTGAGGATAGTGATAAAGAAATCTGATGCGGATGCTGCATCGGACGCGGCTGCAGCAAGCGCTAAATCTAACCCCTTACGCTCAGTAATATCCTGGATTGTTCCTTGCAAGATAGTGCTGTCATTGACCTCGATAGTGTCGCCTTGTAATTGCAGCCAAAATTTTTGCCCGTTAATTTCAATACGGGTTTCCAGCATTAACGGCTTGTGGTAACGCAGGCTGTCAGCAAGCGTGTTGAGCATCAGCTCGCGATCATCCGCATGAATAAAGAGGCTGACAAAATCATTCATCTTTGCATGTAAATATTCAGCAGGCAGCGCGAAGAGTTCACGCATGGATGTGCCGAAACTGTATTCATCTGAGTGTGGATTCCAACTCCAGTGCGCAACGCGCGCCATTACTTGCGCGCTTTCCAGACGCTGTTCACTTTGGCGCAGCGCATCTTCAATTAGTTTGCGTTCGCCCAGCTCCTGTTCAGCTTGCAGTAGCGCTTTGCGCTGTGGACCAAGGTCGATATCGAGGCAATACATTTCCTTGTGGTCGGGAGTGTCGATCAATACATGATTGGAATAGACCCAGACTTCACTGCCGTTTGCATGTTGTAATGCGAGTTCGCCGGAAGGAATGGCGATATCTTTTTCATGCCAGTCTTCAATGCCCTGATGCACTCCCTCGCGCATAAAACCGGGGATAATCAGGTCTTCCAGTTTTTTCCCCATTGCATCAGCGGCGGTGAAGCCATAGAGATCTTCACTGGCTTTGTTCCAGAAAATCACTTCATGGAAACGGTTGTAACCTTGTACGGCAATGTTGCGCGTGGTTTCAAAAATATTGCGGAAACGCTGTTCGTTTTCCAAGTCGGTTTGGTGAGTGTGAACACGTTTGGTGATGTCGCGTGCGAGGCAAATAAAACGGTCATCTTCGCGCCGAGCTCCACCTAATTTGGCGATAGAAAGCTCGTACCAAAAAGTGCTGTCGCCTTGGGTGATACGAATACTTTTGCCTTGGGATATGCCCCAATTATCGGCCTCACTTAATGCACTCATCCATACCGATACCGATGTGGAGGCGAGAGTTTCGGACAGGTTTTTGCCCAGCACATCGGCGGCAGAAAGCGTGTGATGCTCATTGGCGCCGTTAAAAGCAAGCACATGGCCTTGTCGATCAATTTCAAACAGTAAATCAGGAATCGCGTGCAAAACAGCTTCGAGATGCTTCTTTTGTTTTTCCTGTTCCTGGTTTGATTCGCCGAGTTGAAGCGTCGCGGTGGCAATTTCGGTGTGCGCTGCGGTGATCATCAAACCCAGGATTGTCATGCTGGCGGAATAAATCCATATCACCCAATAACTCACCTGTTGCGAGGGCAGTGAAAATGGACCGAGCTGGTTCACGGTTGACCAGATGGCGAGAAAGCTAAAACCAATCGTGGTAAATGCGCAGCCCAATAGACCGAATGAAAGTGCGGCCCAAGCAACGCAGACAAAACTGGTAAACACAATTGGTAAATGAATGTTGTTATCAAAATTGTTGAGCGGGAAACAACAGAGGCCAACGGCAAAGCTCACTGCTGCGACGACAAAAAAATCCAATTTGCGGTTCAATACTTTATCAAGGCTGGCGCGGTTGAAATTGACGAGCAAAGGCGTTGCGAGGAATACGCCGAGGCTATCGCCCATCCACCAAATCAGAGCGGTGTATAAACCTTCTTCCAGAGAGCCCTTGTTGTAATGATTGAGTGCAAAACCGCCGATGCCGGCGGATATCAGCATCCCCAGTGCGCCGAGTAATAGGAAGCTTATGGTGTTGGCGCGGTCGAGTTGGGTGATATTGCAGTGCGCGCGTCGCAGCAACCAGATTACAAAAAGTGGTGAAAGCGTATTGCCTGCCGCAAGTAAGAGATTAATCGGCAGTGTTGCGCCGCTGTAAATCTGTATGCTCAAGGCTGCTGCAAAAACAGCGGGCCACAAACGCGGCGACCAGCGATAAAACGCCGCTAGCGCAATACCACTGGGTAACCAGAAAAGGGTAACGCGGTCGCTTTCAAACGGCACGCATATGCCTAACCAGCCGGTGAGGCTGTAGGCCAGAAATACCATCAGAAATTGAGCGAGCCTGAGTGATGTGGGCTTCGAAATTCCTTCCGCGGGTGAGGCAAAAAGCATGCGTCGGTCTCATTATCGACTAGGACAATCAATCCTATAACTATTCCAGTACAACACTTCTGAGCCTGGGTACCTCATCAGGTATTAAGAAGCACTCTAAGAATAGGTTAGATTTGACGCCGTCGTCGTGAAAGTTTTTTCCTTCCGCAAAATCCGTAATACCCGCTCCGTGGGCCATGGGTTATGTGTTGATAAAGTTAACAAAAAGGCTCTTTAATAACCAATTATTCTTTGTGGAATAATCAATGTGCTTTATTTCGCAAAAAAGGCTTGTTTTTTCAGGCTGAAACATTATTATACGCGCCTCGCATTTAGGGTCGTTAGCTCAGTCGGTAGAGCAGTTGGCTTTTAACCAATTGGTCGCTGGTTCGAATCCAGCACGACCCACCATATTTTGTAGTGAATTGAAAAAGGGCGCTTATTAAAGCGCCCTTTTTTATTGGGCGAAATTAGCATCGATTCAGTATTGGGGTTTTATTTAACCGCCAATCCCGATGCGGCTCTGTGATAAAATTGCGTGCATATTTCCGCTCGCGACTGCGAGTGAGCTTGAGTGAGGCGATTACATGTCTGAATTTTTGAATCTGGCTGCGCGCGATACCGCCGCTGAAGATCTCGTCAAACAACATCTTGCCCGTGTGTGGAGTGCCCCCCAATACACGCCTGAGCAAGAGGCTGACTACAAAGCCCGCATTAAATCCCTGCTCAAGCAGCACAACGCGGTGTTGGTTGCCCACTATTACACTGACCCCCTGATTCAAGCTTTGGCGGAAGAAACCGGTGGCTGTGTTTCCGATTCGTTGGAGATGGCGCGTTTCGGCAAAAATCACTCTGCCGATACCCTGATCGTGGCCGGCGTAAAGTTCATGGGTGAGACCGCCAAAATCCTCACACCAGAAAAGCGCGTACTTATGCCAACCCTTGAAGCGACTTGTTCGCTGGATCTGGGTTGCCCTATCGATGAATTCTCGGCTTTCTGCGATCAGCATCCTGACCGCACTGTGGTGGTTTACGCTAATACCTCTGCCGCCGTAAAAGCGCGTGCGGATTGGGTGGTGACCTCCAGTATCGCGTTGGATGTGGTCGATTACCTCGATCGCCAAGGCAAAAAAATCCTCTGGGCACCGGACAAACACCTCGGCGCTTATGTGCAGCAAAAAACCGGCGCTGATGTCCTTTTGTGGGACGGTGCTTGTATCGTTCACGAAGAGTTCAAAGCGAAAGGGGTTGAGGATCTTAAAATTCTGTACCCGGATGCTGCTGTTCTTGTGCACCCGGAATCGCCCAAATCAGTGGTTGATTTGGCAGATGTGGTGGGTTCCACCTCGCAGCTGATCAAGGCTGCGCAAACCCTGCCAAACCGCGAGTTTATCGTGGCGACTGACCAGGGCATTTTCTACAAGATGCAGCAGGTCAATCCCGATAAGATTTTCCATATCGCGCCTACTGCGGGTAGCGGTGCAACCTGTCGTTCATGCGCCAACTGCCCTTGGATGGCGATGAATGTATTGGACAATTTGGCGACCGTTTTTGAGCAGAGCGATAACGAAATCCATGTCGATCCCGAGTTGGGCAGGCGGGCGATGATTCCGCTGCAGCGCATGCTCGATTTTAAAAAATAAGTATTCGCTAACTCTTGATGGTGTTTTGCTTGTTTCGTCTGGCCCCACTCAGTACCATGGCGCCTTTCGTTATTTGATCGCCCTAATTTCCCAACTTTTATCGCTACTTATTTCGCTAGCTAATGGAGCTCTAGATGATTCAAGGCAGTATGGTTGCCCTGGTTACCCCGATGAATGCCGACAATTCCCTCGATTGGGCTGCGCTGCATAAGTTGGTGGACTGGCATCTTGAGCAGGGTACACATGCCATAGTGGCTGTGGGTACCACTGGTGAGTCGGCAACCCTGAATGTGAATGAGCATTTGGCGGTTATTAAAAAAGTGGTCGATCAAGTTAATGGCCGTATTCCGGTGATCGCCGGTACCGGTGCTAACTCTACCTCTGAAGCAGTTGAGCTAACCCAAGCCGCAAAAGATGCGGGCGTTGATGCCTGTCTGCTTGTGACTCCTTACTACAACAAACCGACTCAGGAAGGTTTGTTTTTGCACCATGCTCATATTGCCCAAGCGGTTGCGATCCCGCAGTTCCTGTACAACGTACCTGGTCGTACCGGTGTTGATATGAAACCGGAAACAGCACTGCGCCTTGCCAAAGTGGCAAATATTATCGGCATTAAAGAAGCTACTGGTGACCTTGAGCGCGCTAAATTGTTGATTGATCAGGCTCCAGCCGACTTCGCTATCATCTCTGGCGACGACGCAACTGCAGTCGATTTAATTCTTTTAGGGGGCAAAGGGGATATTTCTGTCACGGCGAATGTCGTACCTGCGGCCATTGCACGTATGTGTGAATTGGCGCTGGCTGGTAATGCGGCGGAAGCGCGTGCGATTAATGAGCGTTTGCTGCCTCTGCATACCGGCATGTTTGTTGAATCCAATCCGATCCCGGTGAAATGGGCAGTGGAACAATTGGGTTTGATTCAATCGGGAATTCGCCTGCCGCTGACGCGTTTGTCGGAGCAGTATCACCAACAGGTTAAAACAGCGATGCAAGCTGCCGGTATTTAATCCACCGTCCTTTGCATGTTGTCGATGAGATGATTCATGAGTCCAATTAAAGCAATGACCATAACAACAACTCCTTTGCTGTCGATCAAGCGTCCTTTTTTGATGCTAATGGTTGCCAGCCTGACGGTTTCACTTTCTGGCTGCGGTATGTTTTTTGGCGAAAACGGCCCGTTCCGCAACCGCGAAGGTGATTATCTCAAAGCAGACAATATTCCTCCGCTGGTTTTACCGGCCGGTAAAAAATCGGAAACCATGGGTGAGCTTTACCCCATTCCGCCCATTACCGCGACTGACTTCGGTTTTGATCCAACTGCAGATGCTTATGAAGTTCCGCGTCCTATGCCGCTTTCGGCAAATTTGGAGCAGGAAAACGTCAAGATTCAGCGTGTAGGTGGCGAGAGCTGGATTCTGTTGAACGCCGCTCCGGGTGAAGTCTGGCCGCGTATTCGCAACTTCCTCAATGTGAATACTTTGGCGGTTAGCAAAGCCGATATCAGTAAAGGCATTATCGAGACCAGCTGGTTGCAATTCAAAACCGATTTGTCGACTTACGATCGCTACCGTTTGCAGATCGATCAGGGTGTACAACCTGAGACAACTGAAATCCATATCACCCACATGAGTGTGCCGGTTGCTGAAAAGCCCGCTGCTGATATGGGCTGGCCGCGTCGCTCGGTAAACCCTGAGCGCGAAAAATGGATGTTGGATGAATTGGCAGCGACTCTTGCAAGCGAAACCGCAGAAGGTGGCACCTCGCTGCTCGCGCAGACCATTGGTGGTTCGGTAAAAGCGAATCTGGGTGTGGCAGGTAATGAGCCGTTGATGACGATCAAACTGGATCGCCAGCGTACCTTTGCTACTTTGACCTACGCTGCCAAACAAGACGGTTTCACTACCTTTGAATCTGACACTGAAGCTGGTCTGTTCTATGTTCAATACATTGATCCGGAAGATGCCAAGCCGGGTTGGTTCAGACGTACTTTCCACATAGGTCTGAATCCAAAGCCACCTACCAGTAAGTATTCATTGGCACAAATCAGTACCAATATGCTGACCGGTGATGCATTCGAGAAGGCTCCGCGTTCAGATCGTGATGAAGAGAAAGTTCTGCCTGATGCACCTGGTTATCTGATTGTAGTAACCGGAACTGAAGGTAATTTTGTGGTGCGTGTCCGCGATCCTTACGGCAAGCGTTTGACCCCACACGAAGCACGTGAACTGCTGACAATATTGCGTAGAAACCTGATCTAAATGCAGGCTCCGCTCCGCTTTGCATCCTTGGGTAGTGGTAGCCGCGGCAACGCTACCTTGGTTGAGTGGAGCGCAGGCAGGCTGTTGATCGATTGCGGCTTTAGTGTACGCGAGGCGATCCAGCGGCTGGAGCGCTTGGGGTGCTGCGCTGAAGAGCTGACGGCGATATTAGTTACCCACGAGCATACTGATCACATCAAAGGTGTTGCTGCGCTCGCCCGGCGCTACAATTTGCCGGTGTATATGACTCCCGGCACTTACAACAGCCGCAATTTGGGTGAGCTGCCGGATCTGCGTTTGATCGAAGCCTATGCTCCATTTGTGTTGAATGATCTGCTGGTAACGCCGGTGGCGGTGCCGCACGATGCACGTGAGCCGACGCAGTTTGTATTTGAATATGCGGGCTTGCGTCTAGGTGTATTAACGGATCTGGGCAGTATTACCGCTCATGTGGAAGCCCATTTTCAGGATCTGGATGCAATGGTTCTGGAAGCGAACCATGATCCGGTGATGCTGGCTTCAGGTGCATATCCACCATCGTTAAAGCAGCGGGTGGGCGGGCTATGGGGACACTTGAGCAACCAGCAGGCGGCGGGATTTTTGCAACGCCTGAATTGTGCGCGTTTGCAGCATTTGGTGGTGGCACATATCAGCCAACAAAATAATTCGCTGGAGTTGGCGCAAGCCGCTTTGGCACCTGTCACGGCCGAGGTCAGACAAGTGACTTTTGCGTGTCAAAACCAGGGTTTTGACTGGTTATCGGTTTCCTGACTGTAGCTTCTAAAGTACAGCTTCTTAAAAATCTGTTTCATTATTTTTACTTTCGAATAGCAGGCCTATCAATGGAAAAGCGCGAACAACTCTACGCTGGCAAAGCCAAATCCATCTACAAAACTGACGATCCCGATCACGTGATCATGTTGTTCCGCAACGATACCTCAGCCTTTGATGGCAAGCGTATCGAGCAGCTTGATCGCAAAGGTATGGTGAACAACAAGTTCAACGCGTTCATCATGGGCAAATTGCAAGAAGCGGGCGTTCCTACCCACTTCGTGAAGCTGTTGTCGGATACTGAAGTGCTGGTTAAAACCATGCAGATGATTCCGGTAGAGTGCGTAGTGCGCAACCTTGCGGCCGGTTCTCTGGTGCGTCGTCTGGGCGTGCAAGAAGGTCTGGAACTTAATCCACCAACATTTGAACTCTTCCTGAAGAACGATGCATTGGGTGATCCAATGGTCAATGAGTCTCACGTGCAATCATTTGGTTGGGCGACTCCAGAACAGTTGGCGCGCATGAAAGAACTGACCTTCAAGATCAATGCGGTGCTGAAGGATTTGTTTGCATCAGGCAATATGCTGTTGGTGGATTTCAAAGTGGAATTCGGCCTGCACAAAGGCGAAGTCATTCTTGGGGACGAGTTCTCACCTGATGGCTGCCGTTTGTGGGATAAAGACACCCGTGAGAAATTGGATAAAGACCGTTTCCGTCAGAACCTCGGCAATGTTGTCGAGTCTTACGAGATGGTCGGCCAGCGCCTTGGATTGACCTTTTAATAGGTAGATCCGCGCAGGCAAAGGGGCTTTAGGCCCCTTTTTTATTGGTAGTGATTTTTAGCGATTAGTATCTATACTCAAGAAATGTGCTAATAGAGCCAAAACGGCTAATAAATTTATGGAGAGTTAACAGTGAACGAACGCCGTATATTTGAACGCACCTCAACCTCGGTGCGTGTTGAAATGTCCCACCCGAGTTTCGGTACGATTATCGGCTTCGCCAAAGATATTTCTGATGGTGGTGCACAGGTGCAGATTGAAAATCAGGTCTGCCCGCCAGTTGGAACTGAAGTGTCAGTGAAATTCAAAAAGGCCGTGGGGGCGATCAACGCAGAGCCAGTGCGTATGCGTGTCGTCCATCAATTGCGCAATACGATTGGTTTGATGTTTGTGCGGGGCGCTGTTTAAAGCGACCCCCGTTTTACTTATGCAATGCGCTTTAACCTGCGCATTGTTTGGGTAAGGTAATCTGTAGTTTTTGATTTTTCAGATTTTGTTGTAATTGATTCAGGTCATTACAGGTCATTTG